>NZ_JBQQCP010000003.1:0-347921 GCF_052246775.1 Virgibacillus sp. L01 | reverse complement strand
AAAATCTAGTGTAAAATTGATTTGGGACATCATAAATTCCTCCTCTACATTATTTTCGTGGTTGAAAACATTGTAACATGAGGACTTATGGTGTCCTTTCTTTTTACACAATTATATAGACTTAATCAAAGCAACAGCTGAAGATCCCGCAGGAAGCGTTTTTTGCTTCCGAGGAAGCTGAAGCGTTGCCCGCGGAAAGCTAAATGTATTTCCGAAGCGGTGTCATAGCACTCAAGTATCTTTCAGCACAATGTCGCATTTTATATCTTATAGGTACGAAAAACTTTTATCAATGTTGTCAAGGCAACAAGTAAAAACGTTCTGAGATTTCAAAATAGCTGTTAGAGCTTTCGCTATAAATCCGAAAGTTGAGTAATCTTAGACTTAGTTTTCTATTAGTAATTTTAAAATGATATGGTAAACTATAACTAATTCTTGGAAATGAAAGGACTAAATTTATGGCACAAGAGGTAACATTAATTGCAACAGCTGCTATGGGACTTGAGTCTTTAGTAGCAAAAGAAGTAAAACAGCTCGGCTATGAAGTAGAAGTTGAAAACGGTAAAGTTGTATTTCAAGCACCAGTGTCTGCAATTCCTAGGTGTAACTTATGGTTACGAACAGGGGATCGTGTGAAACTGAAGGTAGGTGTTTTTAAGGCATCTACATTCGATGAATTATTTGAGTCAACAAAGGCGCTTCCATGGGAACAATTTATTATGGAAGATGGTAAGTTTCCTGTTTCAGGTAAATCTGTAAAATCAACATTATATAGTGTTCCAGACTGCCAGGCTATCGTTAAAAAAGCAATAGCTGAACGATTAAAATTAAAATATGGTATAGCTTCAACAATGCCGGAAACTGGTTCATTATACAAAGTAGAAGTAGCGATTTTTAAGGATGAAGCAATACTAACATTAGATACATCAGGGGCCGGCTTACATAAAAGAGGATATCGTGTTGGACAAGGTGAAGCTCCAATTAAGGAAACAATGGGTGCAGCACTCTTAAAACTGACGAATTGGAAACCTGAGCAGCCTTTAATAGATCCCTTTTGCGGATCTGGTACAATCCCGATTGAAGCAGCATTAATCGGCCAAAATATTGCTCCTGGGTTTAATCGTGAATTCGCTTCTGAAAACTGGCCATTCGTCAAAGACCAGTATTGGGAGGAAGCTTTTCAAGAGGCTGAAGATAATGCAAACTATGATCAAAAATTGGATATCACAGGATCGGATATTGACCATAAAATGATCAAAGTTGCGAATGACAATGCTAAAGAAGCTGGATTAGGTGATTTAATTTCATGGAAACAAATGCAAGTTAAGGATTTATTTTTACGAAAAGAGAATGGGTATATCGTAGGTAATCCGCCATATGGTCAACGTATCGGAGATCAGGAAGGCGCTGCAAAGATATATCAGGATTTGGGCAATGTAATGAAAGAGTATCCAACTTGGAGTGTATATATTTTAACTGCGTATGAAGCATTCGAAAAAGAATATGGACAAAAGGCTACTAAAAAGCGGAAACTATTCAACGGATTCATCCAAACAAACTATTATCAATACTTTGGCAAGAGATAGAGGAGGAATTCAATTTGGATAATATTAAGCAAGCTGAAAAGGACTTCAAAGAATTATTAAATGAACTAGATGTTTATCGTGAAGCAATCACCCTAACACAATGGGATATGCGTACCAAAATTCCTAAGAAGGGAGTAGAGCAACGTTCGGAAGTAGTTGGTTTTTTATCTGAGAAAGTACATCAACTTGAAACATCAGAAAAAATGAAATATTTTATTGATCTTATAAAAGACAGTACTGAAGATGAAATTATCAGGAAGACTGTGAAAGAATGCGAAGAGATATATGAACGAAATCGTAAAATACCCAATGATGAATTCAAGGAATATGTGATGCTTCAGTCTAAATCAGAGTCCGTTTGGCAGGAAGCACGTCAAACAGATAATTTCTCCTTATTCCAGCCTTATTTGGAGAAGTTAGTCGCATATAATCAGAGGTTTGCAGCGTATTGGGGTTATGAAGATAATATCTATGATGCTTTATTACATAATTATGAACCAGGCGTCACAACTGCAACGCTTGATAAAGTATTCCCTGAAGTTAGAAAGTCCCTATCTTCATTATTGAACAAAATTAACAAAAGCAGCAGAAAGCCAGATCCATCAGTTTTAATGGGTCATTTTCCTAAAAAAGATCAGGAAGATTTTACAATTAGGGTATTGGAGCAAATGGGGTATGATTTTTCTTCAGGACGCCTTGATGAAACCGTACATCCATTTGCTATCGCACTTAATGTTAATGATGTACGTATTACGACTCGTTATGATGAAGGAGACTTTCGGTCAGCTGTTTTTGGTACAATTCACGAAGGCGGACATGCATTGTACGAGCAAAATATTAGCAAGAAATTAGCCAAAACACCGTTAGCCACCGGAACATCTATGGGTATTCATGAATCACAGTCACTGTTTTGGGAAAACTTTGTCGGAAGAAATAAGGCTTTTTGGGAGAGTAATTACGAGTTATTTCAGTCATATGCACCAAGCCATTTCCAGCAGCTTCCACTGGGTGAATTTTACCGTGCGGTCAACGAAGTGAAACCATCATTCATTCGAATTGAGGCAGATGAGTTAACTTATTCGCTTCATATTATGATACGGTATGAATTAGAAAAAGCACTAATTAACGACGAAATTAGGGTTAGTGATCTACCACATCTCTGGAACGAAAAAATGGAGGATTACCTTGGAATAAAACCACCAACTGACAGAGAGGGCGTCTTACAGGATATTCATTGGTCAGGAGGAGATTTCGGTTATTTCCCTTCTTATGCATTAGGTTATATGTATGCAGCGCAGTTTCATAACACAATGAAGACTAAATTAAATGTAGATGACTTAATTCGAAATAACCAGTTCGATCAAATACGCAACTGGCTGACAGAAAACGTTCATCAGTATGGAAAAATGAAAAAACCTCTTGAAATAATTGAGGATGTAACAAAAGAAAAATTAAATCCGGATTACCTCGTGGATTATTTAACGAAGAAGTACAGCAAAATTTATAAACTTTAGTATGCAAAAAAACAGGGGGGAGAACCCTGTTTTTTGTTTTAGCCGTTAAGAAAGCATTCCATTCTTATTCCGTAATTGTAACTATTGCTTCGCGATAAGCCATTTTTTCTTCTAATCAGTTATTTCCAATCGGCCAACCAAACGGTGGTGATCCTGGGGGTGAATGCTGTATAATTTCTATAAACGGAATGGTATATGCAAATAGAATCAACGCTATTGTTAATCCTATCCAAAGTTTCCAGTTTTCAAGGAAGTTTGGTGTAGGCTCTGCATCTGGTTCTTCTTCTGCAATAGGAAACTCTTCTATTCCTTTTGGTGCAAAGAATGCTAATTTAATAAATATATACACCATCAATATGATTCCTATAAATAGAATCGATCCACCGATAGCCTGTGAGTACTGATAACCAATCAACTCTGACGCCTGTTCGGTACCGCCATATGTTGAATAAGCTGATCGACGTGGTGCCCCGAATAAACCAGCAATATGCATTGAACCAGACATAATGGTCATACCAATTGTCCATATAATTGTTTGAATTAAACCTAATTTATTGATATCAGCAGTAAGTTTTCTTCCAGTTAAAGCTGGAATCAGCCAATAAGAGATACCAAAAAAGGTTAAAATTACAGTCGTTGCAACAGTCAAGTGAAAGTGGCCTGTTACCCAAATTGTATTGTGTACAACTGCATTTAGCTGGTGCGAAGCGTTAATGATACCGCCTGTCCCAGCGGGAATAAATGCAAGCATACCTACCATTGGTGCAAAGAATCTTACGTCTTTCCATGGCAAATGTTTTACCCAGCCAAATATACCTTGAAATCCTTTTTTACGTCCGGTAATTTCAAACATTGCAAACATGGAAAATGCGGTTAACAAAGAAGGGATTATAACCATAAATGTTAATACAACTTGAATAAACTTCCACATCGGATCAATCCCGGGTTCGGTTAACTGATGGTGAAAGCCTACCGGAATGGAAAACATTAAAAATAGAACAAAGGCTAGACGAGCTAATGAATCACTAAATATTTTCCCACCAATAATTTTAGGGATTATAGCGTACCAAGCCATATATGCCGGAAGTAACCAGAAATAAACTAACGGATGTCCAAAATACCAAAATAATGTTCTGCTTACTAAGATATTTATCGTGTCAGCATAACCAAGTGACCAAGGAATAAACTGAATCAATACTGTAGATGCTACACCTAATGTTGCAATAAACCATAGCAACATATTTATAACAACCATAAATGCTAATAGAGGTGACTTTTCATGTTTATGATTTTTTCTCCATAAGAACATTTGCCTGAAATTAGCAAAGCAAGCAAACCAACTTCCGATGATTACTAATGCCAACCCAATATAAAAGGCTGGATGTGCCTTTAATGGAGCGTAAAAAGTATAAAGTACACTTGCTTTGCCTAATAAAATTGTAATTGAAGCCATAACAGTACCGACTAGCATGATCCAAAAGCCAACCCAGGATATCTTCCGCTGTTTAACGGTTAGTCCAATTGTTTTATTAATTAAAGCATACTGGAATCCAATAATAAAAAACGTTGTTAAGACAAGCCCTAATATAACGCCGTGAACGGTTAAGACTTGGTAATAGTCTATTCCCCACGGAAGTGTAAAGGTGCCGGAACGAACCAAAGTTTGGAGTAGCCCCATCAGCCCCCCTACAAGAAGAGCAATAAAAGCTACATAAATATAGGCCATAGATAATTTCGTTTCCTGATTAGATAAACCTAATTTTTCACTAATCATCATTCATACACCTCCACGGTAGCGTACATCAAATGATGTCCTGTCCCGCAATATTCATTACAAACTAAAGTATATTCACCAGGTTTTTCCATTACTGTTTCATAACTGCTGACATAACCGGGTTCAACCATCATATTTACATTTGTTCCAGCAAGTTCAAACCCATGAACAACATCTTTTGACGTTACATGGAACAAAACAGTTGATCCCTTAGGTACTCTGATAGATTTAACCTGAGTTCCATCCTCATCAACACTTAAATCATAATTAAATGCTGAAGCAACAACATTAAGAATATATTTCTTATCATCTACTTTAGTTAAACCAAGATTTTCCTGTTTAAATGCGTCGTTTGCTTCAATATTTTGCGGATCAATTGTTGTCATCTGGCTTTGTGGATGTGTTCCTTTATAAAATGCACCGATACCTATAACAAGAAGGAATACCACAAGTGATCCAACCCCAAACATTAGCCAAATCTTTTCGTATTTGTGTAAATGCATGAAAAACATCTCCCTATCAATCTTTTTTATCTGATAACAAAAAGAGCATATACACCAAACCAACTAGCCAAAATAAATAGTCCAAGCATCATAACCAAAATGAATGTTCCTTTTAGGTTTGGACTTTCTTTTTTATTAGCTTTATCGTCCTTTTGATGATGTAGACTCGTCAAATTACTCACTCCTTTTTAAAAAGATTATGTTTCCATCTTTATGATACACCTATAAATAATGAAAATAATTTAATTACACGATAATTCATAAATTGTTCAATAACAGCTGAAATCCAATATTTTAAAGGGATTAGAAGCAATATATCTATTGAGGTTATGAATAATTTGTGAAGAAACTGTTATATTTTTGTGTAAATGAAACAAACTAACCTAAAAAGGTGAGTCCATGTCGTTTATATGTTCAGTTGGATTAGGTATTCCTGCAAATGAATTATCTCAGCCTTCAGTTAAAAATCTGGTCAGGGACATTTTTACATACTCTGAAAAACAATTATCCAGATTATTACCTGTTTTTGACCATGCAATGATTAATAAAAGACAGTTTGTAGTGGGAGAGCATTGGTTTAAAGAAGAACATTCATTTCAGGAAAAAAATAATTTATATCATACAAGTGCTATAACTTATTCATTACAGGCAATGGATGCGTGTCTAACTAATAAAGAATTTCTGGAACAAGATATCCCATATGAAGCTATTGATTTAATTATTTTTGTATCCAGTACTGGAATTGCCACTCCGTCGTTAGATACATATTTAATGAATGAACGGCCAATCCGGGAAGATGTTTCTCGGATGCCATTATGGGGACTGGGGTGTGCCGGTGGGGCAATAGGAGTTTCCCGGGCCGATGACTGGCTTACAGCTCATCCTGAAAAAACTGCGCTTATTGTATCATGCGAGCTATGCAGTCTAACATTTCAAAAAGACGATAATCAAAAAAGCAACTTAATTGGTACAGCTCTGTTTGGAGATGGAGTGAGTGCTGCGTTATTAGTTGGTGATTGCTCAGCCTATTTATCATATGTTAAGAAAGTAAAGCCAAAAATTAAACGTACGAGCTCAGCTACTATGAAGAACAGCAATTCTGTTATGGGATGGAATATTACCAATGATGGATTAGAAGTCGTTTTCTCAAAAAGTATTCCAGCACTTGTGCAGACATTTTGGAGGAAGCATATTTTATCATTTTTGCAAGATAATATGATAGACAAAAACGAAATACATTCAATTATTGCACATCCTGGAGGTAAAAAGGTATTAGAATCTATGGAAGATGTGCTAAATGTTCCACAAGAAAAGTTTAAACATTCTTATCGTGTTCTTGAAAACCATGGAAATATGTCTTCAGCAACCGTTTTTTATGTACTCAATGAATGGTTAAAAGAAGAGGTTCCAAAACAAGAAAAAAGTATATTATCAGCCTTAGGACCAGGATTTAGCTCAGAATTACTAATATTGGAGTGGAACGAAAGATGACAACATGGATGTTGCTATTTATCATTGCAGTTATCGTACAAAGATTGGTAGAGCTTAACATTGCCAAGCGTAATGAAAGGTGGATGAAGGATAGAGGGGGTATTGAAAAAGGTGTGAAGCACTATAAATGGTTTATATGGCTTCATAGCATCTTTTTTCTGTCGATGGTTTTTGAAGCAGTTTTGAATGAAAGCAGTATCGGAATTAATTATCCTTTAATTACAATATTTTTATTAACACAACTAGGAAGGTTGTGGTGTATTCATACTTTAGGGAAGTTCTGGAATACAAAAGTTATTGTCCTGCCAGGGGTATCGGTGATTAAAAAAGGGCCATATAAATACGTGAAACATCCAAACTATATTATTGTTGCTATAGAATTATTTGTAATTCCCTTTCTTGTCGGAGCATATTTGACTGCATTTGTATTTCCACTCTTGCATGTTCTTCTATTAACCATAAGAATTCCACGTGAAGAAAAAGCATTAACGAAAGCGACCTTATAATAAAAGAGGATAGCATATCTGCTATCCTCTTAAGCTTATTTTTTATGCATGTTTTTAGCAATATACATAAATGGTGTATCGATTAGTGCTACTGCAAATTTAATTATATATGTGGTAAAGAAAATTTCCAACCAAACAGAGGTTGGATATTCACCATAAAATGCAATAGTACAGAAAACAGCAGTATCGAGGAGCTGACTGATAACTGTACTGCCATTATTACGGATCCATAAACTTTTTTCTGAAGGAAACAATTTACGTAATTTGTCATAAATAAAAACATCGAAATATTGACTAATAGCGTAAGCAGCCAGACTTCCAGCAGCAATACGTGGAATCATTCCAAAAATTGTTGCAAGTGATCCATGGGCAATATCGTCTGACCCAGGTTCAAATACAAGAACAATCTGCATCATAATTGTCATCGCAATTAGAGTTGAGAATCCCAGCCACACAGCTTTCTTTGCATCTTTCTTGCCATACTTTTCATTTAAAATATCTGTTGCAAGGTATGCTGTTCCATAAATAATATTTCCCAATGTTGCAGTTAACCCAAATAGCTCAACTGTTTCCAGAACCTGGATATTTGCAATAACAGTTGCCATGCCTATCCAGGCAAAAAGGCCCATTTTCCCAAATAACCGGTAAAATAACAATAATAATGAGAAGTTAACAAGTGCAAACAATATCCAAATTATTTCATTTGGCATCATATTGAATTCCTCCTTAGTTTTGATAACGCGGGAGTTTGCGAACCGCGATTAGACGACAAAATTTATTATACGTATTTAGAGTTTGAGAAGCAAGGGTGAAAAAAATAAAGTGTATCGACATATTTAAATATTACTTTTTCAACTTTCGTAACGTAAAATGAATGCATAAACCTTGCATAATGGTACTGAAAACTTTGCTTATCGCCAAGCCTTAATAGTGAAAGGCTTAGCTGCACTTATGCAGTAATAAAGGATTTAGACTTTTTTAAATACCAAAAAGAGCGGTAATCTTTATCAGATTACCGCTCTATATATTGTTGAGTTATTTTTTAGTTACATTTGCAGCTTGTGGGCCACGTTCGCCTTCTACAATTTCAAAAGAAACTTCTTGACCTTCTTCTAATGTTTTGAAGCCTTCTTCTTGGATAGCAGAATAATGTACGAATACATCATTTCCTTCTTCCAATTGAATAAAACCATAACCTTTTTCTGCGTTGAACCATTTTACTACTCCGTTTTCCATGTAAATAAATCCTCCTAAAAGCTTTCACGTAAAACGTGTTAATACAAAGCAGATAAATGAATATTAAAAAAGACACCCTTTTATAGAAGGTAGGATCACTAGTACATCCACTTCTATAGAAGCTGCCTGTCGTTAATGATTCCATACATCTTCTTTGCTTATATCTAATATAGCCCATTTCAGTCCGTCCGTCAAGGAGATAGGTGTAATAAGAGTCATTTTTTTATAACAAATTAACCAAATAATACTAATGTAAACGTTTTAAATATCTTCAAAAGTAATGTGAAAAAAATGATAAATGCGTTACACTATATATAATGTGAGGAGGAATATAAATGAAGACAGATATAGAGATAGCTCAGCAAGCTGAACTAAAGCCAATTGAAGAAATTGCTACAGGACTGGATTTGTCTGCTGAAGACTGGGAACCATACGGTCATACAAAAGCAAAGCTGTCTGATTCTTTATTAGACAAACTAAGAGACAAACCAGAAGGTAAGATCATACTGGTAACATCAATTAATCCAACACCTGCTGGGGAAGGGAAATCCACTGTTACAGTTGGGTTAGGACAAGCACTTACAAAATTAAATAAAAAAGGGATTATTGCATTGCGAGAACCTTCACTGGGACCAGTTATGGGAATGAAGGGTGGAGCAGCAGGCGGGGGATATTCGCAGGTGTTGCCAATGGAAGATATTAATTTACATTTCACTGGTGATTTACATGCAATAACAAGTGCAAATAATGCATTGTCAGCCATGATTGATAACCACATACATCGAGGGAATGACTTAAACATAGACCCTCGTCGAATCGAATGGAAACGTGTTATGGACATGAATGATCGAGTACTGCGTCAGATCGTTGTCGGATTAGGAGGACCTTTGCGCGGCGTTCCAAGAGAAGATGGATTTAACATTACGGTTGCCTCAGAAATAATGGCTATATTGTGTTTAGCAACAGGTATTGAAGACCTGAAAGAAAGAGTCTCGAAAATAGTTGTTGGCTATACATATGATGAAGAGCCTGTAACAGTTAAAGACTTAAAAATAGAAGGCGCTATTACACTGTTACTAAAAGATGCCATAAAGCCAAATATGGTCCAAACAATTGAAAATACACCAGCAATTATTCATGGAGGTCCTTTTGCTAATATTGCACATGGATGCAATAGCATAATGGCAACCAAAACTGCGGCTAAACTAGGGGATTATGTTGTAACAGAAGCAGGATTTGGAGCAGACCTTGGTGCCGAAAAGTTCCTTGATATTAAATCACGTGCTGGCAATTTTGATACCGATGCGGTCGTGATTGTGGCAACAGTTCGTGCGCTAAAAATGCATGGAGGTGTTGCAAAAGACAATCTGACTGTCGAAAACATGGAGGCACTAAAGGCAGGAATGGAAAATTTAAAAAAACATATAGAAACCATTGAAGAATTTGGGCTACCCTTCGTCGTTGCTATTAATAAATTTCCAACAGACACACAAAACGAGGTTGACTTTATTCAAACCTGGTGTGAATTCAGAAACATTGACGTTGCACTAAGTGATGTCTGGGCGAATGGCGGAACAGGTGGCATTGAACTTGCTGAAAAAGTTATTGAAAAGGCTGATTCTCCTGAAAGGAATTTCAAACGTATTTATGAATTAGATGAACCGTTAGAAACAAAGATTAGAAAGATTGCAACAACTGTTTACGGCGCTGATGATATTGAATTGTCTCAGAAAGCCAGAAAGCAGCTGGCGTTTTATGAAAAACAGGGGTGGGGAAATCTTCCGGTATGTATAGCTAAAACACAATATTCTTTATCTGATGATCCTTCCTTGGTAGGGAGACCTAAAGGATTTACTGTTATGATAAGAGAGCTGAGGCCATCGATTGGAGCAGGTTTTATTGTTGTATTAACAGGTGATATGATGACAATGCCTGGTTTGCCAAAAGAACCAGCTGCGCTGAAAATGGATGTCGCTGAAGATGGTAAAATCGTGGGATTATTTTAATGCATTATACTGAGAAATTAGATGCTATTCGGCACTATATATACAACATGTTTTCTAATGACTCTACTGGCCATGATTACTATCATATGGAACGAGTAGCTAGAATGGCAAGAACCATTGCAGAGCAAGAAGGGGCAAATCGATTTATAGCGGAAGCTGCAGCATGGATACATGATGTCGGTGACCGAAAGTTATTTTCAGATAGTGCAAATGAAATAAATAAATTAAATGAATTTTTACTGACAATAAATTGTACTCCAGATCAATTAAACCAGATTAAGGCGGCGGCTAGAGATGTATCGTTCAGTAAAGGGAGAATTCCTATGACACAGGAAGGTAAAATTGTTCAGGATGCAGACCGATTGGATGCAATAGGAGCCATTGGCATTGCACGAACTTTTGCATATGGTGGTTCAAAGGAACAGCTGATATGGGACAATAACTCTAAAGACAATACGTCTGTTCAACATTTTTATGACAAATTGTTAAAACTCAAGGATTTAATGAACACATCTAGTGCAAGAGAAATTGCCAAAGAACGACATAGCTTTATGGAAAATTATTTGGATCAATTTTTTCATGAATGGTAATTTGGCCAAGAAAAAATAAAAGTCGAGCAGATAAGTTCTACTCGACTTTCTATTACTAGAAAACTAACTGTCATTCACAACTGTTTCTTTTTTTACCCTGCCACTATCCAAAAGCCAATTATGCTGAAATATTTCTGTCACAGCCAGTAGAGCACCGGTCAAAATAGCCCCCAGAAAAGTTACTTCCGTATCTGCAAATAACATCGCTCCAAAGTAGACTATTACTGTTGATGCAACAAAATCCATGAATGTACTTAACCAGTTAGTTTCTTCGCGTAGCATGATTCTCTCCATAAAGTATCCGACAAAGGCTAACACAACCCCCAATATAATTGGCTGATACCAGTATCCAAAGTCCACATTCGGAAAAATCCATGCAGCTAAAAACAAGCCAATTGGACATACAAGCAACTTTACAACTAATCCAGTCATAAATATCCCACCTTTACGGTTTAATACAGATAGTATTAATAGTAAAGGCAAAAACTATTCAGTTCGGCAAAACAAGTATTATTTAACTCTCCTTGCACCTAAATATCTTTGATCCCAATACGAAGTACTTAACTTACTTATCTCTACACCACGTGATTCTCCAGCATGAATAAATTTTCCATCACCAATATATATTCCCATGTGCGAAGGTCCTGGTTTATACGTCTCAAAAAAGACCAGATTTCCAACAGAGGGACTATCAACATGTTGGGTGAAATTCCATGCATCACTCACAGTTCGAGGCATGACAATGTTTTGCGTTTGAAAAATATATTGAATAAACCCACTACAATCAAAGCCTCCAGGTGATTCACCACCCCAAACATATGGTGTGCCGATTTGCGCATATGCTGCATCAATTGCCCCTGAAAAATTTGCACTTGTAACTTCGGCCTTTTTTGTCTCTTGTGTCTTCTCCTTTACTTCCTGTTTAGCCTTTTGTTCGATGTTCTGTTCATTTTCCTCGTCTTTTTCGTACAATGCTGTTAGTGACGATTCTGTTACTTGTTCTGACTCATCAATCAGTTCTAGCCCGTGTTTATCTTCTGCAATTTTTAATGCTTTTTTAGTAAGTGGACCATATATTCCATCTATTTCTCCCTCATAATAACCGAAGTATTGTAAAGCATGTTGGGCAATCTTTACATCTTTACTTTGCATCCCTGGATAGATAGATTCAGACATTTCGTTAATTTGTGCCATATACTTTTGCTTTTCTTTATTAATAATAGTAGTTAAGGTTTTTATATCTGCTTGACCGTTAATTGTTATGTTATTGTCTGCCTGAAACTTTTTCAATGCATGTTCAGTTAAAACTGTAAAGTCACCGTTAATTTCATCATCATAGTAGGATAATTTGTTTAATTTATGTTGTAGAACACGCACTGATTCCCCATGCTCTCCATATTGTAACTGGTCCGCTTCTAGTAACTGCTTATTTTGATGGATAGGATATGCACTAACATAGAAAGCAAACGGCTGACTTAACACGTAGCTGTATAGAACAGATTGTTTAACTACATGTTCCATAGTACCATTCAGCATACAAATATCCCCTTTCTTGGCAGTTTAGTAAGTATAAATACTCTTACTGCATAAGTGGAACTAAGGCATACGCCATAAAAAATTGGCAAATAACCCACGTTTCCTAATGTGACTCTTCCTAACAGATTTATGTCGATTTAATGTTGAATATGCCCCAGCCAGTTTACGTTTGTGTTACAATAAATTAAATTATAATGATGTGAAATCATAATTATATTATGATTGATATATGGAGGGTTATAAATGCTGAAAGGTGAACAAGCATACTTGGATATGTGCAAATATGTTCTGGAAAATGGTACTAAAAAGGAAGATCGGACAAATACCGGTACATATTCAATTTTCGGTCATCAAATGCGTTTTGATTTAAATGAGGGTTTCCCGCTTCTGACGACAAAGAAGGTTCCATTTCGTTTAATTTCCAGTGAATTGTTGTGGTTTATTAAAGGGGATACGAATATTCGTTATTTACTCGAAAACAATAATAATATTTGGAATGAATGGGCTTTTAAAAAATGGATAGAGAGCAGTGATTACGAGGGACCTGATATGACTGACTTTGGAAACCGTATTCAGGAGGATCCTCAATTTAATATTATTTATCAGGAACAAATGAAGAATTTTAAAGAAAAGATATTGAATAACGATGATTTTGCAAATAATTTTGGTGACTTAGGCTCCGTGTATGGGAAACAATGGCGTGATTGGAAAACATCCCAAAACGACACAATTGACCAATTAAAGGAAGTAATAGAATCCATTCGCAACAAACCGGATTCAAGAAGACATATTGTATCTGCTTGGAATCCTGAAGATGTTCCGAATATGGCCTTACCGCCTTGTCATACACTGTTTCAATTTTACGTAGCTGATGGTAAACTTTCATGTCAGCTTTATCAGCGTAGTGCAGATATATTTTTAGGCGTGCCATTCAACATTGCCAGTTATGCCTTATTAACCCATTTAATTGCGTATGAATGTAACCTTGAAGTAGGAGAGTTTGTACACACATTAGGTGATGCTCATATTTATGCAAACCATGTGGAACAAATAAAAACGCAGCTTGGCCGCGATTTAAGACCATTACCAAAACTTAAAATCAATAAAGAAAAGAGCTCTATTTTTGACTTTGAACTGTCCGATTTTGAATTAACCGATTATAATCCACATCCTGCAATTAAAGCACCTATCGCAGTCTAGAATTTAAAGGGGGCAACTAGTATATGATATCATTACTCGTAGCTATGGATAGCAATCAAACAATTGGCGCAGAGAACGATTTACCATGGCGTTTGCCAAATGATTTGAAGTTTTTTAAGGAAAAGTCCACCGGAAACACAATTATTATGGGACGAAAAACATATGAATCAATGGGCAGACCGTTACCAAATCGCAAAAATGTGGTGATTACACGGCAACAAATTGATTTTCCGGATGAAGTTGATGTCATCGATAATGTAGAGATAATAAGGGAATGGAACAAAGAAAACCCAGAGCAGGAATTTTTCGTTATTGGAGGAGGCGTTATCTTTGAGCAAATACTGCCATATGCAGACCGTATGTATATTACCTGGATTGAAGAGCCGTTCAAAGGGGATACATATTTCCCTGAATTTTCCCAGCAAGAATGGAATTTAACTTCTAAGGTAAAAGGGGAAAAGAACGAAAAAAACCCTTATGATTATTATTTTCTGCAATATGATCGTAAACGATAGGCAGTGATATTTATGAACATTTCTGGTGTTGTCCTTTCAGGTGGTAAATCATCTCGAATGGGGACTAATAAATCTCTCTTAACATTGGATGGTAAGCCAGTCATTGAACATATTACAAATGAACTTCAGTTAATGAGTGATACAGTTTCCATAATCACAAACATGCCGTCATCATTTGATTTTCTTAATCTCGGTTTGTATAAAGACAGGTATCTGGATTCAGGTCCACTTGCTGGTTTAGAATCAGCTATATATCATATTGATGCTGATGTATATATCTGCTCAGCTTGCGATACACCATTTGTACATGAAGATGTCTATGATTACTTATTACACTCGTTAGGTGATTTTGATGCTGTGATTCCAATTTATAAAGAAAAAATGCATCCTCTGTCAGGAATTTATACTAGTAATATTCTACCTGAAGTACAGCAGTTATTAGCGAATAACCAACTAAAAGTAAGGAAATTATTTGACCGGATAAATGTTAAATATGTTCAAGATTTCGGCAATATTCCAGAACACATTTTGACAAGGCATTTTTTTAATATGAACTATCCAAATCAATATGAAGAGGCAAAACAGAATCTCTTTAGTGAATGCCAGGTTTTTAAAAGTTGTTAAACTGCCAAAATTCATGTTAAACTATATACGTTTACATAAACTATGTCTATTATGTGTATTTTTCGTTTTTGGATATACGTCATTGTCCAAATGCATTATAATATAATCAATCATACAAAGAAGGTGTTACAATGTTATCAAGTATAGGATTTCCAGGACTTATTCTGATTCTGATCATTTCTTTGATCATCTTCGGGCCGAAAAAATTACCCGAAATCGGCAAAGCAGCAGGTAATACGCTGCGTGAGTTCAAGAATTCAACACGTGATTTAACAAGTGATGTTTCAGATGAGGTAAAAGAAACTAAAAGCATCGTTAAAGGTGAAGAAAGTAAATAATCTTGCGGAGTGATTATGAATGATTGGAAATATCGGCATTCCTGGGTTAATTTTAATTCTTGTGATTGCTTTAATCGTTTTTGGGCCATCAAAATTACCTGAAATCGGTAAAGCTGTTGGAAGTTCTTTGAAGGAATTCAAAAATGCAACAAAAGATATTGTGTCAGATGATGATTCCAGTAAAAATGATAAATCATCAAAAAAATAATTAACTTGTTGAAGGTGTAGGGGAAAGTACCTTACATCTTCTTTTGCGCTTGAGTGCTGGGGAGTGAAGTAATGTCTGAAGAACAGCAATTTGAGAATGAAAAAGAAATGAATCTGGTAGGACATTTATCAGAATTAAGAAATAGGCTTATTGTTACAGCAGTTTTTTTCATTATTTTATTTGTTATCGGTTTTATGTATGTTGAGGACATGTATAATTTTTTTACAAAAAGTCTTGATTTCACCTTAAATATTACAGGAATGACCGATATTGTTTCGGTTTATATTACACTGGCAGGTTTGGTGGCTATCATTGGTACATTACCCTTGCTTTGTTTACAAATTTGGCTGTTTATCAGACCAGGTTTAACTAAATCTGAACAAAGAGCATCATTATTATACATACCAGCTATTTTCTTATTGTTTATAGTCGGTTTAACTTTTGGGTATGTTATTTTCGTTAATTTAATTGTACCTTTTTTATTATCTTTAAATAATGGTATGTTTAATGAAATATTTACGTACGATAGATATTTCAAACTATTATTTCGTATAGTCATACCTTTTGCACTTTTATTTGAAATTCCGGTTATATCAATGTTCCTTACAAGTCTGGGGATTCTTACGCCTGCATTTATGCGTAAAACAAGAAAATATGCGTATCTTATCCTTGTTATAGTGGGAGCAATTATTACCCCGCCAGATTTTGTTTTGCAAATCGTAGTGGCGGTACCTTTAATCGTTTTATATGAAATCAGTATTTATCTATCTGGAATTGTCTATCGAAAAAAAATTAAAAAGCATCAGGAGTTTATGGAGAATAATGAGGTGTAAACTATGCGATCATTCTATCATTATATGATGACACATCGGGGGAAGAAAATAGCTGACGATGAGAGTCGACTTGCTGATTGGATTTTTTACGATCATGATTTCCCAAAGCATTCAATAGATTATGATGAGATCAGCAATTATTTGGAATGGAACAGTCCCTTTGCCAACGCTCTATCTGTGTTCGATCAATTATGGGATATTTATACAACAAAAAACATTGATTAGGCTGGGATATGGCTAAAATCTTTCAATTTAAAGACGAATAATAACAGGATAGAATGTTTAGAAGATTTGGATCTAATACGTAGTTGATATATACTGCGAACTAACTGCTAGAATAATTTCTATAAACTCTCACGCGCCATCCGGGATCGCTCCGGGCGGATGCTTTCCGCGGGCAACGCTTCAGCTTCCTCGGAAGCCAAAACCGCTTCCTGCGGGATCTTCAGCTGTTGCTTTCCCGCAGGATTCACCGCCCTCCGCTCACCCGGACTAGTGTAGTGCTGTCACATAATTATTCTATAGCGATTCCTACTCGAGTCAACAGCGAAGGAAATACACGTAGACTCCTGTGGGAGCTGAGGCCTAAGATGAGACTCTACGCAGCGACGTAGGAGCAAGGAGGCTCATCAGCCGCCCACGGAAAGCGTAGTGTATTTCCGAAGCGGTATCATAGCACTCAACCATTTTTCCGTGTTAGTTCGCAGTATATATCTAATCGGTAACATTAGAAATCTAGACATTCGTTAAAGGGAAGCGTATTTTGCTTTTTTTAGAATCCCTTATACTCTGGAGTGCAAGCCTTTTGGTGAATACTTAGTTGCACTTATGCAGTAAGAAAGTAGTCATACTTTTATATGAGAAAACCTCTCTAATTTGATTACAAATTCATTTTCATGATAGAGGGTGGCTGCGCATGCATGCTGTAGCCATGGTGGTTTCTTAACTGCAAAATAAATCCGAACTAACTCGAATTCTATTTTAAGAATTTTGAAGCCTAGTTCGGATTTTACGTTGACTAAATACTTTTGTCTCCGCCTCTTATCTAATCATAATGGATAATATATCATTAAATGGTATCGTTACATGAGTAGAATCAGTTGATTGCAATATTATATGATTCGTTTGGCTGTCTAATTTAATAATTACTCCAATATGGTCAAAGACCGTGCCATCTGAATAAATGGATACTGAAACCGTTGATCCTAATTCAAAGGCTTCCAGTATTTGAGCGTTAAGCATCTCTATTTCTTGTGAATCTAGGACAGGTTTTGTCATTCGGTAATCATCCTGCCACATATCCTGAAGCAGTTTAACGTGTTCCGGAAGCATCAATGAAGCCCACTTAATGGTACCTCGATCTTTTGACATTGTAATCACCTCACACTCATTATATGCAAACATATGTTCTTGTTCAACTAAAAGTATCTGATTAATGATAAACTTAACATACGAGGGGGGAAGGAAAATGAAAATACTACATACAGCGGATTGGCATCTAGGAAAAATTGTAAATAGTGTTCACATGACAGAGGAGCAGGATTATGTGCTCCAGCAATTAGTGGAGGTTATCGATACAGAAAAGCCCGATGTCATAATAATTGCTGGTGATCTGTATGATCGTGCAGTACCACCGAAAGAAGCAGTTGAATTATTAAATAGGATTCTTACTAAAATTATCCGTGATTTTAAAATACCCATACTTGCAATAGCAGGGAATCATGATAGTCCGGATCGTCTTGAATTCGGAAATCAGTTATTCCGTTCACAACAACTGTATATTGAATCAAAATTAACAACTGCACTAGAACCAATTGTTATCCAGGATAAATCGGGTCCAGTAAATTTTCATTTAATTCCATACTTAGAACCAGCAGAAGTTCGGGCTTTTTTTGATGATGAGGCCATCTATTCTCACCAATCAGCAATGGAAGCAATTGTAAATAGAATCGAGCAAGAAAACGATATGAATGAAAGACATGTCTTTATTGGACACGCATTTTTAGCTGGGGGAATGGAGTCAGAATCGGAAGAACGATTGTCAATGGTTGGTGGAAGTCCTTATATCGACACAACGTTGTTCCATAATTTTTCATACGTAGCTTTAGGACATTTACATCAGGCACAACGTGTAATGAATGAAACAATCAGATATAGTGGATCTATTTTAAAGTATTCATTTTCTGAAGCTAAACACAAAAAGTCAATAACAATGGTTGATCTTGATAATAATGGAGAAGTCGAGTTATCCCTTATCCCACTTGTCCCTAAGCACGACATGAATGTAATAGAAGGATATTTTGATCAATTGATTAATAATCCAATCAAAAAAAGTAACGATTATTTGCATATACGTTTATTGGACGAGGGGCAGATTATTGATCCAATGAATAAACTGCGAAAAGTATATCCTAATATATTGCGTCTTGAACGTGTAATGCGGACATCAAAAAAAGGCTTACTTGATTTAGAGCAAATTCGAAAAAAACAAACACAATCACATACGGAGTTATTTGCCTCATTTTATGAAGAGATTAAAGGCGAAGCAATATCTGAAACGAGCAAACAGCAAGTAGAAAAAATTGTGACATCAATACTGGAAAAAGAAAGAAGGGAATAGTGTGCGCGCGATATCACTTAGTCTTACCGCTTTTGGACCATATTGGAATAAACAGGTGATTAATTTTAATGAACTTGGCGGAGAGTCAGTATTTTTAATAACTGGCCCAACCGGTGCAGGTAAAACAACGATATTTGATGCGATTTGTTTTGCACTTTACGGTCGTGCCAGTGGTTCTGATCGTGATCAGGACACACTCAGGAGCCATTTTGCAGGTATTGATGAACCAACAGAAGTGAAATTTCGATTTATTCTAAATCAAAAAGAATACGAAGTGATCCGAAATCCGAAACAGTCCAAGAAAAAGGAACGAGGTGAAGGATACACAGATGAACCTGCAAAAGCAGTTTTATACGAAATTGTTAATGATGAAAAACATCTGATTAGTTCCCGGGTTAAAGAGGTAAGTGAGTCATTGGAAAAAAAGCTTGGCTTTGATTACGAACAATTCCGTAAAATGATTCTAATCCCACAAGGTGAATTCCGAAAATTGATATCAGAAAATAGTAAAGAACGTGAAGCTATATTACAGAAGATTTTTCACACCTATTTTTATGAACAGATCACTGAGCAGCTAAAAGAACAATCAAAAGACATAAAAGATAAAGTTAATAACCTGGATCAATTAATTCAACAGGAATTAACAAAAATTGAATGGACTGCAGTTGAACTTAATCAAACGGATACAATTGATCAGGTGATGCAAAAACTGGCGGAAGAAATAGCATCTCTTAAAGAACAGCAGGCTGAAAGCGAAAAATTGAAGGTTACCAGAACAAAAGAATTGAAAGAAGCTCAGAATAATCTGCACAAAGGAAAATTACTTGAAGAAAAGTACCGTGAAATTGATTTTCTAAAAAAGGAAAAGGATGACCTGAATCAGCGATCAGGTGAAATTGACCAAAAGAAAAAGAAATTAAAGCAAGCGATAGATGCACAAAAAATCCAGCCTTTTGAGGAACAAAGCTATGTACGTAAAAAAGAATGGCAGGAACAGCAGAAGCAATTAACCAAGCAACAGGAAAAGGTAATGAACCTGGAAAAAGAGTATGACACGATTGCTGCTCAATATAATGAAGAAGCAGAGAAGGAAAGTGATCGTGAACAACTTAAAGAAACAATCAACAAAGCCAGTGAACAGCTGCAGCAAATAAAGATTTATCAGGAAGAGGAAACTAATGCAAAAAATATAAGAAAAACAACTGATAATTTGAAGGAAGAACTTGATAAGCTGAAGGAAAAACTAACCACAACGGATAACAGAATAGAACAAATTGAAAACAAGCTAAATGATGAGCAAGAAATAACAAAAGCTTATTACTCGAAAAGCACCGAAGTGGAGAAAGCACATCAAATGGTGGATAAAATCGCCGAACTAAACAAAGAAAATAAGTACCTGCAGAAACTGCGATCGGAATATAAATCAGTCCATTCCAAGTATACTAACATACAGAAAGAAATTGAAAGATTACGGAGAAGCTATAACGAAATGGAAGCCAAGCAAAGGGAACATTATGCTGCGTTAATGGCCAAACAATTGCACGAAAATTCACCATGTCCAGTGTGCGGGTCACTTGAACACCCTCACAAGGCAAAAGCGCATGAAGAAGTAATGTTTATGGATGAACTTGATCAACTTCAGGAAAAGCTTCAGCAAAAAGAAAAAGAGTTCGCTGCATACCAAACAACATACACGGATTCTAAATCTAAAGGTCAGAGCCAAAGGGCAACCGTTAATAAACTTTTCGAAGAACTTGATGTAGAATTACAAGATCTAGAGCAGAATGAAATCGATAAAAAGTTAAGTATATGGAAAGAAAAAATTAAAGCATTAACCCTTGAACTAAACAAAATAGAAAAAGACATGGAAGAACAGAAGCAGTTAAAAGCAGAAAGAACGCTGTTAAAACAAGAAAACAAGAAATTTAAACAAACGTTTGATCAATTAACTGAAAATTTCCAGAAATCAAGTGCATCATTAGCCAAAAGCGAAGCACGTTTAGATGAAATAGCAAAATTTTTACCGCAAGACATTGACGATTTTGAAAGCTTTCAGAAGAAGATTACACGCTATAAAGAAACTTACCAGACTTGGATAACAAAATGGGAAGCAACGAAGGATAAATTTCAGAAAACACAAGAGCTATTACAACAGGGGAAAACAATTCTTGAACAGCAAAAAGAATTCGAGAAAAATACAAAAAATAATTATGACATCCAGTATAATCTTTTCGCAGAATCAGTAGAAGAAAACGGATTTAAAACAATTGAAGACTATGAAAAAAGTAAAGTGTCACCTGATTACCAGGCCCAAATAGAGCAAGACATTAAAACCTATGAAAATAAAACGGAACAAATTAATTATCGATTAAAAGAATTAGCAGATCAGACAAATGAAACAATTCGACCTGATCTGAACATGTTAGAAGAAATAGCGGAAAGAAAGCAAACAGAGCTGCAATCGATTCACGATAACCTAAACATACTGGATACAACAATCAAATACAATCAACAGATAAAAACAACTATAACTGAAAATATAAACATTCAAAAACAGCTATCCAGGGAATATTACGAAATTGGAGAACTAGCTGAGTTAGCAAATGGTAATAACCAGTTAAGACTTTCTTTTGAGCGATATGTGCTAGCATCCTTCCTAGACGAGATTTTACTTCAATCGAACATACGATTGGATAAAATGACAGAGCACCGTTACCAGCTTATTCGAAGTGGACAAGTTGCTAAACGCGGAGCACAAAGCGGATTAGACTTAGAAGTACTTGATCATCATACAGGGAGACA
Source organism: Virgibacillus sp. L01 (assembly GCF_052246775.1). Lineage (NCBI taxonomy): Bacteria > Bacillati > Bacillota > Bacilli > Caryophanales > Bacillaceae > Virgibacillus > Virgibacillus sp. L01. The sequence continues at coordinate 326,039 of NZ_JBQQCP010000003.1, read as the reverse complement.
GCGTTCTGTTAGAACATTGTCTGGAGGTGAAGGTTTCAAGGCAGCACTATGTTTAGCACTTGGACTTGCTGACGTTGTCCAGGCACATGCAGGTGGTGTACAACTGGATACGTTATTTATCGATGAAGGATTTGGTACGTTAGACGATGTTTCATTACAGCAGGCTATTGACTGTCTAAAGGATTTACAGGATAGCAATAGATTGCTGGGGATTATCTCGCATGTACCCCACTTAAAAAGTGAAATTCATGCAAAGCTTCAAATATCTCCATCAAACCAAGGTTCCGAATTGGAATTTTCTTTTGGATAGTTGGAACGGATGCAGACTGCATTCGCATTCATTCGTCAAAAACCGCAATATATATGTAAAATTATGTAGTAACGTGCGGTTGCCCAGGAAATAATTAGGTGAAAGAATTGATATTTCATGAAATTTTCAAATGTAGGATGCCTTTATCGCTTTCATATCATTTATACTTACAATATAAGGATAAGAAAGAAGGGGATAGTATGTTTACGGCAATTGTATTTGGTATTATTCTAACAGGAACAATTGGATTTATTATTGCAGCAGAAGTAGCAGAATAACCAGATTCAAGCCCTTACCAAAATTGGTAGGGGCTTTTTTAGATAAATAATGATGACTGCCTACACCCTTTAAGAATTATTACGTACAATAATCTAGAAAATTGTTTTGAAGGGGAGGATAACATGGTATGGCCTATACAACCGCAACAACCCAGTAATCATATCTTGCAAAGTCGCGCGGGGTTCCAGGGAGGCCCACAACAATCACAGATGCAACATTTAATGCATCGTTTCCTGCCGCCGCAATATGCTCAAAATTTGTTGTCCCCAGATCGAATTGGCGGCATCACACAGAAATTAAACAATATACAGCAAGTTTTAAAGGTAGTTCAATCTACAGCCCCTATCGTACAACAATATGCTCCAATGGCTAAAAACCTTCCAATGATGTTCAAGTTGATGAAAGCACTAAACGAGGACGATGAAACGGAGAGTCAGATAGAAAGCGAAGAGAAAACAAGAGAAATAGAATCTAATAATAATGACCATAGACAGGCAAGAAATAACGAATACACCTCCAGAAGAAATGTTGGCCAGTCGACTCCAAAGTTATATATTTAACTATTCAAGGCAGACAACTTGATTTTTTTTGTTAAAAACGAAAAAATAGGGTTAAGATAACTTTGTAAACAGTGGAGGTAAAATAATGACTAATCATAGTGAATTAGCAACATTTGCAGGAGGATGTTTTTGGTGCATGGTAGAACCATTTGATGAGCGCCCGGGTATCATCAATATCGCGTCAGGTTATACAGGTGGAGATACCGAAAACCCCACATATGAACAAGTATGCTCAAACACGACTGGACATGTGGAAGCAGTCCAAATAACATTTAATCCTGAAATAATGTCATACGAAGAACTTGTTAATATCTTCTGGCAACAGATAGATCCAACTGATGCAGGTGGCCAGTTTAATGATAGAGGGGAATCTTATCAGACAGCTATTTTTTATCATAATAAGCAGCAAAAGCAAATTGCAGAACAATCAAAACAAGAATTAGATCAAAGCGGAAAGTTTTCAAAACCAGTAATCACCCCTATCATACCTGCAAAAACTTTTTATGAGGCAGAAAAAGAACACCAGGATTATTATAAGAAACAATCATTTCATTATAAATTATATAAAAAAGGTTCCGGCAGGGAAGATTTCATTAAGAGAAACTGGCAGCAAACACCAGATAAAGATAAACTAAAAGAGCAATTAAGTCCTATTCAATATAGTGTTACACAGGAAAATGCTACCGAGCGGCCTTTTGATAATGAATACTGGGATAATGAAGAAGAAGGTATTTATGTAGATATTGTATCAGGCGAAGTATTATTTTCTTCACATGATAAATTTGATGCGGCCTGCGGATGGCCAAGCTTTACCAAACCTGTTGATCCGCATCAGTTAAATGAAGAAACAGACACATCTCATGGAATGATTCGCACTGAAGTTAGAAGCAAAAATGCGGATTCACACTTAGGTCATCTCTTTGATGATGGTCCAAAAGATAAAGGTGGTATGCGTTATTGCATGAATTCAGCTGCTATGCGTTTTATCCCAAAGGAAGAAATGGATGAAAAAGGCTACAGCAATTACCTGTATCTGTTTAAATAGGTCAACAATAATCTGATTATGTATACTAACTCAATGAGGAGAGGTAGAAATGATTCACTTAAATTGGGAAGAACGCGATACAGGGAAAACAGTTGAATGCGTCCATGCAGATGCCAAAAAATTTATTGTTCATAATAAGTTAACTCCTGGGAAACAATATGAGGTAAAGAATGAAACAGAAGAGTTTTATTTTATTATGGATAATAGCAATCGTATTGGCGGATTTTATAAAAATTACTTCAAAGAATTAAAATAACAGGTTTCGACCTGTTATTTTATATTATATTTTCTATTTTAATTCATTAATGCTATAATTGATTTACTATTTAGAAATATTTTGCACTTCCATTCATTCTTCTAAAGAAGGGGTTGACTTACTTTGAAAAATTTATATTTGATTCGTCATTGTGCTGCAGATGGACAACACTCAGATTCACCACTAACAAATGAAGGCATACGACAGGCGTATTTACTTTCTGCTTTTTTTACAGAACAGAATATGAACATAGACAAAATCATCTCAAGCCCTTACTTAAGAGCAATTGAAAGTATTAAACCCTATGCTGAACAAAATAATATAGAAGTTAATGTTGATGATCGCTTAACAGAACGAATATTAAGTGAGGATCCGATAGATGACTGGATTGATGTATTAGAACATTCCTTTACAGATTTAGACTTCAATTTACCAGGCGGTGAATCAAGTAATGATGCTGTGAAACGAGCGACATCAGTAATTGAAAATATCCATTCTGATGACAATGCAACAAATGTAATTCTGGTAAGCCACGGAAACCTGATTGCATTATTACTAAATCAATATGAACCCAGTTTTGGTTTTGAGGCATGGAAAAATCTTCGAAATCCTGATGTATATCTAATTAATATTGATGACAGCAAACATTCAATAGAATGCTTATGGGGTGGTTAGTAGACCCTGGGTTACAAATATAAATTCGCTAACATAATACCCAGACTTTCCTGGTATATTTCCTCAAACTGAGCGAACGGTAGCGGGTTAACGCCACTTCCTAATTCGATTGTAAAACCTGGACGTCTAAAGTCCTGTATAAACCAATCTTTATAGCCTGCATAACTGTCTACATATCGTATTGGCTGATAACCACTGACACGAGCATACTCATTAACAATTTCCCCTGCAACTTCTGGTTCAAATCCTTCGAACCCCCAATAAATCACTTCACCTTGTGTATGAAAAGCATTAACACGCAAAAAATTTCGTTCTCTTACTAGATTGGCCATTGCAATAGCCTCTGGCTCTGAAAGTGGATAAGGCCCAGGGTAATCACGTGGTTGTGGTGAATCCGGCTTACGTGCTGCTTCTATTTCCCACAGTGCAGGATATTGATTATTCAAATCAACACCAGATATGTTTGCCTTCCAATTTGAAAAATCTTCATCCTGATTGTTAATTTCCAAAACCTCCTGCTGATGCTCACCTGCAGCAGATGAACCGTTCAAAACAAGGTTAACACCATCCGGATTCACCATTGGAACAATTGACAGTAAAGAATCATTGTATAATGGAAGCATATTAACACCACGGATAGGTTGTTTGTTTGTCAGTGATAGCGCGTAATCATTCAAGAAACGCATAATTACGGAAGTTGTTATCCATTCATTAGCATGAAAAGATCCATCTATATGAACCTGTTTACCACCATTTCCAATCTGCAGCTCCACTAAATCTTTACCCATCACGGAGTTACCGATATTTTGTCTCGAAATAAAAGGATAAATTGCCAATAAGTTATTAATATCACCTAACATTTTATCAAATGTATAATTATCAAAATCAGATATAATCAAACTGTTAACTCGCTGTGGAATTACAATTGTTTGCCCAATTTGAAGGTTTGCTGGATCAATTGACTGATTCATTAATAACAGTAAATCTACCGGAATATTGTTTTCCATTGCAATTTTCCATATTAAATCATTTCCCTTAATTTGATAGTTGGTTGGTGTGTACCCTGGCATTTCAATACTTTGTCCCACCATTAATTGATTTGCATTGAGTTGTGGATTCGAAAGTTCTATTAATATGAGTGGAATATCGAATAATTGGCTATAATACCAAAACGAATCATTTGGTCGGATGAATACTTCCATGTACATTCGCTCCTCTATTTATCGAATAATAAATAATATGTCTAACAGCCTAACTATGTGTGTAATTAGCTTGAAAGAATAGGAAAATTTCTGTAGTATTATTGTATAAATAATTATTTTGGCCTTTAATTTAAGGAGGAGTTTTACTTGGCATTTATTATTACATCACCTTGTAAAGATGAAAAATCAGGCGAATGTGTCGAAGTTTGCCCTGTTGATTGTATAGAAGAAGGAAAAGATATGTTCTTCATCGATCCGGATATATGTATTGATTGTGGAGCTTGTGAAGCAGTTTGCCCAGTGGAAGCGATTTACATGGAAGATGAAGTTCCGGAAGAGGAAAATGAATACATTGCTTTAAATCGTAAATTCTATGAAGATCAACAATAAGGTATTAGCCGCTACTCATAAGAGGGCGGCTTTATTTTATCGAAAAATTATTAAAATCCTTATGCTTCTCTACTTTTTCCACTTTTATATCATCAACACGAATGAACTTATTAAACCCACCTTTCAGCTCTTTCAAAAATGTTTGTACGCTTGTTTCATTACCTTCAGCCTCCAATTCAACAGTACCATCAGACTGATTTTGAACCCAACCTGTTAATTTATATTCTCTCGCTTTTTGTTGAGTGGTATATCTAAAACCAACTCCTTGTACCCGTCCACTTACAGTCACATGTACCAGCACCGTAATCACTCCTTTGCAATAATATTCCTTTTTACATATTTAACAACGTTGTAACAACTTAATAGTATATTGCCGCATAATTTGCTAATTAAACCAAGAAATCCCTCATGTGTGATTCTGTTCGCATTAAAGCTTATACTAATTCCATATCAACTCACCTCCAACTATCTCATTAACTGGGGCACCATAGGTTAGCCAAGAGCATTAGTGTATAATTATTGAATTACTGACAAAAATAAGATAGAGATAATAGCTGATATACAATAAAGGAGTTATGAAAAATGTCACACAACATGAAATCGCCACAAAATCCAGAGCCGTATTGGCGGGATTCTGTAAAATTACCCTCATACCCACCACTGGATAAATCAATAAAAACAGATGTTGGTATTGTAGGTGGTGGTATAACAGGAATTACAGCTGCTTATTTACTGGCAAAGGAAGGTGTACAAGTTGTCTTAATTGATGCCAACGAATTACTCAATGGAACAACAGGTCACACGACTGCAAAAATCACAGCACAACATGGGCTAATATATAATGAACTAATAGAGCACTTCGGTTCCAAGAAAGCTTCCTTATACTATAAGGGTGCAACCGAAGCAAAAAAGCTTATTAACGATATCGTTACGGACAACAAAATAGATTGTAATCTCAAGGAAGAGGATGCGTATGTTTTCACGAACGATGATTCCTACATATCTCAATTGGAGAAAGAAAAGAAAGCCTATGACCAGTTAGAAATACCTAGCGAACTAGTTAAAAATATGCCACTGGATATACCGATGAAATCAGCATTATTAATGAAACAACAAGCACAATTCCACCCATTAAAGTACCTTAAGGCGTTGCTAAAAGACAGTGTTGAAAATGGGCTTGAAATTTATGAAAATACCACTGCAGCAGACATTGAATATAACAAACATCCTTCAATTATACTGAAAGATGGAAATCGTATAACATGTCGTTATGTTATTGAGGCTTCTCATTATCCATTTTACGATGGACAAGGATTCTATCCAACCCGAATGTATGCTGATCGATCTTATGTAGTGGCCGGTAAATCCAGCAAAAAGTATCCCGGAGGAATGTATATCAATGCAGAAAATCCAACCAGATCAATCCGTATTGCAGAGGATGATATATGGCTGATAAGTGGAGAAAATCATAAAACAGGACAGGGGAAATCAACAATGCATCATTATAATGCATTGGAGGAGTATGCCGAAAATAATTTTGGAATATCAGAGTTTGTAAATCGTTGGTCAGCACAGGATTTAATAACATTGGACAAGGTTCCATATATTGGTCCCATTACTAAGGCACAACAATCCGTTTTTGTTGCAACAGGCTTCCGTAAATGGGGCATGACAAACGGTACGTTGGCAGCAAAAATGATAACGGATATGATTCTTCAAGAAGATACACTTTATAAAGATTTATACACACCTTCTCGTTTTCAGGCTGACCCAGCACTTCGTAAGTTTACAGGAATAAATGCAGACGTAGCAAAACATATGGCAAAAGGAAAAATGGATAGAAGAGATGATAATTTAGATGATCTATCCCCTGATGATGCTACGGTTACACGAATTAATGGACAAAGAACCGGTGTTTATAAAGATAATGAAGAGAATCTTTATGCAATAGATACCACGTGTACCCATTTAAAATGCGAAGTCGAGTGGAATTCAGGCGACCGAACCTGGGATTGTCCTTGCCACGGATCAAGATTTTCCTATACTGGCGAAGTAATCGAGGGTCCCGCAAAAAAACCTTTACCGAAAATTGAAATCGACTAGTTGTTATTTTTCAGAAGCAGCCAAATTGGCTGCTTCTGCTTTAACTAAAATGAAAATCAGATATAAATTTTACAAACTCACTTTCAATTTCATGTTCATATTTATAAATTATATACATACTAGCTGTTGGCAGCTCCATGAAGAAAACAGGTATTTTCATCAATCTGCCCTCGATTATTTCACGATTTACAATTGATTTTGGCAGAAAACTTACACCAATGCCTTCCAATACAAACCGTTTCGCTATATGAGATTGGGTGACGCTCATAAACTGGTATGAAGATAATGTGTATTTTAGTTGCTCCTTTAGATTGTTCCAGTAAAAGGGATGATTATCTGTTAAAATGATATTCCTCTCGAGAATCTCTTTTGCGTCTACTATAGGGCCAGATTCTGCATCATAACCGTCATGACTACATACTAGACCAACAGACTCTTCGTGAAATTTTAAGCAGTTTACGTTTGGATCTCCAGGTAAACAGGATAATCCTACGTCTACATTTCCTTCTTCCACTACAGAAGCTATCTCCTTTGACTCCAGCACTTGTATCGATAATTCAACATGAGGATGTTGCTTTGTATACTCTCTTATAATACTTGGCAGAATCGTATCGGCTAGCAAAGGTGAAATTGCAATACGCATTGTTTTGTTAAATCCTTGCTGGAATTTACTAATTTGACTTAAACTTCTTTCACTTTGTGCAACAATTTCCTTTGCTTCTTTATGAAATAATCGACCTAACTCAGTTAATTTTATATGTCTGCCACGTTTATTGAATAGCTTACCACCGATTTCTTTTTCCAGTTGCCTTATCTGAGAACTTACAGCCGGTTGAGTAATAAACAGTTTTTCCGAAACAATCCTAAAATTCTCATATTCTGCAGCCAAAATAAAGGTTTTTAATGTTCGTGTATCGATAAGTAGCACCTCATTAATAAAATATATTTATTATTATACTAAAAATAATTAAATTTTAATAATGATTGAATTGATATACACTTGAATTATCAATGAGAGGGAAGGGGAGCGTATAATGTACCAACCAGGATTAAAAGGAATAATTGTTACGGAAACGAAATTAAGTCATATCGATGGTAAAAATGGAACATTGATTTATCGGGGCACATCCATTCAAGAACTTGTAAAAAATAACACATTTGAAGAGGTTGCGTACTTTTTGCTGAACGGGGAATTACCAACTAATAAAGAACTCGCTGATTTTAATTCAACGTTAAAGGATTATCGCAAATTGCCTAACCACGTTAAAACGATAATTGATAGCTTACCAATACATTTTTCCATAATGGACGTTCTAAGAACTGCAGTATCGTCCTTATCTAGTAATACTGATGCTATCCAGCTTATAGCAATCATGCCAACAATAATCGCTTACCGTTATCGCAGATTAAGTTCTATGAAAGCAATTGAACCTGATTTGAACCTCGATCACGTTGAAAATTTTCTTTATATGCTTACAGGCAATGTGAATAAATCGAACGTGAAGATGCTTGAAGCCTATATGATTATGACCATGGAACATGGCATGAATGCATCGACATTTTCCGCAAGAGTAACTATTTCAACACAAAGTGATCTGGTTGCTGCTGTAACAAGTGCTTTAGGAACCATGAAGGGCCCATTACATGGTGGTGCACCGTCTGGTGTTATAGAATTACTTGATGAAATAGGTACTGAAAATAAAATAAGTGAAATTATTCATAAAAAATTGAAAAATAATGAAAGGATTATGGGATTTGGCCATAGAGTGTATAAAACGTTTGATCCACGTGCAGAAGCTCTAAAATATAAAATACTCGACTTAACTGAAATTCCAAACTGGATTGATTTAGCATTAAAAACGGAACAAGAAACAATAAGGATACTGAACACATATAAACCAAATCAAAAACTGTACACAAACGTAGAATATTATGCTGCAGCAATTATGAAGTCACTTGAGTTAGATTCATCATTATTTACAGCAATTTTCAGTTCCAGCAGAGTTGTTGGCTGGTGTGCGCATGCAACGGAACAAATTAACAATAATACCATTTTCAGACCAGCAGCTAAGTATGTTGGCGAGAAATAATATCAAAAGATCACGTTATAATTAGCGTGATTTTTTATTTTATCTCACTATCATAAGTATACTTAGTTATTGAGATACACTTTATTAAATTTAATATAACTTCCTATAATAAATGTTATGTAAACTAGAAATAAAAAATAAGTTTTACCTTAGTTCTTATAATAAGCTTTTCATTGATATTCCCCCACTATCTATTTAAAACTAAAGAATAGGTGAAAATAGACGCGATACTGCTTCTTTAAACTTTACCGTATTGGACCTTTGTTTATACTTTTCAATTGTTAATTCAGAACTCATTTCACTATCTTCGATGAACAATTTATGGAGTTTTTGAGAAACCTTTTTATCATAAAATAGTCCATTAACTTCAAAATTTAATTCGAAACTGCGTATATCAATGTTTGTAGTTCCTACAGAAGCTAATTCCTGATCAATTACAATAGTTTTAGCATGTAAAAATCCTTTTTCATACAATAATATTTTTGCACCATATGTTAAAAGTTCACCTGCGTATCTACTATTAGCCCAATAAACAATTGAATTATAATTTTTTTGGGGAATCATAATTCGTATATCAACCCCTGCCAATGAAGTAATTTTACAAGCATCCATAAAACTTCTATCAGGTATAAAGTAGGGTGTTTGTATATAAACTGTTTGTTTGGCAGACATGATCAGCATAATATACATATTTTTAATGTACTGTGTTTCCGAATTTGGGCCACTTGGTATTACCTGGACAGGACAATGGCCACTAAATTCTTCCGTCGAAAAAGTGAATTGCTCAGATTTATTTTGTTGCTTTTTAGTAGCTTGATACCAGTCTATAATAAAACTCTCTTGAATATCATGAACTGATCCCCCCACTATCCTGCAATGGGTGTCTCGCCAATAACCGTACTTATTACCAAGCCCCAAATAATCATTCCCAATATTAAAACCACCCATGTAAGCAACTTTACCATCAATAATACAAAGTTTTCTGTGATTTCGATAATTCAGACGAAAATTAAACAACTTTAAAAATGTTGGAAAGAAAACCTCTACTTCCCCTCCATTTGAAATTAGTTCTTCAAAGAAAGCGGCAGACATCCCTCTAGAACCAATTCCATCAAATAGAACACGTACCTTTACCCCTTTTTCCGCTTTTTTCGTAAGTTCATCCCGAAGTTTAATTCCCAAAGCATCTGGTTTAATAGTGTAATACTGAATATTAATTTCCTTCCTTGCAGCACTTATATCGTCAAATAATATTTTAAACTTCTCTTGCCCATCTTTTAAAATGACTATATCATTGTTCATTGTTAATAATGCATTCGATGATTTTAAATTCATCAGAAGTAATTTTGAATACTTTTTCAGTATCTGATTGTCATAAAATGAACTGTTTTGTAAAAGTTCTATTTGTTGATTTATAGTTGAATTTTGGAAATCCTTTTTTTTACTTGAATTTTTAATATTATTATACTTAAGTTGCTTTCCAAAAAATATGTATAAAAGTAATCCAGCAATTGGAATCAAAAAAATAACGATTAACCAAGCCCAGGTTGAACCAACCTCCCTTTTTTCTACAAATATTATAAAACCAGCTGAAATAACGTTAATGATTATAACAAAAAATATAATAGCGTATATTATTTCTGAATACATAATATCCCTTCTACCCTTCTCACTTCCCAATTTCAATAAGCTATTAAAAAAAGCTCATTATAAAAAAAGCATTTTTTGAATGTTTCAATTGTTTCACACTTAAAGCCTTCTTTTTTAAATAGATCATGGTAACCTTTTTCGTTTTGGATAAAAAAACCATTATCATTATTTTTCATATACCAGTTACTAATTTTACTCTTTTTAAAATAACAGGGTTCAATTACTATAATCATCCCTCCCTGTACAATTATTTTTCGAAATTGTTTAATATATTCTTTCATTATTTCAGATGGAATGTGATGTAACACTGATATAATTAGAATTACATCTGTTGAATGATTTTTAACAGATATTTCATCTCTTTGGAATACACCAAAATCATAATCAGGATAGATTTTTTTCGCATAATTAATTCTTTTCTCATCAGGGTCTATTCCAAAGTATTTTTCAGGTTTGCAAAGGGTACAATTTGCTCCAGTTCCTGATCCGAAGTCAAGAACATTTTTATCATATAAATTAAAATGCTTTTTAATTCTATTATGAATATAAATTTGATTAATCCATTTAGGTCGTATTATTCTGTGATATAAAGTAGGTGAAAGTTCCAATGTTATATCCCCTTTTTTCCTTTGCTACTATCCTCCCAACTATAATTAATCACACCACTTTGATTACAGACTAAATTAGAGACAATTTGCAACTGTTCACTAACGTATAATAAAGAAGTTTTTAAGAGGAACAACAATTAATCTTCCCCATTATTTTTTTGTAATACTTTTTTTAACTTTTATAATGATAAACCATTAAGATATAACTTTTTAGCGATTCTCACAATCTCCACTTAAAAAACACCATGAAAATTAACATGGTGTTTTTTATTTGAATGTGTTCTAACAAATTGGTGATTAAAGTCACCAATTTTTTTGGGGGAACAATATGCGAAAACAAAAGCACGTTCGTTATGATTAACTAAATCATTAAGAAATCTACTAGTGTCCTCATAAAATGAGGAAAGTGCGCTTTCTAAATGAGTTAACTACAACTACAAACGTTTATTTATTAAATCTACAAGATATTCCTCGATCTATATTTGTAAACTCATCCTTTTATTTGGCCTGATCCCCGAACAATATACTTCGTTGATGTAAGGGCGGGTAATCCCATTGGACCACGGGCATGCAATTTCTGTGTACTAATACCGATTTCTGCTCCAAAGCCAAACTCGAAGCCATCGGTAAAACGAGTTGACGCATTATGATAAAGCGCGGCCGCATCTACTTGTTTAAAAAACGTTTCGACATTTTCTTCTTGTTCTGTGACAATTGCTTCTGAGTGTTTGGATCCAAAGGTTTGAACATGATTAATTGCCTCCTCCAGACTATCAACAATACGGATTGCGACTGTTAAGTTAAGAAATTCTGTTTCATAATCTTCATTGGTAGCCGGTAACAAAGTGCTATCTAGTTGTCTAGCTTTTTCATCTGCTTTGATCTCAACGTCATTTTCCTTTAATACATGAGTTAACTTCTCAAAGTACTGTTCAGCCCAATTTTGATGAACCAGAATTGTCTCTGCTGCATTACAAACCGATGGACGCTGTGTTTTGGCATTTAATGCAATTTCTACCGCCATATTTTTGTCAGCACTCTCATCAATAAAGACGTGGCAGTTTCCTACACCAGTCTCAAGTACAGGTACTGAAGCATTATTAACCACTGTTTGTATTAAGTTTGCACCACCCCTAGGTATGAGTACATCTAAGTATTCTGTGAGTTTGAACATTTTTGCTGCTGTTTCTCTACTCGTATCTTCTAACAATTGAACAGATTCAGTTGGCAAACCACTTTTCTCAAGTGCCCGGTGAATAACACTTACAATAGCTTTGTTTGAAGTGATTGCTGATGAACTACCACGTAATAAGACTGCGTTACCAGTTTTTAAACAAAGGCTTGACGCGTCTACAGTTACGTTTGGTCTTGCTTCAAAAATCATCCCAACAACGCCAAGTGGGACTCGGATTTTTTCAAAGTGGAGCCCATTTGGGTTATCCCATTGTTCTAGTAGCTCTCCAATTGGATCAGATAAGGCTGCTACTTGCTGAACTCCTTCAGCCATATCCTGAATTCGTTCTTCAGTCAGTTTTAGGCGATCAAGTAAATTTGCATTCATACCATTATTTTTTCCTGCTTCTAAATCCCTGCTATTCTCTGATAAAATAAATGCTGTCTCGTCCAGCAGTTGTTTAGCTATCAGTTTAAGTGCATCATTTTTTTGCTTTGTGGTGCACTGTCCAATAGTTATTGCGAGATTACTAGCTTTCTGCCCCTTATCATTAAGTTCACTCATTTTATCCCACTCTCCTTTGTAAATGACACCCAATTATTTCGATGAATTACTTCTGGTCGGTTCTGCATTGTTATTTCTTTAGCCTCTTTACTAGAAAGGCCCTTTATTTGGATAAGCTCTTCAACTGTATAATTTGTTTGCCCTTTGCCAATAAGTTCTCCTTCTTCATTTAACACCTCAACTACATCACCTGTTGTAAATGAGCCTTTTAACGTTCTTACACCTGCTGGCAATAAGCTTTTACCGTGGTAAACTACTGCAGACTCAGCACCTGAATCAATTCCAATTTGTCCAGCAATGTTCGAATGGATACCTATCCACTGTTTTTTATTTTTCAATAATGTATTTGGGATATATCCTACATATGTTCCGTCACCTTCACCAGAAATAATATCAAGCAGCTTATTGATTCCTTCCCCTTTTCCAATAAAAACCTTAACCCCAACTAATAGTCCTGTTTTTGCAGCTTCTAATTTGGAACGCATTCCACCTGTTCCTACTTTTGAACCAGTATCACCAGCTAAAGCAAGAAGATCATCGGTGATTTCTGCTAAAAAGTTATATTTTTTTGCTCTTGGATTATGGCGAGGATCCCCATCATAAAGACCATTAATGTCAGTTAAAATTATTAGCAAATCCGCATGAATAAGCCCACTGACTAACGCGGAAAGTACATCATTATCCCCGAATGTTAGTTCATCAATAATGACTGAATCATTTTCGTTAATAATTGGTAGTATGCCACGTTTTAATAGCTCGGTAAGTGTCGAATAGGCATTATTGTATTGCTCTTGTTGTGAGAAAACATGTCGCGTCAGTAAAAGTTGTGCGGATACGATATCTTCTTTCTGAAATTGTTCAAAATAGCTTTGCATAAGCAGTCCCTGGCCGACAGCTGCCGCAGCTTGTTTTCCAGCAATTGTCACTGGCCTTGTTTGATATCCTAAGACTGTAAATCCTGCTGCAACAGCTCCTGATGTAATGAGGATTACTTCATTACCTTCTTTTTTCAGTTTAGATAGTGCTGCAACATGCTCAGCAATTTTCTCTTCTGAAAGACCACCGTGCGTATTAGTTAATGAGCTGCTTCCAATTTTTACGACAATACGCTCTTTTGCCAAATAAATTCCCCCTTCTTATATTGTTAAAACAGTGGGAAAATTTAATGTTTTATTTTGGGTATTAAAAAACCTCCCATCCATCAAAGGACGGAAGAAAATTTTCCGTACGATCCTGTTTGTTCTAGCCATACCATATACGAAATGCTAATCCATCAATTTAGACATCTTTTATTTCTTTTAAAGTATTATAAGTTCATACTTGTAATCCGTCAAGGTATGGCTTGAATTAATTTCTAGATCACGAAATCTGCTACCTTTAAAAGGAGAATATTCGTGCAAAAATTTTTATTCATCGTCTCTTGTAATCCACGTTTTTCCATCAATATTATGTTGAACGGCCTCTTCAAGAGGTGAAAGCAAACTATCTTCTTGCTGACTTTCATTTTGTCCTGGATATTGTTCAAATTCACTATCCACTACATCATTTAGTATAGCCGGACTATTTGTTTCCTCTTTTACATTTTTAATTTGCTTTTCAAACTGATTTCGCTTTTTCATTATCTAGCCTCCAATAATAAATCATATTAATCGTTATTCTTCCTATTTTTTCTCTTAATATGAGCTTGTCCATAAAAAGATTTCATATGAATATCACTTTGAATTTTTCCTAACTTTTTATGCAAGCTAATCACAGGAGGTGATTATTATGCCAGATAATAGAGATACAAATAATGGTGATCAGGACCCACACTTTGATGGAGCAAAAGAAAGCATCATATCTGACCCCACTGGAAAACAAATTGGCATTCAAACAGGTAAAAACAGGCAATACGCTAATCCCAATGATGCACATTCTTTAAAACAAACACGTGAACAGGAGGGCTTAAATAAACATTAAAAATGGAATATATGCTTGGTCTTGCCGGTACCAAGCATATTCTAATATGCAAAATTGCTCGACAAAAAAGCGAACAGATTTACTTACTGCCCGCTGCAAATTATAAATTTTAATTACACTTCACTAATATCAAAAGAAACAATTCTGTCTGTGTTTGGATTATAGACAACATTGCCCCTAACGGTTATTCTTTCTTGTTGAGATTGTAAAATATATTCATACGTTTCTCGTGTTTGTGTAGGAGACACTTGCGTTTTTCGTATGAAATTATATTCACTCACATTGTAGCCAGGATAAGCTAACTGTGCAAGCTCCAGTAAATATTTCCCCCACTTTTGCTGCTCTAACTCCGGATCAGCTATAATTTCAACATCAATAACACCTTGTGCTGTATTTGCTCCCAGTGCTTCAAAAGCTCTTCGATGAAGGTTGATTCGGTTTTGCGGATAACCTGCTACTTCATCCACTACTGTTACAAGAAGTTCTCTTCCTGTTTTTTGGTTTCTTACTTTAATGGTTTGCCCACATTGATATGGAGAATTTTTCCCAACAGCTACAGTCATATAACGATTTTCCGACCATGGAATACCACATTGTGTTACTTGTCCTCCCTCTGTCCAAGTAGCTTGACCTCTAACTGGCTGTTGACGATTGTAATTATCATAGTGGCTATTATAAGTATGGTACGGATGCTGCCTGTAATAGGGATGATTTACGTACTGGAACCCATTTGTATTATAGGAATGATTAAAATACATAACTTTCCTCCTATCTAAAATAAAACATTCCAGATAATATATGCACCGTATATTTTAACTGTTACAGAAGCCTTGTATTTAAAAGTTTGGTCTTAGACAAGTTTATTTGGAAGTATAATGTATTAGGTGGAAAGGAGCATGCCATGAGAAACCTTGATTGGCAAATGATGCTATTTGTTGGTTCATCTCTTTTACATGATTATTGGATTTACTGGGGGCTGCCAAGGGTTTACTACTGGGATATTAAGCGAAAGAATTTACAATCATCAACTAACGTAAATAAAACGAAAAAAAGCTAGCAAAGCCTGCCAGCTCTTAAATTGATTATGTAACTTGTTTTAAATATTTGCTACCTTCCCGAACACTTAGTCTTGCCAGCTTATTTTCCGCAATAAATTGCTTTACTGATTCGGGATTCGTTTTTGAATATTCTCTTAAGGCCCATCCAATTGCTTTTTGAATAAAAAATTCCTTGCTATCCTTATTTTGATTGATATACCGGTACAATAATTTATCATCTGTTTGGCTTTTGTACTTTAATTGAAAAAGAATTGCTGTTCGTCGAAGCCATAGATTATCACTCAATGCCCAGCCTTCAATTGTCTCAGAGATTACATCAGGATTGTGTTTGGCAATCTCTCCAACAGGTTTCTGTGCAAGCATATCTACTGTATCCCACCATGATTTTGCTGTAATAAATGTTCGAATAAGTAGATATCATCTTTTTCAAGCTTTTTTAACGATCTGTCAATATAGTCAAGGGCGGCATTCTGAAACTCCCGCTCTTCTTTCTTCCATAACGCTAATACAAATTCTTTTTGAAACGGCTGTTTTAGAATGCCACTTTCACTATAAAACTTTTTCATTATTGCTCTCCGTTCGGGGGTTTTAATGCCGAGAAAGGGAAATTTCCCCTTCATATACCGCTGCATTGGAATAGCTTGTTCAGTATTCTGGTTCTCCTCAAATAACTGTATTAAATATTCCATAAAACGTACTCCCTCTATAAAATGGAATTATTACGAGTCAAACAAATTCATACTTAGATATCGTTCCCCTGTATCTGGGGCCATGCATAATACTTTTTTCCCTTTGCCAAGTCGTTTTGCTACTTCAATAGCAGAATAGACTGCAGCCGCTCCTGACAATCCAATAAATATACCTTCAGATTGCGGTAGTTTTTTAAACATATCAACTGCGTCTTTATCATCAATTAACATAATTTCATCGTAAACAGAAGTATTTAAAATATCTGGAATAAATCCAGGACTTGTTCCGACTAACTTGTGCTTACCAGGCTTTCCACCTGATAAGACTGGTGATCCTTTTGGTTCTGCGACGGTAATCTCAAGGTTAGGGATTTTATCTTTCAACACTTCTCCAGTTCCCGTTACTGTGCCACCTGTTCCTGCTGTAGCAACAAACGCATCCAATTCTCCATCCATTTGCTCAATAATCTCTAATGCTGTGGTCGTGCGATGTATATCTGGATTATCACTGTTTTCAAATTGCTGTGGTATAAAACTTCCCGGTATTTCCTGCTGCAGCTCTTTTGCCTTTTCAATTGCCCCCGGCATTTTGTCTTTGCTTGGTGTTAGCACAACTTTCGCGCCAAACGCCTTTAAAATATTTCTCCGTTCCTGTGTACTATTGTCAGGCATGACTAAAATTGCTTGATAACCCTTTGCAGCTGCATTCATGGCTAGTCCTATCCCAGTATTTCCACTTGTTGGTTCGATTATTGTATCACCTGGCTTAATTATTCCTTTGTCTTCTGCAGCTTTTATCATGTTATAAGCTGCACGATCTTTAACACTTTTGCTGGGGTTTTGTGATTCCAGTTTTATATAAATATCTGCCGCGTCATCTGGTACAATTTTATTTAAATGTACTATAGGTGTTTCTCCAATTAGTTCTGATATGTTTTGTGCTACCCTCATTAGTTAAGACAACCTTCCTATCATAAACTTTTTCCTTTTTCATAAAAATCTCTCATATCTTCTTCTGGTACAAGCGCGCCACCTGTTGCCCATGAGATATGCGTTGCATTTTGAACATTCAGCTTCTTTTCCTTGGCATAACTACGAATTCGTTCTGGTCCAACAAGTCCAGCGGTTGCAGAAGGTTCTAAATAGATGTCTTCAGAATCAGCTAGAAGTGTAAGCAATCTATACAAATCATTGTCTTCAATTGTATATATACCACTTACCAATCGATTGCTAATGGCTGTAGCAAAGCTAGATGGACGGCCCACTGCTAAACCATCTGCTTCTGTGCGGTTATCAATTCCAAAATCCTGAACACTAACATCACTCATTTTTTCGGTAAGTAGACCAATCAAAACAGAAGGTGAATGTGTCGGTTCAGCAAAGAAACAATGAACATGATCCCCAAAAACTTGTTTTAACCCGAATGTAATACCGCCTGGTGCACCGCCGACACCACATGGGAGGTAAACGAACAATGGATGTTCTTCATTTACTTTTACATTTCTTTCCTTCAGTTGTTTCTCAAGTCTTAATGCTGCAACACTATACCCTAGAAACAAATGCTTTGAATCTTCATCATCGACAAAATAAGCTTTTGGATCTGTAATTGTCTTCTGTCTCCCCGCATTTATTGCTTCACTAAAATCACCGGTAAACTCGTGAACCGTTGCTCCTTTTTGGCGAAGCAGGTTCTTTTTCCATTGCTTTGCATCCGCAGACATATATACAAACACATTGAATCCAAGCTTCGCACTTATTATACCAATGCTTAATCCTAAATTGCCTGTAGAACCAACTCCAATTGAATACTGACTAAAAAACTCTTTAAATTTCTGGGATGATAATATTTCATAGTTCTCACCACCAGTTAAAAATCCTGCTTCATAGGCCAGTGATTCTGCATGCTGTAATACTTCATATATCCCACCTCTTGCTTTAATTGAACCAGCAATCGGCAGGTCATTATCACATTTTAAGTAGAGTTCTCCTTCAAAAGAATCCGAAATTTTACTTTGCATATCAGCTATTCTTTGCAAAGGTGACTCAAGAATCCCTTTTGACTTTTTTGTTTCAGGGAATTCACTTTCTAAAAATGGGGCAAAACGCTTCCATAAACGTTCTGCTTTATCCATATCATCTCTTGTTAAGGAAAATGTACTACTACTGCTTTGTAAATTTGGATTCATCCAAACTACCGGCTTTAAGTCAATTATATCCTTTAGTATAGGGTACTTATTTTTCCATTCGATTAGTTCCTGCTGTGAATAGACTATTTGGATCACCCTTCCTCTTATTACTATCTCCTATTCAAATTTTATCATGACGTTGAATCCAATTCTAATTAAAACGATCGATTTTCTGCTGAATCTTTTGGAGATAATCGTTACTTAACAAACTGCACCCGCCTCGAATAATTTCAGTTGCATACAACTCAGTCGGCTTCGTTTCAGCTGATTTATCCATACCAATAAATGTAATGACAGGATATATCAACTTGTTAATCATAACCGGCACTATAGCAGGGCGATAGGCATTTGCAACAACACCTTCTCGTTTATATAAGTATTCAAGTGCCTCATGTGATATTTGATAGACTTTTCCCTCCACTATTTCTTTACTATTTTCAACCAAGTCTGCCTTGCCACCATCATGTGTACTTCTTGAGAAGCTAAATTTAAAGCCATTTAAGATTCCTCTGCCCTTCAAATTTGCAAAGTATTGGTCTACTCCCGCCAGTTTAAATCGCTCTTCATCCATACAGGACCCATATGCAAAATATAATATTTCATCCTGCTTTAAATAATTGTATACAAGCCAATCTCCAGAAGGAATTCGTTTAGTAGACTTATGTAATGTTTGACCAGCAGTATAAATAATTGCACTTACTTTTCCTCCTGAATCGTTGTATACAGGAACGGTGGTTCGGTTGTATAGGTTATCTTGGCTGCCTTCCTCAAAACCTTCTAATCTGTCAATTGCTCGCAACTGTGATTCTGTTACCTCGTATAATTCACCATATATCCAGCTCGATTTATTTTCTTTCATGACCGGGTACCCATTGTTTGTATCATATAAAGATCCATTTGTTTGACATTGCCCAAAAGTACATGGAGCACCATCTAAAAAATGGTGATTTCGCTCTCCCTTTCTTAACGTTCCATACACAAATACATTCGGCATCATGTTCCTCCTAAAATTTTTGCTTTATTTTATTAGAAAACCTGGTTTGTCGCCATGCCTTAATATAGATAAGCAATAGTTGGACTAATCTAGTGAAAAAATTTAGATACCTAGAAATTTTTACAAAACGTCCTTTGTGTGATACAGAGCACATTCATTTTATTTTATTTCTGCTAAACTGTGAATGTTTTCGTATAAAATTGAAGGGGTGTTGTAATGTCTAAACAAAAGTTTGCATTTATTACTGTGTTACTAACGTATCTTTTAATTGTTTTCGGCGGCTATGTTGCTTCATCAGAATCCGGGATGGGCTGCGGGCCTGAGTGGCCATTATGTAACGGTCAATTAATTCCGGGGCTTCAAGGGGATACATTGATAGAATTTGGTCATCGTGTTATTGGAGCTATTTTGTTCTTCATGACTGTCATTTTATTTATTAAAATAAGAAAAGACAATGAGAGCTTGTTCAAAGTTAATGTTGCCAATTGGATGATCGGCTTATTAATTCTTCAATTAATTATGGGAGCAACCGTTGTTTTTTATCATCTTCTATCAATTATTATTACAATCCATTTACTTATCGCAATGATATTTATGGCAATTTTAATTTGGTTCTGGCGAAGTGATCAACCAAAGATTAATGTAGAAAGCTCTCTAATAAAACATTTAAACATACTAAGTATATTATTATTTATGACAATCGGTTTAGGAGCATATATAAAACACCAGCATTACGGTCTTGCATGTGGATGGCTTGGGTGTGATGATAGTGTTCTACCTGCTTCATTACCTGAGTTATTACAAACATCTCACCGAGTTCTAGCTTTTATTGTAACTGGCTACATAATATATCTAGCTGTTCAGCTATTTAAAGTACATAAACATCCATTGAGGTATAGGATGGTGGTTGCTCTTAGCGTAGTAATCCTTCAAAAAGTTGCAGGTATTGTAACGATTCTCTCTTTTGTTTCACTTTCCATGGCGGTGTTCCACCTTGCCATAGGAACTTTACTCTTTACAATAATAGTAGAAGGTAGAATTATGTCCACAAGACTATGATTCAAAATTCTTGAAATAGAATTCGAATCAGTTCGGATTTATGCTGAGGCCTAGATGAGACTAGGCAGCGACGTAGGAGCAAGGAGGCTCATCAGCCGCCCACGCAAAGCGAAGTGTATTTCCGAAGCGGTGTCATAGCACTCAGCATGTTAGTTCGCAGTTTATATCAACTGCGTATTAGATCCAGCCACTGAAAATGAACGTTTTTAAACATCCTATCCTGTTATTATTCCTTTTCACGTCTATTTTGCAGCGTCCATAACCTTTATCAGTGTATTTTCAATATCATTGGCGAAATCATAAAGTGAATTATCTTCAGTAAGTTTAATTAACTCTGATGGTCGGGGCATCCCTATAAAAGTCTTACCTTCAGCTTCATAAACGGCAATTTTGCAAGGAAGAAAATAACCAACCATGTGATTTTTTTCAAGCAGTTCTTTTGCAGCTTTAGGATTACACACTTCCAAAATACGATAATTCGGTTCATAATCTAGTCCCTTATTCTCTAAGGTCTTTTTTACATCAAAATCCCATAGCACCCCAAAACTATCCTCTTTTAATTTTAATTCAAGTGATTCCACAGCTTCGTCAATATTCTTAGATGTCTCAACAGTATAATTAAACATGTAAATGCCTCCTTCTAAGTTTAATTTTCTCTTTCAATCACCATTCTATCATACCTGTACACCTATAAGTATATACCCTGCAACCATTAACCGCAAACAATCTCAGGGGTATATACCAGTACACCTATAGGTATCTATTTTTAATATAAATCATACCCTTAGCACCTTTTCGTATATACTGTCTATTTATATTAATAGTAACGGTTATGCGCCAAGAGCAAAAAAATGCAAAGCATGCTTTGCATTTTAACTACGCTAATTAATTAATTTTAATAAATTATTAAATTCTAAATCCGTAAACTTTTCTTCTATTTTTTTCTTATCATAATTCCATTTTGCTTGCTCTAAGGAACATTCAATAGGTACATCACACCTGATTTCAGCTAAATCTCGTGATAGGTGAAGCATATCTAAATTCTCACTTATTTTTGTTTGTACTCCTTTTGGCAACCTATCAATATTAACCAGTATATTTTCAATGGTTTCATATTCCTGTATCAATTTTAAGGCTGTTTTTTCACCTATTCCTTTTACACCAGGATAATTATCAGACGTATCACCCATTAATCCTTTGAGATCAATCATTTGCTTTGGTTGAATACCTTTTTTCTCGTAGAATGTTTCATAACTGAATACATCATAGTTTCCCTGCCCTTTTTTCATAATCGCTACACTTATACCCTCATCTACAAGCTGGAGTATATCCTGATCGCCAGTAAGAATTAAAACTTCATTCTCAGACGCATATTGGTTTGCTAATGTTCCAATACAATCATCCGCTTCGAAATTTTCCAGTCCGATATTCGGCAAATTAAATGCCTCTGCTACTTCTTTTATAAGATCGAACTGAGGAATTAACTCCTCTGGCGGAGCCGATCTGTTCGCCTTATATCCATCAAATAATTCTGTTCGAAATGTTTTACTACCCATATCCCAGCAGCAAACTACGTGTGTTGGTTCAAACTTATCTACTGCGTCCAAAAAATAGCGCAAAAACTGATAGATACCATTCGTTGGAACGCCCTTACTGTTTTTCATGAAATTTCCCCGAAATGATGTGGCAAAAAACCCACGAAAAAGTAATGCCATTCCGTCAACTAGCAATACATTGCTTTGTTTTGACATAGTGTCACGCCTCCATTTTCTCCTGTACAGCTACTATTGAATTTACAATACGATTCTTATCTTGCAATGTATCTATATCCACAGGCTGATCAGTTACCATTGATAAGTAATTATCAATATGTGTTCTTACGGTACGTTTTATATCCTCTTTCATATCATCAAGTATAACATTCCATTGTTCAGTATAAACATCGTTCATTTTCTGATGACTTTCTTCAATATATCTTTTTGCAAATGGGGATAAGCGATTAAATATGTCTTCCTTCATTTGTTCTTTTTCATTTTTTACAAAGAATGCTTTAGTCCCATTAAACCTTTTCAACTCTTTATGAAACGTCTGTACATCAAGATCTGTAAAAGCCTGGTAATAGGCGGGTGTTTCAAGCTCAGCTTCATCAAAATCAGGAAGCAAAAAGTTCTTATCTATCAGATTGCTTTTTGTTGAGTAATCAAACTGAATATCTTTTTTCATCTCTGCTATAAACGATTCTATTCGAAGGGAAACTGCTCGTAACTCCTGCATTAGCTCATACCCAGCATAATCCAGCAGATTCCTTAAGCTTTGTTCCAATTGTACTTGAGCTTTCCTGCCAGATTCTGTAATCGTCGTAGGGTTAAATGTTTCTTTAAACATATCATGAAAACGAATTGATTCACGTTCCAGAACATAATATAACTGTTTATCCAATTTTTGTTTAATTTTTTGTACGTAGACATCATTATCAATTTGATCTACCAATTGCTCTAAGGATGATTGTTTCTTATATAAATCCTCGCGATAATTTTCTTTTTCGGCTGCATTTAACTGTAACGAGTCTATATAATTTTTAATAGATTGTGAGGCACGATTGATATCCCGGCCGACTGACTGGATTGTGAGTGCTGCTAATTCATAATGGATAAAGTTGTTAAACGTTTCCTCAAAATTTCTCATTTGATGATTTGGCACTTCATTATTTAGCTTTTCCCGAAGTGATTGCTTACTTGAAATTGGATATAACCTTGGGAAACGAATTCCTAATTGTGTTAGCTGCTCTTCAATGTAATTCATTACCATCTTAAGTTCCGAGTTATCTTCAGCAAGGTCAGCGGCATTCATGATAAAGAACATTTTATCAAGTTGGAAGGCATCCTTCACTCTTCCCAATTGCATTAAAAAGTCTTTATCCGCCCTTGCTAATGCATGATTGTAATAAGTAACATATAAAATGGCATCTGCATGCTTAATATAATCAAATGATACGTTTGTATGGCGTGCATTTACCGAATCTGCTCCAGGGGTGTCAACCAAGGTGATACCATCTCTCGTTAATGAGCAATCATAATAAAGGTCAACCGATTCAATATAGCATGCTTTTGTTTCATCCGTTATATAGCTTGAAAACTCACCTATACCAATTATTACTTCTTGTGCTATAGCATCCTTATTGTAACTAAATCCATTAATAATCGCATTGAGATATGTCTGATGTGTTTGATGAAGCTGGTCACTCCTATGAATATTATTCTTCATTATCCAATCAAGCAGCTCTTCAAAATTAAGCGCTTCTGGAGAAAAATGCCTGATTAATGATCTTATATCATCAACAAGTGTCTGCTCATCCTTAAATTTAACAACAACAGTTCCGTGACTATACGTTTTATTTACTGGATTAATACGATTAATCACTGCTGTGGTTGGATTAGGTGAAACGGGCAATATATTTTCGCCTATTAATGCGTTAGCAAATGATGACTTGCCTGCACTAAACGCACCAAATAAAGCAATCGTATACGAACGTTTTTTTAACCGAGTTTGTTTTCTGTTCAAATCGTCAATGACAGATTGAAAGCCCGGCAACGTTTCAATAGTCTCAATTGTCTTTTCAATATTATCTAATACATTATCTATCGAAACAGTTTTCTGTGGCCTTTCCACGGTTTCAATTTCAACTTCTTTTTCCGGTGAAGTCTTGGTATTAAAATTTTCAGTTTCCTGTTTAACCGTTTTATATCTAGACTTGATTTCATCATTTATTTGGTTCCATATTTGTTCATTTGGATTTGGGTTATCCAATGCAGCATCAACCATTTTATATTTCTCATAATGATTATTTTCCAGCTTTTCCTGCTTTTGCTGTTGCCAGAAAGCATGATTAAGCTGCTGCTGCTCCTCTTCGTACTTAGCAACTTCATCATTTAATTCATCTATAAAACTATTGTAAATTAAATCCCATAATTTCCATGCTTCCATTTTGTATTTCTTTTTTACGTCAGCGCTGACATCATTTGTATAATTTAATATATAATCACCATTAACTGTTGCACCCGGTTTTTGTAATGATGTAAGTGCCTCAGAATTATAATTAACTGAAAATTGCTGAATTTCCTGTTCAAGCTTTTGGTCATGGATATTGTACTGCTTCAGCAGATTCAGGAACTTGTCACGAAGTTTCCACTGAATGGCAGCCTCAATACGTTCCAGTAAATGATTATAAAACTCGTTTAAACGTGTTTCTCTCTCTTCTTCCGTTTTCTTTTTTGAGGCAAACAATCCTACCTTGAAATCTTTCTCTTGTGATTCTAAAAATAATTCTGCTTTATCCCGCAAATCAGAGGGCATCAAATACGCATTTTTTAAAGTTGTATTTAAATTGGTTAAAAAGTCTTTTTCCATTTCTTTGGGCTTAGATTTGAGGTTTGAAACAATACTATTAATATCTTCTAATTGCATTGATAAATTTTCATACATATCACTTTCACTAGCTGAAATTTCTGCCAGTTTTTCCTCGTAGATGCTATCCAAATAACGTTTGTGTTCATCGATAACCTGCAAAACAGATCGTTCTGTATTTAAGGTGGATTGCTTATCAGAAGTCATCAGTGCAGTAAGTTTATCTTTGATTTCTGGGAATTCATTGTAGGTTGTATCACTATCTATTAGGGATGAATAAAAGACATTTTTTGGTAATATATTCCATTGATCAAACGTTTGTTTAATTTTTTGTTTGAAGGTTTCAAAGGTTAATTCACTTTCATCATGTTTATCTATCTGGTTAATAATAATATAAAATGGAATATTATTATTTTGCAATTTTTTTAAAAATTGCAAATTAACTTCTGATTGTACATGATTATAATCCATAACATAGAACAACACATCCACAAGGTGTAATGATGATTCTGTCATGATTCGGTCGGCATCATCAGCGGCATCTATACCTGGTGTATCAATAATAACGCATTCATTTGGAAGAATTTCTTCCTTTGTATTAATCTCTATTTCCTTGATGCTTGCCTTATCCTTTGCATAATCTTTAATCATGTCAATATCATAAGGCTCTTCATATTCCACTGGAGCACTATCATGAAAGTATACACGTGCAAATCCCTTGCCTGATTTTATTTTAACGACATTTGCACTTGTTGGGATAGGGCTTTTCGGCAATATAGACTTCCCTAATAGACTATTGATCATAGATGATTTTCCAGCAGAAAAATGACCAGCAAAGCTGATCATTAATTCTTGTCTGATGAGTTTTTCATAGACATCCAGAATTTTATTAGCATGTTTTAAATCATCATTTTCAATCATTGCCTGATATAGTGCAGCTATCTGCTGAAGATTAGCTTGAGTTTGGTTTTGTTCTGTTATGATCATGAAGAAAATCCCTTCTAATTAACAATTCTTTCAACTATTATACTGAATTCCTGACTTTATTTCCACCCTATAAAATTAAATTATCTGTACAAGTAACCTTCAATGGTATGTAGAGTTATTGTTATTAATGCGCACTGCAGTGGAAGTATGCAAATATTTAGTTGGCTTGTCTACTATCTATGAATTTTCCCCATTTTTAGTTGAAAGAATTTTTGCAGTAATAGATCGTATTATATCCCCTCGACTGATAACCCCGACTACTTTTGAATTTTCATCTACAACAGGAATTTTCTTAAAATGATATTTAGATAAAATGGTTAAGGCTTCTTCAAGATTGTCATCGGGGTGAACTGTATGCGTATGTCTTTTATTCATAATCGTGTCCACTTTATTATTAATACTGTATTTGATCTTCTGGCTCAAGTCTTCCTCCTGGCTTACCAGAACAACTGTGAACATGTCATAAACTGTTCTTCCTTTAGGTTGAAGACAACGAATTACATCTCCATCACTTATCATACCAATTAAATGATTTTGATCATCTACTACAGGTACCCCGCCAATTTTATTCTTTACTAGTGTTTCTAACAATTGTTTTATCGTTTTATCCTTCGTTATACTGATTATATCTGTTATCATAAAATCTTTTATTTTCATATGGGCACCCCTTCACATTATTTAAGTGTATGGTATCGACCACTATAAAACAGTACAGGATCTCCACCATTCATTTTTGCATCTGTTACTTCAGCAATAAATATCTTATGGTCACCAGCATCTGCTGTTTCCTTGACATGGCATGAAAGTGTTGCAATAGAATCTTTTATCACTGGAATATTAGCCTGCCTTAAGTACGAAATATCTCTTTGACTATTCTTTTGTTTAGCAAATATCATAGATAAATCCTTCTGATCTTCTGTTAATATACTTAATCCAAAATTCTTGGTTTCTTGTAATTTATCATACATTCGTGCTTTTTCATCGATTGAAATAGCGATTAATTTTGGGTCCAATGAAACGGACATAAATGCATTCACTGTCATCCCCATGATTTCCCCATTATATTCAGTTGTTACTATAGTGATACCTGTTGCAAATTTACCCATAACATCACGAAAAAGTCTATTATCCATTACGAAGTATCCCCTCTTCCACTCTAAAACATTCTAGTTTAGAATATCATTTATACAGTAAAACTGAAATAAATAGGTTTTTCTCACCTTTGTTTACATAATAAAATTATAGTCAATTAAGTTAGACTTTGAGTATAGAGTCACAGCTTATATCAATTATTTGTTGAAATTTATTGGTTCGATTTAAAAAAGCAGCCTCTCATAGTATGGCTGTGAACTCGGCCCTAGTCTCTAGACAAATAAAGGCTTTGGTATCTCTACCAAAGCCTTATAACTTATTTATACTGGATAAACACCATGTTTTCTTTCGGTAAAATTAGCATTCTTTGCCTCATATATGCTGAATCGTCTTATTAGTTCATCCCTTAGCTTATCCGGATCTACAATGGCATCAACAACCATTTCTGACGCTAATCGATAAATATCAATATTGTCTTTATATTCTTCCTGCTTTTCTTTGATAAATGCAGGTCTATCTTCCTCTGGCAAGTCCGCAATTTTATTTGCATATACAGCATTCACGGCTGCTTCAGGTCCCATAACTGCAATCTGAGCAGTTGGTAACGCTATGCAGCAATCTGGTTCAAACGCAGGACCAGCCATTGCATATAATCCTGCACCATAAGCTTTACGTACGACTACTGAGATTTTCGGTACAGTTGCTTCACTCATTGCTGCGAGCATTTTTGCACCATGTCGAATAATGCCTGCACGTTCCACTTTTGTACCAATCATAAAGCCAGGAATATCCATTAAGAATAATAGTGGAATATTAAATGCATCGCACAATTGAATAAATTTAGCAGCTTTATCTGCTGAATCCGGGAATAAAACGCCTCCTTTCATCCTTGGCTGATTTGCAATAATTCCTATTGACTTCCCATTAACTCTGGCAAGTCCAGTAATCAATTCTGGTGCAAATTTCCTTTTAACTTCACAAAAACTATCCTCATCAATTATCCGGTCTATGAAGTCGTACATGTTGAAGGGAGCGTTTTGATTTTCCGGAATTAAATCTGTAATCGACTTTTCAAAAGCTTTTATCTCCTTAGAATCAGCAATGTTAGGCTTGTTCCTGAAGTTAGCTGGAAAATAGCCAATGTATTTTTTTGTGTATTCAATTGCTTCTTCTTCAGATTTTACCAGTACATCGCCACAGCCTGAAACAGAACAATGCATTTGTGCACCACCCATTTCTTCAAGGCTAACCTTTTCACCAATGACTTTTTCTGCCATACGTGGTGAACCTAGATACATTGATGCGTTTCCTTCGACCATAACTACAATATCACAAAACGCCGGAATGTAAGCTCCGCCTGCCGCAGAAGGTCCGAATAAAAGACAAATCTGTGGTACGCGGCCAGATAGTTTTATTTGGTTATGAAAGATTCGACCAGCGCCACGACGCCCTGGGAACATTTCTATTTGGTCAGTTATTCTTGCACCAGCAGAATCTACAAGATAAAGCATTGGTATTTCCAGTTTCTCTGCTGTTTCCTGTATGCGGATTATTTTTTCAACAGTTCGTTTTCCCCATGAACCAGCTTTTACTGTAGAGTCATTTGCCATAACACAGACAGCCTGACCGCCAATTTGACCAATTCCAGTCACAACTCCATCTGATGGTAAAGAATCATCCATACAGTTTGCAAAAAATGCATCTTCTACATCTATCTGATCATCGAATAATAACTCCAGACGTTTGCGAACGAATAACTTGCCTTTTTCTTCATTTTTCTGGTGGTACTTTTCCTGCCCGCCTTTTTTTATTTCTTCAACTCTTTGTTTGAATTCTTCAATATATGACATTTAGTGCCCTCCCTGCTTCTATTTACCTTGATAGACAGGTTTGCGTTTTTCCTTAAATGCTTGTAAACCTTCTATGCGATCTTCGGTAGGTATCGTCTCTTTATAACATAAATGTTCAATAGCCAAACCAGTGGTAATATCGGTTTGAATGCCTTTGTTGATGGCCGTTTTTGCTTGTCTGAGCGCAATAGGTCCATTTTTAGTAATTTGTTTTGCCATTTCAATAGCTTCATCTTGTAATGCACCTGATTCCGCAACTAGTTCTACCAATCCGAGTTCAGATGCTTCATTAGCTGTTAATGGCTTAGCAGAAAAAATTAGACGTTTTGCCTGCCCTAAGCCTATTAAGCGTGTAAGACGTTGTGTTCCCCCAGCACCTGGTATAATGGCTAGCGATGTCTCCGTTAGCCCTAACTTCGAATGGTCAGCTGATATACGAAGATCACAGCCTAATGCTAGTTCAAGACCGCCCCCGAAAGCAACTCCATTAATAGCAGCTATAACCGGAAGTTTCATATTTTCAATGTTTGTTACAGTTTCACCAATATAATTAACTGCAGCAATCACCTGATCTTGAGACATTCCTTTCCGTTCTTTAAGATCAGCCCCGGCACAAAAAGACTTTTCATTAGATCCAGTTATAATAGTGCACCTTATTTCATCATTCATGTTTATTTGATGGACATATTCGTTCAATTCATCGAGTAGTGCCTTTGACATCGCATTCATAGCTTCAGGTCTATTAAGTGTTAAGACTGCAATATGGTCTTCTACTATTTTGTATTCTATAAGCGCTGCCACGATTATTATTCTCCTTTCCTATCGTTCGCTATTTATTATTTTCATTTGATGACTGGAAAGATTTGAAACATAATTTTCAATGTATAATGCTGATTCAATCACTTTATCAATATTCATTCCTGTTTCAATACCCATCCGATGTAACATATATAATAAATCATCAGTAGCGAGGTTTCCCGATGCACCTTTAGCATATGGACAGCCTCCAAGACCACCAACTGCACTATCAAAGTTTGTTATACCATGATTTAATGATACCAGAACATTTGCAAGTGCAGTCCCTCTCGTATCATGGAAATGCATTGTAAGTTTTTCTTTAGGAAAGTATTTTAATAGTTCTGTAAGCACTCTATCCACTTGAACTGGATCTGCTACACCAATCGTATCCCCAATAGAAATCTCATCTGCACCCATTGTTAATAACTTGTCACAAATGGAAATAACTTTTTCAATATCAATAGCACCTTCATAAGGACAGCCAAAAACCGTAGAAACGTAGCCTCTAACTTGTTTATTAGACTGCTTAGCCTTTCTGGATACATTTTCTATAATTGGTAAAGTTTGATTAATTGTTTTATTTATATTGTTTTTGTTATGTGACTCACTGGCTGACAGAAACAGACAAATCTCATCAACGTCTACTTCTAAAGCTCGATCAAGTCCTTTATTATTAGGGACTAAAGCAGCATAGGTTACATCTGGATTCCGTTTGATTTTTTTTGCGACTTCTGTTGCATCTTTCAGCTGTGGAATCCAGTCGGGATGAACAAAGGATGAAATTTCAATATAAGGAGCCCCGGTGTCAGAAAGCATATTTATCCATTCAATTTTTGCATCTGCCGGAACCAATTCAGCCTCGTTCTGCAGTCCATCACGTGGTCCTACTTCTTTTATGTTAACTTGATTTGGAAAGTTCAATCGCAACCCTCCTATCTGTTCAATCAAAATTAGTTTCTACTCTATAATGGCAATTACGTCACCTTCATTGACGAAATCACCCTCTGAAACTTTCAATTCCTTTATTATTCCACCTGATTCAGCTGCGATTGGAATCTCCATTTTCATTGACTCCAGAATAACCACATCCTGCCCTTCTTCTACAGATTCACCAGCGCTAACTGTTATTTTCCATACACTTCCTGCCATTGACGCTTTTACTTCGTTCATGATAAATTCCTCCTTATTTTTTCTTGACTTGTGGTAAATAAAAATCTTGTACAAAACCTGTCGTAGTATTTCCTTTTTTAAATTCTTCATTATCAACAATAGCCAGCAACATCGGTATATTTGTTTTTATACCTTCTACTTTGTATGTTAATAATGCTTCCTTTAGTAATGAGATAGCTTCATCTCTAGTTGATCCTTTAACAATTAATTTTCCAATCATAGGATCATAGTATGGCGTTACATCATAATTGTCTGCTACGGCAACTTCATTACGGCAGTACTTCCCATCTGGCATCTGAAAAACGGATATATGTCCTGGTGACGGAAAAAATGTAACTGGATCCTCTGCATAGATTCGTACTTCAATTGCATGACCATCTATTTGTAAATCAGATTGTTTAATTGATAGTTCCTCACCGTTTGCTATAGCAATTTGGTGTTCAACAATATCCTGGCCAGTTATTTCTTCTGTTACTGGATGCTCAACCTGAATTCTTGTATTCATTTCCAGAAAATAAAAGTTCTCCTCTTCATCCACTAAAAATTCAATTGTACCAGCATTGGTATATCCTAAGGACTTTGCCGCTTTTACTGCAGCCTCCCCCATTAATTGACGTGTTCTATCAGATATAAACGATGAAGGAGCTTCTTCCAGTACTTTTTGATTCCTGCGCTGAATGGAACATTCTCTTTCAAATAAATGGATTGCATTTCCATGGTTATCTGCTAGAAGTTGTATTTCTATATGTCTAGCATTATCCAGTTTCTTCTCTAAGAACATAGCACCATCACCAAAAAATGTTTGAGCACGTTTTGAGTTACTTTCAAATGCTTTCATAAGCTCTTCATCTGTTTGTACAACCTGCATGCCGATACCACCACCGCCTGCAGAAGCCTTTAGCATAATGGGATAGCCGATATCCTTCGCAATTTCAATCGCATTTTCTGCAGATGCAATAGCGCTATCAGTCCCTGGAACAATAGGAACACCGGCCTTTTTCATGGCATTTCTTGCTTCAATCTTACTGCCCATTTTTTCCATAACCTTACTTGTTGGTCCGATAAACTGAATTCCTGCATGTTGGGATTTCTCTGCAAAATCTCCACTCTCACTCAGGAATCCATATCCTGGATGGATTGCATCAACATTAGCTTCTTTTGCAATTGAAATTATTTTATCGATGTTTAAGTAACTCTCATTAACACGTGGAGGTCCAAGTAAGAAGCTATCATCAGCCATTAATACAAAAGGTGCTTTTTGATCTGCTTCTGAGTAAACAGCTACTGTTTGTATATCCAGCTTCTTACAAGTTCGAATGATACGAGCTGCTATTTCCCCGCGGTTTGCTATAAGTACTTTTTTTATCATAAGCTCCTCCTATTGCCCTATTTGTTCAACTGCATATTCTTTTAGTTTAAATTTTTGGATTTTACCGCTCGCAGTCATTGGATATTCATTTACAAATGCTATGTGCCTTGGTATTTTGTGCCTCGATATATTGCCTTCGCAAAATGCTCTAATATCATCTTCAGTTGCCTTTCCACCATCTCTTAAAATTACCCATGCCATTACCTCTTCACCATACTTTTTATCTGGTATACCAACAACCTGAACATCAAGAACATCTGGATGCTGATAAAGATATTCTTCAATTTCACGTGGATATATATTTTCTCCACCACGGATAATCATATCTTTCATGCGGCCGGTAATTTCCAAATACCCATTTACATCCATGACAGCAAGATCACCGGTATGTAACCAGCCATCACGATCGATTGCATTATTTGTTGCTTCCTCGTTGTTATAATACCCCTTCATCACGTGATAGCCTCGGGTGCATAGTTCACCGGGAACCCCTTGAACCTGTTCATCATTTGTACCTGGAACTATAATTTTCACCTCAACATTTGGATGAACCTTTCCTACTGTACTCGCTTTAAGTTCGGCAGGATCATCTGTTTTTGTTTGGGTAATCACAGGAGAAGATTCAGTTTGTCCGTAAGCGATTGTGATTTCTTTCGCGCCCATTTTATTCATAACATCGTTCATTACTTCAATTGGACAAGTTGAACCCGCCATAATACCCGTCCGTAAATGAGAAAAATCATACTTTGAAAAATTAGGATGATTCAATTCTGCAATAAACATCGTTGGTACTCCATGCAATCCAGTGCATTTTTCATCTGAAACCGCCTTCATAACCTTTTCGGGTTCAAATTGCTCCAGGATCACCATTGTTGTACCCTTGGATACAGCTGCCAGAACACCTAATACGCACCCAAAGCAATGAAAAAATGGAACTGGTATACACAGCCGGTCTTTATTCGTTAGTTTCATGCAGTCAGCAATTTGATTTCCGTTATTAACGATATTAGAATGAGTAAGCATGACACCTTTTGGGAATCCAGTTGTACCCGACGTATATTGCATATTGATAACATCATGATGGTGTAAGCTCTTTTTTCGTTCATCAAGTTTTTGATCGGAAATTTTAGTTCCATTTTCGATCATTTCATCCCACGTGTAGGCATTGGAATAGTTATCTTCGCTGATTATAATGACATTTTTTAAAAACGGTACATTCTCAGAATGTAACTCTCCCTTTTTTGCATCCTCAAACTCAGGGCATACCTGCTTTAGCACATCGACATAAGATGTTCCTTTATATGATTCTGCTAAAATAAGTGTTGTTGATTCAGATTGTTTTAATAGATATTCAAGCTCTTTTGCCTGATAGCTTGTATTGACTGTAACAAGAACCGCACCCATTTTTCCTGTAGCAAATTGACCGGTAAGCCATTCCGGTTTATTATCGGACCAAATAGCTACGTTTTCTCCTTTTTCAATCCCTAATGACATTAAGCCTTTTGCAGCTTTATTGGCCATTTCATCAAACTCTTTATATGTTTTTCTGAAATTTAGTTCCGGGTAGACAACTGCTTCGTGATCTGGATATAAATTCACTTGCTTTTCCAGTAACTCTCCAACTGTTAAGTTTAGTAAAGACATGAATTTTCTCCCCTCATCGGTATTATTAGCATCCTAACTGTCTAGCAATTACCATTCGTTGTATTTCAGATGTCCCTTCGCCGATTTCCAGTAACTTTGCATCACGCAAATACCTTTCAACTTCATATTCGCGCATATACCCATAACCACCATGAATTTGTATTGCCTGATTTGCATTTTTGAATGCTGTTTCGGTAGCATAAAGTTTTGCATATGCTGCTTCTTTTGAGAATGGCTTATTATTGTCCTTTAACCATGCAGCCTTGTGTACCATATTCCGGGCTAGTTCAGTTTCCATTGCCATATCAGCAAGCTTAAACTGTATTGCCTGAAAACTGGAAATTGATTTACCGAACTGTGTTCTTTCTTTGGCATACTCCAGAGCCCTATCTAAAGATGCTTGAGCAATTCCTAACCCTAATGCAGCAATTGAAATGCGACCACCGTCTAAGGTGTGTAAAAATTGTTTAAAGCCTTTATCAGGATCTCCCAGCAAATTTTTCTGTGGCACACGCACATTATCCAATACAATTTCCGCCGTATCTGAACCACGGACCCCCATTTTGTCATAATTGCTGTTTATTGTTACACCTTCAGTATTCGTCGGTACAATTATTGCACTAATAATATTTTTACCTCTGTCATCTTTACCAGTAACAGCTGTAACGGTTATTGTATTTGAATAATTAGCATTAGTAATAAAACATTTCTCACCGTTAATTACAAAGTCATCGCCATCTGCAACCGCAGCGGTTTTTGTTCCACCGGCATCAGAACCAGCGTTTGGTTCCGTTAATCCAAATGCGGCAAGTGTTTTTCCCTGTGTAATTGGAGTTAAAAATTTCTCTTTTTGTTCTTCTGTCCCAAAATAATAAATAGGACTCGCACCTAACGAAACTGTTGCAGCATAACTTAGTCCAGTACTCCCACATACTTTACCAATTTCTTCAACAGCTAATGCATATGATAACGTGTCCCCATCTGAACCACCATATTGTTCAGGAAATGGGATCCCCATTAACCCAAGTTCACCCATTTGTTTAAATATATCTTCTGGGAACTTGGCTTCTTTGTCAATTTCAACTGCCCTTGGTCTTATTACATTATCAGCAAAATCCTGAACCATCTTTTTAATCATCATTTGTTCTTTTGTTAATTCAAAATTCATGTCAAACCTCCTATTAATCTAACAATAAGACCGACTGGTTGGTCTGTTCACTTCAATAAAAAAGAAAGCGGTTTCTTTTAATTGGTAAAAAAAGGCTTTTCAATTAATTGATCTAAATATTTACTTTCCGATAAAGATTGGACAGTTAATACTGAATGTAAAATTAAATCAACGAATATATCGCCAATCTCGTCAATCGATTTTGGGCCTGATTGTTTATACCACTTGTATGCCCAATTCACCATTCCGAGTATCGCCATTCCGGTAATCTCTACAGGTATCTCCTTGCGAAATTCGCCGCATGCCTTGCCTTCTCTTATGGCACTAATTATTATTTGCTTAAATTGATCTCGCTTTTTCTTAATAAGTATTTCATATTCTGGTTTTAAATAAATATTTTCCTGATAGAAGACAGAGATGTGTGGTTTATAAAGATCGAATACTTTCACAAAATCTTTTATTATTGCTTGTAGTTTCTTCGTTGGTGACATATAGGTTTCATTCGCAATTGTAGCTTTTTCTAAAACATAGGTTATGAATGTATCGTGAATAACAAACAATAATTCATCTTTTGATGTAAAGTGGTGATAGAATCCACCTTTGGAAGTGCCCACGTTTTCCACAATCTGATTAACTGTAA
Source organism: Virgibacillus sp. L01 (assembly GCF_052246775.1). NCBI lineage: Bacteria > Bacillati > Bacillota > Bacilli > Caryophanales > Bacillaceae > Virgibacillus > Virgibacillus sp. L01. The sequence continues at coordinate 290,066 of NZ_JBQQCP010000003.1, read as the reverse complement.
CACCGTGATAGCCATACTTTTCAAACATTAATAATGCTTCTTGGATTATTTTATTTCTTAAATCCGTTATAAACCCTCCTTCCACAATTTAAATTTACCTTATCATATTTTTCTGAATATAGAAAGGGGAATTAGAATGATTCAGAACCAGAAGGCAGTTTGAAGCAGCAAACCGCCTCTAGAATTACTATTTTCCAACAGCATAAGTAAAACTAAGAATAGACTGCCTTAATTAAACCAATACATCATGGAATACATCCACTCCGACGATGAACGCAATACTTTTAAATTTCCACGAAATTGTCGATAATTTATTGCCACTTCTGCGTCCTGAGAATCGAATAATACAAACAATATCAAATTTCGTATGACCATAGATGATAATTATTGATATACAAAGGATTTAATCGTTTTTCAGTAGAGAGATCGCTTGGTAACTCCAATTGTCGTTGTTGTACGATTATCCAGCAGTTAATTCGCATTTTATATCTAATCACAACAAATAAATCCGAACTAATTCGAATTCTAATTCTAGAATTTGAATCATAGTTCGGATTTTACTTTGACTAAAACACTTTTTTCCAAGCGTCTTCTAATAAATTATTCGGTTGATTCATCAAATGTTTTTTTATAAAAAGCTTCTTTCCAGACTTCACTTACCTCACCTTCATTATCACTATCTATTACGAATGACCCATTGCTGTAGCGATCACTCGTAGATAATTCTAACGGGTATATGCTATGTGTATTGCCTTTAGCAGTCCTTATACTTATCGTATCATTTTCATCTACCATAAATAACCCTTTTACACGGTGCGGTTTACTTTTTAATTCACGAAGCATGATGAGTCCACGTTTCGCACGGCTCGACTTTTCAAATTCACGAAGCCTCATTCGTTTACACGCGCCACGTTGAGTTACGAGAACAATCGATGGCTCTGAAAGGTCATCAAATACTTGACCATTTACAACTTGTTCATCATCTTTTAGCTTCATTGCTTTAACACCTGCTGCACGTTGTCCGACGACAGATATCTCAGACTCGTGATACCATAACCCAAATCCTTTATCAGAAGCAACAAACACATCAGAATTCCCATCTGTCTGAAACACATTAACTACTTCATCATCACCTTTGAGATTTAAAGCAATAAGTGCTTTGGAATACCGCTGTGCATTATATAATGCCAATTCACTGCGTTTAACCATACCATTTTTCGTGAAGAAAACAAGATAATTTTCATCGTTAAATTCGCGCACAGGTATCCCTTGAATAATTCGTTCATCCTTGTCAATACTTACGATATTGGAGATATGCTGTCCAAGATCTTTCCACTTGATATCTGGTAAGGCATGTACAGGAATGTAAATATATTTCCCTTTATTTGTAAATAAGAGTAAATTATCTGTTGTGTTTAGCTCTGTTAAACTAACAAGATAATCCTCATCCTTCATGGCAAAGTCCTCTCCATTCGAAGCGCCATAGGAACGGATGCTAGTCCGTTTAACATAACCATCCCTCGTAATTGATACTACAACGTCTTCACTTGCAACAGTAACTTCAATATTGAAAGTTAACTCTTCAATTTTATCCTCAATATCTGTTTTCCTGCTATTAGCAAACGATTTCTTTAACTGTCTTAAATCCTTTTTAATCAATTGAAAGAGTTTCTTTTCACTAGACAAAATTGACTCAAGTTCTTCGATCGCTTTTCTTAATTCTTCCGCTTCTTTTTCAAGAGACGTTATATCAGTATTTGTTAATCGGTATAATTGCAGCATAACAATTGCTTCAGCCTGTGCCTCGGAGAAGTCATATGCTGAGATAATCCGTTTTTTTGCATCTGACTTATCTTTGGAAGCACGAATTGTTGCGATAAGCTTGTCCAAAATCGATATTGCTTTGATTAATCCTTCTACGATATGTGAACGGTCGTTTGCCTTTTTCAGATCAAAAATAGTCTGTCTTGTTACAACTTCCTTTTGGTGTGCAATATAAGCATCCAAAATTTGAGGCAGTGATAATAATTTAGGAGTTTTATCCTGTATTGCCACCATGTTGAAATGATAGGTTACCTGTAAATCTGTGTTTTTATATAAATAATTTAAAACACCTTGGCTGTTTGCATCTTTTTTCAATTCAATAACCACACGCAACCCCGTCCGGTCAGTCTCATCACGTACTTCGGCAATACCTTCCACTTTTCGGTCAATTCGCAGTTCATCCATCTTTTTTACCATATTTGCTTTGTTAACCTCAAAAGGAATTTCGTCAATCACAATCTGCTGACGGTTACCACGAACATCTTCTACTTTCGCTTTCCCACGTACGATGACCTTACCTTTTCCTGTTTCGTAAGCTTTTTTAATCCCATCAATACCCTGGATAATCCCGCCTGTTGGAAAATCGGGTCCTTTTATAACAGTCATTAAGTCTTCTAAACCAGCAGTCGGTTTATCTATTTTCATAATAACTGCATCAATAACCTCTGATAGATTATGTGGTGGGATGTCTGTTGCATAACCTGAAGAAATACCCGTTGAGCCATTCACGAGTAAATTTGGAAACTTGGCTGGTAACACAACTGGTTCTGTAATCGTATCATCAAAGTTTGGAATAAAATCAACTGTTTCCTTGCCTATATCACGGAGAAGCTCTGAGGCAATACTAGAAAGCCTTGCCTCGGTATAACGCATTGCTGCAGGTGGGTCGCCATCAATACTACCGTTATTACCATGCATTTCAACTAAATCATTTCTAACTTTCCATTCCTGACTTAGACGAACCATTGCTTCATAAACGGAAGAGTCGCCATGTGGATGATAGTTCCCAATAACAGTACCAACCGTTTTAGCAGCCTTACGGAAATTTTTATCATGTGTATTTTTCTCTTCGTACATTGCATACAATATTCTGCGCTGAACAGGTTTTAATCCATCACGCGCGTCTGGTAGTGCACGATCTTGAATTATATATTTACTATACCTTCCAAATCTATCACCAATTACTTCCTCGAGTGGAAGGTCTAAATATTTTTCAGGTTGTGACAAACCAATCCCCCCTTGTTAATCTCTTTCAAAATTGTCTGTATATCTTTTTGTTGCAGATAAGAAAATATAAATCCTTACTTACTAAAGTGTAACTTAGGCTTTCGCCATTACAGATAGGCGATAAGCCGAGTTTTCTAAGAACCATTTTACGTATGGATTTTATCGTTCTCTAAAATACTAGCATCTTCTGCCATACCGAATTGAACATTCCCTTCAATCCATTTCCTTCGGGGGGCAACTTTATCACCCATTAAGGTAGTAACTCTTCTTTCGGCACGAGCTAAATCTTCAATCGTTACACGAATGAAAGTTCTGCTTTCTGGGTTCATCGTCGTTTCCCATAACTGGTCTGCATTCATCTCACCAAGACCTTTATATCGCTGAATGATATAGCCATTCTTAAATTCCTTAATGGCTTCTTTCATTTCATCGTCATCCCAGGCATAAACTACTTTTTCTTTTTTGCCTTTACCTTTAGAAATTTTATAAAGTGGTGGTAAAGCAATATAAATCTTTCCTGCCTCAACCAGAGAACGCATATACCGATAGAAGAAGGTTAATAGCAACACTTGAATATGAGCGCCATCTGTATCTGCATCTGTCATAATTATAATCTTATTGTATTGAACATCCTCTAAATCGAAATCGCCTCCTACACCAGCTCCAATAGTATGAATGATTGTAGAAATTTCTTCGTTCTTAAATACATCCTCTAGTTTAGCCTTTTCTGTATTAATAACTTTACCACGTAATGGTAATACTGCCTGGAATTTGCGGTCTCGACCTTGTTTTGCAGAGCCTCCAGCAGAATCACCCTCTACTAAGTAGAGCTCATTCTGTTTTGGATTCCTCGATTGAGCAGGAGTTAGCTTCCCGCTCAATAATGTATCTTTACGTTTTTTCTTTTTACCAGATCTTGCATCTTCCCTTGCTTTTCTGGCTGCTTCACGTGCTTCTTTTGCTTTTACAGCCTTTCGAACTAACATGCTCGCAATGTCAGGGTTTTCTTCTAGAAAATAAGAAAGCTTTTCGGAGACAACTGAATCAACTGCGGAGCGTGCTTCAGTCGTTCCAAGTTTACTTTTTGTCTGACCTTCAAATTGTAATTTTTCTTCTGGTATTCGTACCGAAACAATAGCTGTAAAACCTTCACGAATGTCTGTACCTTCTAAGTTTTTATCTTTCTCCTTAAGTAGTGCATTCTTCCTGGCGTAATCATTAAATATTCGTGTTATACCTGTTCGTGCACCGGATTCATGAGTTCCGCCATCTTGTGTTCGTACATGATTAACAAAAGATAGCATACTCTCTGCAAATCCATCATTAAATTGAAATGCAAAGTCAACCTCAAGCCCTTGTTGTTCCCCTTCAAAAGATACAACAGGGTGTAGTGTATCCTTTTCTTCGTTCAAATAGGATACAAAAGATTCAAGCCCGTCTGGAAACTGATATTCTTCTTTAACCTGGTACCGTTCATCTGATAACTCGATTTTCAATCCCTTTAATAAAAATGCAGCTTCGCGTAAACGTTCAGACAACGTTTCGAAATTGTAAACAGTGACGGACAATATACTTGGATCCGGCTTAAAATGAATGATGGTACCTTTCTTTTTGGTTTTCCCTTTTTTCTCAAGTGAACCAGCTGGCTTTCCACCGTTTTCAAAGCGCTGTATATATTTATTCCCATCACGGAAAATGGTTACTTCCAGCCATTCTGAAAGTGCATTTACTACGGATGCCCCAACACCATGTAAGCCACCGCTTGTTTTGTAACCACCTTGTCCAAATTTACCTCCAGCATGCAGTACTGTGAAGATAACTTCTGTTGTTGGCTTTCCTGTGCTATGGGTACCAGTTGGTATGCCCCTCCCGGTATCTTCAACGGATATGCTGTTATCTTTATGTACTGTTACTTTTATCACATCACCATAACCTGCTAATGCCTCATCCACAGCATTATCGACTATCTCAAAAACCAAATGATGTAATCCTCGTTGATCTGTACTGCCTATATACATACCAGGCCTTTTTCTTACAGCCTCAAGCCCTTCTAATACTTGAATTGAATCATCTGTGTATTGTAATGATTGCTTTACCATCCAGCTGCAGACTCCTCTCCGAACTTTTATAATTTGTTTTTATTAATATTTTAATATTAGAACAAACGTTTGTAAATGTAAAATAAACCTCCAATGTATATAAACCATACTAACGTAAGGCACGTTAATAAGTATACTATAATTTCAGTGCAGCGCAAAAAAAGAATGACCAATCAAGGCCATTCTCAGATCAATCTTCTTAAACGAGAATGGAATGTGCTACCTTAATGCACATATCCATTATAACCATAAAGTCCCGTTCTTTTAAATAATCATATGCTTCCTGGTTTATGAGACCTTGTTGAGCCCAGAACACTTTGCAGTCTGTTTTTGCAGCTTCTTCTGCAATTCCGGGTAAAAATTCCGATCGCCTGAACACATTAATAATATCAATCGGCTCTTTTACATCAGTTAACGAGTTGTAGGCTTTCTCACCGAGTACATTATCTATTGTAGGGTTAACCGGAATAATTTTATAACCTTTATCCTGCATTATTTTTGAAATTTGATAAGATGTCCTGTCAGGATTATCGGAGAGACCCACAACTGCTATATTTCTTGAAGAGTCTAAAACATCTTTAATTGAATCATTAGGTGGATTTTCCCATTTCATTCGTTGTGCCTCCCTTATTTTTCGATCAGACCTTGCTCCACTAAGTATTCACGAGCAACCGTTTCTGGCGGTCTATCTTCATAATCAACTTGATAATTCATTTGACGCATTTGGTTATCTGTTATTTTACCCCCGAGTTGATTTAATATTTTTTCTAACTCAGGATATTTCTCAAGTGTGTCCTGGCGCATCAAAGGTGCACCTTGATAAGGCGGGAACAAGTTTTTAGGATCGTTCAGGGTAACTAAGTTTTGTTCTATCATATAACTGCTTGTTGCATATGCGTCAATAACATCTACTTCACCATTCGCTAATGCATCCTGGCGAATTCCTGGTTCCATTGTTTTCACATTTGCAATATCCAGGTTATAAACTTCTTGCATTCCAACATATCCGTCATATCGGTCTTTAAATTCCAGTGTGAAACCAGCAGTAATATCATTTTCTATTTTGTTCAAGTCACCAATTGATTTCAGGTTATGCTTATTGGCCATCTCTTTTGTCGTTGCAACAGCATATGTGTTGTTAAACTTCATAGGTTCCAGCATAACCATACCGAACTCTTCCATCATTCCTTGTCTTGCCTGCTCATAAACTTCTTCTTTGTTATTACTGTTCGCTTTTTGTTCCAAGTGAGTTACAATAGCAGTTCCAGTAAATTCAGGGTATATATCTATACTGCCATTTTTCATTGCACTAAATACAAATGAGGTCTTCCCCAACCCTGGCTTAAGGTTAACATTTAAATCCGTTTCTTCTTCAATTAGTAGTTTGTACATATTTATTAAGATTGCCGGTTCAGAACCAAGTTTACCACCAATAGTCAAATCAGCCTGCTTGGCAGAAGTAAAGAGCAGTGGTGAGGCAACCACCAATACAGCTATAATTAGCATTGCGATAAATGATTTAAAACCTGTACGTCTGGAGACACGCTCAAAGCCTCGTAATATAACGTCAAGTACAATTGCCAACAACGCAGCAGGAATTGCACCTAGCAGGATGAGGTTTAAATCTGCTCCACGATCAATCCCTAGTAAGATAAGTTCACCTAATCCACCGGCTCCAATTAAAGCAGCGATTGTTGTTGTCCCAACAATCAGTACCATTGATGTACGGACTCCTGCCATGATAACCGGCATCGCAATTGGCAATTCTACTTTTGTTAATCGTTTTAAAGAGTTCATACCCATACCAGTTGCTGCTTCTTTTAAAGCTGGATTCACTTCTTTTATCCCCGTATATGTGTTTCGTAAAATTGGTAGTAAACCATACGCTGTTAAAGCAATAATTGCAGGGGTTGTTCCAATACCAAAGAACGGAATAAGAAATGCCAGAACAGCTAAACTTGGTATCGTCTGCATAACAGCTGAGACACCAATTATTGGTTCTGCTACTCGCTGATACCTAGTCAGGATTAACCCTAATGGAACGGCAATAACTATGGCAATTATTAATGACATTAATGAGATTTGCAAGTGTTCCCAAATTGTCTCTAGTAATATATCCTGCCTTCTTTGAAAAACGGAAATAAATTCCTCCATTAGTGAATCACCCCGTTTTCCATTTTAGTTTTGCTTTTGAGAAATGAAACAATATCCCTATAGCTAAGTGTGGCAACTAGCTTTCCTTGTTTTAATACCGGAAATACATGTTGTTCGTTGGTTTCTAAAATCTCTGCTGCTCTATAAAGTGGCATATCGTTATCAAGATATTGAACAGATCTTTCTTGACCATCCTCCAGAGCCCCAACAAACATGTCATGATCATCCTTTATCATATACAAGCCTTGTTTGGGAAAAATTCCTTTATTTAATTCCTCTTTTGATATAATAAATGAATGGGATTGGTCTGCTATAACGTCGATAGCAGTTTGCCATGGGGACTTTCTTTCCCCAATAAAATCTTTCACATATTGAGTTGCTGGTCTTAAAATAAGTTGCTGAGGTGTGTCTACCTGAACAATTCCACCATCTTTCATAAGACAAACTTTATCCCCAAGAGCCATAGCCTCATCAATATCATGCGTGACAAAAACAATTGTCTTTTTTATTTCCTTTTGCAGTTTTCTGATATCACTTTGTAATTGTTCACGACTGATCGGATCAAGCGCACTGAAGGGCTCATCCATCAAAATAATATCTGGGTCCGCAGCTAATGCACGGATAACACCAATTCGCTGCTGTTCACCACCCGAAAGTTCACTAGGCATTCTTCTCTGGTATATGGACGGGTCAAGTCCAACCATATTAAGTAATTCTTTGTTTCTTTCCTGGATTTTTTTACGTTTCCACCTTTTCATTTCGGGAACTACAGCTATATTTTCCTCAATAGTCAAATGTGGAAACAAGGCAATCTCCTGAAGGACATATCCAATGTTCCATCGAAGTTCATGAATATTGTAATTGTTAATGTTTTTACCATTTATGTATATATTTCCTGCTGTCGGTTCAATAAGTCGATTAATCATTTTCATGGTTGTCGTCTTTCCACACCCACTTGGTCCTATTAATGTTACCAGCTCACCTTCATCTACCTTCAGTGAGAAGTCCTTTATGGCATCGGTACCATCTAGGTATACTTTCTTTACATTTTTAAATTCAATCATATACCTCTTCCTTTATAAGTTTAATTCTTGAATATAATAACAATAACTTATACCCCATACCACCAATTTGCAAACATATACGGAACTGTTTAACAATAATAAAGGTTCTGTGATTAACCACTTCATGGTAAAATAAGAGATAGCTAAATTTTTACTGGAAGGAAGGAAACAATGTGGAGTATATAGTATTTGCAATTATTGCGTATTTATTGGGATCTATCCCATCTGGGCTTATTGTTGGAAAGCTCGGCTACAAAATTGATATTCGAGAACACGGAAGTGGTAACCTTGGTGCAACAAATACATTTCGTATCTTGGGAATAAAGGCTGGTATCATTGTGACAGTAGCAGATATTTTAAAAGGAACAGCTGCGACACTTGTCCCGTTGTTCTTTGATGCTGAAGTGTACCGGCTGGCAATTGGATTATTCGCTGTTTTAGGACATACCTATCCCTTATTTGCAAAATTAAAGGGCGGAAAAGCAGTCGCAACATCCGGTGGTATATTACTGGGTATCAGCCCCATTTTATTCACAATTATAGTTATATCTTTTATCTTAACATTATACATCTCTAAATATGTGTCGTTATCTTCAATGATTACTGGGGTTGTCGCAGTCATTATCTCCATTATTCTACAAGATATAGGTCTAATTATAGTTACTGCATGTTTAGCTGCATTTGTATTTTACCGTCATAGTGAAAATATAAAACGTATTAAGAATAAAACAGAACCAAAAATAAAATGGATGTAGACTACCTGTTAAGCCAATAAATTGAATATTAATTTTTGCTTAAGTATACTGTGGTTATGTAAGTTTAGAAAGGGGTCACCGATATGGATAATATAAAATCATTCCCAAAAAAGCAGTTACCGGACAAAGTTCAACGACATAAATTATTTGGTTCTGTACAGCCCGGCCCAAGAACGAAGCCCAGTGAAAAAAAGGGGATGGCTGACCTGCAGAACACAAAAAGAGATTTCTTATTTGACCTCGATGAAGTAGGTATTGAGAACGTTAAACATCCTATAACGGTAACAAGTTCTTTAAATCCAAAAGAACAAACAACAATTGGAACATTTAAATTTTCTTCCAGTATAGATAAAGCGAGTAAAGGTACTAATATGAGCAGATTCACAGAACAACTTCAATCATACTATCAAAAGGGATTTACAACCAACCTTTTAACACTTAAAGCATTCACAAAAGATTTAGCAGGCCGTTTAAAGCAATCGGATGCTGAAGTTGAGGTCAGTTTCCCTTGGTTCTATGAAAGAAGAGGACCTTATTCGAACCTTACAGGTATGAATCATGCTGACATTACAATCAATGTGAAATATGATAATGTTGAAGGGTATACTATCCAAGCTTCACTGTCATCACTTATTACAACACTCTGTCCTTGTTCCAAAGAGATAAGTGAATATAGCGCCCACAATCAACGTGGTCTTGTAAAAATGACTGTTTCGCTAGCTGAAGACTTTGACGAAAGTTTATTAGATTGGAAAGAATCATTACTAGAAGCAGCGGAAAGTAATGCAAGCTCCAGATTACATCCAGTATTGAAACGACCTGATGAAAAGATGGTCACAGAGCAGGCATATGAGAATCCACGATTTGTAGAAGATATGGTGCGTCTGGTTGCAGCTGATATATATGAAATGCCTTTTGTCACCAAATTCAACGTAAAATGTCGTAATGAGGAATCCATCCATATGCACGACGCCATAGCCTCAGTGACATTCGATAAGCTGCAAGACGAAATGGATGAAGGCTAAGCGGTATGAAGTATATATTTATTGGACTAATAAAATTTTATCAAAAAGCAATTAGCCCATTTAAGCCGCCTACCTGCCGTTTTTTACCGACATGCTCTGAGTATGGATTATTAGCTTTTAAAAGATTTGGCTTTTTTCAAGGTGGTTTTTTAACCATTAAGCGTATTAGTAAATGCCATCCTTTTCATCCAGGTGGGATTGATGTTGTACCTGAGAAAAAGAGTAAGTAATCCTTATACGTTAAGGGGGTTAACTGATTGAATCTACAAATAACCAAAGAAGCTGCAAAGTGGTATAAAAAAGAATTCGAAATAGAACATCAAACACAATTACGATTTTATGTCCGATATGGATTTGGAGGGGTTATACCGGGTTTCTCGTTGGGTGTTAGCTATGATACACCAAAAGATATGCATGCTTCATGTAATGCTGAGGGAATAACTTTTTTTATTGAAAGTAAAGATGCCTGGTATTTCGATGATCAAAATTTAAAGATAGAATTAGATGAACAATCACAGGAATCTGATTTCATATACTTTTAAGAGGCGTTAGCAAACGCCTCTTAATTTATGTTATAAATTAAATTTCCTCAAATGACTCCATTGCTGTTCACTCATTAGTATCGATTTTTGTTTCTCACCGAATAAGTCGAAGTGTGGATAATTATCATCCATATGAATCCAATTAGGTTGAAGATTGTATGTCTCGCCCCAGGCAATTAATTTCTCTAAATCATTGCAGCCGACTTTTGTGACAGTATAGCATCCCGGGAATCGCTCATCCATCCAATAATGGGTCAAAAAGGCAATACGGCCATTACTAACTTCTGATTTCCAGTGTATTAACTCATTTCTTGCTAAGCCAAATGCCATTACGACTCCCCATTTAGTTGCTGCAAATATGCTTGATGCCAATCAGGAAATGCTTTTCTTAAGGATAAAGGCCGAAATGTGTCCTTATGTACAATAACATGTTTAGTCGTTCCACTAACAGCAATATCATTATTATGATTTATTATATTATACGCATAAACTGTACGAATTCCATCATATGTTTCAACCCATGTTTCTACTGTTGTGTCCTCACCATAACGGATTGGTTTCTTGAATGAAATTTGCGCATCTACAACAGGAGACACGACCCCGTTTTTTTCCATATCCGCATATGTCAATCCCAGATTTTCTATAAATTTTGTGCGGCCAATTTCAAACCATACCAAGTAGTTTGCATGGTAGACAACTCCCATTTGGTCTGTTTCCTGATACCTTACTTCGATTGGTGTACGTACCTTATTCAACAATCATTCACCCTTTCATTACATTACATCAAACATTTTATCACAAAATTATATTGAAATAAGATACTTTGCTTAACTGCTACAGAAAACCTCAAACCAACTATATGGTTTGAGGTTTGTCTGGTTACGATTTTGACTCGTCACTAATCTCCTGTCTCATTCCTTCAACTGCTTGTTCTCTTCTTTCATTTTTAGCTTTAATATTTTCTTTTTCTTTACCAGATGAGAATTCCATTGTTTCATCTGCCTCTTCCATATTTTCAAGAGTATCCTGTACCATGTGCTGGAGTTTCTCTACGTTATCACTACGGTCATCAGGTTTCGGTTTGTTGTTATGTTTATCAGTCATTCAACCACTCCTTTTTGCATATATATTCCACCTCTAAGGTGATCTTTTCTTAATTTTCACCTTAAACCTGATATTATACAAAAATAAAAGCCTGTCCAATATAAGGACAAGGCTATCATTGTTAACGCGTTCAGTATTAGGGGAGAAACACTAAATACGCGCCTAAAACGATTAACACCTATTTTTAACAATACTTATTTAAGATACAAATTCAAACAAGGATTTCAAGGAAATAACAGAATGAGGATCCGCCAAACAGTCGAAGTGAATCCTCGTTCCGTTATTTAGCAGAAAAGTGTCCTGAGAAAGGTAAGACGGATCCTCGTTCCGCTAAAAGCAGAAAATCAACCAAATTCGAGGCAGAAATGACAAATAGCGGAACGAGGATCTGGACCCTAGCTTAAAACGTAGATTTTCAAGGAAATAACGGAATGAGGATCCGCCAAGTCAGTAAATCGGATCCTCGTACCGTTAAAAATAGGTTCTTTAACATAAAATAATCATAATGAAATGTTTGCAGGCTATTATTTGTATTAGCACTTTTCTCTTCCAAAAACATAACCCGTCAGACTATTGTTCTGTTTTCTTTTTATTTAACAAACGGTGTTTCATTTCAAAACCTTGCTCAATTTCTTCTAAACGAGTTTGGTCTTCTAAAATCTGCCTTCTATTTTCTTTTACCAGCTCATCAAAAGAGATTCTTTTCTTTAATGAAATAGTAATCCACTCCTTTTAATGAGTAGTATTACCATTTCTTCGTAAATATATAATTTATTTTAACTTATCTAACATTTTAGTCATATACTCATATGTCATTGGGCCAGCTTTATGCGGATGCTGAATTTTTCCATCTGTTCCAATAAAATAGGTTGTCGGAATGATCGAAACATTATATTTTTCACGAGCAACCAAGTCCTTATCCAACGGGATTGTATAGGTATAGTTATGTTTGTTAATATAATCTCTCGCTGCCTTAACCCCAACTTCATTTCCAGTAAGATTCACAGCTATAACTTCTACTTCATCTTTATGATCCTCATAAAACTTTTGCATTTCAGGCATTTCTTCTTTACAAGGATTACACCATGATGCCCAAAAGTTCAAAATAACTTTCTTTCCACGTAAATCAGATAGTTTGAACGTATCTCCTGAAAGTGTCTGCAGTTCGAAATCCGGAGCCATTTTTCCAGGTTTGATCCCTGTCTGTCCGGGAGCCACGATACCAGCCCCTTCAGCATTGTTCTCAGGTACACCTGTCCAACTTGTTTTATTCGTATTGTTATCTACTAAACCAACTATAACAATGATACTAAGTGTGACTAATACCGCTATACCAATCAAATTTTTTATCATTATGAATCCCCTGCCTATTTCTTTCAATACTCATATCGTATTGCTATTTAATATATATGTAAAGGGTATTGGGTTATTGTTCATAAATAATTCATATGAGAAAGCTTTGCTTATCGTCAAAATAAAATATTGATTATCCTAACTTTAACTGTTAAAAAGCCAATGTACCGATAAATACCGATACACTGGCTTTTAAGATAAAATTATTTAAGTTTGTTACGTAAAACCATTTGCAGAATACCACCATGACGGTAGTAATCAATTTCAACATCACTGTCAAAACGAGCAATCACATTAAATTCAGTAGTTTTACCATCTTCAGCAACGGCTGTTACCTTAACAAGATCATGTGGTTTTACATTCTCATCAATTTCCACATTAAATGTTTCTCTACCAGACAAGCCAAGCTTATCGGCACTTTCACCGTCTTCAAATTGTAATGGCAATACACCCATCATTACAAGGTTTGAACGGTGGATACGCTCAAAACTTTCAGCAATTACTGTTTTAATACCCAGTAAATCTGTTCCTTTTGCAGCCCAGTCACGTGAAGATCCCATACCGTAATCTTTGCCACCGATTACCAGTAGACCAGTACCATTTTCCTGGTACTTCATGGCTGCATCGTAAATCGGCATGATTTCTTCAGTTGGCCAATAGGTTGTGTACCCACCTTCAGTTCCTTGTGCTAATAGATTACGAATACGAATATTAGCAAACGTACCACGCATCATTACTTCATGGTTACCACGGCGTGAACCATAGGAGTTAAAGTTTCTTGGCGATACATCTTTTTCCTGCAAATACTTTCCTGCTGGCATGTCTTTTGCAATAGCACCAGCTGGAGAAATGTGGTCAGTAGTAACAGAGTCGCCGAACTTACCAATTGCACGCAGTTTGTTTAGTGGCTTCACTGTCCCTTTTTCTTTAGTTAGGCCTTCAAAGAATGGTGGATTTTGAATGTATGTTGAGTCATTGTCCCATTCGAATAAAGGTTCATCAGTTGTTTGAATTTCATTCCATTTTTCATTTGAATTAAATACATTTTCATATTCTTTACGGAAAATTTCAGGTTTAACAACAGTTTCTACCGTGTCTTTGATTTCTTCCATTGATGGCCATATATCAGCTAAGTAAATTGGCTCACCATCAGCATCTGTTCCAAGTGCCTCTTTTGTAAGATCAACATCAACAGTTCCTGCGAGTGCATATGCAACAACTAATGGAGGTGATGCTAAATAGTTTGCTTTCACAAGTGGATGGATACGACCTTCAAAGTTTCGGTTACCTGATAGTACGGAAGAAACAGTCAAATCACTTTTCGAGATAGCTTCCTCAATTTCAGGACGAAGTGGTCCAGAGTTACCGATACAAGTTGTACAACCATAACCTACTAAGTTAAATCCTAGATTATCAAGATATTCATTTAACCCGGAGTCCTCTAAGTAACGTGTAACAACTTTAGAGCCAGGAGCAAGTGATGTCTTCACATAATCCGGTACAGCTAGACCTTTTTCCACAGCCTTTTTCGCCAATAAGCCTGCACCTAACATTACATATGGATTAGATGTGTTTGTACATGATGTAATTGCAGCAATAGCAAGAGCACCTGTTTCCATCACAGACTCTTTCCCATTAGGATATTTTACAATTGCCTCTTTATCAAATTCTGATTTATCCATACCAAAACCTTGGTTGCCTTCTGGAGCTGTAATTGCTTTATTAAATTCTTTTTTCATATTTGATAAAGAAATTAAATCCTGGGGACGTTTTGGCCCTGAAAGATTTGGTTCCAACTCAGATAAGTTGATTTCCACTAGATCTGAATACTCAGGATCCGCTTGATCTGATGAATACCAAAGATCATTTTCTTTACTGTACTTTTCAACTAAGTCGATATGTTCTTCACTTCGACCTGTTAGTCGCATATAATTTAACGATTCTTCATCTACTGGGAAGAAACCACATGTTGCACCGTATTCAGGAGCCATGTTTGAGATTGTTGCACGGTCAGCAAGTGGCATATCTTTTAGACCAGGACCAAAATACTCTACAAATTTTCCGACTACTTTCTTCTCACGCAGAACCTGTGTAACCTTTAATGCTAAGTCAGTAGCAGTTGTTCCTTGTGGAAAGCTTCCGGTAAATTTAACACCGATTACTTCTGGAGCAGGAAAATAAGATGGCTGTCCAAGCATACCTGCTTCCGCTTCAATACCACCTACTCCCCAGCCCAGTACTCCTAAACCATTAATCATAGTTGTATGAGAATCTGTACCAAATAGTGTATCTGGAAATGCTTCATAAGTACCATCTTCGTTTTCCAGGCCATGAACAACGTTTGCAATGTACTCAAGGTTTACTTGGTGTACAATTCCTGTTGCTGGTGGAACAGCACGATAATTTTCAAATGCTTTTTGTGCCCAATGTAAAAATTCATAACGTTCACCATTACGTTCAAATTCAAGATCCATATTAGCTTTAAGTGCATTCGGTGTACCATATTGATCAACTTGTACAGAGTGGTCAATAACTAAATCAACTGGTACCTCTGGATTAATTTTGTTTGGTTCGCCACCCATATCAACCATAGCCTTACGTAGTGAAGCAAGGTCAACAACCGCAGGAACACCAGTAAAGTCCTGCAGGATTACTCGTGATGGCTTGAAAGGAACGTCTACATCAGCTCCGTCCTTTGTCCCCCATTTTGATAGCCCTTCGATGTGATCATCTTTAATTACATGGCCATCTCTTTGGCGGACAAGTGATTCCAAAAGAACCCTTATCGAAAATGGCAGGCGTGATACTTTCCCAAGACCAGCATCTTCAAGTGCTTTTAATTGATAGTAATTATACGTTTTTCCATTCAAATCAAACTGCTTTTTCGCATCAATTCCCATAGTAAGATATACCCCTTTCATCCTTAATTGTCATATCCTTCAAGGGATTTTGACAAAAATAGTATTCTACTAATATATCTTATATGAAATTATTATATAAAACAAATGTTTATTGTCGCACACCATATATTAATAATTTATTAGAAGTGATAATAATTACTTATACAATAATAAATATAATCGGAATAATAATTATAATTTCAACTTAATTTACTTCATTTTGTTTCGGTAAAATAATTCTGAATGTACTTCCTTTATTTTCATTTTGCAGTATCTCAAGTCTTCCTTCATGCCTCTCAAGAATTTGTGTTGTAATCATTAATCCAAGCCCTGTCCCGGATTGCTTCGTGGTAAAAAAAGGTTCTCTTAATTTATGTATAATTTCTTCAGGGATACCAGGTCCTCCGTCTACTATGTCCAATAGAATATTATCTTCACTTGTTAATACATTCAATTGAATATCGCCTGGCTCTTCCATTGCTTCTATAGCATTTTTAACGATATTTATAAGTACTTGCTTTATTTGGGACCGATCGCAATAAACTGTCTGGCTACCGGTTTGATCAATAAGTATTTCAATATTCTTGAGTTTGGCCTGGGGTCTTAATAACGTTACAACATCTTCAGCCATTTCCTGTACTACTTCCATTTTTTTGTTATCCGTTAGAGGTTTTGAGATGAACAGAAGCTCTGAGGTGATAGTCTCCATTTTCTCAATTTCATCAATCATGATTTTATAATATTCTTCTTTTCTGTTCACACCTGCCTGAAGTAACTGCAGAAAACCTTTTAATGAAGTTAGCGGATTTCGAACTTCATGGGCTATACCGGCAGCAAGTTGCCCGGCTACTGACATCTTTTCCGAACGAATCATCATTTCTTCTGCCTCTTTTTTATCAGTAATATCTTTTACTGCTGCAGCATAATAAACACGGTCATCTGAATCCTTAATCTCTGAGACTAGGTTTTCAGTCCATATATTCTTCCCATGAAGATTTTGAATCATTATGTTAAAAGTTTGTGATGACTCTTGGCTAGTGTCAAAATGCTTCTTTATGTATGCCACATCTTCCTTAGAAACCTTTTCGAACCATTGCGTACCAAGCAGATCTGTTACCTGATAACCTAGTAGCCGTTCAACTGATTTAGATATATAGATGATTCTACCGTTTTCATCCCATATAGCGATAAATCCATTTGTATTTCTGTCTATCCATTCAAGAATGGAAGGCGGCAGCGCTGCAATATTATGAAAAAAATCTTGCGGATTAAAATTAGTAGAGGTAATTTGTTTATTTTTGTTGTTTTCTGTTTGTTGATTACTATCCTTATATTCCAAAGCATTCCCTCCTTATTTTGGACTATTAAACAAATTAATTCTTAACACTAATAAATATGACAAATTTCACGAAAATATGTATGGGTATAAATAATTTCATCCTTTTATAATTGTATAAGATTATAGTATAATTAATATACAAAGTAAAAAATTTCTTAAACTTGGCTTATTGCCAAGTCCTAATGGCGATAGTCTATGTTGCACTTATGCAGCAAGGAGAGATAATACTTTCTTGCCTGCTAAAAAAGGAAAATGTGATATACCTAGATATTGTCATGTTACTATAAATAACGACAAAAATAAATGTTTCTTATGGAATATCTTGTAAATAAAGGTATTGAACTTCTTATTTGAAATAGAATCAGGTGATATATTATGTCAATAGTTGTTGATTATTTAATTATATTGTGGGGTTTCCTGCTAATAGGCTTGATGGGAATCGGCGGATTTTTCATGTTTCGCAAATTTCTTAAGAAATTACCAAAAGAAGATGGTAAATCGAGAATGGACTGGGAAGAATACTTCATGGAAAAAACAAATCATATGTGGGGTGACGAGGAGAAAAAATTATTAGAAGACCTGGTCTCCCCTGTTCCTGAATTATTCAGGGACATTGCACGGCAAAAAATTGCAAGTAAGATCGGTGAAGTCGCATTACAGAAAAAAAGAAAAAAAATTAGCCAAGATGTCCTCATTGAAGGTTATATTTTAGCCACCCCAAAGCGGGATCATAAGTTTTTGCGAAAAAAGATGCAACAAAAAAATATAGACATAACACCATATGAGTATTTATTTGAATAAAAAAACGCGTTTATACAGTAAAGTATGAACGCGTTTTTTAAATTCTAAGTTAATGACTATGCAAGCTGTTTTTCCAGCTTTTTAAACTTAAAAAGCATTGCAATTCTCCATGTCACAATCATACCAAATGCTAGTAAAAAGAACATTCCACTAGTCTCACCAAAGGATATTGTGGCACCTATTGCAAGCTTCATGATGATGCGGACAAGCAATAGTCCAAACAAAATAAATATAAACGATTTAGACGGTATTAAATAAATAGCTTGATTCTTAATTTCGAATTTGGATGTTTTAATAAGAAAAAAAGAAAATAAAACTCCTACAGAGAATGCTTCGATAACTTGCACCCACTTAACCTGGAATTCAGGAAAAATAAACATTAATGCTCCAGTACTCATGAATAATGGTGGTAAGATAATTTTTTTAACAGAAGCTGGCTGTTTGGATGCCCTTAACCGTATAAATATCATCGTAACAGCCATAAAACATGCAACAACTGTGCTTGCTATTAACCAAAACATGAAGAATCACTCTTTCTTATTAACTAACTTATCTGCTCAAAATTATACAGAACCCGATTTATTGTATCTAAAACCCGATTTTCATCAAACGGCTTAACAACAAAATCTTTAGCACCAATTTCAATCGCTTCAACTACTACCTTTTGTTGCCCCATCGCGGAACAAACGACAATTTTGGCTTCCGGGTGATCTTTCATAATTTCCTTAATAGCATCTATACCATTCATAACTGGCATTGTAATATCCATAGTTACTAAATCTGGCTTCATTTCTTTGTAAAGTTTAATAGCCTCTTCACCGTTTTCTGCCTCGCCGATAACCTCATGTCTATCTTGTTTAACAATTGTTTCTAGTGTAGCCCTCATAAACTTCGCATCATCAACTAAAAGTATTCTTGCCATTAGATTATTACCCCCAATAATCGTTATCGATCATTCGCAATTGACAAAATGATCGTAATTGTAACTCCTAATACAGTTAAATACACCCCGATGTCAAATAACATTGCAGTGGCAAGCTCTATTTTACCAAAAATAGGAAATTGGAAGTAACCATATGTATGTGATAAAAATGATTCATTGAAAAAGAAAGATCCAACGCCAGTCACAACAGCAAGCAATAAGCCACTTGGTATTAAAATACGATAATTTACAGGCAGGATTTTCTCTAACGCCTCTGAACCATAGGACATATACATTAGTACTATTGCTGACGCAGTCATCAGTCCACCAACAAATCCACCACCAGGCGAATTATGACCAGCGAGAAGTAAATATATGGCGAATCCCAAAAGGATAAAAGCGATTAATGATGTTGTGGTACGCAAGATGAGATCATTTGGTCGAAACATATATGTAATACCCCTTTAACTTGTATATAAAGAATAGTGGTGGATACTAAACTTTAATTTTCTAATAGTTTATCTTATTAAAGTTTAATACAAAACATTGTAAAAATCTACTTTATTTGCCTAAAAACCTTGAAAACCAAACCATCCAGCTAAAAATGCTGTCAGTTTCGTCATCCAGTTAAAGAATAGGGCAATACCCATAAATATCATAATATATCCACCAACTTTAACTATTTTCACACTATGGCGCTTAATCCAATCCAATTTTCCAACAAAAAACGAAAGGATTAAAAATGGTAATGAAAACCCAAGTATATAACTTATCATCATGACCATACCAAGGTCAGGCTGAGTTGCAGCAAGTGAAATTACAATTGCTAAGATGGGCCCCATACAAGGTGTCCACCCCAGTGAAAAGGCCATACCAATTATAAATGATCCAAAAAAACCAGCCGGACGGTTCTTAAAGTTTATTTTCCTATCCTTCATTAGAAACTGGAAATTAAATATACCTACAATTACGAGCCCGAAAAATATAATTAAAATAGCGCCAATTTGCCTTATAATAACTTTGTATGTAGTTAAAAATTCTGATACAAATGAAGTAGAAAAACCAAGTATTATGAAAATACCAGAGAAACCAAGTAAAAAGAAGATTGTATGTAATACACTTTTTCGGTTAAGCATTTTGTTGTCTTCTTTTATTTCATTTACGCTCATACCTGTTATATAAGATAGAAAGGCTGGATACAAAGGTAATACACAGGGGGAGATAAACGATAAAAATCCCGCTCCAAACGCTAGGAATATATTTATTTCTGACATGATAATCCTCCTAATTAGAGTACTGCATATATTCTAACAGAACTTTCTCTAATCAAAAGCAGTTGAATATGACAATAATCCAACACTTGTCTTGATATTAAAACCCCTGTTAATACCTAGTAACAGGGGTTTGTGCATTACACTGAAATTAACCAACAAGCGTTATTTATTATTGTTTTGATTATTCATTGAACGCATCATTTGATTGATCTTTTTCTGTGATGGTTTTTGGCCCATTTGCATCATTAACGTACGTAACATTTGTTCATTAATTGGTGGATTCTTCTTTAAATAATTCATCATATATTTTCTTGCAATAAAAAATCCAAGAGCAACACCTGCAATTAATGCTCCTACACCTATTAGTATAACCCAGATCAAGTCCATTCAAGCTTTCCTCCTTCGTGTTGTCTCTCATACAGTATAGTAAATCAAAGATAAGAATACAATACTTGTCCTTTCTTGTTCTTCTTCCTTTGTGTAACTGGAGAAATCCAACCATAATTGTTTAAATCATTTCCCACTATAAATAAGTACGGCTGGAATAACCGTAATGCAGGAAATAATAATTCTTCGGCATCATGTATCATTTCACTTCGAAAGTTTATCTTTTTTTTCTGTATATGTAAAGAAATATATTGGATATCGTTGTATATATTAAGTCGGTCACCTTCCGCTCTTAGACAACTGCTAATTGGGTGGTTATCTGTAATATGAGAGATTAATGATGATTTTGGAAAGTTCATTGTAATATATTCATATTGACGTTTTAGATCTTCTCTATTTTTATTCTTTTGGTATTCCTTAATAAAACGATATAATACGTCACTGCTATGAAAAAAGTGATGCGCAAATTCTTCTTTTATCCAGTAAATAGAGTAATGATTCAACAAAATCCCTCCTCTTTTACCTTCAATTATACGCATTTTTGTTTAAAATTTTGTCATACTGCGTTGCAAAGAAACACTAGTTTTGTCGACAGGGTAAATTAAGATGACCCTAACAATAAGGGCCATCCTATTATAGCAAGATTTATTTTAATAGTGATTCTACATGATTAACAACGTTTTCAACAGTAAAACCATATTCTTCAATAACTTTATCACCCTTGGCTGACGCACCAAATCCTTCAATTCCTAATACAGATCCTTGGTCACCAACATATCTTTCCCAGCCAAATGGTGATGCCATTTCAACTGCTAACCGTTTCTTAACATTAGGTGGTAGCACATCATTCTTATAGGCTTCACTTTGTGCATTAAAACGATCCCATGATGGCATACTTACAACATTAACGTCAATTCCTTTTTGTTTAAGTGCGTCTTTTGCTTTAACAGCAAGCTGCACTTCAGATCCTGTTGCAAGCAATAGCGCATCAGGAATTTCTTTTTCTGCTTTGCTTACAACATATGCACCTTTTTTCACGCCTTCATAAGCATGTTCTTTTGTGCCATCTAATGTAGGTAAGCCTTGTCTTGTCAACACAAGTGCCGTTGGCTTATCTTTTGATTCTAGTGACAAGCGCCAAGCAGCTTGAACTTCATTTCCATCAGCAGGTCGAATTAGTGATAATCCTGGCATTGCTCTTAATGATGGTAACTGTTCAATTGGTTCGTGCGTTGGACCGTCTTCGCCAACTGCAATTGAATCATGTGTGAACACGTACGTTACAGGTACATTCATTATTGAAGAAAGACGAATTGCCGGCCGCATATAATCACTAAATACAAAGAATGTCCCAACATAAGCTTTCAACCCACCATGTAATGCCATTCCATTTACCGCAGCTGCCATGGCAAATTCACGTACACCAAACCAAATATTTTTTCCGGCATAATCTTTACGGGAGAAATCATTTTCTTCTTTTATTGATGTTTTATTAGAACCTGCTAAATCGGCGCTTCCACCAAAGAAATATGGAACTGCATCTGCAACTGCATTAAGTACTTCACCGGAAGAAGCACGAGTTGCACTTGAATCTTTTCCTGCCTCATAGCTAGGAAGATTCTTGTCCCAGTCTTTAGGGAGTTCACCATTCATTGCCAATTCTAATTCAGCTGCAAGCTCTGGATACTTTTCTTTATATGTGTCAAAGAGTTTGTTCCATTTTTCTTCGGCATCTGCACCATCATTACCAATCTTCTCTTTAAAGTCAGCATAAACTTCTTCCGGAACCTGGAAATCGTCATGTGACCATTTATAATACTCTTTAGTTAGTTTCACTTCATCTTCACCAAGCGGTGCCCCATGGGAAGCTGCAGAAGCTGATTTATTTGGCGAACCGTAACCGATAACAGTTTTTACCTCAATTAACGTTGGCTGTTCGGTATTCTGTTTAGCCTCATTAATTGCATTTCGAACAGCGGTTAAGTCATTACCATCCTCTACACGAATAACTTGCCACCCATAAGCTTTAAAACGGTCTTCCGTATTATCGGAAAAAGCTCGATCTAAATCACCATCTAATGAAATGTCATTTGAATCATATAATGCAATTAGCTTTCCAAGGCCTAAGTGACCTGCTAAGGAAGCAGATTCATGTGAAATACCTTCCATTAAATCGCCATCACTTACTAGCGCATACGTATTATGATCAATTATTGATATGTCATTCTGGTTATATTTTGCTGCGAGATGTGCTTCAGCAATTGCCATTCCAACAGACATACCAAGACCTTGTCCTAATGGTCCGGTTGTTGCTTCTACCCCGTCTGTATGATGTACTTCTGGATGTCCTGGTGTTCTCGAATCCCATTGACGGAAAGACTTCAGATCATCTATTGTTACATCATACCCTGATAAATGCAGCAAGCCATATAATAGCATGGAACCATGTCCAGCAGATAACACAAAACGATCACGATTAAACCATTTTGAATTATTTGGATTTTGCTTCATAAAATCAGTCCATAGGGTATAAGCCATTGGAGCGGCCCCCATCGGTAGTCCTGGATGACCAGAGTTTGCATTTTCTATTGCATCAATTGCCAGTGTACGTATCGTATTAATAGATAATTGTTCGATATCCTGTGACAAAAAAATTCCCCTTTCCACTTTAAAGTTGTTAGCATCCCTTTTATTTTATAATGAAAGATAACCTGTAACAAGTATTAACTAAAATTGTTTCAGACTTAATGTTTTTTGTTCCTATCCTGTAAATCACGTACTTTATCAGGAGTAACATCATTTCCTTCCTTATCCATAACAGTCATTGATTTGAACTGATTTTTAAATGATTTTCGTACATTTTTTAGATATTCCTGTCGAAGCTCTTTCTGCTCTGATTTTTCTTGGTCTGTTAACTCTTTTTCTTTTGATTTCTTCGCAAGTTCATTTATACGTTCCAATTTTTCTTTTGATATCATCTATAAAACCTCCTAGAAAACACTTAAAAAGCAAGAACAATTTTTATGTCCTTGCTTTTTAATATTACTTTACATGGAAATTAGATTCAAGTTTTTGAAACTCTTGATACCGCCGATGTACTGTTGCTTTGGAAACCGGATGACCTAAACCATTTAATGTAGTTGTAATTTCCTCAAATGTTAAGTTATTTCGCCGCATTCGGACAACTTCTTCTATTGGAAACTCTTTTCGCTCTCTTCCAGGAGCATGGTGACGGTTTGATAAGTTTTCACTTGGATCAAATCCTCCATCAATTGCCTTTTTCATACCGCGTTTAATTTTCGTGTTATGGATTTTACGTTGGTATTCTTCTACTATACCGACTATTTGCAGCACCATTGAATCTGATTCTGACAACTCAATTTCTCCACCTTGTATACCTGTATATATGGAAATATTTAATTTTTGTAACTGATGAAACAAGGCAATTTTAGTATTTCCGCGCCCTAACCTCGTTTCATCCTGTACTAACAAACATTCAGCTTTCTCTTCGGAAAAATATTCAAGCATCCGAAAAATACCATCTCTATTTATTTCATACCCGCTCTCTTGTTCTTCAATAGAATCTACAACGGTAAGCAGATGTTTATCTGCAAGAGCCATTAACTCCTCTTTCTGTCTCTTTAGTGATGTCTCTTGTACTTTTTTGTCGGTACTAACACGACAATAAATTATTGCATTCAATTTATACGCTCCTTACGCTATGCACTTGTGATCATGGAGAAATACAAGAAACCTAATGCCAAAGTAAAAGCAACTAAATAAAATATATCTGTTTTTGTTACTTTTTCAAACATATTAATCAGTCCTTTCTTTTCCAAAATAAGAACTCCTGTTCGTACCTACCTCTATTTATCATTATATACGAACATACGATCTTGTCAACAGTTTTTCGAACGAATGTTTGCTTTTTCCAAAAATAGGTGATAAACTATCATTAATAAATCCTATGCGCGAGGTGTATGATAGATGAATAAACTTTCTAAAAGGCAAGAAACAATACTTGAGTATATTAAAGAAGAAGTACATGGCAAAGGTTATCCACCATCAGTGAGAGAGATTGCAGAAGCAGTCGGACTTGCTTCAAGTTCAACTGTGCACGGGCATTTGGCAAGGCTTGAAAGTAAAGGTTTTATTAGAAGAGACCCTACTAAGCCTAGAGCTATTGAGGTTTTAGCTTTATCTGAAGAAAGTCAAATTCCTAGAGAAGAAGCAAGATATGCACCAGTTATTGGTAAGGTTACTGCCGGAATACCAATTACTGCAGTAGAAAACATTGAAGAATTCGTACCATTGCCTAGTTCCAGCGCCGGACCTGATGATAACCTTTTCGTTCTCATCATTGAAGGTGAAAGTATGATAGAAGCAGGTATATTAGATGGGGATATGGTAATTGTTAAACAGCAAAATACTGCACAAAACGGAGAAATTGTTGTAGCAATGACTGATGAAGATGAGGCAACTGTAAAGCGATTCTTTAAAGAAAAAAATCAAATTCGTTTGCAGCCGGAAAACGCTACAATGGATCCTCTCATCTATCAAAATGTAACAGTTCTAGGTAAAGTCATCGGCTTATACCGTACGATTCAATAACAAAAAGGCTTCCGTCAATAAATGACGAAAGCCTTTTTTATATGCTCTTTAGTATGTTGATAGATATTGTTCTCTTTCCCACGGGTGAACAGTCGTACGGAACATATCCCATTCGATTTCCTTCGCTTCTATAAAGTGTTCGTATAAGTGTTCGCCTAGTGCTTCCGTAACAACTTTGTCTTTCTGAAGTTCTTCTAACGCATTCATAAGTGTTGCTGGCAAATCTTTTATACCATTTTTCTCTCGTTCTTCTTTATCCATCATATAAATATTACGGTCTACAGAAGTAGGTGGTGTTAATTTCTTGCTGACACCTTCTAATCCAGATGCAAGTAATACGGCCATCGCCATATATGGATTAGCTGCAGGGTCAACACTTCTAACTTCAATCCTTGTACTCAAACCTCTTGAATACGGAATTCGAATAAGTGGACTTCTGTTTGTTCCAGACCATGCAACGTAACAAGGAGCTTCATACCCCGGCACAAGTCTCTTAAATGAATTGACAGTTGGGTTTGTAACTGCTGTAAAGTTTGTAGCATGTTTAATGACACCTGCAGTAAATTGATAAGCGACATCACTAAGCTGCATTTCTCCTTTTGTATCGAAGAAGCTATTTTCGCCATCTTTAAATAATGACATATTAACATGCATACCAGAACCATTTACTCCGAATAATGGTTTAGGCATAAATGTTGCGTGCAGATTATGTTCCCTTGCAATTGTTTTAACCACAAGTTTAAATGTTTGAATATCATCACAATGCTTAACTGCATCAGAATATTTAAAGTCAATTTCATGCTGCCCAGGTGCTACTTCGTGATGAGATGCTTCGATTTCAAATCCCATTTCTTCCAACTCAAGAACGATATCTCTGCGGCAATTCTCTCCAAGATCGGTTGGTGCTAAATCGAAATAACCACCACGGTCATTCAATTCCATTGACGGGTCACCTTTTTCATCAAGCTTGAATAAAAAGAATTCCGGCTCTGTTCCAATATTAAATGCATCAAAACCTAATTCTTCCATTTTCTTTAGGTTTCGTTTTAGGTTATACCTTGGGCAACCCTCAAATGGTGTGCCATCCGGATTATAAATATCGCAAATAAAACGAGCAACTCTCCCTTTATCTGAAGTCCATGGAAATACCACAAATGTATTTAAATCGGGATATAAGTACATATCTGATTCTTCAATACGAACAAATCCTTCAATAGAAGAACCGTCAAACATCATCTTATTATCTAAGGCTTTGTCCAACTGACCAAGTGGAATCTCAACATTTTTAATTGTTCCTAGCATGTCTGTAAATTGCAAGCGGACAAACCTAACATTTTCCTCCTCTATTTTCTTCATAATTTGTTCTTTGGTAAAATCTGAACTCATCTAACTGCCTCCTAGAATATTTTTATTTATTTAATGAAAGAATCGAGAAAGCTCTCCTTGACGCATGCTTGATTTCCCCATTCTCCCTGCTTCCATTAACTCATTCTTCAGCATTGCACGTAATTGACGATCTGATATTTGAGGCTTAGCTTTTTCATTATTCTGTGTATTTTCTTCTGTGATGATATGTTTAATACCAGCTAAATTAATTCCTCTATCCATCAGATTTTTTATTTCTAATAATCGGTCAACATCATTAAAAGAAAATAAACGTTGGTTGCCTGTTGATCTTTCTGGGTGAATTAAACTATGTTCTTCATAATATCGAATCTGTCTTGCTGTCAATTCAGTTAATTTTTTAACAATACTTATAGAAAATAAAGGCATTGAACGTCTGTCTTGATCGTCCATTATAATACCTCCTTTTAATCATCTAAAATAATAATAGCATATGTAATGTTTGTTGTCAAATTAATGTCAACTTACTTAACATACCTTTCTACATTTCCTGTTCAATCGATACCAAACCGTTATCCATTAACTTTTTCACCGCGGATACTAAGGCTATTTTTACGTGTGAGTATGTTAATCCACCTTGGACAAATGCTGTATATGGTTCCCTGATAGGCCCATCTGCTGTTAACTCGAGACTGGCTCCCTGTATAAATGTACCCGCTGCCATTATTACCTTATCCTGATACCCAGGCATTTCGCTTGGGTATGGAGTTACAAATGAATTGATCGGTGAACTGTGCTGAATTGCCTGGCAAAAGGCGATCATATTTTCCTGATTACCGAATGTAACAGATTGTATTAAGTCTGTGCGTTCAGCATTGTAATTAGGGCTTGTCTTAAATCCGACTAACTCTATAAATCTCGCAGTCAGAATTGCTCCTTTCAATGATTCTCCAACAATGTGAGGTGCCAGGAATAATCCTTGAAACATTTCCTGCAGCATATTAAGTGTTGCCCCAGTTTCCTTTCCAAGACCTGGGGCAGTTAAGCAGTGAGCACACTGAAGTACGAGATCTTTCTTTCCCGCTATATATCCTCCAGCTCGCACTATTCCACCTCCCGGATTTTTAATTAGCGAACCAGCAATAATATCCGCACCTATATGTAATGGTTCTTTCTCTTCTACAAACTCACCATAACAGTTGTCTACAAAAACAATTAAGTCTTTATCTATACCTTTTATAAACGTTACCATTTCTTCTATTTCATCAATTGTGAATGACGGTCTGTCATCATATCCTTTTGACCGTTGTATACCAATTACTTTTGTTTGCCTGGAAATCTTTTGTTTCATTCCATTATAATTAACTTTACCATTTTCCAATAAATCTAATTGACTGTATATAATATTGAAATCAGTTAATGACCCTATATTTGTTTCATGGACTCCAATTACGGACTCTAGCGTATCATACGGCTTACCTGTAATATATAATAGTTCATCATCAGGTCTCAATAAACCGAATAACGCTGTTGATATAGCATGGGTACCTGAAACAATTTGCGGTCTGACAAGTGCATCTTCTCCACCAAACACATCTGCATATACAGCCTCTAACGTTTCCCTCCCTAAGTCATCATACCCGTATCCAGTTGTTGGATTAAAATGACTATCACTAACACGGTTTTTCTGAAAAGAATCAAGTACCCGCTTTTGATTGTTCTCTACTATAGTCGCGACATTTTTATGTTGTGTAGTGCAATCTGCTTCTGCCTGGTTCATCAATTGTTTGGTCATTAGTACATTTTTACTCCTTTAATAAACTTTTTAATGGGTGCTCTTGTCGCATGTATCCTTTTACTACATA
Organism: Virgibacillus sp. L01; assembly: GCF_052246775.1. Classification (NCBI taxonomy): domain Bacteria; kingdom Bacillati; phylum Bacillota; class Bacilli; order Caryophanales; family Bacillaceae; genus Virgibacillus; species Virgibacillus sp. L01. The sequence goes on along the minus strand of NZ_JBQQCP010000003.1, from coordinate 261,476 downwards.
TTCATTCTGCTCTTCTTCATAGAAACGGTCACTTATGATTGTCTCATGTTCCAACCGGTTCAGCATCTTACCCTGGTCAGGTGATAAATCAATTTTATACCAATTCCATTCATCTTTTAGGATTTCTTCTATTTTTAGTTGAAGCTTCTGAATATCTTTTTGATCAAAGGCACTTACAAGGATATTGGGGTGATTCGTTGCAATAAAATCAGTATCAATTCTATCGTTTTTATTGTAAACAGTCAGCGTCGGTATAGTATGTGCATTCAATTCACGCAATAAATTACTTACCGTGTGCTGATGCTGTTCAAGATCTGGGTTCGCAGCATCTACTACATGTAAAATAAAATCCGCTTCTGTTACTTCTTCCAATGTTGATTTAAAAGAAGCTACCAATGATGTTGGCAAATCCTGAATAAAACCAACAGTATCTGTTACAAGCGTCTGAAACCCTGACGGCAGCTGAATCTTTCTTGTTAATGGATCAAGTGTTGCAAATAACTGATTCTCTTCATGTGAGCTGCTATTTGTTAACCGGTTAAATAATGTCGATTTTCCAGCGTTGGTATAACCAACGATGGCTATCTGAAATGCATCATTTGTTTTTCTGCGTTTACGATATTGTTCACGTTGCTGTACAACTAATTTTAACCGTCTTTTAATGTCGAATATTCGTCGTCTGATATGGCGCTGATCTGTTTCTAATTTCGTTTCACCTGGTCCACGTGTTCCAATACCCGCACCCAAACGAGACATTGCCTCTCCTTGACCATGTAATCTTGGCAGCATATACTCTAGCTGTGCAAGCTCAACTTGCAATCTACCTTCCTTTGTATGGGCACGCTGCGCAAAAATATCCAATATTAGCTGACTGCGATCAATTACCCTTACACCAAATCGATCACTTAAATTACGCAATTGTCCAGCAGATAACTCATCGTTAGATACGACAAGATTAATTTCAAGTTCATCAACCGCTTCATTTATTTCTTCCATTTTCCCTTGACCAATATAATATGCGGGATGAATCTTCTGACGATTTTGCGTCATTACTTTTTGTACTATACCACCAGCAGTTTTACATAATGAGTTTAGTTCTTCCAAGGAAGATTCAAATCGATCATCATCTTGCTCCTGCATCTTAACAGCAATTATTAATATTTGTTCAGACATTATTTATACCTCTTCCTCTATCCGGACCGTAATTTTTTTGTGGTTTCTTATTTTTTATCATAGCAAAGAACCTTCCACATCACAATTGACATGTCATTCTTCATCGAGTGATAGGTCAGTTCCTGTTAGCTGAATTAAATCATCAACGGTGAAACTTTCATTGTTTAATAATCGAACAGCATGAAGCCTAATTGATTGCTCAATAACATTACGAACATACCTGGCATTAGAGAAATTACGATGGGTTTCCTGCTTCTTTTTATATAAATGGGTTCGCAGTTTCCATTCTGCCTCATTTGTAAGCTCATATTCACGATCATTAACCATCTGCTTTGCAATTTTTGTTAACTGATTCACTTCATAGTCCTGGAAATCTAATATAAATGGGAATCTTGACTTTAGACCAGGATTAAGTGTCAGAAAACGGTCCATTTCGTATGGATAACCTGCTAAAATTAATACAAAGTCGTTATGATTATCCTCCATATGCTTCACCAATGTATCAATTGCTTCTTTTCCAAAGTCCTTTTCCCCTCCACGTGCCAGTGAATAAGCTTCGTCGACGAATAAAATACCGCCCATGGCCTTTTGAATAATTGCACGTGTTTTCTGAGCAGTTTGACCAATATATTCACCAACCAGGTCTGCCCGTTCAGCTTCTATAAAATGCCCTTTTGAAAGAAGGCCCATCTCAAAATACATCTTGGCAAGTTTTCTGGCTACAGTTGTTTTACCTGTTCCAGGATTACCTTTAAATAGCATATGAAGTACCTGTTTCGAACAAGTGAGACCCATTTCTTTTCGCTTTTCATTTATTACAATAGTTGCGTATATTTCTCTTATAGTTTTCTTTAATTTCTCCATTCCTATGAATGATGAAAATTCTGAATTGATATGTGAAAATGGACTTCTCTCTGCATCTGGTAGTTGGCTGGTATTTTTAAGCGCTCCATTATTTTTATCATGCAGGACAATATTAATCTGCCCATTTTTCTTTTGAAGTTTTTGCGTTTCCACATCATCACCCCTTAGTCACGTTAGTATACGCGGTATATAAAAAAGATGTGACAAACGCCTAGATACCAAACAATATCAGAAAACCTGACTCTTCACCATGCCTTAGTTTCAATTATGCATTAAGAAAGGATTTATACTTTTACCTGCCTAAAAACGGACGCCCATAAAATAAGAGCGTCCGTTAGATTTATTATTCTTTTTCAAGTTCTACGTTTTTCACTGGTGCAAAGGTAGATATTGCATGTTTAAAAATTAGTTGTTGCTTTCCGTCTGTTTCAAGCAGGACCGTAAAATTATCAAAGGCTTTTAATATCCCTCTTAATTGAAATCCATTTGTCAAAAAAACAGTAGTTGAAATATGATCTTTTCTAAGCTGATTTAAATATTGATCCTGAATGTTTACTGACTGCGCCATCGCACATCCTCCTCTATTCTATATCTGTATATAATTACTTCTATACTCTTTCCAACATTCCTGCTAAATCATCCAAAATTTTTCTAAATGTTTCATCGATTGTTTCTGGAGTAATTGTATACCAGTGTACATCCAGCTTATTTTTAAACCATGTATATTGGCGTTTGGCAAATCTTCTGGAGTTCTGCTTCAATGTTTCCGTAGCTTGTATCAACGATTGTTCCCCTTTAAAGTAGGGAATAAACTCTTTATAACCAATTCCCCTCATAGATTGGGAATTTTCAAAGCCTTGTTTATAAAGCATCTCAACCTCATCTAATAGGCCTTGTTTAAGCATATTGTCAACTCGAGCATTTATTCGTTGATATAAAAGCTTCCGGTCCATCTCTAAACCTATAAAGATGGGATTATATGGGGATTCCCTTTTCTGTTGCTTTTGATATTCTGTCATAGTCAAACCAGTTGTTTGATAGATTTCCAGTGCACGAATAACTCTACGGTGGTTGTTTGGGTGAACTTTCGCAGCTTGATCAGGATCGATTTTTTTTAATCTATTATGTAGCGTTAACACCCCGTGACTATTTAGCTCTTCTTCCAGTTTCCTGGTTACTTCGTCATCTCGCCGTTGATCTGAAAAGTTGTAATCATATAATGCTGCCTGAATATATAGTCCGCTTCCACCAACTATTATCGGCAACTTTTGATGTAAACCGATTTCATTTATATATTGTTGGACAAGCTGCTGATAATCAGCAACCGAGAATGAGTCACCCGGACGTTTTGTATCAATTAAATAATGAGGAATGCCATGTTTTTCTTCCTCGGTAATTTTTGCAGTTCCGATATCCAAACCCTGGTATACTTGCATAGAGTCTCCGCTTATAATCTCTCCATCAAATTTTTCGGCAACTTCTACACTAAGTCTGGTTTTTCCAACAGCAGTTGGTCCAACAATTGCAATAACTGGCTTTTTCATCATCATTCCCCTATATTTCTTTATTCATACGCGAGATAGGCATGTAACATCCAAATATGCTTTTCTAATTTTCCTTGTAATGTTACAAGCAAGTCAACTGTTGGCTCATCATTTCGATCGGAAGCTTCAGGAAGACCTTCATCCTTTATTTCGTTAATGATCTGTTTATAGTCACTGATTAGCTGTCTTATAATCTCGTCTTCTTTGTCATCGGCAGACGCTTCCTCAAGTGTTGACTCTTTTATGTATTTAACCATTGTTGCCAATGGTTTGCCATCAATCATTAACACTCGTTCGGCTATCTCATCCAAGTCAGTCGCCATGGTTTGATACATATCTTCAAAAACTTCGTGCAGCTGGTAAAAGTGTTTTCCCTGAACGAACCAGTGATAACGGTGAAGCTTCACATACATAACAAAGTAATTAGACAACAATTGATTTAAAAAATTTATTATCTTTTGATTTTCCATAACACACCTCGCAGTTTTTCCTGTAGTTTTCACGAGGTGTGCTTCTTTTATTCAATGCCTTACATAACCCGTTTAAACATTTTTTCCAACTCATAGGAAGAATAATGCACAATGATTGGTCGGCCATGCGGACATGTAAATGGATCAGTTGATTTACGTAAATCTTCCAGTAATCGAAACATGCCTTCCTGGTTTAAATAATGATTCGCTTTAATTGATCGTTTACATGACATTAATATTGCTGCATCTTCTCTTATTTTCTCAACATTTATCCGTTCATCATCCATAACCTGATCAATCATTTCCCTAATTATCTCTTCTTCAAAACCTTCAGGAAACCACGTAGGATATGAACGAATTATATAGGATTGATTTCCAAATGACTCAAAAAACAGACCTACTTTTTCGAGTTCACCTTTATAATGATCAATAAAGATAGACTCTTGTTTGGAAAACTCAAATGTCAAAGGCATTAATAACTCCTGAGACTCGTTAACTGTTTTACCAAGTTTTGCTTTAAAAAATTCATACTTTATTCGTTCTTGCGCAGCATGCTGATCAATCATATATAGTCCATTTTCATTTTGGGCCAAAATGTAAGTACCATGTAGTTGACCAATTGGATACATGGTAGGGACGCGTGGCTGTTCTTCTTTGAACACTGCCGGCTCTACATCAGTAGGAATTTCATCATGCTCTTGTTGAAAATTATTATTAGTTGAATTTGCTTGCTCCATAATTGGTACTTGTTCATTTACTTGAGGTCTTGGTTCCCATTGTTGCTCTTCCTTTTGTGGTTCATTAAATTGCAATGTGTTTTGAACAGATTTCTCCTGTCTTTCCTGTTTTTGTCCTATTTCAGGTTCAGGAATTAAAGATGTTTCTCGAAATTTTGTTCTGATTGTCTCCTCAATAGCAGCAAATAATTCCTTATCTTTACTAAAACGAACTTCCAGTTTAGTTGGGTGGACATTCACATCAACTAAAATCGGGTCCATTGTTATCGATAGGACGACCACTGGCAGACGGCCGATTGGCAGGAGTGTATGATATCCTCTAATAATCGCTTGTGACAATGGAATACTCTTTATATACCGCCCATTAATAATGGTGGAAATATAATTACGCGAGGCTCTGGTCACCTCAGGTTTTGCAATAAATCCATCAATTGAAAAATCAAGGGTTTCACGTTGGATTGGCAACATCTTTTTGGCAACACTCATCCCATATACATTTCCAGCTACCTGAAGCAAGTCCCCAGAACCAGTTGTCTTAAAGAGAGACTTCCCGTTATGAACGGCTTCAAAACGAATTTCCGGGTGTGACAATGCTAACCTGTTTAATAAGTCTGTAATATGTCCAAGCTCCGTATGAATGGTTTTCATGTATTTTAGGCGAGCAGGAGTATTAAAAAATAAATCTTCCACTATAATTTCTGTACCTTTACGTGCGTCACTTTTCTCCTTGTTTATTATGGAACCGCCCTCCATCGAAAGCACTGTTGCTGCATTATCTCCCTGTGATGTCTTTACCGTTAATCTGCTGACTGCCGCGATACTAGCTAATGCTTCACCACGAAATCCAAGTGTCTTGACATGAAATAAATCTGTTTCACTTTTTATCTTACTTGTCGCATGACGCAAGAATGCTCTCTCACAGTCATCCTGAGACATACCATCACCATTATCGGTTATTTTAATTTTTTGTAAACCAGCTTCTTCTACCTCAACCTTTATCGAAGTACTATTCGCATCTATACTATTTTCAATTAATTCTTTGACAACAGAAGCAGGGCGTTCCACTACTTCTCCAGCAGCTATTTTATTTGCTAATGCATCTGGCATTTGAAAGATATTCATGAGAACACTCCCTTTATTTCTGCTTTTTCACATGTTTTTGCAAGCGGTATAGTTCGTTCATCGCTTCCATTGGTGTCATTTCAAATAAATCAATATTGTTTAGGTCATCAATTATTGATTTGTTTTCTTTGTTGTACTGTTTATTTTCTTTAGGTATTTTTTCCTCAATAAAAAAGGATAGTTGATCATTAGCAGTTAGTTTGGCTTCCTCATGCTTGTCATCATCATTCTCCAGTTGATTTAAAATGAAACCTGCTCGATCAATGAGTGGTTTAGGAAGATTTGCTAATTTCGCAACATGTATACCATAGCTTTGATCAGCCGCTCCTTCTTTTATCTGGTGAAGGAAGACTACATTTCCTTCATACTCTTCTGCACGAACATGAATGTTTTTCAATTTATCTAAGGTATTTTCAAGTGCTGTTAATTCATGATAATGCGTTGAAAATAATGTTTTGGCATGAATATTATTGTGGATATATTCAACAATCGATTGCGCCAGTGCCATTCCATCATATGTGCTTGTACCCCGGCCAATTTCATCAAGCAGAATCAAACTGTTTTCTGTTGCATTAGCAATGGCATGATTGGCTTCCAGCATTTCAACCATAAATGTACTTTGACCTGAAACTAGATCATCTGCTGCACCAATTCTCGTAAAGATCTGATCGAACAGAATTAAGTCCGCATCTTCACATGGAACAAAACAGCCAATTTGCCCCATAATAACTGTTAATGCCAACTGACGCATATACGTGCTTTTACCTGACATATTTGGTCCAGTTATTAGAAGAACATCAGTGTTTTGATCAAGTGAAACATTATTCGGAACGAACGAATCATCCTTCATTACCTGTTCTATTACGGGATGACGCCCATTTTTAATAAATAACGTGTCATCAACAAATCGCGGGCGCTTATAATTATTCGCTTCACTTACCGTTGCGAATGCCTGAAGTACATCAATTTTGCTGACTACATCAGCCAAATGCTGTATTTCAGGTATATGCTCTTTTATTTGCTCGCGGATTTCAATGAATAAGTTGTACTCTAAATCAACGCTTTTCTCTTCTGCCTCTAAAATAAGTTCTTCTTTTTCTTTTAATTCCGGTGTTATATAACGTTCAGCATTCGATAGTGTCTGCTTACGTTCGTATTTACCCTCCGGCAATAAATGTAAATTGGCTTTAGTCACTTCGATATAATAGCCAAACACACGATTATATCCAATTTTAAGAGACTTGATGTTTGTTTCTTTCTTTTCCTTCTGTTCCAGTTCAGCAATCCATTGTTTTCCATTTCGAGAAGCTTCTCTATAGGTATCCAGCTTTTCATTATACCCATCTTTAATAATTGATCCTTCTTTGATCGATATTGGCGGATCTTCTATCAAACTGGTATCTAATATGGATAGAATTTCTTCTGGAAATGTGAGTTTACTACTTAATTCAATTATATTTTTTTGATCGAACTGTCTTAATATGGCACTAACTGCCGGTAGCTTTTCTATTGATTGTTTTAATTGGATAAGGTCACGTGCATTTATGTTACCGAAAGCAACTCGACCAGCAAGACGTTCCAAGTCATAAACTGATTTTAATACATCTCGTAACGAATCACGCTCCATGAACCCCTGATAAAAGCCATCAACAATATCATGACGTTTTTCAATTTCATGTTTATTTAATAATGGGCGTTCAAGCCATTTTTTAAGCATTCTGGAGCCCATTGCGGTTACTGTTTTATCAAGTACCCACAATAGACTGCCGTGTTTTCCTTTTTTAATAATTGTCTCCGTTAATTCTAGGTTTCGTTTGGAGTACATGTCCAACGCTAAATGATGGTCCAATTCAATGACTTTAGCAGGCTGTAAATGATCAAGTGAACGCTTTTGTGTGTATTGAATGTAATTAAGCAGTCGGCTGAATCCCTTAACAAGCCGCTCGTCATTCAGATTGTCACATAAACTGCGGTATTCCGCATTAAAATTTATTTCATCCTGATAGGATAATGTTACGTTTAATTTTTTGCTTAATTGGTCCTGTAATTCATCAGGCAGATTCGAAGGAATTACTATTTCTTTTATTGGCTGATTGAACAACTCATGAATGACTGCGTCCCATCCACTTGAAATAAGTGCAATATTGTTTTCACCAATTGACAAATCATTATAAACTATCACATAGGAACCATCAGGGAAATGAGAAAGACTGGCAATATAGTTGTTGTCACGTTCATTAAGCATATTACTTTCCATTACGGTTCCTGGCGTTATGAGCTGAACCACTTCTCTTCTTACAACACCCTTAGCTTCCTTTGGATCCTCAACTTGCTCGCAAATAGCCACTTTATAACCTTTTTCAATTAAATTCTTTATGTAATTAGCAGCTGAATGATAGGGCACACCACACATCGGAATGGGGTCATCTTGTCCTGCCCCACGTTTTGTAAGGGTGATTTCCAATTCCCTGGCAGCATTTATTGCGTCATCAAAGAACATTTCATAAAAATCGCCTAATCGGAAAAATAAAAATGCGTCTTTATGCTCTGCCTTTATTTTTAAGTATTGTTCCATCATTGGTGTGTGTTTAGCCATAAGTTAATCCCCCAAAAAATACCGAATATAATGTACAATTATAGCATAATTTGTAGACATAAAGCGACTTCCCCATTTCATAAGAAAGACATTTATATTTGTTAGATAAATTGTGTGCAATCCAGCGCAGGAAATAATACGCAGAGACTCCCTCCTGCAGGAAAAGCAGAAGCTAAAGATCCCACAGGTAGCTGTTTATGCTTCCGAGGAGGCTGTAGCGTTGCCCTAAGGTGCGCGAAGTTATTTCCGGAGCGGTATATTGTGTAACAGCTTATATTAACTACTTTTCCTTGTTGTTAAAGAACTTTTTAACGGAATGAGGATCCGGTTTACTGTTCTGGCGGATCCTCATTCCGTTATTTGCTTGAAAACCCTTGTTTTTAGCTTTGGTTCGGATCCTCGTTCCGCTATTTGCCATTTCTGCCTCAAATTTGGCTGATTTTCTGCTTTTAGCGGAACGAGGATCCGTCTCATCCTTCCGAGAGCACCTTTTCTGCTATTTAGCGGAATGAGGATTCATTCCGCCCGTTTGTCAGATCCTCATCATTCCGAGTGGTAATACTTCATCCTTATAATCCTGCCAGTTTAAGTACAAACATACCATAACCCCATAAACCTTTTAAAAACAGAAACAACTCATTTTTTTATTATTTGAAATAACATAGAAAAATATGAAACTGATTCACTTTAGACCACTTTATACTTTTCAGTTAGCTTTAATAGCAAATTCCTTCGTTGTACTAATGCAGTAAGTAAGTATTTTTTAACTGCCAAAAAAACTTACGAGAGAATTAACCCTCGTAAGTTGTTTAGTCTTTCGCCTTATCATTCACAAAATCCGGACTTACATCACTTAACTCGTCGTCTGTTATATCAAATCCCCAATCGTCATCATCATAATCATCGTTGAAGCCTTTTGGATTCACCCTTACTTTAACCTTAGTTTCTCCAATAATTTGGACAACAAATTCGCGCTCTATTTCCACAACTATTTTATGACCTTGGTTGGCAATCTGGCATTCCAGACAATTAGGCTGTTGAATCACTTTGGCAATGACATCATAATCATCCGACAGGCAATGATCATCTTTAACAGATAGTGGAATATAATCACAATACGTTACACGTTCTGTTACCACCTCTGTTTTGGTATTATCATTGTACGAGTACCAGATATTAATATCGTAACTGCCATTTACCTCTACAGTATCTTCTGATTTTTTCTTGGCGTTATACAAATGGTTAATTACCCAGCAGCCAAGAATGCTTGACGGTCTATGTGACGGTGAGATATTGTGAGTAGCCTGCGTGAACTTTCTACCCTTGCCGCAAACAGCTTTCGTAATGATTTCTCTAAATTCTTGATCAAGAAAAGTCATAATTTCGTTTACCTCCTCTTTTTTCATAGTCATTTTATGCAAGACAAATACCTATAGTGCATAGCTATTCTATAAAAGGATGTAAAGTTTGGGATATCTTTTCTTGAAAAGCATTCAAAGACTATTGCCATAAGGAAAGCCAGGCAAGAAAAAATTCCTGCCTGGCATCAAATTAATGGCTGCATGCTGAGCCGTTATTTGTTTTTGAACCGGTTTCACCTGATAAAAGATCACCGCCGGTTGATGAGATAACATCATTTGTTACCTCACGTGCAATTGTTCCAGAAACCAATTGTAATATGTCATTAACCACAATTTGCGTTTCTTTAAATTCTTGTACAACTGGGATATCATCAATCTCAGCTTGCAAACGGTCAATTTCACCTTCTACCTTTTTCAATGCCTCTGTCTTTTCATAAGCCTGAAAATTAACTGCCTGCTTCTGCAAGGTTTTAATTTTGGTTATTAACTGTTGTACTTTCTTATTATCATTAATTTTCGCCTCAACTTGCTTAAACCGATCAATTTCTTCTGTACCAGCTAGCATCTGTGCCAAGCCCTTTGCCTCATCAAGTATTTGTTTTCGCGTATATTCAGCCATATTAATTCACCTCAACTGTATTTTCTACCATTACACCATTTAATGACCATGTTTTGGTGTCGGTAATTTCAACCTCAACGATTTTGCCAATAGCTGACTTAGGACCATTAAAGTTTACCAATTTATTTCTTTCTGTATACCCAGCAAGAACATCTGGATTTTTCTTACTCTCACCATCCACAAGTACTTTAACAATCTTATTATCATATGTTTTCATTGATTCTGCTGATTGTTTATTAACAAGATCATTTAAACGATATAACCGTTGCTTTTTCACTTCTTCTGGTACGTCATCTGTTTTTCTGGCTGCAGGCGTACCATCACGTGGTGAATAAATAAATGTATATGCTGCTTCAAAACCAACTTCTTCTACCAATGTCATTGTTTCCTCGAATTGTTCTTCTGTTTCATTTGGAAAGCCAACAATGATATCTGTAGTGAGAGTTGCATTAGGCATAGCTTCACGTATTTTACGAACTAATTCCAAATAGTCTTCTCGAGTATATTTTCGATTCATTTTCTTTAGAACTTCACTACTGCCTGATTGAACAGGAAGATGAATATGGTCAAGTAAATTACCGCCTTGGGACAACACCTCAATTAAACGATCATCAAAATCTCTTGGATGTGATGTTGTAAAACGCACACGTGGGATATCAATTTTATGAATATCATCCATCAAATCACCAAGACCATATGATAATCCTTCTAAATCTTTCCCATATGCATTAACGTTTTGGCCAAGCAGAGTAACTTCTTTATAGCCCTGCGCAGTCAGATGTCTTACTTCCTGAATAATATCTTCAGGTCTGCGGCTGCGTTCTTTACCGCGTGTCATTGGAACAATGCAGTAGGTACAGAATTTGTCACATCCATACATAATGTTAACCCATGCTTTTATATTACCTTTTCGTGCTTTTGGAAGATTTTCAATTATGTCTCCCTCTTTGGACCATACTTCTACTATCTTCTCTTTTCCAAACATAGCTTCTTTTACTAAGTTTGGTAGCCGATGAATATTGTGCGTCCCGAAGATCAGATCAATTTGCGGATGCTTTTTCAAGATTCGATTCACAACAGATTCTTCCTGTGACATACATCCACATACACCTAGGATTAAGTCTGGATTTTCTAATTTAAGGGGTTTTAAGTGACCAATTTCTCCAAACACTTTGTTTTCCGCATTTTCACGAATTGCACAGGTGTTTAATAAGATAATGTCCGCTTCTTTTGTGTCAGAAGTAGACTCATATCCCATTTCCGTTAAAATACCTGCCATAACCTCTGTATCATGCTCATTCATCTGACATCCATATGTACGAATCATGAACTTTTTGCCCTCGCCAATTTTCTCCATACCTTCAGGGATTTCAAAGTCATAATGAACCTCCACATCATCACGGCCGCGTTTGCGTGCTTTATTTAAATTTGGTGGCTCATATGTGGTTTCAAAATACTTTGATATAATGTCGTCGCTGGAAGTGTTTTTTAACCGGTTCATATTATCCGATTCGGATTTTATGTCCGTTGGATTCTCCGGTTGCTTTATTTGCGACTGATCCTTTCGTTGCTGCTCATTCATAAACGAAACTCCTTTCCTATATATAAAACGCTTTTAATAACATAGATGTACATTATTAAATTATAAAGGCTATAGGCAAATTTAACAATACATGAGCAGTTTAGCGCAAAGAAAAAAGTCTTATAAATAGAAAGTTTACCAATTTTGTCATAAAAATAGTGTTACGCAATTGCGCAACACTTAATATTTCATTTAATAAATTATCTGGGTTCTACAATCAGTTTAATTGCTGTCCGTTCTTCCTCATCAATCATAATATCAGTAAAAGCCGGAATACAAATTAAATCAACTCCACTAGGCGCTACAAATCCTCTGGCAATTGCTACCGCTTTTACAGACTGGTTTAAGGCGCCTGCACCAATCGCCTGCATTTCCGCTGTTCCACGTTCTCGTAGGACATTCGCAAGTGCACCCGCTACTGAATTTGGATTTGATTTTGCTGAAACCTTTAATACTTCCATTACTAGTACCTCCTTCAATTACTATTGTAGTTCTATTGCTACTATATTCTTGGAGATGATAGCTTATTACCTTATTATGCATCAATAATTCTAAACATTCAAATAATCAACCAAAGAAAGGATGATCATCATTTATTAAAATGCGTTCAACATGGGTAGCCATTCCAGTTTTATCATTTATGGTAACTAAAAAACCATTTAACTGACTTCTTCCCGTTGTGTCAATTTCAAAACGTACCGGTAAACTTGTAAGGAACTTCTTCATAACTGCTTCTCGTTCCATACCTAAGATCGAATCATAGGGACCAGTCATCCCAACATCAGTAATATATGCTGTCCCTTGTGGTAAAATACGTTCATCAGCTGTTTGCGTGTGTGTATGTGTACCAACAACAGCACTGACTCGACCATCCAGGTACCACCCCATTGCTTGTTTTTCACTCGTAGCTTCTGCATGAAAATCGACAAAAATAATGCTTGTACGTTTTTCTGCTTCTTCAATTAGTTCATCCATTTTACGAAAAGGATCATCAATTGCAGGTAAAAAGGTGCGACCTTGCATGTTGATTACAGCAATTTCATTTCCATTTAAATTTACGAACGTAAGTCCTTTTCCAGGTGTGCCTTCTGGGAAGTTTGCCGGGCGCACCATGTTCTTGGCGTCATCTATAAATTCAAATATTTCTTTTTTATCCCAAGTATGATTCCCCATTGTGATTACCTGAGCCCCCCATTCAAGAAATTGCTTATAAATCTTTTCGGTAATCCCTTTTCCGGATGCGGCGTTTTCTCCGTTAATAATAGTTATATGCGGACGGTGTTTTTCCTTTAATTTAGGTAAATAATTCTGAACCATATCTCTTCCTGGAGATCCTGCTACATCACCTATAAACATTATTTTCATAATTTTTCTCATCCTAACGGGTAATAGTATATTTCACAGTCAAATTATACTGTAAAGCAAAAATAAAAGCGACCAGTTGGCCGCTTTTATTAATCTAGTTCCTCTTATTGGTCATTATTTTGCATATTCAACTGCTCTAGTTTCTCTGATAACAGTTACTTTAATATGACCTGGGTAATCTAATTCGCCTTCAATTCGCTTACGAATATCCCGTGCGATTTTTACTGAATCAATGTCATCAATTTCATCAGGCTTAACCATAATTCTAATTTCTCTACCTGCCTGAATAGCAAACGACTTTTCTACACCTGTAAACGACTCTGATATTTCTTCAAGCTTCTCGAGACGCTTGATGTAATTTTCCAATGTTTCACTTCTTGCTCCAGGACGTGCAGCGGATAGTGCGTCTGCTGCAGCAACCAAAACAGAAATAATGGAAGTAGCTTCTTCATCACCATGGTGAGAAGCAATCGAATTAATGACAACTTCATGTTCCTTGTACTTGATTCCTAGTTCTTTCCCAATTTCAACATGGCTTCCCTCTACTTCATGATCAATAGCTTTACCAATGTCATGAAGTAAGCCAGCTCTTTTTGCAAGTGTTTCATCTTCACCTAACTCAGCAGCAAGCAGTCCGGAAAGGTACGCTACCTCTGTAGAATGCTTCAACACATTTTGACCATAGCTTGTACGATATTTTAGGCGACCAAGTATTTTAACTAAATCCGGATGTAGTCCGTGTACTCCAACTTCAAACGTTGTTTCCTCTCCAATTTCCCGTATATATTCATCTACCTCACGTCTGGCTTTATCCACCATTTCTTCTATTCTTGCAGGGTGTATTCTACCGTCTTGTACGAGTTTCTCTAGAGCCATACGAGCTGTCTCTCGACGTATTGGATCAAAACCTGACAGAATTACTGCTTCCGGCGTATCATCAATAATTAAATCGATACCGGTAAGCGTTTCTAAAGTCCGAATATTTCGGCCCTCACGACCAATAATTCGACCTTTCATTTCGTCATTAGGAAGATTTACAACAGATACAGTGGTTTCTGCAACATGGTCTGCGGCGCAACGCTGTAAGGCTAATGAAAGAATACTTTTAGCTTTCTTGTCAGCTTCTTCTTTCGCACGATTTTCAGCTTCTTTTATCATTAATGCTGATTCATGACTAACCTCTTGTTCAACTCGCTCTAAAATAATCTGTCTTGCCTGATCAGTTGTATACCCTGAAATGCGTTCAAGCTCCGTTTGCTGCTCCTGAATTAAAGCTTCCACTTTGCTTTCCATTTCTTCAATTTGTTGTTGTTTTTCTGTTAGTGATTGTTCTTTATTCTCTAACAAGAGCTCTCGCTTATCCAGCGTTTCACTTTTTCTGTCCAGATTTTCTTCTTTTTGCATCAGACGATTTTCTTGCTTTTGTACTTCTGTTCGACGTTCACGTAAGTCATCTTCTGTCTGCTGACGAAGTTTATGATTTTCATCCTTCGCCTCAAGAAGTGCCTCTTTTTTAGAGGCATCTGCATTTCGATGTGCTTCATCTACTATTTGTTTAGCTAAATTTTCAGCACTGGAAATTTTAGCTTCTGCAATAGATTTACGAATCAGATAACCAACAACAATACCGACGATTACGGCAAGCAAAATGGAGATGATTAAGGGACTGTCCATGGGGTTCACCTCCTATTGCTATAAGTTGTACAACAATTCATTATTGTCGGCATGTACAATGTTCAATAATAAATAAGTAAATTTGTATAATAAAAATATAAAATTATACAATTTAATTGTAATTGTCCGTATAGACAATGTCAAGGAATCGTAACAATTATCAATCCGGTCAAATTACTAAATCCCTTGCCAGTAATTACCAGCAAAGGATTTTTCAGTTAAATATTCTTAGACATCTAAACTTTCCTGTCCCTTTTCTTCTTATTCTTCTTTTTCTTCTTTTTCTTCTGGCTGTTCATCTAAATTATAATGTTGACGGATCATTCCATGTAACTCTTTCATGACATTCTCATTAGCCTTCAGATATTCTTTTGCATTTTCCCGGCCTTGTCCAAGCCGATCTCCATTATAGGAATACCATGCACCACTTTTTTGAACGATATCAAGGTCAGATCCAACATCTATTATTTCTCCCTCTTTGGATATCCCTTCCCCATACATAATGTCGACCTCTGCCTTCTTGAAAGGTGGAGCTACTTTATTCTTAACCACTTTAATACGTGTTTTATTACCAACCATATCATTTCCCTGTTTTAATGTCTCCGCACGGCGAACTTCCAATCTAACAGATGCATAGAATTTAAGTGCGCGACCGCCAGGAGTTGTTTCCGGATTACCAAACATAACCCCAACTTTTTCTCTGATTTGGTTAATGAATATAGCTGTTGTCTTTGATTTATTAATTGCACCTGATAGTTTTCTTAGTGCTTGCGACATAAGGCGTGCCTGCAAGCCCACATGTGCATCTCCCATTTCGCCTTCAATTTCCGCTTTGGGAACTAAAGCAGCAACCGAGTCAACGACAACTATATCTACAGCGCCACTGCGAACAAGTGCCTCAGCAATTTCCAGAGCTTGTTCACCAGTATCTGGCTGAGATAATAATAATTCGTCAGTGTCTACACCTAATGCACGTGCATAAGTCGGGTCAAGTGCATGCTCGGCATCTATAAACGCCGCATGTCCACCCTTACGTTGTGCTTCAGCAATTGCATGTAGAGCTACAGTTGTTTTACCAGAAGATTCTGGTCCATATATTTCTACCACACGCCCCCTTGGATATCCACCAATTCCCAAGGATACATCCAGTGCCAGTGAACCACTTGGAATTGTTTCAATCTTTTTTTCAGCCTGTTCACCTAATTTCATAACAGAACCTTTACCGAATTGTTTTTCAATTTGTTTTAGCGCCATATCTAAAGCTTGTTTTTTATCTCCCAACGAGCTTACCTCCTTTAATTAACTATCTACATCATACCTTGTTTTTCATGTTTTGCCAAGAAAAGAACGAATAAATGTTCTCATTTTCAGAGGTTTTTATAACGTGAGAAATAATATTTATTAGATTATAAGACTCTGAAAATACAATTTCCCAGTAAATTCATGATCCCAAAATACTATTTCAACAAATTATATAAAAGTTCAAATCCTTTTAAAGTAGCTTTTTTTCGTATTGTTTGCCGGTCACCCTGGAATGTAAATTTCTTTGCAGTTCTTTCTTTAGAACCGTTATCGATAGCAATAAAAACAGTTCCAGCAGGATGACCTTCAACACTATCCGGACCAGCAACACCCGTAAAACTAATTCCTATATCTGACTCTAATAGCGCACATATATTTCTGGACATTTCCAGCGCACATTCTTCACTGACTGTTCCATGCTGCCTAATCGTTTCAGGCAAAACATGCAATACATTTTCTTTAACGTTTGTATCATAACAAACAAGCCCGCCACGGCATACTTCAGAGGCGCTCTCAACAGCTATAAGTTTGTCAGTAAACATACCTCCTGTTAAGCTTTCAGCAGCACCTATGTATTTATTTTGAGCTTTTAACAAGTTAAACACGTTCTCCTCTATTGATTGCTCATCGGCTCCATAGATGTAGTCTCCTACTTTGGCATGAATTTGCAGCTTTGTATTGCTGATTAAACTTAAAGCCTCTTCTTGGGTGTTCGCCTTAGCAGTTAGCCTTATAGCTATACCTTCACTTTGTGCCAAAGGAGCAATCGTGGGATTACTTTGATTTTGAATAATATCACTAAGTTCATCCTCAAGCTGTGACTCACCAATGCCTATAAATCGCAGCATTGTGGATTTAATAACGGAGCTTTCTCCTGTTAGTTGCTGAAGATACGGCATTACCTTATCCAACATCATCTGTTTCATTTCTCTTGGTACACCAGGCAAAAAAATCCACGTTGTATCATCTTCAGATACAATCATTCCTGGTGCCATCCCCACGGTATTTTCAATTACGTCAGCACCAGTAAATACGCGAGCTTGTTTTCGATTATTCACTGTCATTTTAGTTCTCTGTTTCCTAAAGTATGCCTCTATTTTCTCCATTGATGGTCGGTGTTCAATTATATCCCTTTTGGCGATTTTCTGAAAAGCTTCTCTAGTTAAATCATCCTCTGTCGGACCTAATCCACCAGTAACAATTATAATATCTGCCCGGCTCTTTGAATGCTGAAACTGTTCCCTCACTCTTTGCAGATTATCTCCCACAACCGAATGATGAAATACATTCATTCCTATCGTTGCCAGTTTTTCCGACATCCACTGAGCGTTTGTGTTGGCAATCTGTCCCAATAATAGCTCCGTACCTACTGCAATAATTTCTGTTCGAAACTGTTTCGTCATTTTGAATCCCTCATTACATGCCAATTTTTAACAAAATAATCATAACCTGATAAAATTGTAAAGAACAAGGCTACATACAACATTATAGTAGCAAAAGGTAATCCTATATATGAAAATGGAAAATTATGAAGCAGTAATGCCGCAATCGCAACCATTTGAGTTACTGTTTTTAATTTCCCCATGCTACCCGCTGCTAAGACTACTCCCTCACCAGCAGCTACCAAACGCAGACCAGTAATTGCAAATTCTCTACTAATAATTATAATCGTAACCCATGCAGGTGCCAGTCCTAGTTCAACAAGTAAAATAAGTGCAGTGGCTACAAGTAGTTTATCTGCCAGTGGATCTAAAAACTTCCCTAAATTAGTAACTAAATTATACTTTCTGGCGTAATAGCCATCCACCCAGTCAGTTGTTGAAGCTACGATAAACAGAATCGCCGCAGCAAGATGTGATACAGGGAGAGATGACTCGCCAATGTTCCATACACCCCAGTTGAATGGAACACTTAATAGAATAATGAAAATTGGGATTAAAAATATACGTGAGAGCGTGATTTTATTTGGTATATTCACAACTATTTCCTCCTACGGTATAAACCCCCTCCATATAAGGAGGGGGTAAAATAGAATGGCTATTACTAATTTGATTGTGCACTTGCTTTGTTAATATTTATCCAAAGATTTTGAAGCATATATTCATTTTCATCAACCGGATAATTAACCTCTACACCATCAATCGTAATCGACAAATCAGGTGCAGACCCAACTCTAAACCAGACGCGCTCTGCTTCAGAAAGATCTAGTTCAAGCGGAGAATCATCAGCAGTGAACATCCCTGAAAATAAAGATTTACCATCACCGTTCTCCACTTCAAGCCATGATTCGGCAGATGTCTCTAATGTCGCCGTTACATTATCATTTGCATTATCCAGAGCAAGTGTAGATTCAGGTGTGGATCCAGTACCTTCTTCAACTACCGTTAATTTTGGTTGTGGTTGCTCTGGTCCTTCTGGCTGTTCTGTATCATCGTTGTTGTTTTCCTCACTTGTTGTATCAGAGTTATCATCTTCTGCTTGTTCATTTTCTTGATCGTTTTCGGCAGGGTAAGTAACCTCATCACCATTATTTTGTGGGTCTACAGGTTCTGAACTGTCATCAGACAAGGTTTGCTGATAGAAATACCACGCTGCAAAAACAATACCTATCACTAAAAGAACGACAATAATAGTTGGAATAAATGAGAAGAATGGTGAACTTTTCGTTGGATTATTGTCCTTACGTGACCGGTGAATTTGGGTATATTGGGTAGAATTCTCTGCTTCGGTCTTCGGTATTTCATCTTTATACTCTTCCAGTAGCTCGGCTGAATCCAAACCAACCGCATTGGCATATTCCTTAATAAATGCCCGAGCATAAAATTTACCTGGTAAAATATGGAAATTCCCTTGTTCAATTGCTTCCAGATATCTTTTTTGAATTTTAGTTGTTTCCTGTAAACTTTCCAACGATATCTGTTTTTCTTCTCTAGCTTCTTTTAGTCTTGCTCCTATCTCCATAATAACACCATCCATTTTTAGTTGCACTTATGCAATAAGAAAAGAATATATACTTTTCTTACTGCTAGAAATCAAACATCGAAAAGCCATTATCCTGACTGAATTGATTCTGCTCAACTGTTTCGTATGTAATTTCTTCGTCTTCACTGCTGCGTAATTCAATAATATAATCAAAGTCGTCTAATTTATATTCTGTCGTTTGTACGAACATATCAGGATGCTCTACAACTTTAATGGCAGGAAGCTGCATTATCTCACGAATAAGCTGCCAGTGCTTTTCATTAGCACGCCTAGTCGAGACAATACCATCAATAATGTACAAATTATCATTATTATACTCATCCTGAATTAATTGACTTCGGATGGTTTGCTTTAACAAAGTACTTGATACAAATAACCAACGTTTATTTGCACAAACGCTTGCAGCAACAATCGATTCCGTTTTGCCTACACGCGGCATGCCACGAATTCCAATTAATTTATGTCCTTCCTTTTTGTATAACTCTGCCATAAAGTCAACTAATACACCTAAATCAGCACGGACGAAACGAAACGTTTTTCGATCATCGGCATCACTATGTATGTATCGTCCATGTCTTACAGCAAGTTTATCACGAAGTTTCGGTTTACGTAATTTTTTTACCTCTATCATGTCCATCGTTTGTAAAATTGACTTCAATCGAGTGATTTGCTCGTCTTCCCTTGAAAGTAATAACATACCCCTTCTTGAATTCTCTACACCATTTATAGATATAATATTAATAGAGAGCATCCCTAACAAGGAAGAAATATCACCCAGTAATCCAGGGCGATTATATTGAATCTCATATTCAAGGTACCATTCTGTCTTTTCCATAATAAGCCCCTTTATATATATATGCTGTATTAATGGTAACGAAACAAACATATTATTGCAATATATCTATATAACTATAATAAAGGATTTTAAGTTCCGTGAAAAGAAGATTATGCATTTCCGTATGGGAAAAAATAAAGAAGCTGCATGTATTAGTCAACAGCTTCTCTATTTATATAGATAATATTAATTTGTATTTCCCTGATTCTGTACGAGTTTTACCATTGTGTTAGCTAATGCATGTCTTTCATCCGTATCCGCTGCATTCCAAAGTTCTCTTAGCACTGCTTCTTCATTATTCTTAGCTTCAGTACCTTTAGCTAAGTAGTCACCAACTTCGTATGCCATATTCGATACGGCCTGCTGACTCATACCCTGCGACTCTGCTTGCTCCAGTTTATTCGCTAAAAAACCTTTCCATGAATCAAAATTATCCAGAACGGACATACAAATCTGCCTCCTTCAATTTTTTACATGATTAGTATTTGATTTTTTAGCAAGTTTATACATAACTATTGAGGATTACCAGCCACCGGTTACATTGATAATTTCTCCTTGAATATAACTTGATTTTTCATTCATTAAGAAAAGGATTACATTGGCAACATCATCCGTTGTTCCAGCCCGATTGTTTGGTATATCATTTGTTATGTTTTCTTTTTCAGCAGGCAGTAAATGGTTATTCATTTTTGTGTCAATAAATCCAGGACTTACAGCATTCACAGATATCCCTGAGGGTGCGACCTCTTTAGCCAGCGATTTCACAAAACTATTCTGGGCACCTTTTAGTGATGAATACATTACTTCGTTACTTGCACCAATTTCACCCCAAATGGATGTAATAAAGATAATCTTTCCTTGCTTATTCTGGATCATCGCAGGCAATAAATGCTTTGTAATCAGCCAAGGCGTTTTTACATGTAAATTAAGCATCTCGTCCATAACGTTTTCATCTGTATCCTGGAACAATCCATAATGAGCCTTGCCACTAGCAAATATAACGGCATCAACAGGGAAAACGAGCTGTGTTAATAATCTCCTAACTTCTGCTTCCACACTAAGATCAGCTTGAATTTCGGTTAATATCAATTCTTCATTAAGATTTAATCGGTATCTGTCGATTGCTTGTTTATTCTTGTGATAATGCAATAAAAGGTTGTAGCCTTCGCTAGCAAGTGCTTTAGCAATTGCACCACCAATATCGCCGCTAGCTCCAATCAGTAATACGTTTTTCCCCATATAATCCCCTACTCGCTAACAATTTTACAAACAGCTATACGATCATCCTGTATCCAATCCCGCACAAATGAATTGAACTGATCTACCGTCAATGATTGAATAGATGGTATCAACTCAAATAAATCGATTCCCATCGTATGGTAATGGATATATTTATTCGCAATAAATTCAAGTGAATTCATCGCACGTAATAGCTGTCCAATTTTTTTCTTCTTCATACGATCAACTTCTTCAGCTGTAAACGTAGCATCATAAGTTGATTTTAATAACTCCTGAACCCTCCCCGCAAATTGGTCAGGATTATCTGTATTACTGCCAATAAAAGAATAGCCAAAGTTTTTTTCTAAATTTGTTTCAAATGAGAAACTGCTGTCGATAAGCTTCTCTTCGTATAACTTTTTATAAAAAGGACCACTTTTTGAAAAGTAAAAGTCTATAATCATACTCTGGAGCAAATCTTTTTCCAGAAACTCCTGTTTATTTAGTTCTCCTGATGATTCTTTAATACCTACAGTACATTTTGCAATCGAGACTGGCATCACAATCTTATTCTCTTTCATTGCAACCCCTTTTGGTTCCTCGGGAAACTCCCGTTGAATAGTATCCAATTTAGCAAAGTCTTTGGAGTCCTGGTTACTTTGAATTAAATTCATCATACTATCTGCATCAAAGTTACCCGCAATAAACAGTGTCATATTCTCAGGGTGATAAAACGTATTATAACACGTATATAAATCATCCTTTGTAATGGAGTTAATGGAGTCTACTGTACCTGCAATATCAATCTTAACAGGATGATTTTGGAACATACTCCTGAGTGTCCCGGTGAAAGACTGCCAATCGGGCTGGTCATTATACATTTCAATTTCCTGAGCGATGATTCCTTTTTCTTTTTCTACCGATCCCTCTGAAAAGTAAGGATCCTGAACAAAATTAAGTAATGTTTCAACATTTTTTTCAATAAAATTTGTAGCGGCAAATAAGTATGCCGTCTTAGTAAATGATGTATAAGCATTTGGTGACGCACCTTGTTTACTGAAATCTGCAAATACATCCCGATCTTCTTTTTCAAACATCTTGTGTTCCAGAAAGTGTGCGACACCTTCGGGGACTGTAATCTCTTCACTACCATTTATCGGCACAAATGTTTGGTCAATCGATCCATAGTTAGTGGAAAAGACACCATACGTTTTTGACATCTCGGGCTTTGGAAGTAAAAAGACAGTTAATCCATTTTTCAACTGATTTGTATAAATTGTTTCATCAATATTTGCATATGTTAACTTATTCATCTGATTCTCCTCCCTTGCCAGTCAATAAATAAATCGTATCCAGTTCAATTTTATTCGCTACTTCAATTACATTTTCTGTTGATACCTGTTTAATACCCTCAATTAATGTCTGCGGTGGTCTTTCAGTCCCTGCAACAACCTGCTGGTACAATAACTCAATCATACCTTGTGCGCTGTCCATGGTTTCAAGCAGCTGATTAATGATTAGTTCCTTTGTATTATCCATCTCTTCTGCTGAAAAATCACCCTTTTTCATTGCATCCATCTGCAGTTCAATAATTTCTCTTGCTTTTTCGTAATCATTGGGAGCTATACCACTAAACACAAATAATAGTCCCTTGTGACTTTCAAATCTTGATGCTGCATAATAGGCAAGACTATTTTTTTCCCTGACATTGATAAATAATTTGGAACTGGGGAACCCGCCAAATAAACCATTGAATACTTGCAGCGCAAAATAATCATCGTCCTGATAAGTACTGTGAGTTCGATAGCCAAAATGCAGCTTTGCTTGCTGAATATCCTGCTTTTCTATGACAGTATTCGGCTGCTGCTTCAATTCTTTGGACGCATCTTCCTTTTTATTAGGTGCAACTTGATATTCATTTCGTTGGAATGTTGAACGTATTTTTTCTTTTACTGTTGCAGAATCAAAATCACCTAATACATAAATATCCAGCTGATCTTCCTGCAATACAGTTTGATGATATGCAAAAAGATTTTCAGCAGTAATTGATTCCAAATCTTCTTCATACCCGTGAACATGCAGTTTATATCGTTCATCTTCACACATTTTATCAATTAGCTTCATATTGGCATAACTCATTTTATCATCAATTATAGCGCTCATCTTCTGTTTTAATGTATCTTTTTCCCTATCTATGATAGATTGCTTAAAGGCTTCATTCTCACTGTTTGGATGAAAGATAACCTCTTTTAGTAGTGCCATTGCCTCATCTAATATAGCGGATTCATCCTTAATAAACTTTTGGTTTGCCACTTCCATACGAATACTCAGAATATGATCGTTTCCTTTTTTTCCTCCCCCCATCGAAAGGACTGCACCGTATAAGCTGTCAAGTTTTGATTGTATGTCACTCCTGCTTGGAAAGGATTTCGTTCCTTGTTGTAAAACATATGGAAGTAAAGCACGTTTTGTTATTGTCTCCCTTGACAATGGAGCTTTTAGCTTAGCTGTAATCGTCACTGTCTTAAATTTTTTACTTGGGACAACATGCAGGTTTACACCATTTTCATGTGTCACATCTTCAACCATTGTATCCATTCGTGACCCTCCCGGGATATGTATTGTTTGAAAATTATTCTACTCTTAGTGTGCTCCTATAATTGTTATTTTATAGCAAAAAAACCTGGGTTGCTATTAATATAATAACAACCCAGGTTTTTCACTATTTATCTGCTTCCTTTAATGTATGGTACTCCATTTGCTTTTGGCGCTTCTGCCCGGCCGATAAAGCCAGCTAGTGCTAAAATTGTTAATACATATGGTGCAATCAACAAGAATACTTGTGGAACATCTTCCAGCAGTGGAATTCCTGCACTTATAACACTTAGACTCTGTGCAAAACCAAAGAATAAAGCTGCACCCATTGCACCAAGCGGATGCCATTTTCCAAAAATAACAGCTGCCAAAGACATAAACCCTTGACCAACAATTGTCGCATGCGAAAAGTTTAATGCGATTGTTAATGCGAAGACGGAGCCACCCAATCCACCAAATGCACCGGAAAGAATAACAGCAATATAGCGCATTTTATAAACGTTTATTCCATTTGTGTCAGCTGCCATTGGGTGTTCCCCAACAGCACGCAACCGGAGACCAAATGGTGTTTTATATAAAATGTACCAGGCCACAAATGCTAATGCTATTGCGATATATGAGGTAAGGTATATGTCTTGAAAAAAGATTGGTCCTAGTACGGGTATATCACTTAAAAACGCAATATCATTTGTATAGAAAGGTTCTGTCACCATATCCGTTTGACCTTTTCCATACCATTGTTTCGTTAAAAAGACGCCTAATCCTAACGCTAAAAAGTTAATAGCTACACCACTTACAACTTGATCAGCCCTAAATGAGACAGATGCAACGGCGTGGATTATTGCAAAAATAGCCGAAACAACCATAGCAACTAATATTGAAACCCATGGTGTCCATGCGCCTAGCACATCAGCAAATGTCAAATTAAATACAATACCGACAAATGCACCCATGACCATTAAACCTTCTAACCCAATATTAACAACACCTGAACGTTCACTGAATACTCCACCTAACGCCGTAAATATCAGAGGCGCTGAAAAGAAAAGTGCGGGCGGAATAATTGATTGTAACAGATCTACAAGCCCCATTTATTTCTCCTCCTTTTTAAAGCGAAGTATTGCCCATCTAATAATATAACTTGATGCTACAAAGAAGATGATTAATGCAATAATAATATCAACAAGTTCTGTAGGAACACCAGAAGCGGTCGGCATATTTATTGCCCCGACCTTCAATGCACCAAACAATATGGCGGCAAAAACAACACCAATAGCGGTATTCGCACCTAATAATGCGACAGCTATACCATCGAAACCAAGATTAGTAAAACCAGACATAACAGAGACAGATCCATATGTACCTAATCCTTCCATAGCCCCTGCCAAGCCTGCAAAAGCTCCGGCAATTACCATAGACAGAACAATATTTTTACTTACATTCATACCAGCGTATTTCGATGCATGCTGATTAAATCCAACAGATTTCAGTTCATATCCAACTGAAGTTCGTTGAATAATAAACCACATTACGATTGCCGCAAAAAGGGCAATTAATATTCCATAATGCATCCTTGAAAAGTAAGTTAAACCCTGAAGCCATTCTGATGCGAGCGATGCTGACGCAGGAATATTTTCAGTTGAACTCAAATTATCCGTTAAAATACTCCTAATGACTTCATTTGTAACGTATAATGCGATATAGTTCATCATAATCGTAACAATTACTTCATGTACACCAAGCTTTGCTTTTAAAATACCTGGAACAAAGCCCCAAAGTGCACCTGCAGCTGCGGCAGCTAATACCGCCAGTGGCAAATGGACAATCATTGGAGCATCAATAGCCAAACCAACCCAGACTGCTGCAAGCCATCCTACAATAACCTGTCCTTCTGCACCAATATTAAATAGGCCCGTACGGAAGGCGAATGCTACAGCCAGTCCAGTTAAAATATATGGTGTAACCTGCCTTACTGTTTCACCCATATAATATAAGTCACCAAAGGCACCTGCCCATAATGCGCTGTATCCTGTAATTGGGTTATAACCTGAAGCTAGCATGATAATTGCTCCAGCTATCAAACCGAGCAAAACAGAAATTACCGGAATTAATATATTAAATAATCTATTCGATATCATTTGTTTCACCTGCCTCGTCTTTGTTACTACCCGCCATTAGTAACCCAAGTTCTTGTTCATTCGTTTCTGCAGGTTTAACGTTTGCAACAATTTGACCATCAAACATAACAGCAATCCGATCGCTCACATCAAATATTTCATCAAGTTCAAAAGAAACTAAAAGTACCGCTTTCCCTTTATCACGTTCCTCAATTAATTTTTTGTGAATAAATTCAATTGCCCCCACATCAAGACCTCTGGTAGGCTGTGCAGCAATTAATAAATCAGGTGATCGGTCGACTTCACGGGCAATGATAGCCTTTTGCTGATTTCCCCCGGATAGTGCCCTGGCTTTGGTGAATTCATTCGGCGTTCGAACATCATATTCGTCGATTAAGTCCTTAGCCTTTTTACTAATCTCTTTAAAATTTAATATTTTATTTTTGGAGTATGGTTTTTGATAATACGTTTGTAACACCATATTTTCACCAATTGGAAAGTCCAATACCAAACCGTATTTTTGACGGTCCTGTGGTATATGTCCAATACCACTTTCTGTTACTTTTCGTGGTTTAAGATTCATTATGTTTTTTTTGTTGATGGTAATTGACCCGGACTGTGCTTTTCTCAAACCAGTAATTGCCTCAATCAATTCTGTTTGCCCATTTCCGTCAACACCAGCTATACCAACAATCTCTCCTGCACGAACATCAAGGTTCAAACCTTTAACAAGGTTAACTTTACGGGCGTCCTCAACATATAGATTTGAAATGCTCAAAACATTTTCTTTCGGGTTTGCTTCTTCTTTATCAGTCTTAAAGCTGATTTCTCTTCCCACCATAAGGGATGCTAATTCAGTAACGTTTGTATCACCTACATTAACGGTATCAATCCCTTTTCCTTTTCGAATAACTGTACAACGATCACAAACCTGCATAATTTCTTTTAGTTTATGTGTTATCAGTATTATAGATTTCCCTTCTCTAATTAATGAGTTCATAATTTCAATAAGCTCTTTAATTTCCTGTGGTGTTAAAACCGCTGTTGGTTCATCTAAAATCAGAACATTAGCTCCACGATACAGTGTTTTTAAAATTTCCACACGCTGCTGCATACCAACTGAAATATCACGAATTTTTGCAGTTGGGTCTACATTAAGTCCATACCGGTCAGAAAGCTCCTTTATTTCTTGTTCTGCCTGCTTCAGGTTAATTTTCCCACTACTTGTTGGCTCACTGCCCAGTATTATATTTTCTGTTACTGTATATGTATCAACTAACATAAAGTGCTGATGCACCATACCAATTCCAAGTTCATTGGCAATATTAGGGTCAGTAATGTTCACCTTCTTACCGTTAACACGTATTTCACCCTTTTCTGGCTGGTACAATCCAAATAAAACATTCATTAATGTAGATTTTCCAGCACCATTTTCCCCTAACAATGCATGTATTTCCTGTTTCTTAACTTGTATTGTAATGTCATCATTTGCAACAACACCAGGAAATTCCTTCCGTATATTAAGCATTTCAATAACATAATCCAAATGATTTCACTCCTTTATAAAGCTGTAACGTTATTTATTCTATTGAAATATCACCAAATGAAAAGGGCTGGAAGATTATCTCTTCATTTGAGGACTTTCGAAATAAAATGTAAGGATAAAAAAGGCTGGTTTATCCAGCCTTTTTAAGCATCCAATTATAAAGATTCAATGAATTTCTCAGTTTCTTCACGTGTTTGAGGAACTTCCACTTCGCCATTTACGATTTTTTCTTTCCAATCTTCAATAGCTGAAACAATATCCTCAGTTAATGCTTCTTCATTTGTTTTGGCTGCACTAACGCCGCCATCTTCCAAGCCGTACTGCACATTTTCCCCGCCTGGAAATTCACCATTCATTGCCTGGTTAGAAATGTCCTGGACTGCAATATCCACACGTTTAACCATTGAAGTAAGGGTTACATTATGATCACCAATTTGTCCTTCTTCATATTGGTCACGGTCAACACCAATTACCCAGATTTCACGTTCAGGATTATTCTGCTTAATGTCTTTGGCTTGTGCAAATACACCATTACCTGTAGCGCCTGATGCATGATAAATAACATCAATATCGTTATTATACATATTTGAAGCAATTAATTTACCTTTGTCAGCAGCAGCGAATGATTCTGCATACTGAACTTCAACCTCTATATCAGCGTTTACTGATTTAACACCTGCTCTGAAACCAGATTCAAATTTATTAATTAATGGAGAATCGACTCCACCAACAAATCCTACTTTATTTGTTTTTGTCTTTTTGGCAGCAGCAACACCAACCAAAAATGAACCTTGATGTTCTTTAAATGTCAGACTAGCAACATTTGGCTCTTCTACAACGTCATCAACAATTGCAAATTTTGTATCTGGATACTGACCAGCTACTTTTGTAATACCTTCTTTCAGTTTAAAACCAATACCAAAAATCAGGTTATAATCTGCTTTTACAAGACGTGTAAGGTTTGGCATGTAATCAGCTTTATCATTTGATTGTGCGTAATCATATCCTTCACCTTTTGATAGGCCATGCTCTTCTCCCCATGCTTTTAAACCTTCCCATGCTGACTGGTTAAATGATTTATCATCGACACCACCAACGTCTGTTACCATTGCAGCGGAAAAGTCAGTTGTTTCCTCACTTGCTGAACTATCTCCACCATCAGAGCCGCTATCACTATCGGTATTTCCCTCGTCAGATCCGCCACCACATGCAGCAAGAATCATACCAATCGTCATCAACATTGCAGCTAGTAAAATAAATTTACGATTTTTCAAAATAAGAACCCCCTATTTTTGGTTAAATATAAAAAGTTTAGTTGCACTTATGCAGTAAGAAAGTATTTACACTTTATTGACTGCTAAGTAAAAATAGTATAAAGTACTATCCTTCAACCACCTCCCTAAATAGAATATATATATGAAACCCCTTACAAACGCTTTCTTAAAACGTGAAAACTGAATAAATCAGACCGAAAGAAATTAGCTGAATACAAAACCGGTTCATCCTCATCGGTATAATGCATTTGTTTTAACAAGAGAAGTGATTGTTCAGGGTCACACTTTAGGATTTCGTATATACGATCATGGTAGCTTACAGGTTCAATGTATGTTACCGCATACGAAATTCTTTTGCCTGAATAACTTTCCATAAGTTTAAACAACGAATCTTTTTTGTTAATTATATCAATAGGCACTAATCCTTCTGGTACTTTATCAATACAAAAAACGACAGGATCATTATCCGCTGTTCGGACGCGCTCAATTTTCACAAGTGAACTAAATTCTTTTGGTGAAAACTTTAGTCGCTCGTCTTCAGTAGGCTCAAGCAATTCTGTCGATAGAAATTGAGAACCTGGCGTCTTTCCGGATTGTTCAATCATATATGTAACACTATTCAGTTGCTCAATTCCTGAAGAAAAGATTGGTTTTGGATTTACAAACGTCCCTACCCCATGACGCCGGGTCACTATATTTTCTTCTTCCAACACACGTAATGCCTCTCTTAAAGTGGCGCGTGAGACTCCTAGTAATTTTGATAACTGAAATTCTGATGGGAGTTTCTGCTTCGTTTTATAGGTACCGTTTTCAATATCCCGTTTTATTACATCGATAACTCGCAAGTATAACTGACGTGAATCTATCTTAATCGACATGACAACCCTCCAATCTTCACTATTCAACTTAAAAGAGATCTGACATCTGACGTATGACTCTTATATTCGACATAAATATAACACTTTTAGAATAATAAATAAATAGATATAGGAAAATTTACATAAAAAAGTTATCAAAAAATAGTTCGAAAGTCGAAGGTTATAAACGACAGTATGAACGGACAGTTTTTCCTAAATCTCTAGGATAACTGTCCGCTACATGTTATTATGAAGACTTTTCTTCACTTTGTGAAACTAGTACAGTTCGTGGTTTGCTACCTTCATAAGGGCCTACTATGCCCCTGTCTTCCATCGCATCAATTAATCGTGCTGCCCGTGTATAGCCAATTCGGAATCTGCGTTGCAGCATTGAGACACTAGCACTCTGCATTTCTGTTATAAGTGTTACAGCATCGTCATATAGATCATCATCAACATCCGATGTTACTTCACTAGTTTCCTCTGGTATCATCTCTTCCTGATATTTTGCCTTTTGCTGTTCAATACTATGATCAACAATTCGCTCAACCTCTTCATCAGACAAAAATGCACCTTGAACTCTAGTTGGTCTCGAGGAACCAACGGGCATGAACAGCATGTCACCGCGTCCTAAAAGTTTCTCAGCACCACCCGAGTCCAGAATTGTACGTGAGTCAGTTTGTGATGACACGCTGAAAGCAATTCTTGATGGAATGTTGGCTTTGATAACACCAGTAATAACATCAACTGATGGTCGTTGTGTAGCTAATATCAGATGAATACCTGCTGCCCTTGCCATCTGTGCTAACCTGGTGATAGCGTCCTCTACATCGTTTGATGCGACCATCATTAGATCTGCCAGCTCGTCTACTAATACGACAATATATGGTAAATTTGGCTGCTTTTCTTCAGATGTCTGATTGTATTTGCGAATATATTCATTATAGCCTTCAATATTACGTGTCCCCGTATCAGAAAATAATTCATATCTTCTTTCCATCTCAGCAACCACTTTTTTCAGTGCCCGGGACGCCTTTTTAGGATCAGTAACAACAGGGGCTAGTAAATGCGGGATCCCATTATAGACGTTAAGTTCTACTTTTTTAGGGTCAATCATCATCATTTTGACTTCATGCGGTTTTGCACGCATTAAAATTGTCGTAATGATACCATTTACACAAACACTCTTTCCGCTTCCTGTTGCACCTGCGATAAGCAAATGCGGCATTTTATTTAATTCTGCCGTAACTGATTCCCCAGATATATCTCTGCCCAGTGCAAATAATAGTTTCGATGTTTGCTTGTTCAGTGTACTGTCCAGCACTTCTCTTAATGACACCATTGCTATTTCCTGGTTAGGAACTTCAATTCCCACAGCTGACTTCCCTGGTATCGGCGCCTCTATTCGAATATCTTTAGCGGCTAACGCTAATGCAAGATCATCATGCAGGTTAACAATTTTACTAACCTTTACACCTGCATCAGGGTATACCTCATATTTCGTGACTGCAGGTCCGACATGTACCTTAGTAACCCTGGCTTTTACTCCAAAGCTATTAAAAGTTCGTTCCAGCTTCTTAACAGTAGCCTGGATATGTGACTTTTCATGCTGCTGTGAGTTTTGAGAAGGTTCTGCTAACAAATTAGGTGAGGGTAAGATATATTCATAATTTTCAGCTTCAGTCATTGGTAATGGGGTTTCACTCTCTGGCTCCTTATTTCCCTCGTCGGATTCAACCTCCCCCTCTTCAATAACAGGTTTAGCTGATTCATTCGGATCAAAAGAATATGCAATATCAGTAAAATCCTCAATCACTGGTTCATCCTGATAAGTATCTGTTTCGGGAACAGGATTCATTTCATATATTTCTTCACCGCTGTCCATTTGCTTATTCACACGCGATTCCTTCCACTTGCCTTTAATAGACTTAATAGTTTCAGATATTTGTTTCATCCGCTTTGAAAAGAAGTCGCCAAACGAAAATTCTGTGATAAAAATAAAACCAACTATAATTGAAAACAATGCAACAATCTTAGCACCTACAGACGAAAATAAATAATAACAAAACGCAAAAAGAATTGCTCCAGTCATCCCACCACCTGTTTGCGTGGAAGAAACATTCCCATCTATGTAAGCAAAGAAATTGGTCCATGTCGATTTAATAATCGACGTATCCTCTGACACCATTAATAACCTTTCATATGTCTGAATGTGCGTGATGAGTAATACACCAATAAAAATAATATAAAATCCTATCAATTTTTTATTCGTGAAATTCGGATAGCGTCTTTTAACCATCAGCATTATTCCTGTAATTAATAAGAAGATTGAAGCTATAAAATACCAAATTCCCAGAAAGAAGCGAAAAGTATGTTCAAGGCCACCCGGAATTGCCCCATCACTAATAGCGCTAGCTCCGCTTCCAAATATAGCTAGAAATATAAAGAGTAATCCCAATAATTCAAATTTCACTTGTTTCTTTAACTGATTTTTCTTTTTTCTTCTTTTTTTCTTTGCCAAAGTTATCACCTCTATTACATCTAGCAGTCAGTCAAAACAATTGAATAGCAAACCCCTGCCATTTCTTAGGCAAGGGTTAATTAACTCCATTATAGCACAGATTTTTTCTGATAGCTTACAGATTACCGTAAAATAGTTCCAGGGTTGTAGTCACTATTCATAAAGTCCTGAGGGTCCGTAGATAATAATTGTAATAATTGATAACTTCCATCTTCCACCTGTTCTACAAATAACTCTTTTCCTTGGTAGGATACACAGTGACGATTGGAGAAATCCTTTTCGGAAGTTGGAAAAATATCTGTTTCAGATAAAGGTGTATATAACATTATTGAATCACCTGATCTTCCGATTGTTTATTATTTTTAATCATTTCATTTACTTTTTTCATAGCTTCATTTACTCCGCCTACTGCATCTATCAGACCATTTTCAACAGCATCATCCCCTATAACATTTGTTCCGATATCCCTTGTCAGGTTACCTTTAGCAAACATTAACTCCTTAAATTTTTCTTCTTTAATATTGGAATGCTGGGTAACAAAGTTTATAACTCGATCCTGCATTTTATCCATATACTCAAACGTCTGAGGTACACCAATCACTAATCCGGTTAACCGAATTGGATGAATAGTCATTGTTGCAGTGGGTACGACAAATGAATAATCTGTGGCAACTGCAATTGGTACACCTATCGAATGGCCTCCACCTAACACAATAGACACTGTGGGCTTGGAAATCGATGCAATCATTTCTGACAGTGCAAGACCTGCTTCCACATCACCGCCAACTGTATTTAATAACACAACAAGCCCTTCAATCTTAGGATTTTGTTCAATTGCAATTAGTTGGGGTAATAAGTGTTCATACTTTGTTGTTTTATTTTGTGGAGGCAATTGTACATGTCCTTCAACCTGCCCGATGATAGACAAAACATGAACATTGGAGTCTGGTGCTTGCGGGACATTAGATTGACCTAACTGTTGAATTTTTTGTACTAATGATGATGGATTTGATTGATCTCCTTGATTCTGATCATCCTTTTTAGATGGTTCTTTTTCCATGTCAAGACACTCCCTTTTTCTAAGCTCAATACGTATAAAGTTAGTATGAACGAAGAGGAAGCTTATAATACAAACAATAAAAAAATTACCGACAGTATCTGCCGATAATTTTTTATTAGTCAATTAAGTCAATTTCATAAATACTTATATTTATCATTTATCCGAACAATTTTACGAATCGTTGATTGGAACGGAAGGCAGCGCGACTCCTGCGGGAAGCCTTGAGACCCCGCAGTGCAACCAAATGAAGGCCGACTAAAACCGTCCTTTGCGGACAACGCATACCCCTTGCCGGCTTAAGGAGGCTCAAGCCGTGCCCGCGGAAAGCGTCCGCCTGCAGTGGAAATCAACAGGCCTAGCACATTTACAAATAGTTTGGATTTACTGCTTTATTTTTGAATTATGAAATTGATTCAATTAATTGTTTTAGCGTATTTTCCTCTTCTTCTGTAAGTGGTACTAAAGGCAAACGAACACCACCAGCATCGAAACCTTTCATCTTCAACGCAGCTTTCACCGGTGTTGGCGATGGTGCTGCGAACAATCCATGCATAATCGGTAACAATTTACGGTGTAATGATGCAGCGTTTTCTACATCACCTGATTGATATGCATTAACCATACTTTGCATTTCATTTCCGATGACGTGGGAAGCAACCGAAACAACGCCGTCTGCTCCAATTGCCAACATAGGCAATGTTATAGCGTCTTCCCCACAATATACACTAAAGTTATCAGGTGTCCCCTCTATAACATTTGCTGTCAGATCAAGATCACCACTAGCTTCTTTTACTGATACAATATTCTCTATTTCACTCAAACGAATAATCGTTTCAGCACTCATTTTTATAACAGAACGACCAGGTATATTATACATCATTACCGGTAGTTTAGTTTCGTTTGCAATTGTAGAAAAATGCTCGTAAAGCCCTTGTTGATTTGGTTTATTATAATATGGCGTAACAAGCATTATAGCGTCTACTCCAACCGCTTCCGCTTCTTTTGTTAACATAACCGCTGATGCTGTGTTATTACTTCCTGCACCTGCTATAACAGGAACACGTTTATTTACTTTGTCAACAACATGCTTGAAAAGAGATACCTTCTCTTCTGCGGTTAATGTTGGCGATTCGCCAGTCGTACCTGCTATAACCAGTCCTTCGCTGCCGTTCTCCAATAAATATTCAATCAATTTTGTAGTCTGTTCGAAATCAATATTCCCACTATTATCAAGTGGTGTTACCATTGCTGTTAAAACTTTGCCAAACTTCACGTTAGTACACCCACCTCTTTTATGCCTTATACTGCGCATTATCACCGCTTAGCTCAAAAACATCATGTAATGCATTAACAGCAGCATTTAAATCTTTCTCATGAATAAGAACCCAAATAGTTGTATGACTATCTGCTGATTGTAATATCTGTACACCTGCATTCGTCAATGATTGAACTATTCTTGAAGCAACACCAGGAACCCCTGTCATACCAGCACCAACTGCAGATACCTTCGCACAGTTTTCTGTTATTTCAGGCTGAAAACCTAATGTCTCCAAGATATGCACAGCTTTTTCTGTATGTGCATTTGGAACTGTATAAATTACCCCTGTTGGTGAAATATTAATAAAATCAACGGATATCCCAGCCTCAGCCATTGCTTTAAACACTTCAGACTGTAATCGATGTGCCTCTTCTTTAGTTTGTACTTTAATTTGACTTATAGACGAAATATGAGCAATTCCAGTAATTAACCGGTCTGGAATATCTCTGTCTAACTCCTGCAGTCTGGATGCAGTAACCAGCGTCCCTTCTTCTTGGAGATATGTTGATCTTACACGCATTGGAATTTTTGCCTGCATCGCAATCTCAACAGCACGCGGATGAATAACTTTTGCTCCCTGATATGCTAAATTACATATTTCGGTATACGTAACGATATCCAGGGGGCGAGCCGCAGAAACAACTCGAGGGTCTGCGGTCATAACTCCGTTTACATCGGTGAAAATTTCAATACTATCCGCTTGCAGTGCAGCACCTAAGGCAGCAGCTGTTGTATCACTGCCGCCTCGGCCAATAGTTGTTATTTCACCAGTAGAAGTTTGTCCCTGAAACCCAGCTACAACTACTACATCGTGCTGTTCAAATTCTTTAAGAATTCGCTCCGTTTTTACCTCTTTAATCTTTGCTCTGTTATGATCTTCGTTCGTAATAAATCCGGCTTGTGCTCCAGTTAAAGCTGAAGCACTTATATGATTTTTTTGAAGTTCATTTGATACAACAACAGAAGCAATCGTTTCACCACAGGACATTAATAAATCAAGTTCCCGATCTGAATTATGGTTCGAAGGAAAACCGATTAAATCCAACAATGTATCGGTAGCATATGGATCAGGTTTTCGTCCCAATGCAGATACTACAACAACTATTTTATAATTTTTAATTAGAGCATTTTTAATATGTTTAATGACATGATTTCTATTTTCATCGGTCTGTACCGAAGTACCACCGAATTTTTGAACTAATACCTGCATTATTTCACCTCTAAATTATAGCCAGTTATTTTTTATCAACCGATCAGCAATTTGAATCGTGTTCCATGCAGCCCCTTTTACTAGATTATCTGATACAACCCACAAATGGATTCCTTTATTATTATCCAGATCTTTCCGGACACGACCTACAAATACTTCTTCTTTGTTTGTCGCACTCAGTGGAGTTGGATACGTTTGTGTACTTGGGTCATCTTCCAGAATTACTCCTTCTGCATCCCTCAGCACGTTCCAAATATCTTCTACTGCTAAACCTTCTTTTTCTACATCGACATATACACTTTCAGCATGCGACGTAAACAGAGGCAGCCGAACACATGTAGCTGCTACAGGTAAATTCGGTGCATGCATTATTTTCTTGGTTTCATTAATCATTTTCATTTCTTCAAATGTATAACCATTTTCTTGAAATACATCGATTTGCGGAAGTGCATTAAATGCAATTGGATAATGCTTTTCATCACCCTTTACAGGTAATAGTTCAGCAGTCATATCCTCATTATTTAAATATTGTTTTGTTTGATTTTCCAATTCATTACATGCCTCGTTACCTGCACCGGAAACTGCCTGATATGTTGAGACAATTACACGAGATATGCCGAATGCTTCCTGAATTGGTTTCAGAGCAGCAACCATTTGAATAGTTGAACAGTTTGGATTTGCAATAATTCCTTTATGTGCTTTAATATCTTCTTCATTTACTTCAGGTACTACCAGAGGAACTTCATTATCCATTCTGTATGCACTTGTATTATCAACTACTACTGCTCCATGTTTTACTGCCTCTGGTGCTAACTGTTTAGAGACAGAACCCCCAGCTGAAAACAAGGCAATATCTATACCAGCAAAACTTTCTGGTGTTGCTTCTTCTACTGTTATTTCCTGGTTTTTAAACAATAGTTTTGTGCCTGCTGACCGCTTTGATGATAAAAGCTTCAGCTCATTTATTGGAAAATTCTTTTGCTCAAGTATTTGAGTGATTTTTTGGCCGACTGCACCAGTTGCACCTACTACTGCAATATTATATGCTGTTTTCTTTGTCATTGTAATGACACCTCACTATAATAAGATTCTATTTATTTTACCATATTATCATACTCATGAGGTATAATTACAGGCTGAAGTTGTTTGTGTTGAATCGCATGTTCAACCGTATCAAGCAAATAGTCCATGTCTGCGACTAATGAATTAGGTTTTTTTATAGGATCATCTTGACCGTATGGAATAAAATAAATAAATTTACTTGCCATTAATCGCATTAAATTTACACCATTAAGTCCAAGTGCATCATTAGTCGCTATTCCAAGAACAACTGGATTCTGATTTCGCATTGTTGCTTTTGCAGCCATTAATACCGGAGAATCGGTTAATGCATTTGCCATCTTGCTTAATGAATTTCCGGTTAATGGGGCAATCACCATACAATCAAGAGGTAATTTCGGTCCTAATGGTTCCGCCTCAGGCATTGTTGTGATTACACTTTTACCTGTAATGGATTCTATTTTTTTTACATGGTCTTCTGCTTTGCCAAACTTGGTGTCTGTGGTTCTGACTGTATACGTAACAATCGGTATTACATCTGCTCCAGCTTCAACCAAACGCTCTAATTCCGGGAATACCTTATCGTACGTACAATGTGAGGCAGTAACTCCAAATCCAATACGTTTTCCCTCTAATGACATTATATACGTTCCTCCTCATTAGTTAAAAATTGCTTAATTACATCAGCCAAGATTTTGCCTGCAGTCTTCGGTGCCACTATACCCGGCAGGCTTCTGGCTAAAATCGCCTTAATACCACGCTGATCCGCATAATCGAAATCAGTACCGCCAGGCTTTGAAGCAAGATCTATAATAAATGCATGTGACGGAAGCTGTTGTATCGATTCTTTTTTAACAACTTTTGCTGGAATTGTATTAATTAATAAATCGCAATTACTTGTATGCTCATGTAACTTATCAAATGGTATAGCTGTATGCCCCATCTCCGTTATTCTGGCTAAATCCATAATACTTCTGGCACACACAGATACCTTCGCCCCAAGAGCCGAGAATTTATTTGCTACGGTATTACCTACCCTGCCAAATCCTACAACAATCACTCTTGACGAATGTATTGTATAGTCTGTATGTTCTATTGCCATCATAATTGTACCTTCTGCAGTTGGAATTGAGTTGTAGATGGCTACATCATCCCGATTGAATAATGGTATAAGTGAAACATGAAGCTGGTCGGTAACAGAGGTTAAAAAATCGTTTGTTATACCAGCAAATACAATCGATGATTTCTTTAATTTGGCAAACCACTGTTCTGTTAACTTAATTTCCTGATCGGAAAAAACTGTCTCCACATACCCTTCACTATTTGTTCCAGTTATTGGCAGAATAACTGCATCTAACCTTTCCTGCTCCAATTCACTAAAATCTACCTGTTTTAATCCTGTGAACCCTTGCTCTAACTTGTCGAATCCAACTAAAAAAATGGTTGTATCAGGCAGTGTCTGCAACTGTCGTATTAATTCCAGGTAACGTGCATCTCCACCTATAACAGCGATCAATTGATTCATCGTTGAAAACCCCTCCAGACATACTTTCACTAAATTCATTTCTTTATAGCTTATGTGCATATCATGGGTTAGTGATTAGATGAAACAAAAAAAAGCCAGTATCATAAAAATGACACTAGCCTTCCTCATAAGCACTGCTTTAATCGATTTCAATCATGATCATATCTTCGCCAATTTTTTTAATTGAACTCCATCTAATTTTTGTTTCTTCGCCTTCTTTCTTTAGTCCGAACCATTTGTAATTTGGAATGACAAACGATTCAATTTGACCTGTTCTTTCATTAATTTCAAGATCCGTTTGACCTAATATACCCAACCGTGATCCATGGTTGACATTAACAATTTCCTTACCGCTAATATCCTTATAGCGCATTTGATCGCCCCCCATGATTTCTAGCTATTAGTATATATATGCCATTTAAGATAATCTATGATCAGGAAGACGTTTTAGGTGCAATTAATGCACTTGATGGAGATTGTTCGAATATCGTTTTAATTACATTCTGTATTTTCTCATGATTGACTGCATCAATCTCCTGTACCATATCATCTAAAGATCGATGCCTGTTTAAGAGTAATTCGTTCCTTCCATTACGACTCATACGACTGCTGGTACTCTCTAAGCTTAGCATGAGATTCCCTTTTAACTGTTCTTTACTATTCTTAAGTTCTTTGTCAGTTAAGCCATTACGTATAAGCTGCTCCACAGTTTGATTTATTATGTCTTGCAGTTGCGGTAATTGATCATTGCCTGTTCCAGCATAGATTGTCAGCATTCCACTATCCTGAAAAGATGCATGGTAGGAAAATACAGCATATGCTAACCCCTGTTTTTCTCTGACTTCCTGAAAAAGCCTTGAACTCATGCTGCCACCAAGTACGTTATTCATGATGATTAAACTGTACATATTCTCATCTCCGACAGCCAATCCATTATATCCCAGACATAAATGAGCTTGTTCAGTATCTTTATTCCGTTCAATATTATTTGCTAAAAATGCAGGTTTTTTTAATTTTGCACGCTCTGAGCCTGATTCATAATTGCCAAAATAACCTTCAACTGTTTTAATAAATGATTCATCCACATTACCTGCAACAGAAACTACTACATTATGTGGTGTATAGCTCTCTTTTATATAATCCCTCAATGAATCTGGTTTAAAGGATAATAATTGTTCTTCAGATCCTAATATTGGATAACCTAATGGATGGTCTCCATATGAAGCACGCGCTAAAATATCATGCACAATGTCATCCGGTGTATCTTCATACATTTTAATTTCTTCCAGAACTACTTTCTTCTCACGTTCCATTTCTTCTTCATCAAAGGTAGAATTAAAGAACATATCAGCTAAAATTTCCAGAGCATATTCTTTATGCGAGTCAATAACTTTAGCATAGAAACAGGTATATTCCTTTGATGTAAATGCATTAACCTGTCCGCCTATTGCATCAAAGGCTTCTGCAATGTCCTGTGGGGATCTTTTTTCAGTTCCTTTAAAAAACATATGTTCGAGAAAATGGGAGATTCCATTTGTTCTGTCGGACTCATTTCTTGACCCAGTTAGTATCCAGATCCCTATCGTAACAGATCGTACCGCAGGTATATTTTCTAAAACAATTCGAAGTCCATTATTACTAGTATGTTTCTCTATCAATGTATTTCCTCCTAAGGCCCATCCAAATGCTATCTTTCCTCACTCAGTAGTGAAGTAATAGTTCCAATTTTATAACCTTTTTCTTTTATACTCACAATTAGCGATTCTAACCCTTGTGCTGTTGAGGAAGTAGGGTGCATTAATACGGTCGCACCAGGATGAATGTTGTTGTTCACTCGGTTCATCATAACAGATACAGATGGATTCTTCCAATCGATGGTGTCTACACTCCACAGAATTGTTTCCATATTCATTTCATGGGCAATTTTAACTACTTGGTCATTATAATTGCCACTTGGTGGAGCTAGCCATTTTGGTTTATTATCAGTAATTGCCTTAAGAATTTCATTTGTTCTGTTTATCTGTTCGGTAATTTGCTGTTTCGATAACCTGGACATATCCGGATGATTATATGCATGATTACCTATTACATGGCCTTGTTCATCAATCATTTTTACATAATCAGCATTTTCCTGAGCCCATTTTCCTTCAACAAAGAAATTTGCTTTGACATTATGCTTTTTCAAAACGTTAAGTATCGAAGGAATATACTCATTCCCCCATGCCACATTAATTAAAAATGAAACCATATCTTTTTCAGGGTGGCCACGATAAGTTGGAGCGGCTGGAAGGTCTTCATATGTAATTTCAGGTGGCACCTGTTCATATACTAGTAGTGTTTTGTCAAAAACACCACTTTTTTTCATCTGCTCGAACGATTTATCAACGTCTACGCGAACACCATTTAATCCAGGTATTTTCTTCCACACTTTATCAATTATTGCATTTTCAGGAGGCTTTCTGTAATCAGTACTTTTAGTTCTAATTTTTTGATAAAGAGAATCCTCCGATTTAGATACAGTATAAGAAAATGTTTCAGCATCGTTTACAATAAATGGATTATAGCTGTTGTTAAAAGTAAAAACTACAATAATAATAAATACGCAAAAATGAACAATAGAACGGTATCGATACATTCAAATCCCTCCTCATTCAATAATATGAACGTGAGGGACAAGATATGAAAGCATAAAAAAAGAAACTGGCATTCCAGCTTCTTGTATCATCAATTTAATTACATACTTGATTTTTCACTTTTTTCTTTTTCTTCTTTTATTACAGCTTTTCTTGAGAGGTTAACCCGACCTTGATTGTCGACTTCTTTAACTTTGACCATAATTTGATCACCGATTGACACAACGTCTTCAACCTTATTAGTTCGTTCTTCTGCCAGTTCAGAAATATGAACCAAGCCGTCTTTCCCTTTAAATAATTCCACAAACGCTCCGAATTTCTCAATACGCTTCACAGTACCCAGATACATTTGTCCTGCTTCAACTTCCCGTACAAGATCTTCAATAATCTCTTTTGTTCTTTCATTCATAGAAGCATCAGTTGATGAGATAAATACACTACCATCCTGTTCGATATCAATTTTTGCTCCTGTTTCTTCGATTATTTGATTAATTTGTTTCCCGCTTGGTCCAATTACCGAACGGATTTTATCTGGGTTTATTTTCATTGTTAGGATTTTAGGTGCATATTGTGACAGCTCAGATTTTGGCTCTTTAATTGTCGCAAGCATGGATTCCAGAATATGCATACGCCCTTTTTTAGCCTGGGTTAATGCTTCCTTCAAAATCTCTTTTGAAAGTCCGTCAATTTTAATATCCATTTGTAGTGCTGTAACACCTTTTTCAGTTCCGGCTACTTTAAAGTCCATATCTCCAAGCGCATCTTCCATACCTTGAATGTCTGATAAAATAGTATAGTCTTCACCAGATTTGACTAGCCCCATCGCAATACCGGCAACAGGTGTCTTAATTGGAACACCAGCATCCATCATTGCTAATGTACTTGCACAAATACTGGCTTGTGATGTAGAACCATTTGACTCCAAAACCTCAGATACTAATCGAATCGTATATGGAAAGTCTTTTTCTGATGGAATAACCTTCTCAAGTGCACGTTCGCCTAAAGCACCATGTCCAATCTCACGACGGCCAGGTCCTCTTATTGGGCCTGTTTCGCCAACACTGTATTTAGGGAAATTATAATGATGCATGAAACGCTTGGACTCTTCTAAATCAAGCCCGTCCAAAATTTGTACATCTCCTAACGCTCCTAAAGTACATACACTCAAAGCTTGCGTTTGTCCACGTGTGAAGAGACCAGAACCATGTGTCCGTGGTAATACGTTTATTCTTGATGATAATGGACGTATTTCATCGACTTTACGACCATCTGGACGTACTTTTTCTTTGGTAATTAAACGACGTACTTCTTCTTTCACCATTTTTTCAAGTGTAGCTTTCACATCGCCAATAACATCTTCATCTTCTTCTTCATATAAGGCTAATACCTCATTCTTAACATTACTGATTGCTTCTTCTCTGGCGTGTTTTTCTTCTACTTTAATTGCTTCCTGTAATTTACCTTTAGCTTCAGACTCCACTTTTGCAGCAATGTCTTCATCCGTATCAAGTAATGGCATATCTGCTTTCTCAACGCCAACAGCTGCAATTATTTTCTCTTGAAATTCAACAAGGCGAGTAATTTCCTCATGTCCAAACATGATGGCTTCAAGCATAACATCTTCTGGTACTTCCTGTGCTCCTGCTTCAACCATGTTAATAGCATCTTTTGTACCAGCTACAGTTAATTCGATTTCACTATTTTTCTGTTGCTCAATATCAGGATTAATAATAAAATCACCATCTACAAGCCCAACGTTTACTCCTGCTATTGGTTCTGAAAGTTGGATATCAGAAATCCCCAATGCGATAGAAGATCCTATCATTGCAGCCATTTCGGAGGAGCAATCCTGGTCAACACTCATTACCGTGCTGATAACTTGTACTTCATTTCTATAGCCATCCGGGAAAAGTGGGCGAATTGGTCTGTCAATTAAACGTGAAGTTAATGTAGCTTTATCACTTGGACGACCCTCTCTCTTAATAAATCCTCCAGGTATTTTCCCTACAGCATATAAACGTTCTTCATAATTAACAGTTAATGGGAAAAAGGGTAAGTCTTTTGGTTCTTTGGATGCTGTTGCTACTGATAATACAGAGGTATCACCGTAACGAATCATACATGCCCCGTTCGCTTGTTTTGCAAATTCTCCTGTTTCCACGATAAATTTCTTACCGGCAATTTCAGTGGAGAACTCTTGATTTACTTCTGCCATGTTATAGTACTCCTTTCAAAATAAAACATACTACCATTCATTTTATAGTTAATAAGCTAAAATGTAAATTTTATGTATTAATTAAGTATAAAAAACTTGGTTTATTGACAAACCTTTGTATTGAATACAATAGTTGCACCTATTTGAGATAGAAAATTTTATATTTTCTTAACTGAGTTTAATACTTAAAATCATCACTTATCCGAACAATTAGGCAAACTAATATTTTACCATTCGTTAATTTAACGTACATAACCGCTAATTTTCACTGTGGACGGCGACTCCTGCGAGAATAGCATACCCCTAGCGCTAAGAGGCTCAAGTCATGCCGCGGAAAGCGTCCGTCTGCAGTGGAAATCAACAGGCCTAGCACATTTACAAATTGTTTGTGTTTACAGCTTTTTTTTGTTATGAAATTGATTTAACTGCTAAAAAAAGCAGGATTGCTCCTGCTTTTTAAAACACTTATCGGCGTAGGCCAAGTTTTTTAATTAGTGTACGGTAACGAGTAACATCGTTATTACGTAGGTAATTAAGCAAGTTACGACGTTTACCAACCATTTTCAAAAGACCACGACGTGAATGATGATCTTTTTTATGAACACGTAAATGTTCATTTAGTGTTGTGATCTCTTCAGTAAGTACAGCAATTTGTACCTCTGGAGAACCAGTGTCATTTTCATGAACTTTGTGTTCACTAATAATTTCATTCTTACGTACTTTTGTGATAGCCATCTGGCTC
The DNA here is from genome assembly GCF_052246775.1 of Virgibacillus sp. L01. NCBI lineage: Bacteria > Bacillati > Bacillota > Bacilli > Caryophanales > Bacillaceae > Virgibacillus > Virgibacillus sp. L01. Next base: position 217,360 of record NZ_JBQQCP010000003.1, on the reverse strand, counting down.
ACCTCCAATAAATTATTAATATCCCCATTCCCCTAGCAAACGTCGGAGTTACGATATGCCAAGCGAAGGTTTTACGTTTCTAAGCTTACATCTTTTTTACTTAAAATGCAAGTGGTAAATCAAAGAAACATTAACTGCAAAAGTAACTGCGGACACACTTTTCATCATTTTTTATATGATTCACTAACTCCTGAACACCATTAAACTTTTCCTCTTCACGGATAAATTTATGCCATTCCACATATAATACTTCACCATATAAATCATTATTATAATCAAGTATGTTAACTTCCACAGATGGCTCGGTTTTCTCATCTGTAAAAGTAGGATTATATCCCAGATTTGCCATCCCTTCATATACTTCATTTTTATAAAGTACTTTTACTGCATACACACCAACTTTAGGTAGTAGCGTATCCGAATTAACCCTTATGTTTGCAGTTGGATAGCCAATCGTTCTTCCCCGTTGATCACCTTCAATAACAACACCTTGAATAGTAAACGGTCTGCCCAATAAAGTATTAGCTTTTTCGAGCTCACCTTTTTGAAGCAGTTCTCTGATTTTAGAGGAACTTATTTTCTCACTATCCAATTCAACTTTTCTGATTGTTGTATATTCGAATAAACCTCTTGTTTGCTCTTTAATTAACTCCATGTTTCCTTGGCCTTTGTGTCCATAAGAGAAATCAAATCCGGCCACTAAATGTTTAATTTTTAAGCCAATAATAAAATGATCTATAAATTGCTGTGGTTCAAGTGATGCCAATTCCTTATTAAAAGTAATAACATAAAGACGGTCAACATCCAATTGTTGCAGAATCTCCTGCTTCTCCCTTAAAGGAGTGATATACCTTACATGTGGTGCATCTTTTTTCAAAACAACAGATGGATGCGGATGAAAGGTAATAACTGCACTTTCCATTTTTTTATCCTTCGCTTTGGAAACTGCTGTTTGTATAACTTTCTGATGACCTTTGTGTATACCATCAAAAAAACCGATAGCCGCAACAGTCTCCGGCAATTCTTCTAATACCAGCGTATGGGGATGTGTTAATTCAATTGTTCGCAACGCGCTTCACCTACTCTTTTTCACTCTTTAAATACTCGAATCGGCTTTATAAGATCTGAATTTTCAGGATGTATTTGATATATTGCCAGTACTTGTTCATCAGACATTATGACAAATGGCTCTGTCTTAGAAAGATTATCAGGCTTTGCCAATTTTTGGCCAAAGAGTACTCGTTTTTTTGTATTTTCATTAACATTTATATGTTCAAGATGGCTTAAACCTTTAGAAATTGGTAACAGTAACTTTTCTTGGTTCTCCAACTCTACAGCTTCATCAATAGCTTTAAATGTAACCGTGTCTTCTTGTTTAATAATGCCTGTTGCTGTTCTTACCAAGTGTGACATATGTGCGGGATAGCCCAATTTCTTACCGATATCCACACATAGTGTCCGAATATATGTACCTTTTGAACAGGTTGCTTTAATCCTAAAACTATCTTTATGGTCTGTATCTTCCAACTGGGTAAGCTGATGAATGACAACTGTACGCTGTGGTCTGTCAACTTGCTCATTAGCTCTTGCATACTCATACAGTTTTTTGCCATTTACTTTGACTGCTGAATACATTGGGGGAATTTGTGTGATTTCTCCTCTAAACAATTGTAACACGTTTTCGATTGACTGTTTAGATGGAGAATTTGCTACACTGCTTTTCTCAATAATTGCGCCATAACTATCCTCAGTTTCAGTAGCGACCCCGAGCTTTACTTCTGCTATGTATGTCTTTTTAGTATTAGTCAAATAGGGCACAATTTTGGTTGCCTGGCCAATACAGATAGGTAAAACACCTTCAACCTCAGGGTCAAGGGTTCCTGTATGCCCTACTTTCTTTAATTGGAATTTTTTTCTGACCGCAACCACACAATCATGTGATGTCATTCCTTTTGGTTTCCATAAAGGCAATATACCATTCATCTAACCAGCTCCCGAAATTAATGTATCGTACATGGAAAAATCTGACCCACTTATTATTTCTGTGGATCAGATAAATTTCAATGCATATTACTGATTTTTGTTTAGATCACGTAGAATAGTTTCAATACGATTTCCATATTCATATGCTTCGTCAAATTCAAATGTTATTTCTGGTGTTTTCCGTAAACGGATGCGATTCCCAATTTCAGAACGGATAAATCCTTTAGCTTTTGCTAAGCCGACAAGTGTATCATGTTTCTTTTGTTCATCACCCAGAACAGATATAAAAATCTTCGCCTGTTGTAAGTCACCAGTTACGTCAACATCTGTTACGGTAACAAATCCAACACGTGGATCCTTAATTTTTTTACTTAAAAGTTCACCTAACTCTTTTTTCATTTGCTCTGCGACACGATTTGAACGAATGTCACTCATTTTGATCACCTCTATAAATTGACAACCTGATAATTTGATTATACATGCTCAACATCTGTTAATGTCCGTTCCAGTTCATTAAATGTGTCAATAATACGCAAACCTTCCTGGATAACCTGTTCAGCATGCTTTTTTTCATTGGAAACTGTCACAATTCCAAATTTTGTACGTTGCCATAAATCATGATAATCCAACTCTGTTACTGCTACATTTAATTCATTACGTAATTTAGCCATTAAACTTTTGATAACAGAACGTTTTTGCTTAAGTGAATGACCTTCATAGAGAATGCATTCTACTTCAGCATAAATTATCATTTGCGTTCAATCTCCTCCATGACAAATGCTTCAATTACGTCGCCTTCTTTAATATCATTAAACTTTTTAATTGTGATACCACATTCATAGTTTTTTGCAACTTCTTTGACATCATCTTTAAAACGTTTTAATGCGTCTATTTCCCCTTCAAACTGCACCACACTGTCACGAATAATACGTACTCCAGAGTCACGTGTAATCTTACCTTCTGTTACATAACTACCAGCGATAGTTCCAATTTTGGAAACCTTGAATATCTCACGAACTTCTGCTTGACCTATTACCTTTTCTTCGTATATAGGATCCAGCATACCTTTCATAGCTAATTCTATCTCTTCAATAACCTTATAAATAACGCGATGTAAACGTACATCTACTTTTTCTGATTCTGCAGCCTTCTTAGCGTTAGCATCTGGTCGTACATTGAATCCAATTACAATTGCATTTGAAGCGGATGCTAAAATAATGTCAGATTCAGTAATAGCACCTACACCTGTGTGAATAATTTTTATTTTAACACCTTCAACTTCAATCTTCCTCAATGAAGCAGCCATAGCTTCTGCAGAACCCTGAACATCTGCCTTGACTATAAGGTTTATATCCTTCATTTCGCCTTCTTTAATCTGGTCAAATAAATCATCGATGCTAACTTTTGTTTGTTCCGAACGATTCTCCTGGATATGCTTTTGCTGACGAGCTTCACCAATTTGGCGTGATTTCTTTTCATCCTTAAATACCAAAAATTGATCGCCAGCTTGTGGCACATCGTTCAATCCAGTTATTTCAACTGGTGTTGATGGACCGGCTTCACTAATTCGTTGACCCAAGTCACTAACCATCGCACGAACACGACCAAAGGTATTTCCGACAACTACTGATTCCCCAACACGCAGCGTTCCATTTTGTACTAGTAATGTAGCAACAGGTCCTTTTCCTTTATCAAGCTGTGCCTCAATCACTGTACCAAAGGCATCGTTATTAGGATCTGCTTTTAATTCTTCTACTTCTGTAACAAGTTGAATCATTTCCAGCAAATCATCAATACCTTCATGTTTGACAGCAGACAAATTAACAAAAATTGTACTGCCTCCCCAGTCTTCAGGAATGAGTTCATATTCCGTTAACTCCTGCATAACACGATCTGGATTAGCACCTTCTTTATCCATTTTGTTTACTGCTATAATAATTGGAACTTCAGCAGCCTTCGCATGGTTAATAGCCTCGATTGTCTGCGGCATTACACCATCATCCGCTGCAACAACTAATATAGCAATATCCGTTACTTGTGCACCACGTGACCGCATACTGGTAAACGCGGCGTGTCCTGGTGTATCAAGGAAAGTAACTTTCTTACCTTCACTTTCTATTTGGTATGCCCCAATATGCTGCGTAATACCTCCTGCTTCACCTTCAGTTACTTTTGTATGGCGAATCGCATCCAATAATGTTGTTTTACCATGGTCAACGTGTCCCATAATCGTTACAACAGCCGGTCTTTCGATTAAGTTAGCTTCATTATTGTTTTCCCGATACTTATCAAAATCAGTATCTTCCAGAATTATTTCCTTTTCTACTTCCACATCATATTCTGCACAAATAAGCTCAACTGCATCATCATCAAGATCTTGGTTTTTTGTAGCCATGACACCTAAGAACATCAGCTTTTTAATAATTTCTGATGCATCTTTATTTAGTTTAGCTGCCAAATCACTTACCGTCAGTGTTTCGCTGTAGGTAATATGTTTAGGCGTTTCCTTAACAACAGGTTTTTGTTGCTGCTGTGGTGCTTGATTGTTCCTTCTTGCATTTTTACCATGCTGTTGCTTTTTGTTATTGTTCTTCTGGCCCTTTCTTTGCTGAGCCTGCTGTGGTTTTGGGTTGTTATTAGGCTTCCCATTATTAGTTGGTTTATTTTCTTTTTTTGTTTGATTTACAGCTTTATTGTTATTGCTGTTACTTGCTGGTTTTTCTGGTGATTCCTGCTTTTTCTGAGTTTCCGATTCCTTAGCAGCGAATTTTTCATCCAACTTTACTATCGTATCAGTCGTAATTGTCGACATGTGGTTGGATACCTCAACATTTAACTCTTTTAAATAATTAATTACATCTTTACTGGTCGTTTTATTTTGTTTTGCATATTCATATACACGCATCTTGCTCATACGTCCACCCCCGAATTTAATTACCCGAGTAACGATTTAATTTTAGTGGCAAATCCTGCATCTAAAATAGCTACAGCTACTCTTTGTGATTTTCCAATAGCATTTGATAACGTTTCTCTATCATCTGCTATTAAAAATGGTACTTCATATGTTTTGCATTTGTCCGTTATCTTTTTTCGTGTTTGGGGACCGATATCACTTGCCAAAAGAACAAGTTTTGCTTTATTTTGCCTGATATCTTTCAAAATCGTTTCTTCCCCTAGAGAACACTTTCTAGCCCGATAGGCTAAGCCAATTAAATTTAAGTAATTATTTTTCATCTTTTTTTCCTTCAACTATTTGTTTAAGGTCATCATATATTGATGGTTCAATTTTTGTATTTAACTGACGGCTTAAAGTTCCAGCCTTTTCAGCCTTTTCAATAACAGCTATATCGTTGGATACATATGCTCCACGGCCATTTTTTTTGCCTGTTGGGTCAACAAAGACCTCTCCTTCTTTGTTACGGACAACACGAATGAGATCCTTCTTAGGTTTCATTTCATTAGTTACGATACATTTACGTTCTGGTACTTTTCGTTTTTGCGCCATTACAAAACCTCCTCCTATTCGAACAAGCCTTCTTCCTCATTGTCAGAATAAGCATCAGCATCTTCTTCGTTGTCTGTTAAAAGCCCTTCCTTGCGAGCTTCTGATTCACTTTTAATATCAATTTTCCAACCGGTTAATTTTGCTGCCAGGCGAGCATTTTGCCCACGCTTTCCAATAGCAAGTGATAGTTGGTAATCAGGTACGATTACTGTTGTCGCCTTATCTTCTTCATTTACCAATACCTCTACTACCTTCGAAGGGCTCAAGGCATTTGATACATAGACAACAGGGTCTTCAGACCATTCTACGACATCTATTTTTTCACCTTTAAGTTCATTGACAATTACCTGGACACGCTGCCCTTTCTGACCAACGCATGAACCAACAGCATCAATTTCAGGATCATCTGCATGAACAGAGATTTTAGAACGATCCCCTGCTTCTCTTGCCACTGACTGGATATCAACAATACCTTCATAAATTTCTGGAACTTCCATTTCAAACAGGCGCTTTAATAATCCTGGATGTGACCTTGAAATATAAATTTGAGGTCCTTTACTCGTATTCTCCACTTTTGTTACAAATACTTTTATGCGGTCATGGACATAGTATTCTTCAGTAGGCATTTGCTCCGCCTCAGCCAGTTTCGCCTCAACCTTTCCAAGATTCACATAGACAAAGCGTGGATCCTTACGTTGAATAATGCCTGTCATAACATCTTCTTCACGATCAGAGTATTCGCTAAATATAACGCCTCGTTCAGCCTCTCTGACACGCTGTGTTACTACTTGTTTTGCGGCTTGGGCTGCAATACGTCCGAAGTCTTTTGGAGTTACCTCAACCTCAATAACATCTTCAAGTTCATATTTGGGATCAATTTCTTTTGCCTGATCCAATGAAATTTCCTCTTGGGCATCTTCAATTTCTTCTACTACCGTTTTACGTGAATATACACGCATTGTACCGGATTGTTCATCAATATCAACTCGCGCATTTGTAGCAGATTTAAAGTTTTTCTTATAAGCTGATATTAGCGCAGCTTCCAATGCCTCCATTAGAATATCCTTATCAATACCCTTTTCTTTTTCTAGAAAATCAATCGCTTCAAACAACTGACTGCTCACTTTTATTTTCCCCCTTATAGCGTAACGGCTAACCTTGCTTTAGCTATTTTATTAAATGGAATTTCAACTAGCTTTTTTTGGGTTTTCACTTTATATTCGATCGTTGCCACATTATCTGTGAATTCCTTTAAAATACCTTCGTATTCCTTCTGACCATCAATTGGTTCGTATAATTTCACAAAGACATTATTATTTACATTTTTCTCAAAGTCATCCTTAGACTTTAGCGGACGTTCGACGCCTGGTGACGAAACTTCCAGATAATAGGCTTCTTCTACTGGATCAGCTTTATCCAGTTTTTCGCTCAACTGTTCAGAAACAGTACCACAATCTGCTATATCAACGCCATTTTCACTGTCAATATATACGCGAAGAAACCAATTTGATCCTTCTTTAACATATTCAACATCAACTAATTCCAATTCTTTCTCTTGTAAGATTGGTTGTACCAATTCTTCCGTTGTTTTAATTACATTGGAACTCAAAATTTATCCTCCTTTATTCAGTTGTGTATAGTTCTATTATGAACCATCATACGACATTTCATTTGCACCATATCCATAATAATACAAATCCCCTGCCGGAAGATGTGGCAAGGGAAAGTAGTCAAAGTGCAAGTTGCAAAGATAGTAGTATGAAGAAAGAGTGGGGTTCGCCCACTCTTCTAACCGTTCGTATCATTTCTTACCACAATATACTATATCATAATAGGAGTGTTGTTGCAAGAACAGTGAATATTTGTTCATACCATAGTAGTATTATATACCAAATTCTTACTGATTATAATAAATGATTAGTTTAGGCAAAGGTGTTAGCTGTTAATTATAGTTTAATGATCTTTTCGAAAGATTTTTAGCCTCACAGTTGATATAAACTGCGAAATAAATTAAAGTTACCAAGTTGTATCATTTAGTGAGGCTCCCTAACAACTCAGCTGGAATATACTCGCTTTCCGTGGGCTCACCACGAGCCTCCTCGCTCGCAAAAACCGCTCACTGTGGGGTTTCTTAGGCTCGCTGTCCCACAGGAGTCTCGCATATTCCAGCTGCTAGTTTAAATTGTTTAAAACCTTGTCTTATTCATCACATATACGCTTATAAATTTAGTGAGCAAAACCCAGCGGAGGAAATACATGGAGACTGCGGGAAAAGCAACAGCTGAAGATCCCGCAGGAAGCGGTTTTTGCTTCCGAGGAAGCTGAAGCGTTGCCCGCGGAAAGCGGAATGTATTTCCATAGCGATGTCACAGCAGACAGCTATTTCCATGTTGCTTCGCTGAGTATATCAACCACGTAATAACCTCATTAATTTGTTAAAGCAACTCCTTGTTAAAAATAGCCTAATTTAAAGTTGTATTGTTTAATTGTAAGTAGCCGTCCAACGCCTGCTGCAACGAGCCTTTAGTTTCAAATTTTTGGCCAAATCCTACTTCTAGGTCAGCCATTTTACTAACTATATCAGGACGTAATCCAGTTATCACTGCTTCGCACCCCATCATCGAAACACCATCTAATAATTTTAAAAATAATTGCATAACCTCTTTTTCCATCTCAGCGATTCCAGACAGATCCATAATTAATTTTTGTACATGTCTCTGTCCAATTTCTAGTAATACTTTTTCTTCAATTATAGTTACGCGATATCTATCCATAGTACCTATTATTGGCAATACGCTAATCTTAGAGGTTACCGGAATAATTGGAGCAGATAGATTATCTACTAATTTACGCTGATCCTCAATTAACTTATCTTTATAAGCGGAATAGTTAATAAAGAATCCATTAAGAAACTTATCAATTAAATCATTTATTTTACTTTCCATATTGTAAAATTCTTCAAGATTAGTAGTCTTCCCGGTAAACTTATCATGTTCATAAAGAAAATTCCATAATGTTCTGCGGATTGCTTGAACCCACTCAATTTTTAATGCTAGTGTCAGGGAATGCTTTGCCCACGCAACACCCTCCTGCCTAGCAAAATCCACTACCTCATCTTTTTTCTCATCGACCACAAACAAAACTAACTTATGGGCATTCTCTAATAGATTAATATTTCCAATCATTTGAACTTCTTGAATCTTATCCCGAACAGTATTTGCCTCTGCCAGAAGTTGATCTTCAAAAGTTTGTCTGTTGTCAATTAAAAATTGTCGAATTAGTTGTCCTTTTTCATATGTTAACTCCATATGTAATCACTCTCCTTTTAAGATTTTTGCCACTGTTGAGATTAAGTGTACCGTAATAATATGAATTCACTTCACTATTTTTTTCGTGTCGACTGCTTAAATTAGGAATAATCTAACCGAACGTATTAAAACAGTGATAGCTGATTCTTTTCGGCCATACCTTCTAAACACCCATGATTATCAAGATATTCCAGAACCGTTTTAGAAATTTTACTACGTTGTCGCAGATCTTCTTTAGAAAGAAATTCCCCATCTTCACGTACTTTAACAATATTAATTGCTGCATTAGTACCCAATCCATCAACCGCGTTGAATGGTGGTATTAATGAGTTACCATCAACTATGAATTCAGAAGCAGCAGACTTATATAAATCAACTTTTTGGAAAGAAAATCCACGTTGACTCATCTCAAGAACCACTTCCAGAACAGTAGACAGATTCTTTTCTTTAGGTGTTGCATCATTACCCTTGGCCGCTATACCTTCAATACGCTGCCTTATCACATCTGGACCTTTAATCATTGTATCCAATTCAAAATCACCTGCTCTGACAGAGAAATATGCGGCATAAAAATATATTGGATAATGCACCTTAAAATAGGCAATGCGAACAGCCATTAAAACATATGCTGCAGCGTGTGCTTTTGGAAACATATATTTAATCTTTTTACATGATTCAATATACCAATCCGGAACTCCATTCTTTTTCATTTCATGAATCCAATCATCTTGTAACCCTTTGCCTTTACGGACAAACTCCATTATCTTGAAGGCAAGTGAAGCATCAAGACCCTTGTGCATTAGGTATACCATAATGTCATCACGACACCCTATAACATCAGGCAATTCACAAATACCATCGTTAATAAGTTCTTGCGCATTTCCTAGCCACACATCGGTACCATGCGATAAACCAGATATCATTACAAGCTCAGCAAATGTGCTTGGTTTCGTATCTTCCAGCATCTGCCGAACAAATTTTGTCCCAAATTCAGGTACACCTAATGTACCAGTTTGACAATTAATTTGTTCCGGTGTTATTCCTAGTGATTCCGTACCGGAAAAGATTTTCATCACTTCTGCATCATCTGTTGGAATTGTTTTTGGATCAATTCCACTCAGGTCCTGCAGCATCCGAATTACTGTAGGATCATCGTGCCCGAGTATATCAAGTTTAAGTAAGTTGTCATGAATGGAATGAAAATCAAAGTGTGTTGTTTTCCATTCACTTTTTCGATCATCAGCCGGAAATTGAATCGGTGTGAAGTCATATATCTCTTTATCATCAGGAACAACTATAATTCCACCTGGATGCTGACCAGTTGTTCGTTTGACCCCAGTACAGCCTTGTACAAGACGATCCACTTCAGCATTTTTGTAAACTAGCTGTTTATCTGATGCATAACCTTTCACATAGCCATACGCCGTCTTATCGGCAATTGTACCAATTGTTCCCGCACGATAGACTTTTTCTTCTCCAAACAATTCTTTCGTGTAGTTATGTGCCTTAGGCTGATATGCACCGGAAAAGTTAAGATCAATATCGGGTACTTTATCACCCTTAAACCCAAGAAATGTTTCAAAAGGAATATCTTGTCCATCTTTTGTTAAGGGGTTACCGCAATGCGGACAATCCTGATCAGCTAAATCAAAACCGCTGCCTACAGATCCATCTGTGATAAATTCATGATGATGACATTCCATACAGACATAATGTGGTGGTAATGGGTTTACCTCAGTTATTTCAGTCATGGTTGCTACTAAAGACGAACCAACAGAGCCTCGTGAGCCTACCAGGTATCCATCGTCCAATGATTTTTTCACCAGCTTATGAGAAATTAAATATATTACTGCAAAACCATGACCAATAATACTTGATAGCTCTTTTTCAAGTCGATCCACAACAATCTGCGGGACGGGATCACCATAAATCAGTTTTGCTCGATTATAGCACAGATCACGCATCTCTTGGTCTGCACCCTCGATTGTTGGTGTGTAAAGGCCATCCTTAACAGGGGAAATTTCTTCAATTTCATCTGCCAAATTATTAGTATTCGTTACAACGATTTCGTGGGCCCTTTCTCCTCCCAGAAAGTTGAAACTATCAATCATTTCATTTGTCGTACGAAAAGGTGTATCTGGTAATGTTTGTCTATTTAATGGATTACCAGCCTGAGAAGAAATCAATATTTGACGATAAAGTTTATCATGATCATCTATATAGTGTGCATTTCCTGTTGCTACCACAGTTTTGTTTATCCGATTTCCCAAATCTACTAATTTGCTTATAATATCCAATATCTGCGCCTCATTCTGAACAAGATCTTTTTCAATTAAATGGGCATAGTTAGCTGGTGGCTGAACCTCAATATAATCATAAAATTCTGCTGCTTTCTCTGCTTCATCCGCTGATTTTTGCATCATCGTTTCAAATACTTCACCTTTATCACATGCAGACCCAACTAAAATTCCGTTTCGAAGTTTTTGCAATAGTGATCTAGGTACTCGCGGAACACGATAGAAATAATCGATATGCGCATATGAAACTAGTTTATAGAGATTCTTCAAACCTTCTTCTGTTTTAGCAATCAGTGTGCAATGAAATGGGCGGGAGCGCTGATATGCATTACCTTCTCCCATGTGGTCATTTAATCTGTTGTGATTTGTAATATCTTTTTTCAAAAGCCCTTGTACTAATTTCCATAATAAATAGCCAGTTGCCTCTGCATCATAGATAGCACGGTGGTGCTGGGTTAATTCGATATCCAAATGTTTACACATCGTATTCAGCCGGTGATTTTTTAATTCAGGAAATAAAAATCGCGCAAGCTCCAGCGTATCAATAACTGGGTTCACAACTTTTTTATAATCAATTTTTTTGAATCCCTGGTTTAAGAAGCCAATATCGAAACTGGCGTTATGTGCAACAAGAATCCCATCTTCCATCCATTCATAAAAATCCTTTAGGACGTCATCAATTTCTGGTGCATTTTTTACCATATCATCTGTTATTCCTGTTAAATCTGTTGTTGTTTGTGACAACGGATGATGGGGGTTCGCAAATGATTCGAATCGATCGATTACCTCTCCCTGATTAATTTTAACACCGGCAAGTTCAATAATGGTATCATATACCGCTGAAAGACCTGTCGTCTCCACATCAAATACAACGTAAGTTCCATTTTCCAAATCAACATCATGTTCATTATATGCAATTGGAACACCGTCATCAACAACATTTGCTTCAACACCATAGAGGATTTTAATCCCATGTTTTTGACCAGCAGCATGTGCTTCCGGATATCCTTGAACACCCGCATGGTCGGTAATGGCAATTGCTTTATGTCCCCAGGATGCTGCCTGTTGTATAAGAGCTGAGGGTGATACAACTGCATCCATTTGGCTCATTGTTGTATGTGCGTGTAATTCAACCCGCTTTTCGTCTTCCGGAGCTAAATCCTTTCGTTTTTCAACCTTTACTTCATGAATATCAGTAGCCATCATTGCCAATTCATTTGTGAACATATCAGTTTGAATACTGCCTCTTGCTTTAATCCAAATACCCGATTTCACATGTTCAAATTTCTCTGCATCCTCATCACCTTTTGAAAACATCTTAATTTGTAATGAGTCCGTATAATCTGTAGCTTTAATAATTAATAAACTTCTTCCGGAACGTAACTGACGAATATCAGTAGCAAAAACATATCCCTGTATAGTGACACGACGTTCCTCGTCCTGAATCTCTTCCATTTGCAATGGATCATCCTGAATTTTATAACCAAGCATGAGCGGTTTATTCTGCTCGTTTTTCTGTCTGTCCTGATCACGTTTTTCTTTTTCTTGAACAGTCTTTAAAACCATTTCCTGATCTTCCTGAGCTGTTTTTTCTCTGAACTTTTTCAATTCAGCCATTTCAGTTTTAACATCAATCACAAGAGAGTATGGATTTGTTCCAATCTTTTTGCAATAATCAAGAAATGGAACTTCCAAACGTTTTTTTAGTGCGTTGCCTTCTGCTTCATTCCTTGCAGTTAACATAATCTTATTATTCTCTACCCGTGGCACCTGATTATGTACTAAATCTTTATAAGCAGGTGATAAGTTTGATATAGTTTGAAGAAAAGACTGCCAATAATCACAAATATTCTTTTCATCGCATTCCTTCTCCTCGGCATACAATGTCAAATCGATTTGAGCAAACTGTTGAAACGTTTCATGTAATTTTGTAAGAAGTAAGGTATGAATCTGTTTAGGTAACACCCGCTTGACACTAATATGAAAATGCCAGCTTTTAACCTGTTTGTGTACTTCTAGTTTATTCAATTGACTATCCTCAAAATAGGCTTGCTGATAATCTTCTGGTATTTCTAACTGTTTTAATAATAGAACCATTTTTTCTCTCTTTGAAATATCCATCATGTTTTCCTCCTGATTATAGTTATGGAACTATAATGATGGAAAACCCTTGCCATTTGGACAAGGGTTTTCAACTGTTCTAAAGCATAAATGAAACTTTATAAAAATAATCGCTGAATATCATTCCATGTCACAACAATCATTAAGAGCATCAATAATGCAAAACCAATAAAATGAACAATTCCTTCTTTTTGTGGATCTATCGGCTTACCTCTGACAGCTTCAAGTGCAACAAAGAGTAGCCTGCCACCGTCGAGTGCTGGCAGCGGAACCAGGTTAACAATCCCTAAGTTAATACTCAAAATAGCAGTCCACATTAGGAAAGTCATAATTCCTGCCTTTACAAACTGATCTGTTGCGTCATATATACCAACAGGTCCAGATAATGTTTCAATCGGTAACTGACCTGTAATTAACATTCCAAGGTTGGTCAAAATCAACTTAGTCGTTTCATATGTCCGGGTAAATCCATATTTGACTGTTCCTGTAAAAGATTTCTCAAAAGCCCGCTGTACACCTACTTGTCCAATTGTCATACCTTGTGTCTCAATCTTCTTGGGAGTTACTGTAATTGATTCAGTTTCACCATTACGTTGAACTGTCATACTGAGCTCTTTTTCAGGATTATCCCGAACAATTTCGGTGAACTTTTCCCAAGTTGAGACTGAGTTACCTTCAATCTGAACAATTTCGTCTCCTTCTTGAAGCCCGGCTTCTTCTGCTGGACTGTCTTCTTGTATCCCGGAAACTAATGCCCTATCCACCGGAACACCCTGAATAAATCCAACAATAAAGAAAATAACTATGGCCAGGATGAAATTCATCATCGGCCCGGCAAACAATTGCATAGCCCGTTTTACTACACTCTTTGAAGCAAACTGTCGATCATATGGTGCGATTTGTGTTTCTTTTTCATCCATAACATAGAATGCTTTAGAATCTACCTCAAAACTTAATTTATGGTCTTCTTCATCAATTTCATACCCCTCAATAAGCAGCTTATGATCTAAATCAGCATGCTCTACCTCTATAACGCGGGCATTAGGATGCTTTGCTTTATTATTTACGATAATTTTACTGACTTTTCCACTGCCGTTAAATTCCAACCCAATATGCTGCCCTGGCTTTATCTCAACAATCTCCGGATCTTCACCAGCGACTCGAACATATCCGCCAATAGGTAATAAGCGAATAGTATAAACTGTCTCATTCTTGGTAAATGCAAACACCTTCGGACCAAAGCCAATGGCAAATTCACGAGCAAGCATACCAGCTCGTTTTGCAAATATTAAATGGCCAAATTCATGTATAAATACAAGCAGGCCGAACATAAAAATAAACGCGATTACTGTGTTCAAAAGAAGCACCTTCCTTTAATCTGATTAGGAATTATTTTGACTTCTTATCTAATAATTCTACTCTTAACTTAATCCTACGTTCAAGCTAGCAATTCATATAAAATGGATAAAGTGTAATATCGGTAACACAAACAATAAACTATCTAACCTGTCCAATATTCCTCCGTGACCAGGAAGTATATTACCGGAATCCTTCACATTATAATGCCGCTTAAACGCAGATTCAACTAAATCTCCAATTTGGCCTGATATTGATACTAAAATAGTAACACCAATAACCAGCAGCAATGAGTCGGAAAATGGTTCGATAAGATAGAAAACTATAGCTACGACACACGCAAGGATAATACCAGCAACTGCTCCTTCAATTGTTTTGTTAGGACTTATTTTAGGCCAAAGTTTTCTTTTGCCAAAAGCTTTACCTCCAAAATATGCACCAGTATCTGTAGCCCAAATAACAAGCAACACATAAAATAAGAAGATTAAACCGGCATCCTGACGTGTCTCAATCAGGAAAAAGAACCCCATCCCGATATAAATGGTTGATAATAGAATAAAACCAGCCTCATCAAAAGTAAATTTATTCTTAACTAATACAGTATATGACAATAGTAATAAAACAAATAGCATAATTACTTCTGATTTCGTAACCCAAAAAATCGGAATAGACCCTAATATAAGCCATAACAATGCAATTGCTAAAATAGCAGGTACAGAATATTTGCCAATTTCGCGCATTCGCATTAATTCTACCAAACCTATTGTCGCTAGTATATAGACAAAAATTTCAAAGGGTTTGCCACCAATAAGAACAAACGGTAAAAAAACTATAATTGCTAGGATTGCTGTTTGAATTCGTTGTTTCATGTTTGTTTCATCACCTTAAATACCTCCATACCTTCGTTTCCGCTGCTGATAATCATGGAGGGCATTATTAAATATTTCTTCTGAGAAATCTGGCCATAATACGTCTGTAAACCAAAATTCAGAATAGGCTACCTGCCATAATAAAAAGTTGCTTAATCGTTGTTCACCACTTGTTCTAATTAATAAGTCAGGGTCTGTTAAGTCTTTTGTATATAAATAATCTGAGAAAGTACTCTCATCCAAATTATCCATGGATAATTTGGATCCATCAATATCTGTCATAACTTGCTTAATGGCTCGCATAATTTCTAATCTACTACCATAGTTTAAAGCAAAATTTAATAATAAGCCATCATTATTTTTTGTCTTTTCTTTCGCATAATGAATAGCTTCTTTCGTATGATCAGGAAGAGCTTCAAAATCACCTATAGTATTAATTCTCACTTTATTTTCCATAAGCTCTGGTAAATATATATGTAGAAACTCTTTCGGTAATTTCATTAGAAAGTCAACTTCTGATTTTGGCCGTTTCCAATTTTCCGTTGAAAAAGCATATAGTGTTAGAATCTGTACATTAGAATTTCTTGCTGCTTTAACAATTTCTTTTACAACATTCATTCCTTCTTTATGTCCGGCTATCCGCGGCAATCCTCTTTTCTTTGCCCATCGTCCGTTTCCGTCCATTATAATAGCTACATGATTTGGCATATTATCAAGGTCATGTTCTTCGCCTGAATTTTTTTGCTGTTTATTTTTAAAAAAAGGAAGCTTCATTGACATAATTTGTCCTCCGGTATGGTTGATTATCCTTATACAATCCTTTTAAATATAATCAATATGAAGGATTAGAAACACTTATTCTATCGCCTATTCCGGCGTCTAAATTAAAAGTTAGATACATTAAATCATTTTATACTATTTTAATGAATTACCATTATAGCATTATATGACCAAATTTTTATAAGAATTTCATTAAAATATAAGAAAAACCTGCCTTATACCTATAGTTATAAAGGATGGCTTTTCTTATATTTTAGGAAAAACCAATTTAAACAGTTAGTATCTTCCATCAAATAATTCATCTGTAATATATTAGATTTGGAAATAAAAGCCCTCTTAAACAAGAGGGCTAAAGCTTCTTATTTCACTACACCATATATTTAAACTTCAAGAATTTCCTTTTCCTTGCCTTTTGCTAACTGATCAATCTTTTCAATATGATTGTTTGTTTCTTTTTGAACATCATCCTGCGCAGCTTTAAGTTCATCTTCAGTTAAGTCATTATTTTTCTCAGCCTTTTTCAGCTGATCGTTTGATTCACGACGAATATTCCTTACCTGTACACGTCCCTCCTCAGCATATTTTCCTACGACTTTAACTAAATCCTTACGACGCTCTTCTGTTAAAGAAGGTATGTTTATACGTATGACATTCCCATCATTTGACGGTGACAGGCCCAAGTCGGACTTTTGTATGGCCTTTTCCACATCACCAATTGATGATTTATCAAAAGGAGTGATCACTAGTAGTCTTGCTTCTGGTGCAGATATCGTTGATAATTGATTTAGTGGTGTTGACGCTCCATAATAATTTACATAAATACTGTCTAATAGTGATGGGTTAGCACGGCCGGCACGTACAGTTGCCAGGTTCTTTGAAAAGGCCTGAACCGCCTGCTCCATTTTACTACGTGTGTCCTTCAATATAGCATCTGACATTTTTATTTCCCCCTTATTGTTGTTCCAATTGGTTCACCTTGTACAACTCGTTTAATATTGCCTTCTTCGGTAATTGAAAATACAATTAATGGAATATCATTATCCATACATAACGAAGATGCTGTAGAGTCCATAACACCAAGACCTTCATTTAGCATTTCCAAATAGGATATCTCTGTATACTTTTCAGCTTCCTTATTAACTTTCGGATCGTCCGAGTATACTCCATCCACATTATTTTTTGCCATTAAGATAACTTCTGCTTCGATTTCAGCAGCCCTTAATGCTGCTGTTGTATCTGTTGAGAAGAATGGATTTCCTGTACCTGCAGCAAAAATGACAACACGCTTCTTTTCGAGATGGCGAATTGCTTTTCTTCTTATATAAGGCTCAGCCACTTGTCGCATTTCAATAGATGTTTGAACACGAGTCTGAATCCCGTTGTTTTCCAGGCTATCCTGAAGTGCAAGAGAATTCATAATTGTCGCCAGCATTCCCATATAATCAGCTGTCGCACGATCCATTCCCATTTCACTACCGACTTTACCACGCCAGATATTTCCTCCACCTACTACAATGGCTACCTCTACACCCAATTCTGCAACTTCTTTTACTTGTGCAGCAACAGACTGAATTACCTGTGGTTCTATTCCATAGCCTTCTTTTCCGCTTAAAGCCTCTCCACTTAATTTTAACACAATTCTACGGTACCGAGCTGTTGTCATATTTACCTCCATAGAAATATTATATTGTTTATATTAATGTTTGTTAAGCATAGATCATGTATTGAACCTCTCACTACTAGCGAAATAGGGAACAACAATTACGTGTTCCCCACTTTTAGAATTAATTATTTTTTCATTTGACTTGCTACTTCCTCAGCAAAGTTATCTTCACGTTTTTCCATACCTTCGCCTACTTCATAGCGAACAAATGTTTTTACTGAAGCACCTTTGTCAGCTACATAATTCTTCACTTTTTGATCTGGGTCTTTTACAAAGTTTTGTTCTAATAGACAAATCTCTTCAAAGAATTTACCTAGACGACCCTCAACCATTTTTTCAACAATATTTTCTGGCTTGCCTTCATTTAACGCCTGTGTTTTTAATAATTCACGCTCACGGCTTACTTCTTCTTCAGATACTGCATCTCGTGATACATAACGTGGACTAACAGCAGCTGCATGCATTGCTATATCTTTTGCAATGTCGCCATCAGTTGTTCCTTCAAGTAAAGTAAGTACACCGATACTGCCCCCCATATGAAGATATGCACCAAATGCATCGTTATCCGTTTTGTTTAAAAGGGTAAAACGACGTAGAGAAATTTTCTCTCCTATTGTAGCAACAATAGAGTTAAGATACTTCTCAACATTTTCTCCTTCACCATGAAGGTCTTGCTGTAAAGCTTCTTCAACTGTTTCAGGCTTTTGCTTAACGATATGTTTGCCCAGTTCAGATAGTAACTGTTTAAATTGATCATTTTTTGTTACGAAGTCTGTTTCACAGTTAACTTCTAGCAATACAGCAGAGTTATTATCAATTTCAATATGTGTTAACCCTTCTGCAGCAACGCGGTTTGCTTTCTTAGCTGCTTTTGCTACACCTTTTTCACGCAAGAAGTCCATTGCTTTATCGATGTCTCCATCCGTTTCCTGAAGTGCTTTCTTACAGTCCATCATACCTGCGCCAGTTTTTTCCCGAAGTTCTTTAACCATTTTAGCTGTAATATCCATTGTAAATCCTCCTTATAATATAAAACTTTATTGTTTGTATAACCTATGTGTAGAGTTTTTCTAAGAATTATCACCAAGCATTAGTTGCAATTATGCAGTAAGAAAGTATTTATACTTTCTTACTGCCAAAAAAAGGTGATAAAAGGCTTATCCCCTTATCACCCCTACCTTTTACAATACTACTCTTTTTCAGTTTCAGCGCTGTTTGCAGTAACAGCTTCTTCAGCTTGTGCTGGCGCTTCTACTTCTTCAGTTTCTTCGCCTTGCTTCACTTCTAGAATAGCATCTGCCATTTTAGATGTTAAAAGCTTGACTGCGCGAATTGCATCATCATTCGCTGGGATAACATAATCAATTTCATCTGGGTCACAGTTTGTATCAACCATTCCGATAATTGGAATGTTTAATTTATGTGCCTCAGCGATTGCAATGCGTTCTTTACGAGGATCGATTACAAACATAGCGTCTGGAATTTTCTTCATTTCTTTAATTCCACCTAGAAATTTAACTAAGCGGTCTTTTTCTTTTAATAAGTCTACTACTTCTTTTTTAGGAAGTACTTCAAAAGTACCGTCCTCTTCCATACGTTCAATATCTTTAAGACGGTTGATACGTTTACGGATAGTTTGGAAGTTAGTTAATGTTCCACCTAACCAGCGTTGATTAATATAGTACATACCAGAACGAGTTGCTTCATCACGAACTGAATCTTGTGCTTGTTTTTTTGTACCTACGAAAAGAATTGTACCGCCATTTGATGCGATTTCTTTAACATATTTGAACGCTTCATCTACCTTCTTAACTGTTTTTTGAAGGTCAATGATATAAATACCGTTACGCTCTGTGAAGATATATTTCTTCATCTTTGGATTCCAACGGCGTGTCTGGTGACCGAAATGTACACCAGCCTCCAACAATTGTTTCATCGAAATTACTGACATAAAAAATTCCTCCTATTGGTTTTATTCCTCCGCTCAGGTCATTTTTGCATAAAGACCATTAAATGGCACCATTTATCCAAATCACTAAGCGTGTGTTTTTAAACATGCTCACTTTCGATAGGTGAACATAGTATTTACACCAAAAATAAATATATCATATCAGGTATTTGCAATCAAGTTTTACAAATAGTTTTTCTCATAATTAATAATAATTTTTTGGCTCTGTTCGTACATTATGTTGCTTTTTACCCCTTGAAAGAAATATCAACTCTAACGTCTATGTGTTCATTTTACGCTGCGAAAGTTTAAGAGTTAACAAATGCATGTTGAATAAAAAATTTTCACCTGACGCAGTTTATAGATTTTGTGTCACAATGAACTTTTAGAATTGATATGTTTCAACCCCATAAGTAAGATAGTCAGAGTAATTCTCCTTGTTTACTTACCATGCAATTTTATTACTAGCTCTGCTTCTGTTTTACCACAATTCAATTGTCTTGCGATATCTTCCCCTGTTATTCCTTGGTCATAAAGCTGTAGTATTTTAGCTTGCAAGGAAGTTTGAGAATCATCTTCCACTTCAGCATCTTCCGGAATATACTCTGATACTTCTTCTTTTTGTTCTTCTTTCTGTTCTGCTTCAGCATTTCCCGGAGAAACGGGGTTACGATTAGGGTTCCCAATTTCTCTCTCTAAAAAACGATTTTCTTCCTTTATTTCCTCTAAATATGTTTCCAGTAGCTCCATAACATCCTGTGAGCTATCCTTTTTTAAAAACTGTACCTGCTTAAACAATTGAAAGATTCCAACTAAAGCAACCAAGTGCAACAAAAAACTTATTATAAGTAACAACGATGTCATCGTATCCCTCTATCCACTAAAATCAATTTTTTTGCCCAAGTAGGGATGTTCTGCAAATTCATCTTTTGGGTCATAGCCCAATTCGGATTGCTGGTCTTCTAAGTCATTAGTATCCTGTTCTTCTTTGTCCTTGATTTTAACATCATGAATGTTTTCAAACTCTTGTACACGTTTACGTTTTTGCTCAATATCTTTTAATTGGCTTTGCGCAAGCGACTCTTGGAAATGCTGATTTTGTTTCAGCATTTGATCTTGAAGTTTTCCTGCATCCTGTGTCCTTGGAAGCGCCACTTGCATTTCTATTGATTTCCAGCTCAACAGAATCACTTCCTAAATAGTCTATTTAATATTTTGCATAACAATCTCATTATTTTCTAACTTCATTTTTATATATTGTTGATTTCTTTCAATTTTACGTTTAAATTTCCCGAACGTAACCATTACATTTGGATAAATGTGTCCATTTATAACCAAAAGGGATTCATGTTCACTACCAATCTTAGCGGTCAATTGTTCCAATGTTTCTTCCGCTTCCTGCAGTTGGTCAGCAGCTTTTTGATAAGAGCTATTAATACGGAGCATAGTAATTTTCGCCTTATTAGAATCCGGATTTCCCTGATCCTTCATTTTTCTCTCAATCATTTTTAATTTCGACAGTGTAGCTTGTAATTCCTCTTTTTTTGCTAATAAATTTTCCTCCCGATCAGCAATCGTTTTGTTAACACCGAATATAACCTCTGTTTTGGTCCCCAATCGATTCCCTATATCCTTTGCTTCTACGAGCTTCCCAGCAGAGATGGAACCACCAATTATATTACCTCTCTGACAAAAAACTTGTTGTTTTGCAGTTATATTACTATGTAAAATTGAATTCTCTGCATATATGTTTTTTCCAGCATACACTGTCCCCTGATTAATATAACCAATTCGTAAATTTTCTCCAGCGTTAATAAATCCTTCTTTTAATCCTGAAAGTCCTTCTGATATGTATACAGAACCTTCTGCGATAATTGTAGCAGCTTCAACCATACCAAAAATACTAATATCACCTTTTGCTTTTACGGTATACCCTGATGGTACATTCCCTTTTATCACAATTGAACCGACAAAATCCAAGTTTCCTTGTTTCATAGATAGATCTTCATTAACCTCAAATACATTGTATACTTGTATAAACCGTTCTGTTATATTAATTTGCCCTTCTATTGTTGCGTAATATGAAAGATCTTCTTCTCGAAACACAACATTTTCACCTAACTTCAGACGAGATGCCTTGCCAGGCCTGGCTTTTATTGATTTTCCATAAACATCGCTACCATTTATTCCAGTAGTGGGTAATGTTATGGTTGCAAGCCGTTGTCCTTCCTTAACAGATGGAATACGCATTACATCACGAAAATTCCAGTTGGATGTCCTACTTGATTTATTATTATCATCAAGATTGAATTGATAATTAACTTCTCCATCTGTACCGTCTTCTGGAAAGACTCCATTTGCTATCTTTATAGGGAAAATATCTAAATTATTATCTGAAAGTAACGTATCAAGTGCATTTTCATCAATACCAAATGTGATATTGTGTTCATGTAAAAACTGTATAAGTTCATTCCTATCCAACACTAGCTCGCTTTTATCCTTATCCCCAGTATAATCTAAATAAGCAAACATGCGATCGTTGGACTCAGACACAACAAAGAAATCTTGTAGTTGACCCATGCTGATTCCCCTCTATTATTTAATGGGTGGATTGCATTTTATGAAGTGTATTTTTTAATTTAAATATAGCTTTTCTATGAATCTGCGAAATACGTGAAGTCGTTAATTCCAGCACTTGCCCGATCTCTGTTAAAGTGAGCTCCTGATGATAAAATAAACTCACAACCATCTGTTCATTTTCATTTAACAGTTTAATACTATCTGTTAATTCCTGATTTATTTCTGTTTGAAGCATATGATCATCTGGCGAAATGGAAGACTCATCAGGTATAGTATATCCAATGCCCTCTTTATGCTCTTGTGAATTATCTTTAGATTTTTCTTCAATTGAAAGTACGTTTGCAAAAAGTGAGTCCCGCACTAATTCTTCTACTTCGTATACAGGGATTTCTAGCTTAGCAGCAATTTCCTCAGCTGTCGGAGTACGCTGAAAAGTTTGCTCCAGTTCCTGGGACACCTTTTCAACTTTTTTAGTCTTTTCTCTAATAGACCTTGGGAGCCAATCTTCCTTTCTTAACCCATCGATAATAGCTCCACGAATACGAAAGGATGCATATGTATCAAATTTAAGATTACGATTGTGCTCAAATTTATTTAATGCATCAAATAAGCCCATTAATCCAAAGCTTTTCAAGTCATCTTTATTAACGTTGCTCGGCAAATGACTCGACACTCTTTCAACATGAAAGGTTACTAGATACATGTAATTTTCAATTAACTCATTTGCAGCCTCATTATCCTTATTTTTCAGCCACTTTTTCCACAGTTTTTGCTCTAGAGGAGATTTATTAGTTGTCATTTGATTGCTCCTCCCTGAAATTATTAATTTCTTAAATACTTAAAATGGAGAACTTCATTTATACTCTTAAATAACTAACTCACTTTTGTTGACTGTACGTATTTTCAAGTTACCTGTAGCGGGGTCAAAATCAATTGTTCTACCACTATTCCCGCCAACATCCATAGCAATTACAGGTATTCGATATTGTCCTAGCTTCTCTTGGACAGCCTGTACATTTCTTGGACCAATTCGCATTAAATCGTTAGATGATTCAAATTGAAACATTTGTGCACCACCAGCCAATTTAGCTTGCAGAGCATATTTCCTGGCACCTTTTGTACATAGTTCGTAAACTAAATAATCGATAGCTGTATCGGCATACTTAAATTCGTTCAAATTTGACTTTTTTGCAAGACTGGAATCCGGAAGCATCACATGTGCTAACCCTGCAACTTGACGAGATAAGTCATATAACACCACTCCTACACATGAGCCAAGACCCGATGTGCGTATTATATGTGGTGTATTTACAATATTCAGGTCAGCAATTCCAACCTTAACAATTGTTTGTGTATCACCCATCATTTTCAATTCCTAATGCTTTAAATATTTTAGGAAATGCTTCTGGATCTGGAAGAAAAAAGAAATTACCATGTATTCCATTGGCAGATTCACTATCATTAATTTTAGTATCAATAATTATCGCATAATCAGTAACTTGCGACACTTCAATTAAACCAACTGTCAAAACAGCTCCAGCCATATCAACACTTAAATATGGTACTGATGGCTGCATCTGAAGGTGTGTAAAATCAGATAGGGCAGATATGTAGGAGCCGGTTAGTATATTGCCAGTTTCTTTCAAAGCAGAAAATACCAAGTCATTTGGTTCTTTCTCATTTAATAAAGCAAAGTCATGCTCGTTAGTTATACTTTTTACTAAGGATTCAGCTTCCTCGATACTTAAAATAAAATAAACTTTACCTGGTGCTTCACCCGAAATGTGTATCATAATTCCGACGATGGGTGTCTCCGGTCCACCTATCATTTCCATTACTTCGTCAAATGCCACAACATTCACAGAAGGTACGGCCATATCAATTTTTTTGTTAATTAATTTCGACATAGATGTCGCTGCATTTCCAGCACCAATATTTCCTATTTCCCGCAACACATCCATTTGTACGGTTGAGAGACGGCTTATATCTTCCATTCTCTTAACCTTCCACTGATTTCAATTCGGTTATTTCTTCTTTCGTTAAAACTTTTTGTAGATTAAGCAGTATTAGTAAACGATTATCCAGTTTTGCAACCCCGTCAATATAATCGACATCTACAGAACCTATCACTTCTGGTGCTGGTTCAATTGCATTTTCCGGAATATCAATTACATCGTTAGCAGCATCTA
The DNA here is from genome assembly GCF_052246775.1 of Virgibacillus sp. L01. Lineage (NCBI taxonomy): Bacteria > Bacillati > Bacillota > Bacilli > Caryophanales > Bacillaceae > Virgibacillus > Virgibacillus sp. L01. The sequence goes on along the minus strand of NZ_JBQQCP010000003.1, from coordinate 192,761 downwards.
CAATAAGACCTACTTCCATATCATCAAGATAAACAATAATAATCCTACTAGATTCTGTAAACTCAGTTTCCTTTAACCCAAAACGGATTCTAAGATCAATAATTGGTGTAACGACGCCACGTAAATTAATAACCCCTTTAACAAAATCAGCTGTTTGTGGAACCCTGGTTATCGGTTCAATTCGCTCAATTGATCCTACTTGCTGCACTGACACTGCATATTCCTCATAATTTAATTGAAAGATTATTACCTTACGATCAACAACTGCTTCATTTCCCATTTTAATTCCCCCATTTTCATATTATTTAACCATAGCGTTACTGTCGATTATTAAGGCTACCTCACCATCCCCTAAAATAGTTGCCCCGGATATAGCGAAGGCGTTGGCTAAATAATTTCCCAACGATTTTAAAACAACTTCCTGCTGACCGATCAACGAATCGACAACAAGTCCAGCCAATTTATCCCCCTTACGAACAATGACAACCGATAAATATTCTGAATCTTTTTCATTTGTTTGTGGAACATTGAAAATATCGTTCAAATAAGCCAGTGGGACTACTTTACCTCTAAAATCTATTACACTCTTATTATGAGCCAGCATAATCTGGTCTTTATGGATAATCGATGTTTCAATAATTGACGATAATGGTACTGCATATTTCTCATTTTGTAACTCTACTAGTAATACGGACATTATTGATAGTGTTAAGGGTAACTGAATCGAAAAATTCGAACCTTCATCGATAGTTGCATTGATTGTTATACTGCCACCTAAAGACTCGATTGTATTTTTAACAACATCCAGTCCTACACCACGACCTGATAAATCAGAAACAGCATCTGCTGTTGAAAATCCGCTTTCCATAATCAGCTCATAGATTTGTTGATCTAATAATGTCTCAGCATGAGCAGTGCTTATCACTTCATTTGCAGTTGCCTTATCTAGTACTTTTTGTTTATTAATCCCAGCACCATCATCTGATATTTCAATAAACACATGGTTTCCACTATGATATGCTTCAAGTCTAATTGTTCCTTGTTCAGGCTTTCCTTTTGCTATTCGTTCCTGCGGTGACTCAATCCCGTGATCTATTGCATTTCGTATCAGATGGACCAAGGGATCACCTATTTCATCAATTACAGTTCGATCTAATTCCGTTTCTGCACCAATAATGTCAATGTCCACATTTTTATTTAAGTCACGTGCAAGCTGTCTTATCATACGCGGAAATCTATTAAACACCTGATCAATTGGTACCATTCGCATTGTTAAAATAATATCTTGTAAGTCTCCAGAAACACGTGACATACGCTCGACTGTTTCCTGAAGATCATTGTTATCAAGCTCCATTGATATTTGTTCTAATCGTCCACGGTCAATAACCAATTCCTCAAATAAGTTCATTAAAACATCTAGGCGTTCAATATTAACTCGAATTGTTTTGCTGACAGGACTTTTACCAGTGCTTTTATTTTCATTCTTATTCTCTTCTGGCAATTTTGTTTCCTCTTTTACTTCCACCGAAGAAGCTCTGTCCTTCTGCTCCCGTGTGTATGTATCTATTGAAAAGTTATTCACAAAAACTTTCTCAATCTCTGACACTTTCATAATTTTCGCTTGTATTTCTTCTTCTTCAGATTGAGATACTACAAGAACCGTGAATGTACTTTCGAAGTTTTCTTCTTCCAGCTCATTAACAGGAGGTTCTGATTTAATTACTTCCCCCAATTTTTCCAATACGTCAAATACCATATAAACACGCGCACCTTTTAATAAACAATCTTCGTTTAAATGTACGGATATCTCATAGTTGGAAAACCCGCGTTCTGCTGATTCTTGTAAGATGGAAATTTCAAACTGGTCCAAAGATGTAACAGTTTTCAATGTATTAAGCGTTTTACTTGGCGCGCCTGTACTTGCTTTACTACTTATTTCATTTTCACCTTTTTCGATTTGATCCAGATATGTAACAATTTGGCTTACATCCCGTTTTCCGTCCCCACCGTTTCCGATTTCTTCAACAATTGCGTTTAGTTGATCCACCGCATCAAAAAGAATATCAATCATGTCAGTTCGGACAACTATTTTATCGTATCTGATACCATCAAAAATATTCTCCAGCTTATGCGTTAGGTTAGCTACGTCCGTATAACCCATAGTTGCAGACATACCCTTTAAAGTATGTGCAGCACGAAATATTTCATCTATGATTGTCTTGTCTTCCGGATTTTTTTCCAATTCAAGTATCTGTTTGTATAACGCTTCCAAATGCTCTCTACTCTCATCAATAAACACGTCTAAATATTGTGTTGTATCCATGATTAGATCCCTCCTGGTCTATTTACTAATTTCGTAATGGTATCCCCAACTTTATGTAAGTGAACAATCTGATTGACGTGACTTGTCTTCACGGCTGCTTTAGGCATTCCATATACAACAGATGATTCTTCCGCTTCGGCAATGATAACGGATTCCGGGTCTAATTCTTTCAACAGATTTATCCCTCGTGATCCATCACTACCCATTCCAGTTAACACAGCAGATATTTTATTGACCCTTTCAACTTCTGCCAAAGATTCAAAAAGCACATCTACTGCAGGTCTATGTCCATTTCTAGGAGGTTCCTTTGTCAATATAATAGTATGTTCAGTTCCAAGAGTTTTTAACTTGATATGATAATTCCCTGGCGCAATGTATGCTGTCTTATTATTTATAAATTCTCCATGCGACGCTTCTTTAACGCGAATATCGGCTAATTTATCCAGTCGTTCGGCAAGTGACTTGGTAAACCCCGCAGGCATATGCTGAACAATTAAGATCGGAGCTGCAAAATCACTTTGTAAATCTTCTAATATCCGCTGTAATGCTTTCGGTCCACCTGTAGAAGCGCCAATAGCTACGATTGATCTAGAGTATCTTTTTGAAGCAGCGGTATCTGTTATGCTTCCAGATTTCTTTAAAGGACTCTTTTTAACTATTTTTGCCTGTGAAGCAACAATAACCTTGGTGATTATGTCATCTTTCACTTCATCTATATTTAATGAAATTGCACCGGATGGCTTTGTAATAAAATCAATTGCACCATTTGATATTGCTTGTACTGTTTTAGATGTTCCTTCCTCAGTTACGCTTGAGAGCATAATTACTGGAGTAGGGATTACCTCCATAATATGTTGTAGTGCTGTCATTCCATCCATTACTGGCATTTCTACATCTAGTGTAACGACATCCGGCATATGTTCTTGAATTTTTTGAAGTCCGTCCTTACCATTTCTCGCTGTAGCAACTACCTCAATTTGATTATCACTAGATAGCATATCTGTTATTATTTTACGCATAAATGCTGAGTCATCAATCACTACAATGCGTATGGGCATCATGTAAATTACCTCTCCATCATAAACTGCTTTAGTCTTTTAACAAAGGAAGTAGATTTCCGTTGCTGGTATTCAGTGCTATTTAATGTGTAGTTTCTGACAATTACTTTAATAGCCTTTGATACAGCAGCCTTATCATCTAATAAAACATATGGTATTTGGCGTATAACTGCAGTTGAAACTATTTTATCATTAGGAAGTATACCTATCTTTTTGACTTCTACATTTAAAAATTGAGCAACAACCCGTTGAAATCTATCCAATGCCTTGTTTCCGCTTTTAGCTGAGGCTGAACGGTTCATAATAACTGAGATTGGCATATTACCTTGCCTGTTTAATATATGCTTTATCATGCCATATGCATCAGTTATAGATGTTGGTTCCGGTGTAGTAATAACAATACATTCATCAGATGCAAGAATCAGCGATAAACTATCATTTGTTGCACCTGCACCCATATCAAAAATAATATAATCATACAGTTTAACTAGTTCATTATATTGCTTATAAAAGTAATCTCTTTTCTCCTCATCCATCATAAAAAGACCTGATAATCCCGATCCTGCAGCGATATATGCTAAACCACGTGGCCCTGTTTCTATAATATCATGGACGGGTAAGTGGTCAGTAAACATATCGACTATTGTTTTCTCTGAATGTAAACCTAGTAATATATCAATATTCCCCATTCCAACATCCAAATCCAGCAAAAGAACTTTCTTATCTTGATTCAGAAGTTCTAACGAAAAGTTTAGCGCAACATTTGACTTACCGACACCACCCTTTCCACTTACTATTGCTATTGTTCTTGCCTGTCTTGGATCTTTAGAAATTTCCAATTGACGTCTTAGGCTTGCAGCTTGATCATGTATCACTATGTTCACCCACTATATAACTGCTAATGAGATTTGGGGATGGTTCAATTATATCGTCCGGTACATCCTGCCCATTTGTCATAAATGCTACCCCTACATTTTTCTTTAGCGCAATGTTCAACATGCTGCCATATTGTCTTGTCTCATCCACTTTAGTAAAAATCACCTCATTAATTGATAAATGATGGAATTGGTCAAATATTTCTGTTATATCTTTCGGCTTCGCTGTCATGGATAATACTAAATACGTTTCGATAGAAGTATTAAATTCGATACTATTCTGCAGCTCTTTTACATATTTTTCATCTCGAAAATTACGTCCAGCAGTATCAACAAGAATTAAATCATAGGACTTAAACTTTTCAACAGCAGCCTTATAATCTTCAATATTATAGGCAACTTCAATTGGTATATCCAGTATTTTTGAATATGTTTTTAATTGCTCTATCGCAGCAATTCGATATGTATCAGCAGTTATAAATGCAACCTTTTTGTTATCTTTAAGCATACTGGCCGCTGCAACCTTTGCAATGGTTGTTGTTTTTCCAACACCTGTTGGCCCAACAAATTGAATGATTTTATTTTGATATGTCAGCCCCTTAAAAGGAAGCTCGCTCAATCTGTTTTCTATTTCTGTCTTTGTATCATCCATAATAATATCTTGAGTTGGTGTAAATTCTTGTAACACATCATGTTTGTTTATAATAGTATCAATTATACTTTTTGCTAATTCCTCATCAGTTTCCTGCTGTATCAAATAGTAAAACATAACTTGGTACTCATCTGGATAATCGTTATTTCTATTCGATGACTGCAATTCAACAACTTTCCTTAAGTGACGTATTTCATTTAAAATAGTATCATCTTCCATACTTGCTGCCTTTTTAATACGACTTGTATCATTTAACGGATTTTGCTGTTTTGGTGGTTGAGGCTGTGGATCAAGTGCAGCAATTACTTCAATATTTCTTTTCTTAAAAAACCCTAAAAAGCCACCATGAAAAATCTCTTTTGAGTTTAAAATAACAGCTTCAGAACCTAGTTCTTTCCGAATTCGGTTCATGGCCTCTGGCATTGTTGATGCTACATACTTTTTTACCTTCATGCTACATTCACCACCCCAACACTTTGTATTTGAACATTTGGTTCTAATTCGTTATACGATAGCACAACCACTTGTGGCAGAAACCGATCCAGTAACTGTTTGAGATACATCCTAATTGCAGGAGAGCATAGAACAACTGCTGTTTCTTCTTGTAATGTAAGTTTTTCCACTTCATCATGAAGTGTTTTGACAATAACTTGTTGTGACTCTGGGTCTAACGCTAGATAATTACCATGCTCAGTCTGTTGAATGTTTTCTGCAATCATTTTTTCTACTTTACCTGAAACAGTGATTACTTTTAATGACATATCATCATTAGCATATTGTTTGGTTATTTGTGACGACAATGACTGTCGGACATATTCAGTAAGTAGTTCTGTATCATTTGTCATCTTGCCAAAATCAGCAAGTGTTTCAAAAATGATTGGCAGATTTCGAATCGAGATATTCTCTCTAAGCAGTTTGGCCAAGACTTTTTGAACGTCACCAACCGCTAATGGCTCTGGGGTAACCTCTTCTACCAGGATTGGATAATTTTCTTTCAAGTGATCAATTAATTGCTTCGTCTCTTGACGGCCTAAAAGCGCATGTGCATTTTGTTTAATTATTTCCGTGATATGAGTCGAAACAACTGATGGTGGATCAACCACCGTATACCCGGATAACTCTGCATCATCCTTGTTCTCTTCACTAATCCACTTTGCCGGCAAACCAAATGCAGGCTCTTTTGTTTCGATACCATCTATCTCTTCATCCTCTATGTCGGGTGTCATTGCCAAATAATGATCAAGCAATAACTCTCCAAATGCAACCTCATTTCCCTTTATTTTTAATCGGTATTCATTCGGATTTAGCTGGATGTTGTCTCGTATTCGCACTACAGGGACTACAATACCTAATTCAATAGCAAGCTGTCTTCGTATCATCACTACCCGGTCAAGCAGATCACCGCCTTGATTTGCATCGACCAATGGAATAAGTGCATAGCCGAATTCGAATTCAATCGGATCCATATTTAATAGATTCACAACACTTTCTGGTGACTTCATTGACGAAGACTCAGTCTGCTCCTCTTCCTCGATATCAGGCTCTTCTTTTTCATCGGATGGTCTTAATAGTACATACCCGCCTAATGCTAATAATCCAGCCATTGTTGTTGTTAGAAAGAAATTAATAGGTGTAAACCCAAGCAGGAATAACGTTCCAGCTGCAATAAATAATAGTTTCGGATATTGCAGCAACTGTTCCGTTACATCACTGCCCAAATTACCGGTTGATGTTGTTCTTGTAACTACAATCCCTGTAGCAGTCGCAATTAATAGTGCAGGTATCTGACTTACCAAGCCATCGCCAACTGTAAGGCGCATATATGTATTCATAGCTTCCGTAAAGGTGAAATCCATCTGAACCATACCAATAACAAGCCCAAAGATAATATTAATTAACACAATAATAATCCCAGCTATGGCATCACCCTTCACAAATTTACTTGCCCCATCCATAGCACCATGGAAATCAGCTTCACTTTCTACTTTTTCACGCCGTTCTTTAGCTTGTTGCTCAGAAATTAATCCAGCATTTAAATCGGCATCAATACTCATCTGCTTACCAGGCATAGCATCCAGTGTGAATCTAGCAGCAACTTCAGATACTCGCTCAGCACCTTTTGTGATAACTAAAAATTGAATAATAACTAGAATAACAAATACAACAAAACCTACAAGCGGGTTATCACCAATTACAAAAGACCCGAATGTAGCAATGACACCACCAGCTTCTGCCTCAGATAATATTGATCTTGTAGTCGAAACGTTCAAAGCAAGCCGGAACAATGTCAATAACAATAATAGAGAAGGAAATATCGAAAACTGCAATGCTTCACGTGTATTCATCGAAACTAGAATAACGACAAGTGCTAAAGATATATTACATAAAATAAGAATACTTAATAGCCACCCTGGTAAAGGGACGACAAGCATAACTATTATTAAAATTACTCCTAATAGTACAGATAAATCACGTGCTTTCATAGATGTCTCTCCTTATTGCCCAACTTTTTTCTCTAACCTGTATACATAAGCAAGCATCTCAGCTACAGCCTGATAAAATTCTTCTGGTATAATATCACCAATTTCAATGACATCATATAATGTTCTTGCCAATGGCTTATTTTCAACTGTAACCACATTGTTTGCTTTGGCAATTTCCCTAATTTTGAATGCTATCTGATCTACCCCTTTTGCAACAACATATGGAGCAGAAGCCTTATCTTCATCATACTTAATCGCAATAGCGAAATGGGTAGGGTTCGTAATTACCACATCTGCTGACGGAACTTCACTCATCATCCGCCTCGTCGCCATTTGACGCTGCTTCTCTTTAATTTTCGCCTTGATTTGAGGGTCCCCTTCAATATTTTTATGCTCATCTTTAACATCTTTTTTTGACATCTTTAAATTTTTTTCAAAGTCATACTTTTGATATGTATAATCAAAAACAGATAGGAACAACAATGCGAACGCTGCTGAAACACCCATAATAATTGTAATTCTTCCAAAGAAACCAATTGCATTTTCAGCGGTCTTAAACGCGAGCATCATCATCTCATCTTTATATATCCATATAATTAAAAATGTAATTGTTCCGATAAAGGAGATTTTTAATAATGATTTCAGCAACTCAACTAAAGCTCGAGCCGAGAATATTTTTTTTGCCCCTTGAATAGGATCGAGTTTCTTCAAATCCATCTTTAGTGGTTCTGTTGTAAACAAAAATCCGATTTGTGTGAAATTGGCTGCCAAACCTGCAAGTATTGCGACTACCATAATTGGTGCCAGCATTTTACCAAGTTCCAATGATGTTTCAGTTAATACTTGACCAACTGTAGGAATCGTTACATCCCAGTTAATATATTCGGTAAAAGTATGTTGAAACAATGTTGTCATGATGTCTTTCATGAAGCCACCAAACACGACTAAAATCACAAAACAAAAAAACAACAGAAATGCTGTATTGATATCCTGACTTTTGGCTACCTTCCCTTTTTTTCGCTCATCCTGCCGTTTCTTAGGTGTAGCTTTTTCGGTTTTTTCATCGGCACCTGCAAAGAATTGTAAGTCCAGTTTTAAGTGCATATTCTTAGGCACCTCCAAATAATTGCATTAGCCCTCGCATTGCGTCAAAGGTGGTTTCAAAAAGGCTCTTCACCAATACGACGTACAGACTAAGGAAAAATAAGATAACCACAAAACTAACGAAAATTTTTATCGGCAACCCTACCACAAATACGTTTAACTGCGGTACGGCTCTAGCGATAATCCCCAATGCGACATCCACTAAAAATAAACAGCCAACAATTGGAATTGCCATTTGGAAAGCTATCAAAAACATCTTATTAAACGTAGTAATGACAAAGTCAGCTATTGTCCCATCCTCAAAAGGAATAAATGATTGCATCGGTATTAAATTATAACTGTAAAAAATTCCATCTATTAACAAATGGTGACCATTTACCGATAATAAGAATAATAAGGCAATTACATAGAGGTATTGACCAGTTAAGGGAGTTTGAGCACCTGTTTGCGGGTCAATTACATTAGCAATCGCAAAGCCCATTTGAAAATCAATGAAACCACCAGCAATCTGGATGGCTGAAAGAATAATATAAGCTAATAATCCTATTAACAGACCAACGATTGCTTCCTTAATTAATAAAAACAAATACATGTTATCAATTGGGACATTCGATGAGTCAACGGTATAATACATTACTAATGCCAGAAAAAACGAAAACCCAATCTTAAACGGCGTCGGGATTGTCCGATATGAAAATAACGGAACGGTCGCAAAAAAAGCCGCAACCCGTACAAAAATAAGTAAAAAAACAGGAATACTCGAAAGATTAATAATATCTAACATGCTTTACCCTACAAACTGATTCAGATTTTGATATAAATTCACTGTGAATTCGACCATCTTTGTAAGCATCCATGGTCCAAAAAATACAAGCCCTACTAACACAGCAACAATTTTTGGTATAAAGGCTAGTGTCTGTTCCTGGATTTGAGTTGTGGCCTGAAAAATACTGACAAGAAGTCCTACAGCTAATGCCAGAATCAGCAATGGTCCCGATATAAGTAAAATAACATAAACACCTTTTTCAGCTAAGGTTAATACAAACTCACTCGTCAAATATAAACACCTGCCTTAAAACCCTTTTAATAATGACTGGGTAATCAAGTACCAACCATCAACTAAAACAAATAACAATATTTTAAATGGTAATGAAATCATTACTGGCGGTAACATCATCATCCCCATCGACATTAGAACACTTGCAACAGCCATATCAATTATTAGAAACGGAACAAATATCATAAATCCCATTTGAAAGGCCGTCTTCAACTCACTTATCGCGAAAGCTGGTACCAATGTAGTTAACGGAATATCCTGTATATTTTCTGGTTTGTCAATTTCTGCATAATTCATAAATAATGCCAGGTCTTTCTGCCGTGTATGTTTCGACATAAATTCTTTCATTGGTGTACTTGCTTCTTTATATGCTTCATCCAATGTTATCTCTTCTTCAAAAAGCGGCTGTAATGCCTCATCATACACTTCACTAAATGTTGGTGCCATTACGAAAAACGTAAGAAACAAGGCTAGCCCAATTAACACTTGATTTGGTGGCATCTGCTGTGTAGCAAGTGATGTTCTAACAAATGACAAAACAATAATTATTCTGGTAAAGCTTGTCATTAGAATTAATATACTTGGGGCTAACGATAATACTGTAAGTAAAAGCAGTAATTTCACTGATGTTGAAACAGATGAAGGATCAGATCCAGAAAACATATCTACAAATTCATTCATGTTTATCTTCCTTCTGTTTACGTTGATTGATTAACTTTGCTCTGCTTTGTTTCAATTTATTTAATTCATTAGAGAACATATTTTTAAAATCTTTCTTAGATTGGGTTTCTACATCTGTGTCTGTTTTTTGTTGAAAAACAGAAGTTAATAATGACTTTGTATGAGCTTCATTGGATTCATTATTATGTAATATCTCATTTTTTGCTTCTTCTTCACTAATTTCCTGCAGCATTTCAACATTCTCACCAACACCTATGATAAAGATTCTGGACCCGATTCGAACAAGCTGAATGGATTTATTAGGTCCAACTGATATGCCACCTAAGTTTTCCAACGCATTAACCTGTTGAAACAGTTTATTACGTTTACTTAAAAACTTAAGTAATAAATATATAAGCCCAAGTACTAAGAGTAAGGCAAAAAACATCTTGACCAAGTTAAATAGTAACGATCCATTACTCATTCCACCTGATTCTTCATTACTTTTGGCATCATTAGGAGTTGTTTCAGACTGTGTACAATCTGCTTCTTCCTCGAGGCATTTTTCTACACTAGGTCCCGCCTCAGTAATCACAGGATTCAAAGCAGTAAGGATGAAAGCTATAATACAAACAAATAAACTTATTTTCTTTATCACTATACTCACTCGTTTCTTAATCTAGCGCCTTCTGGATTGCTTCAACAACTCGTTCTGCTTGGAACGGTTTAACGATAAAATCTTTTGCTCCGGCTTGTATAGCATCTATAACCATCGCTTGTTGCCCCATAGCTGAGCACATAATTATATTTGCATCACCATCTAATTGTTTTATTTCTTTCAAAGCAGCTAACCCGTCCATCTCTGGCATCGTAATATCAAGCGTAACAAGATCAGGTTTCAGTTCCTTATATTTCTCAATTGCCTCTACGCCATCCTGTGCTTCACCAACAACTTCAAATCCATTTTTACTTAAAATATCTTTGATCATCATACGCATAAAAGCTGCGTCATCTACTATTAAAATTTGTTTTGCCATTGCAGTAGTCTCCCTTTAAAATAGTATTATTTTAGTTTCATTAAACGGTCAGTTCTGCTGCTGATGTCCGTTACACGAACACCAAAGTTTTCATCAATTACTACTACTTCGCCTTTAGCAATTAATTTTTCGTTCACCAGGATATCTACCGGTTCACCCGCAAGTTTGTCTAATTCAATGATAGAACCAGCCGATAGCTCTAAAATATCCTTAATAGTCCTGTTTGTACGACCTAGTTCAACCGTTACTTTTAATGGTATATCCAAAAGCATATCCAGATTGCGCTGTTCATTCTTATTTAACTCAACCTGTTCAAAATTCGAGAAAGTTGCTTGCTGAATAGTAGAATTATCCTGGTCAATTGTATCTCCAAGATATTGTCCACTTTTTGACTTTTGCGGTTCTGAATTAGCCTTTTGTTCTGTCTTAACTTTTGGCTTATCCAAATCAGCCGTTACAGCTGCCTCTTTTTCCCCATCAGATGAAGATTTATTTAGCAACTGATCAACCAGTTCCTTGGCAAACCGAACAGGTATCAACTGCATTATATTTGAATCTATCAGGTTACCAACTTGCAGCTGGAATGAAACTTTTACAAAATGTTCTTCATCAGAAATAGATTCATCAACTTCATTGCCATTCGTTTTTTCAAGATTAATAGTTGGCGGTGATATATCAACACGTTTACCAAATACCGTTGACATACTCGTTGCTGCTGTTCCCATCATCTGATTCATTGCTTCCTGAACAGCGCTAAGATGTATTTCATTCAATTCTTTATCAGGAGAAGATCCATCACCACCAAGCATAATGTCAGAAATCACAGCAGCATCTTCTGACTTCATGACCAGTAGATTCTGGCCATTGAAACCCTCTATATAATTTACCTGGATATTTACATGTTCAAAATCTAACACATTATCCATTTCTGTATTTTTAATAACAGAAACCCTTGGTGTTGTAATATCTACCTTTTGATTTAGTAGAGTCGATAATGTTGTTGCCGAGCTTCCAAAAGAAATATTACCTATTTCACCCAGCGTATCTATTTCAATTGTGGACAAAGAATTTAAACTATCACTTTGATCTTTTGCTTGACTATCCATCTCGTCTTCTTCTTCACCCACTTTCAGGAGTGCATCTATTTCATCTTGGGAAAGCATGCCGTCATTCATTATTGTTCCCCCCTTCAATTTCTTCAAGTACTTGCACTGACAGCTTATTTTTAAATTTGCCAGGCTGTACATAGAACTTAGGTTCATCATTTATTGCTAGTGTTAGTGGATGGTCAATCGGCTGATTTAGCCCTATTATGTCATCCGCCCCTAAGTTAAGCAGCTGCTGAATGCTAATATTGGTGTTACCTAATAATGCCCTTGCTTCAACATTAGCGGTTTGAATATTATTAGATAATTTTTCATATGCCTCAGGATCCCGCTTTTTAGTAGCTGTTTGCATCCAATAATGCACTGATAATTTTGGAATAATAGGTTCCAATACTATATGTGGAATACAAATATTAATCATGCCACTTGTTTCGCCTATTGTAGTATTCAATGAAACTACTACAACTGTTTCATTTGGTGATACCATTTGCAGGAATTGCGGATTCACTTCAAAATCCTCTAATATAGGGTCAATCTCTATTAAAGACGACCACGCCTCCTGCAGGTTAACTGTTGCTTTTTCAAAAAGTTGAGACATAAGCATTGTCTCAATTTCAGTTAAATTCTCTACTTTATTAACACTGTTTCCCTTACCGCCAAGGACCCTGTCAAGCATTCCATATGCAATATTCGGGTTAACTTCCATTAAAATTCTGCCTTCAAGTGGTGCTAAGCTATAAATGTTTAATACGGTCATTTTTGGAACGGACCGAATAAACTCTTCATAAGGTATTTGGTCAACAGACGCAACAGAGATATTCACATATGTTCTTAGTTGCGCAGAGAAGTAAGTCGTTAATAAACGGGCGTAGTTTTCATGAATCCTGGATAAACTCCGAATCTGATCTTTAGAAAACCGAAGCGCACGCTTAAAATCATATACACGAACCTTTTTCTCTTTTTCTTCTTTTTTTAATTCATCTGCATTCATTTCGCCTGACGATATCGCTGATAATAATGCATCAATCTCATTTTGCGAAAGTACTTCTTCCACTTGAAACCTCACCTCCAAACAGGAGAATTTACCTTACTACTGTAAAATTTTATTAATTGTGTAGACATCTGTAATATTGCCTTCTGTCATAACCTTATTTAACTCTAATTGGACAACATCTTCTAAATTGGATAATCCTGATTTAAAATCTTCTTCATTCATTTTAGCCAGTTCTTTTATTAAGATGTTTTTAAGCTGAAATTCCCGTTTTTTGACTTCTTCCTTCGCGTCTTTACTGTTGGTAATAATTTGAAATTGAATTCGTACGAAACTGCCATCTTCCAGGTCTGTGGTTATTTCGGAAGTCTGATATGAATTTTCTATGATTTCATCAATTGATTGTGCATTTCCACTATTTTTGTCACCAGTAATATTTAAAACTACAATAAGTGCAACTACACCAGCTAACAATAAAATACTTATGGATGTCACCATTGTTTTTCCTAATCTACTGCTCATTAACATCACCCATTTCGTTAAACCATCCATTTAAACCAATTTTTCGATAGTAATCTGTCACAAGTTGTTGTACGTCTGCTTCAGAATCCTTGACAACCAGTTTCTTACCATTCATTAATGTAATTGTCGTATCTGGATGTGATTGAATCTGCTCAATCATAATTGCGTTTAAAAGAAATAGTTCTCCATTCAATCTAGTAAGCTGAACCATAATTATGGCGGGAGTGCCTCTTAACCTGACACCCCCTACCTCCCTACATTATCGTTTTAAATTCACAAGTTCTTGCAGGATTTCATCTGATGTCGTAATGATTCTGGTATTCGCCTGGAATCCCCGTTGTGCTGTAATCATTTCCGTAAATTCTGAAGCAAGGTCCACGTTTGACATTTCCAGTGAACCACTGACAATTGATGCTACTCCATCAGTTTCAGGTTCAGCTAATCCAGTATAACCCGCGTTCTCTGTATTTAAATATAAGTTACTACCTGCTTTTTGAAGACCAGCTGGGTTTGAGAAGTTTGCTAATGCAACTTGACCGGCCACTTGAGTATTACCATCTGCATCAATGTAGTTTACAGTACCATTTGTTTGAACACTGAAGCTTTGTGCATCTTCAGGAATGTTGAGTGCAGAAATATTATCAGTATTTATTTCGTCATTACTTCCATCAGCATATCCCATTAGATACTGTCCATCAGGATTAACAATGTTTCCGTTAGTATCTAAGTAAAAATTTCCTGCACGTGTATAGGAGACATTAGAATCATCCAAGTTAATATTATCAAGTTCATTAGGATTACTTGGGTCAAAAATATCGCCTTGAGGATCATCTCTAGCTATATCACTAGCAACAACAAACATTCCATCGCCTTCCAATGAAAAATCTAGTGGATTATTCGTTGTTTGACGGAAACCTTGTGTATGAATGTTATCAATTGAACCCATTTGTGAACCTAAACCAATCTGTGCCGGGTTTACACCACCACGAGTATCTGTCGCACCCTGCGCTCCAGATGTTGTTTGGCTCATCATATCCTGAAACGTTACACGTCCCTTTTTAAACCCTGCAGTATTTACATTGGCAATATTATTACCGATAACATCTAATTTTGTCTGGAAACCTTTCATTCCGGAAATACCTGCGTACATTGAACGTAACATATTTATTTCTCCCCTTTATTGGTTTATATCACCTATAATTTTTAGCTGTATCATTCAGTCAACAGCTTAATGGCCTCCCAATCGGGTCCAGCCTATTCGTTTATTAATATCGTGCCATTAATATTAGTAAAAATCTTACTTGTTGCTTCTTCCTTATCCATTGCTGTTACTACTGTATTGTTTTTAGTACTAACAAGTAGTGCAGCGTTATCCGTAACAACTAATGAATCCGTAATACCTTTTTGTTTAGCTTCAGTCATTTTCTCTGAAATAACCTGCCATTGTGTTTCACTTATTGCGATATTTCGTTCACTCAAGCGTTCTTTGGCATGCTTGCTGATTCTAGGATGTTGTATCCCCGCCAAAATATCTTTAAAACTTGCTGATTCATTTTTCGTTTCTGGTTTCTTAACAGGTGGTAATGGCATCGCATGATGTTGCTGCAGCTGATTAATGCGGTCCATGCTATTCACTTCCTTCAGGTGCCGGTCCTGTTATCTCTTCTTGCTCAGTACCACTATCTGAATTGGCATCCGGATCACTTACCTGTGTAATCGAATCTGCATAAATTTTCTCACCGTTCTCAAGCTCCAGTACAGCCCAGCCATTTTGCTGACTTACGGCAGTAACATTACTCGTTTCAATATCGAGCTTCTCCCCAGTATCTTCATCATAAGCTTGATAAGAAACTTCTTTACCAATCATGTGACTGTTTTTTAGTATTGGTGATACCGTTTGATTTTGCACAAGACTATCAATTGAGTTTGTCATATTCATCATTTGTTCCAGGGAAGAAAATGATGCCATTTGTGAAACAAACTCCTGGTCTTTCATGGGATTGGTTGGATCCTGGTTTTGCAGTTGGGTCATTAAAATTTTCAAGAACCCATCTTTACCAAGATCAGCACTTGGTGTTCGCCCTGTTGATTGATTACTTAAATATAGGGATGGATCTATAGAATTCACGTCTCTCACCTACACTTTCTCATTCATTAAGATATTTTGAAATTGTGTCTCAAAATCTTCTTCTTCCTGTTGTTCGTCCTGTTCGGAATGGTCGGACTGTCCTTGTTCATGTTCATCCGTGTTTTGTTCTTCTTCACTTAAATTAGTTTGCGCCTGCTGTGATGATACTTCCTGCTTTTCAACCACTACCTGTTGTGGTGAAAACATGTTCTTCAATTGGTGCATATTCGACTCAAGCATTTCTTTGGCAGCATGAGAACTAACCATTATTTTAACAGTCATTTCTCCATTCATTTGTGTCAATTTAACCATCATGTCCCCAAGGTTCTCAGGCCGTAACGTGATGTTTAATTGTGACCTACCATTTTGCATCGTTAAAAACTTGCTTGTTTTCATTACTTTTTGGAACTGATCCATCAGTTGTTTATCAACAGGTTTTGTATCTTGATTCTGATTCATGTGAATGACATATTGTTCGACCTTTGATAATGGAACCGATGATGTTAATGACATGGACTGCTGTCCGGATACTTTATCACTGTTTGTTTGACTGCCAACTGCATTCTGCAGCCATTTTGATACATCATTACTTGTTACTTTTGCATCAGAATTGTACTGTAGTTTCGAAGCAAGTTGATTCCGCTTCTGAAAAGATTGTAAGAGTTCTTTCCAAACTGCCTGTTCCTTACTACCGCTTTTAGGCAAGTCTTGTAAAATCATTGTCTGATTCGTATTTTGCTTTTTCTCTAATGCTGTCCATTGCTCTAAAACCTTTAATAATTCGGGAGCTGCTTTAGAAGCACTTTTCTGATCGGTTACCTGTGAAAGTAACTTTTCAGCTTTCGCAAACAATGCTTCAAATTGCTTTTGAAGATTTTTATCGCTTATGATTGGTGACTGTTCTATAAAAGCAAGTAATGATGCTGCTTTTACTTCTGTTTTACTATCCTGCTCTGATGTAAGTTTTTTCACTGCACCTTCCAGCATTTTCATGACTTGTGCTTCTAATGTTCCACCTTGTTCATCCATTTTAATACTGCCAATTGTATCTTCCAGTATCTGCATTACTTGCACTTTGGATAATGGACCATTTTTACCTGAACTAATGCTATCAAAAGCCTGTTCTAACATTAGTGTTGCTTCTTCTTTTGATGCAGCACTGTTTAACAGCTTTTGAACATCTTTTGAACCCATTAGCATTTTAACTAAAGAGAGGTCCGTTTGTTCATCTTCCTTATTTTCGACAGGCCCCCTGGTGCCCTGTTCTGTTCTACCTGCTAACAAATCTTGGAAAAAAGATTGCTTATCCGCTGGTTGCTTGCCGGAATTTTGCTCTAATGTATGCCTTGTTTGCATCACTTGCTGCAAATTCATTCCAATAGCGTTCAACTTTCTCACCCCCTTTCAAGTTAAGCTGGTTTAGATTAGTTAGTTAGTTACAAACAATTGAGTCAATTCGGCGGCTAAATCAGGCTCCATTTCCTCAAAAATTCCGCCACGAACATCATTAGGTATTTGTTTTAGAATTCCTACAGCTAAATCCTGCTCCATGTTCTCAATAATTAATGCTGCCTGTGCACTATCCATTTCATTAAAGGATGAGGAGATTGCTTTAATTGATTCATTCCCTGATTCAGCTTCATCGGCAGTTTCTGATTTGATCTTCTCCTCATTGGCATTCCTGTTCTCAAGTTTGACAATTTCCTGTTCCAATTGCCCGACAGTAGACTCGAGATTGGAAACTTTCTGATTCAGCTGTGCTATTTTCTCATCTTTACTGGCAATAATATCCTTCGTCTTCTTTTCTTCCCGCTGTTCATTCTTTTCTTTATCTGTCGTGATCACAGAAGATATAACCGGAATACTATTTCCAGTGGATTTGGCCCAACCGACAACATCAACACCGGCAACTGTAAAAATAATGACTGTTAAGGTTATCGCAACAATAAAAGGAATAACGATAGCAAAAAAGAACCATAGAATCGGATTTGTTTTATTTTGTTGTTTTTTATTATCCTTTGCCATTCTTCTCACCTAATTTTTCTGGCTGAAATACTGTTGCATAGATATTTCATCCATTTGAGCATTTTCATTCTTTTTGACAAGCTCTTTATCTTCCTTGTGCCTGTGTTCAATAATCTTTTCAAACTTTTTCACTTCAACATGCGCATTGGTAAGTTTCTCATGATTAGTATCCATTTCATTTCTTGCTTTTTGTACGTCATGCTGAAGTTTCATAATCTGGTTGTTTAAAATTTCTATATATGCTACTTGCTCTTTAATTCTATCAATTGGGGTTGTTTGGTGAAGATAGCCTTCATATGATTCCTCGGCCACCTCTTTTTTTCTTAGCAGGTTATACAGCTGTGTAGCTATTTCCTCAAAGAAATCAATGGATTGCTGATATGCTTTCTGTGCATCTCTCTTTTCATTCTCACGTACATTTAATATTTTGGATAATGCAACTGTTTCTGCCATCAAATTCCTCCATTAAGCAACTTTTGCATCTGGTTAATTGATTCTTCAAGTGTATGGTATTCAAAAACTTGTTGCTTTAAAAACTCCTGTATCTTTGGATGGTATGATATCGCTTTATCGATTTCCTGGTTTGTGCCGCGCTTATAGGCACCAATCTGAATCAGTTCATTATTCTCTTCATAAGTAGCCATTAATGTCCTGATTTTTTGTGCAGCTTCCAAATGTTGTTTACCGGAAACCTGATTCATTACCCTGCTGATTGACTTTAATATATTAATAGCAGGAAATTGGCCCTGCTCTGCCAAATCTCTATCTAATATGAAATGGCCATCCAAAATACCTCGAACAGTGTCAGCAATTGGTTCATTCATATCATCACCATCTACCAGAACTGTATAAAAAGCGGTTATCGTTCCATTTTCACTTGTTCCTGTCCGTTCCAGTAACTTTGGCAGTGTAGCAAATACGGAAGGGGTATACCCCTTGGTTGTGGGTGGCTCTCCAGTTGCCAAACCAACCTCTCGTTGTGCCATTGCAACCCTTGTTACAGAATCCATCATTAGATTAACTTGAAAGCCCAGGTCCCGAAAATATTCACTAATTGCCGTTGCTGTATATGCACCTTTTATTCGCATTAAAGCTGGCTGATCAGATGTTGCTACAACTACAATAGATTTTTTTAATCCTTCTTCTCCCAGATCATTCTCTATAAACTCCCGAACTTCCCTGCCCCGCTCACCAATTAAACCAATCACATTTATATCTGCGCTACTATTACGGGCAATCATGCCAAGTAAAGTACTTTTACCAACTCCACTACCTGCAAATATACCTATCCTTTGCCCTTTACCTACTGTTAACAACGAATCAATTGCCTTAACCCCCACCTGGATGGGTTCAGATATAGGAGCACGAGATAGTGGGTTCGGTGGAGATTGTTCCGTTAAATAACTCGATAGTCCTTTTGGGAGTTTCGATTCATCCAAACATCTGCCTAATGAATCAACTGCTTTACCAATTAAGCCACGGCCGATTTTGACTGACAGGGGTTTACCTGTGGACTCAACTAAACAGCCTGGGCCAATTTCAGTTACCTGTGCGTACGGCATAAGAATAATTTTCTCATTGTTAAAGCCAACTACTTCAGACATGACCGTTTTTTTATTAGATGAGCTATGAATCAGACAAACTTCACCGATATTCGCATCTGGCCCCTGCGACTCAATCATTAATCCTACAACACGCAATACTTTTCCATATCGTTTTAATGTATCCGCCTGATCAATTGCATCCAAAAATCTTGTTGTTGTCATTGGTCACTCTCCATGTTGACCTCATGTAATACTTCACGCAGTTCCTGAAGTTGAACATCTATACTTGCGTCAATTCGTCCAAATGGATGTTCAATCAAACAACTGTTTTCTTTTAAGTTCTCATTAATATAGATAGATACATTTAGATCCTTGTCAACAAGCTGGACAATCTCATCTTTTTGCTTCATTACCATTTCATAATTACTAGGATGTAAATAAATTGAAAGTTCCGATTGATCCTTTATCTCCTTAATTGCTGCATTAACGATTGAGAGAAATGATTCCGGACTCTCCTTCAGCTCTTTTTTAATAATCTTTTCTGCAGCATGAACGGCCAGTTCTACTATAGTTTCATCACTTTGTTCAATCGTAGAGTGATAATCTTTTGTTGCAGAATCAATAATTTCATTGGCATTTGACAGTAATTCCTTATATTGGTCCTGTCCCTCTTGCTGACCAAGTTCAAAGCCTTCCTTAAATCCTTCATCCTGAGCCTGTTTAATATAAGCTTCTTTCTCTATTTTCCAATTTTCTTTAGCTTTTTCAATCTCCGCATTCGTCTCTTGCACCAAGGCCGCTTGCTGTTCCTTAATTTGCTGTATTCTTTCTTGTGCCTGGCTGATTTCAGATTGCAGATTTTTCTGTTCATCCGTTGTATTTGGGGAAGCTTGCTCATAATCATGATTATTTAATTTAATCGGTCTCACTTTAATTAGTTTTTCTTTCATAGTTCGTGATTGATTTGAAAAAATATTAGACAATGATATCGTCACCTCCACCTCGGGCTATAACGATCTCCCCAATCTCTTCCAGACGACGTATGGCCCCGACAATTCTTGTTTGAGCTTCCTCTACATCTCTCAGCCTAACAGGACCCATATATTCCATCTCTTCTTTAAACGTCTCTGCCATTCGCTGAGACATGTTGCTAAAGACTATATCCTTCACTTCATCACTAGCGACTTTAAGAGATAGACGCAAATCCTCATTCTCAACTTCTCGGATAACACGTTGAATTGCACGGTTATCCAATACAACAATATCCTCAAAAACAAACATGCGTTTCTTAATCTCTTCAGCCAACTCTGGATCCTGAATTTCAAGAGCATCCAAAATTGTTCTTTCAGTACTTCTATCAACCCCATTTAATACTTCAACAACAGCTGCAATCCCACCAGTTTGAGTATAGTCCTCTGTTAATGAGGAGGATATTTTCCGTTCTAGTACTTGCTCTACCTGACTGATAATTTCAGGTGAAGTTGAATCCATTGTTGCAATCCGTTTAGCAATTTCAGCCTGCATTTCCTGTGGTAACTCGGATAATATTTGCCCTGACTGTTCCGGATCCAAGTAAGATAATACAAGCGCGATTGTTTGTGGATGTTCGTGCTGAATAAAATTGAATACTTGCTGGGGGTCAGCTTTTCGTGCAAAGTCAAATGGCCTGACTTGCAATGATGATGTCAGGCGTTCTATGATGTTGGTTGCCTCATTCTCCCCAAAAGCTTTCTCAAGTACTGACTTTGCATAGCCAATCCCGCCTTGCGTAATATAATCCTGTGCTAAGGCTATTTGGTGAAATTGATCAAGAACATCTTCCTTCGTTTTGGATTCTACTTTTTTTACTGAAGAGATTTCCAAACTTAACTTCTCTATTTCTTCTTCTGACAAGTGTTTGTATACCTGTGCAGAAACATCTGGACCCATGGAGATTAAAAGAATAGCTGCTTTTTGTTTACCTGTAAGAGTTGATTGTTTTGCCATTTCCTATGACCTCCTTAATCATCCGCGATCCAGCTTCGTAAAAGTTTTGAAAATTCTTCTGGTTTTTCTTTAGCCATTTTCTCTAGTTGTTTTTTACGTACTACCGATTCAGAATCCTGTTCATTACCTATTTCCGGTAGTTCCTCACCCATTTCAGTTTCAACTTTCTCTTCTACTACTTCTTCTTCATCCGTCTTACGGTTCCGTACTAATAAGAAGATTAAAAAGATAATAACGGCTAATAATACTCCACCTGCTATATACATCCATAGTGGAATAACTGGAGTAGTAGGTTGTTTTGTATTAGCACTCTCACTGAATTCCTGGAATACAATAGATGTTTTTTCTTCAGGCTGAATCTCCCCGTATTCTTCATCTATCGATGTACTGATAATAGAATTTAAAATTGATGCCATTCCAGCAGAAACTGTATCTTGTTCCTGATTCGATAAATATTGAATGTCATCCCCGTTCTTGCTTTTTACTTCATCAACTGCTACCTGAATTCCTAAATCACGAATTTTATAGGGACTCTCAACAATTTCTTTTCGAATACGGTTATATTCATTATTTATTGTTTCTTTCGAAAGCTCATAATCACCATCTTGACCCTCTTCTGTTGCTTCATAATTTGGTATGTCACCTTCACCGGTCCCACTTGTTCCACCAACCGGCGGGTTTCCCGTATAGGTTTCCTGAATACTTTCAATACTTACTGGTAACCCTTCCATATTGTCCACATCAACTGGCTCGATAAGTTCTTCAACTCGGTTTTCCTGTGTGAAGTCAACGTCAGCCGTTACAGAAACTATGACATTCTCCATTCCCACCATGGTCCCCAGCATTTGTTGAAGTCTCCGCCGTATATCACGTTCAATGTCCTTCTTTACATCCTGCTGATATGTATATGTATCCTTATTGGCAACACCGTTTTGTGTGTTCCTGTCAAAGTATTCAAAATACTGATTCATAATAACGATATCTTCAGCCGGCAAATTAGGAACAGCTTTTGATACTAAATGATATAATGAGTCAATTTGATTCCCTTTAAATTGATAGCCTGGCTGTGTGTTAATTACAATAGAAGCGCTGGCATCCTGCCCGGATTCACTGACAAAGACAGGTTCTTTGGGCATATTGATCATAACTTTTGCATCTTCAATTCCTTCTACACCTTTTATTAAGTTAGCTAACTCTGTTTGCATTGCATCCAGTTTTATCATGCTAAACTCATTGTCTGTAATACCCCATGAAGCATTTTCGCTAAAAAAAGAGTAATCAATGTTACCACTATTAGGAATACCCTGTCCTGCAAGGTCAACAAGCAGTGAATTCACATTGCTTTCCGGTACGGTAACAGTTGTGCCTCCACTTTCCAGTTCATAAGGAATACCACGTGCATCTAATTCACTTTTTATTTGACCGACTTCCTGTAAAGATAGCTTATTATATAAAGGAACTAGCTTAGTATTAGATGTAAACAGTATTATTGCTGTAATCAAAGCAACAACTATTACGATAGAACTTATAAATATTCCTTTTTGACCCTTCGTTCGTTTGGTCCAGAAAGATTTAGCTGTATCTTTGAAATTCAATAATTTTTCCTTCATATGTTCCCCCGCCAAATCCCAATTTCTATTTAAAAACTATCTTAGTATTTCTATAGCTACTATTAGGACCTCATAAAAATCGTTTAAATACTTTTATAAATCCAAAATACTCCCTTATACTTCGGTGTATAAGCCTTATTAGCGAAATCCTAAGTTGCACTATTACAGTTAGGAAAGTATTTATCCTTAATCAACTGCTAAACATATCTTGGACTTTAGTGCTTTTTTAGTAAGATAACTTCCTTTATATCTGCATGCGCATAATTTCTTTATATGCATCTATTACTTTACGTTGAATTTGTACAGATGTTTCCAAGGTAACGCTAGCTTTTTGTGCTGTAATCATAACATTATGTAAATCGTCTACCTCGCCTTTTGCCATTTCTTGAGTTTTTGTGTTTGAGGCAACTTGTGTGTCGTTCACATGTTCAATTGCTGCTTTTAACGAATTCGCAAAATTACTTTGCGCTTCACCTGGTGAAATTGATGACCGAGCAGTTTCCGTATTGGTTATTGCAGGCTGATTTATTCCATTTACTAAAGGGTTCATATAATAGCCTCCTTCGTAATTATTTTCCTATTTCCAGTGCCTTTAACAACATATTTTTACTTGCATTCATTGATGTAATGTTTGCTTCATATGATCTGGTTGCACTCATCAAGTCTACCATCTCTTTTAATGGGTCCACATTTGGCATCTCCACGTAACCTGCTTCATCAGCATCCGGATGGTTAGGGTTGTATACAACCTTAAACGGCTCATCATCTTCAACAATTTCTGACACTTTTACTCCAGAACCCTGATTTGGTGTTGAATTAGTAGCTTTATGTAAGAAAGACTTAAAATTTTGTCCGTTTGGTTCCATAACGACCATCTTCCGTCGATAAGGCTCATACTCACCATTTTCATTCATTGTAGCCCGGGTCGTTTGAGCATTAGCAATATTTGACGAAACAACGTCCATGCGAAGTCTTTGCGCTGTTAATGCGCTTGCACTTGTGTTAATTGCATTAAACATTGACATAATTATCTACCTCCTCTAATTACCGTTTGAATACTACTGAATTTACCGTTGATACGGTCTACCAAACTTCGATAATAAATTTGGTTTTTTGCTAAATCAGACATTTCTTTATCTATGTCAACATTATTCCCGTTATGGTTATACATGGTGTTTTGGTTTGTGACCGTTTTAAAAGAACTATTTAAATTTACATTATTAAAAGGGATATGTTCCGGATGTGTTCGCTTTGTCTCAACGGACGTATTTAGCGTATCATTTAACACATTTTTAAAAGCAACGTCCTTCGACTTATAATTCGGTGTGTCGACATTTGCAATATTACTTGAAATAGTCCGATTTTTAGCCGATGCATAATTAAGAGAGTTTTCAAGTGTTTGGAACGTGCCACCAAATAATTCCATTGCAATTCCTCCAATTTTTATAAAAAAACAGTCATAAACTATTATATGTATACGAACATTGTAATTTATTACACAATCAAAGTCTATCACATTTCGACAATTTTCTCTTTGGGAAAAATAATTAGTTAAATTTATCTAGGACTATTTACATGTAAAATATACTTTTTATACCAAAAGGTGTTATAAAATATTAATTTTATTGAGTTTATCACTCTCAAAAAAAGCTTTTTCAACAGAGAAACAGTTTTTTTCACAAAACCTAGTTAACCTTTAAAAATATATCTATACTTCCTTAACTCCATACAAAGCAAAAGGCTGTTCTCAAAAAGATTGTTGCTTTTACCAAGCAATGAGTCTTAGAAGCAGTTGAAATAAACTGCGAATTAACTTTATGTAAATTCCTTCTATTCCTTATAAGATGGGTGCTAATCCAACGCTGCGGAAAAATACTCGCTTTCCATGAGGAACGCTTCAGCCCCCTCACGAGCAAAAAGCGCTTGCTGCGAGGTCTTCAGACTGTTCCGTTTCCATAGGAGGCTCGCATTTACCGCAGCTTAGAATAACTCTACGAAACGTTAATCTAATGGAATATAACTGCTTATTAATCAGGAAATCTCTATCAGTGGAGGCAGAATACGCAGACTACTCCTATAGGAAAAGCACGTTCCGAAGACCCCGGAAGAAGCGTTTTTGCTTCTGAGGGGGCTGAGGTGTGCCCATGGAAAGCGAAGTATTCTGCCGGAACGAATCGAAGCACTCAATTATCATTAGAACAAAAGAAAATCTTCACTAATTCACAGTTTATATCAACTCCGAAGATTAAAAGCAGCAGAACTTACGAAAAGAGCAAAACAAAAAAACGGTTATCTCAGAGAGATAACCGTTTTTTGTATGAATACATTATCTTGAACGTAATTTTTCCAATTCTACAAGGAATTTATTGTTTAGAACTTTAATGTAAGTACCTTTCATTCCTAATGAGCGTGACTCAATTACGCCAGCGCTCTCAAGCTTTCTTAAAGCGTTGACAATGACTGATCTGGTAATTCCAACTCTGTCTGCAATTTTACTGGCAACCAGCAATCCTTCGTTACCGTTTAACTCTTCAAAGATATGGTCAATTGCCTCTAATTCACTATAGGATAATGAACTAATTGCCATTTGTACAACTGCTTTACTTCTTGCTTCAATTTCAATTTCTTCTGTTTTCTCATGTAATATTTCCATACCTACTACAGTTGACCCATATTCAGCAAGAAGCAAATCATCGTCACTAAAACTATCATTTAATCTGCTAAGTATTAGTGTACCTAGTCGCTCTCCCCCACCAATTATAGGAACAATAGTAGTTAAACCATTACCAAATAATTCACGATTTTCAACTGGAAATGCAGTGTAACGGCTGTCAATATCAAGGTTAGCAGTTGTTTCATGAATATTAAATAGGCCATCAGTGTATTCTTCAGGAAATTGTCTTTCCTCCAGCATATTTTTCATACGTTCATTTTCAATTTCCTGGTTAATTGCGAACCCTAACAACTTTCCTCGTCTGCTTAGGATAAACACATTACCCTTAATTACATCTCTTAAGGATGCAGACATCTCATTAAAGTTCACCGATTTTCCTGTTGCTTTTTGCAGCATAGCGTTAATTTTTCTTGCACGATCTAAAAGTTCCATAATGATCCTCCATTTCGTTAATTCGATTTATAGAATGAATTGACTTAAATCTTTATTTTTAATAATATTACTTAATTTTTTATCGACATATTCTTCCGTAATATTAATTGTTTCCATATTAATATCCGGTGCTTCATACGATAAGTCTTCTAAAAGTTTTTCTAAGATGGTGTGAAGTCTTCTTGCACCGATATTATCTGTATCCTGATTAACCTGATAGGCAATTTCCGCCAGTCTATTTACAGCTTCGTCCGTAAATACAACATTTATACCTTCAGTTTTAATCAATGCTGTATATTGTTTTAACAAAGCATTTGAAGGTTCTTTCAAAATTCGTTTAAAATCTTCAATAGAAAGCTTTTCAAGTTC
Source organism: Virgibacillus sp. L01 (assembly GCF_052246775.1). Taxonomy (NCBI): domain Bacteria; kingdom Bacillati; phylum Bacillota; class Bacilli; order Caryophanales; family Bacillaceae; genus Virgibacillus; species Virgibacillus sp. L01. Next base: position 166,125 of record NZ_JBQQCP010000003.1, on the reverse strand, counting down.
TACTCTAATTGGAAACCGCCCCTGCAATTCAGGTATTAAGTCAGAAGGTTTAGCCATATGGAATGCCCCTGCAGCAATAAAAAGCATATGATCCGTCTTTACAGGACCATGTTTTGTTACGACAGTAGATCCTTCTACAATGGGCAAAATATCGCGCTGTACTCCTTCTCTTGAAACATTTGCGGAATTATCTTGTTTCGCTGCCACCTTATCAATTTCATCGATAAATAGTATACCTGATTGCTCAGCAAGCTGAATGGCCTCTTGGGCCGCCTCTTCCATATCAACCAGTTTTTGTGCCTCTTGCTGTGTTAGAACCTTTCTTGCTTCAGAAACAGGCAGTTTACGTTTTTTCTTTTTCTTAGGCATAAATTGACCTAAAGCATCCTGCATGTTTGTGCCCATTTGTTCCATTCCTGATCCCTGGAGCATATCGAACATGGATGGTGGCACTTCCTCAATTTCAATTGTTACAAGATTATCTTCCAATTCCCCAAGGGAAAGCTGGCTTTCTACCCGTTTCCGTTTGTTTTTAATCTCCTCATCTTTAGGTGTATTTTCGCCCTCATCATTCTCTTCCTCAGCCGAGAATAACATCTCAAATGGATTTTTCATACTATTTTGCTTTTTAGCTTGAGGTACCAGTAATTGAACTAACTTTTGGTTTGCTTCATTTTCTGCTTTGTCCATTACTTCACTCATCTTTTCTTCCTTTACCATTCGCATAGACATTTCCACCAGGTCACGAATCATCGACTCAACATCACGACCCACATAACCAACTTCAGTAAATTTTGTTGCCTCTACTTTCACAAAAGGTGCACTGACTAATTTAGCCAGTCTGCGAGCAATTTCAGTTTTACCTATTCCAGTGGGGCCGATCATTAAAATGTTCTTCGGTACTATTTCTTCTTTAATAGCCTCATCAAGTTTCATTCTGCGATACCGATTTCTTAATGCAACAGCAACCGATTTCTTGGCATTATCCTGACCAATTATATACTTATCTAACTGACCCACAATTTGTTTTGGCGTATAATCAATACTCATTATTCACGAAGGCCTCCTCATTATTCAAGTACCTCTAATGTAATATGGTCGTTTGTATAGACACATATTTCACCCGCTACTTCCATCGCTGCTTTAGCGATCTCTTTTGCTGTTAAACTTTCTGAATATCTGACTAAAGCTCTTCCAGCACTTAATGCATAGTTTCCGCCAGAACCTATTGCAAGTACACCATCGTCAGGCTCAATCACTTCTCCGGTTCCAGACACAAGAAACATGTTCTCTTTATTCATTACAATTAGCATTGCCTCTAATTTACGAAGAACTTTGTCACTGCGCCATTCCTTTGCTAATTCAACAGAAGCTCTAGCTAAATTACCATCATATGCTTCAAGTTTTCCCTCGAATTTTTCAAATAAAGTGAAAGCATCAGCAACAGACCCTGCAAACCCGGCTAACACCTGCCCATTAAATAATGTACGAACTTTTTTTGCCTTATGTTTCATGACAACAGCATTCCCTAAAGTAACCTGCCCATCACCACTCATTGCACATTGATCACCGTGCTTAATAGCAAAAATCGTTGTAGCATGCATTTCAGCTGCCACTATCATCACCTCTTTGACCTGAATATTTATCATTTGCTCTTGGATGACTATTCATATATACATTACGCAAACGGTCCTTCGTTACATGTGTATATATTTGTGTAGCTGATAAATTTTCGTGCCCCAACAATTCCTGGACCGCACGAAGATCAGCACCTTCATTCAACATATGCGTTGCAAATGTATGCCGGAGCTTATGTGGGTTAACATGCACCGTTAATGCTGCTTTTTCAACTATTTTATTGAGAATTAATCGAATTCCTCTAGAAGTCAGCACCGCACCTCTAGCATTAAGAAAAACTGAGTTTGTTGAACTCTTTGCCTTATCCAAAAGCTTTTTCCTGCCATCATTTATGTAGGTTTCCAAGGCAATTTCTGCGAATCGGCCGAATGGAATATACCGTTCTTTTTTGCCTTTTCCCTTTATAAACATTGTACCAATAATGAAATCAATATCTTCCAGCAACATCCCCTGACACTCACTCACTCGTATACCCGTTGCATAGAGTGTCTCAATTATTGCCTGATTTCGCTGTCCAATAGGATCGGATAAATCATTTACTTCGAATAACTTTTCCAGTTCTTCCATATATAAAAAACTTGGTATTGGCTTGGTGGCCTTGGGAAGCGTTACATTAATGAATGGATTTCCAGTAACCCAATCTTCTCGTTCCAGGAATTTATAAAAACTTCTAATGCTGGAGATTTTCCTGGATACAGATCTTCTGCTTAACTTCCGGTCATACAAAACCGTTAAAAATAAGCGGATCTCCTGGTACTTCACTTCCTGAAGGTTTTCAATTCCTTCCTGGTACAAAAAAGCAAAAAAGGTTTCTAAATCATCTAAATAATATTTGACAGTATATTGCGAAGCGTTTCTCTCTATTTGCAGATACTCAATAAAGGCTTCGCTGAATTTTCGAAAATGATTCAATTTTCCACCTCGCTCAAACAGCGAATAAATCATATCATAGAATAAATCGGAAAGCAATAAACTTAACTAAATTGTAACAAAATTCTGAATTGAACTCAATTTATTTGAAGGTCATCAGCTATTTTACTAATTTTCTAGGATAACTTACGACTGTCAAGTAAATAATCTTACCAATGCGTAATTATATCTTTTTCAAATTCAATAGTCAATAATCAAGAATTGAATTATTTAGAAACTTGAATTAGCATTAATTAATAGCTAATGCCTTTAGTAGCTCTAATGCAGTAAGAAAGTACTATACTCCCTAACTGCATATAATTAATTTCGCTATCAGAATAGACCCAATTGATTAATTTTACTTTTCGTATCAGTTGTACCTAATTCGTATAAGCGACGATAGATCTTTATTAAATGGGCATCATAATTTCTTCGTTCGTCGTCTGCTCCCCATTCATCAAATGGCTTTCCTAAATATTCCGTTGCTTTTCGACCATCCTTACTTTCTTCGGTAAATAACTGTTGTATTTCTTTGGCTTCATCAGGGCTGGCGATAATTTCATATTCAATACTGCTATCAGGAACTGATACTTCTCGTATATCTTTAGTATCCACAGCTACAAAGTAAGTTTTTCGTTCCATCATTAAAACAACCTCCCTGTTTATTTATCCTTCCCTTATTTCTTCAGTTAAAAACCTGTTAGATAGCTTGGTTTATCGTTAGAGGATTCCTATGAAAACGTTTCTAGTTTTCTTATACCTCTTGTACTTTTGAGTGTAATCCTTAATAGAAAAACCATAGTTACTCTTATGCATTTAGAAATAATAACCTTAACTACTAAAAAAACTACTCGCAGAGCGAGCAGTTAGTTTTGTATACTTTCTTTATAGTCACAATTTGTACATTGTATACGAGTTTCTTTTTTACTTTTCTTTTCAACAAGCATTGATTCACATTTAGGACATGGTCTTGAAATCGGTTTATCCCATGAAACAAAGTCACATTCAGGATAACGGTCACAGCCATAAAAAGTTCTCTTCTTCTTAGATTTTCGTTCAACCACATTCCCATCTTTACATTTAGGGCATTTCACACCTATCTCTTTTAAAATTGGTTTGGTATTCCTGCATTCCGGAAAATTCGAACAAGCTAGAAACTTACCATATCTCCCCATCTTGTACACCATTTCATGCCCGCAATTTTCACAGTCTATACCTGCAGGCTCATCTCTTATTTCTATCTTTTCCATTTCTTGTTCTGCTTTTTCCAGTCGTTTATGGAAACCCGAGTAAAATGTATCCAATATTTGAACCCATTCTGTTTTTCCCTCTTCAATGGAATCCAAATCATCTTCCATCTTAACAGTAAAATCAATATCGATAATTTCCGGGAAGAATTCTTCTAAGATATCTGTTACAATCCCACCTAATTCTGTTGGGATAAAACGTTTATTATCAATACTTACATATCCACGACGCTGAATTGTATCCAATGTAGGTGCGAATGTCGATGGTCGGCCAATGCCTTGCTCTTCCATTGTTCTAACAAGCCGTGCTTCCGTATATCTTGGTGGTGGCTGTGTAAAATGCTGGTTTGGCGTAATCTCTGTTGCATCAACAATCATGCCCTCCTTAAGATCAGGCAAGAACTTGTTTTCATCCTTCTTCTTATCATCGGTACCTTCAACATAGACCTTCATAAAACCTTTAAATTTAACTTTAGATCCAGTTGCCCGAAACTCGACTCCATTATTCAGCAGATGTACAGTCATGGTATCCATAATAGCTGGGGCCATTTGACTTGCAAGAAAGCGTTCCCAGATCAGTTTGTACAGGCGGTACTGGTCTCTTGACAAAACGGGTTTCATTGTTTTTGGATCACGTACGGCTGAGGTAGGTCTGACCGCCTCGTGAGCATCTTGTGCACCTTCTTGTTTCTTAGCGTTATTTTGGTTACCCATATACTCTTTACCGAAATGTTCTTCTATATATTCTTTAGCCTCTCGTTTGGCAGTCTCAGAAATTCGTGTAGAGTCTGTCCGCATATAGGTGATTAAACCAGTTATTCCACCGGATTTTTTTCCTAGATCAATACCCTCATATAATTGCTGTGCAACCATCATTGTCTTCTTGGCACGGAAGTTAAGCTTACGTGCAGCTTCCTGTTGTAACGAAGATGTTGTAAAAGGCTTAGCTGGATTTCGCTTCCGTTCACGTTTATTTACTTTATCAACCGAGAACTTTTTATCATCCATTTTTTCAACAATGGATTTGACATCCTGTTCAGATTTTAATTCCTTCTTCTTGTTGTCAACTCCATAAAATGATCCTTCGAAAACCTCTTTATCCTTGAGGAAACTAGCCTCAATAGACCAATATTCTTCAGGTTTAAAATTCTCAATCTCTCTTTCTCGGTCAATAATCATTTTTACTGCTACCGATTGTACTCGACCGGCACTCAAACCTTTTTTAACCTTCTTCCATAACAAAGGGCTTATGTTATAGCCAACAAGACGATCGAGAATTCGCCTTGCTTGTTGAGCATCAACCAAGTCATTATTGATTGTTCGTGGATTTTTAAATGATTCCTTTATTGCATCTTTTGTAATCTCATTAAAAACAACACGACATTGTGAATTCTCATCAACATTTAAACTATGGGCTAGATGCCAGGCAATTGCTTCTCCCTCTCTGTCGGGGTCGGCTGCAAGGTAGACTTTCTTTGCCTTTTTAGCTGCAGTTTTCAATTCTTTTAAAACATCGCCCTTACCGCGAATAGTAATATACTTTGGTTTAAACTTATCATCTACATCCACAGCCATTTGGCTTTTTGGTAAATCTCTAACATGTCCCATGGATGCTTTTACTTTATATTTCTTTCCTAAATAACGTTCGATCGTTTTCGCTTTTGCAGGCGATTCCACGATCACGAGGTAATCTGACATTTATTTTCCTCCCAAAATGAGGTTATTATTAAATAAATTGGAAATCTTCACTAATATTAAATAGTTACCATACATTTGTCAAACATGTTTTAGATAACCATAAGCTTGTACCGCGACTTAAATAACCCAATTTGGCATTATTCTATCCCAATCTTCTAGGATATCATCTGCTTCTTGTACTAATCTCGCACCATCCTGAATCATTTTGTGGCACCCTTCAGTCTGTTTCAATAATGGTGATCCAGGAACTGCATAAACCTCTCTTCCTTGGTCTAAAGCCTGGTCAACTGTAATCAGTGTACCACTCTTTTTGGTTGCTTCAATCACTAATGTACCGAAACTTAAACCACTTATAATCCTATTTCTTTCGGGAAAATAAAAACGCTCTGGCGGTACATTTGGACTGTACTCTGAAAGTAGTAAGCCATTTCTGGCAATTTGTCTAAAAAGTGCTGAATTATGTTTAGGGTATATATGTTTGAATCCACTGCCTAAAACTGCAATCGTCTTTCCATTATGCTCTAAAGCCATCTGATGTGCAAAACTATCAATACCTGTAGCCATGCCACTAACAATCACCCAATTTCTCTGAATTAATGGTAGAACATATTTCTCCATTTTTTGTTTAGCTTCTCTTGAAGGATTTCTTGTCCCAATTACACTCAGGATTGGATTCTGGGTCAATAATTCTGTATCCCCAATGGCATATAGCACCAGTGGCGCATCTTTAATAGTTTTTAACACAAAAGGATAGTTTTCGTCAACTACTGTTATTACTTTATATAAATTTAAGTCATTTTTAAGCTGGGTCTTTAATTCCCGGCTACGAAGGTCTGAATGAAATAAAGCAGCATTTTTATGGGGTAACGAAAAAAATTGGCTGACTTGTGTTGAGGTAAGTGTGTAGATGCTTTTTAATGTGGGGTCATAGCGGATAAATTTTCGAATGGTTTTTCGTGTAACACCTCGACATCTGTGCAAATGAATTAATCGTTTTCGAACTAATTCCAATAGATCACTTCCTTATCATATATAGCAGGAACCCAGAAGCAATTTCACCTCAGGGTTCCATACATTTAATTAATGTGTTTTACATTTGTTTTGAAGATTTTTCTCTTTTAATACGTTAATCATGGTTTCACCCATTACTGCAGGTGTCTCAGCAACTTTAATGCCGCATTCATTCATGACACGAATCTTCTCATCAGCAGTTCCTTTACCACCAGAGATGATAGCACCGGCATGACCCATACGTTTTCCTGGAGGTGCTGTAGCGCCACCGATGAAGCCTACTACTGGCTTAGTCATATTTGCTTTAACCCACTCAGCAGCTTCTTCTTCTGCAGTTCCACCGATTTCGCCAATCATAACTACTGCTTCTGTATCTGGGTCATCGTTAAACGCTGATAGAACATCAATAAAGTCTGTACCATTTACTGGGTCCCCGCCAATACCAACAGCTGTAGACTGACCATAGCCTTCTTCAGACAACTGATGTACTGCTTCATATGTTAATGTTCCAGAACGTGAAACAACACCGATATGTCCTTTCTTATGAATGTAACCTGGCATAATACCAATTTTACATTCTTCTGGTGTAATAACACCCGGGCAGTTAGGACCTACAAGGCGTGTCTTTTTACCTTCCATATATCGTTTCACTTTAACCATATCCATAACAGGAATATGCTCTGTAATACATATAGCAAGATCTAATTCAGCGTCTACCGCTTCCAGGATTGCATCTGCAGCAAATGGTGCAGGAACATAAATCACAGAAGCAGTAGCTCCTGTTTCTTCAACTGCATCCTGTACTGTATTAAATACAGGAACCCCTTCTACTTCTGTACCACCTTTTTTCGGTGTCACACCGCCAACGATTTTTGTACCATAATCAAGCATTTGTTTTGTATGAAATTTTGCTGTACCACCAGTAATACCTTGGACAATTACTTTAGTATCTTTATTTACATATACACTCATTTTCGTCCGTCCTTTCTGCACAAAATACACTCATTTTTTCTATATCATTTGCCTCCACATTGAATCTACTTTACCATGGAGACGATTTTTTCAGCACCGTCAGCCATTGATCCTGCTGACGTAATGTTTAAGCCAGATTCATCGAGGATCTGCTTGCCTAATTTAACGTTTGTTCCTTCTAAACGTACTACAAGCGGCATTTCCAGTCCTACTTGTTTTGTCGCTTCTACAACACCTTCAGCAATAACATCACACTTCATAATACCACCAAAGATGTTAACAAAAATACCTTTTACATTGGAATCGGACAAAATGATTTTGAATGCTTCTGTAACCTTCTCAGCTGTTGCACCGCCCCCAACGTCAAGGAAGTTAGCGGGATCGCCGCCGTAATGCTTAATGATGTCCATGGTAGACATAGCAAGACCTGCACCATTAACCATACAGCCGATGTTACCATCTAATGAAACATAACTTAAGTCGTATTTGGATGCCTCGATTTCTTTCTCGTCTTCTTCTTCCAAATCACGCAACTCAAGAACGTCTTTTTGACGGAACATTGCATTATCATCAAAGTTTAATTTGGAATCTAATGCAAGTACTTGCCCATCACCAGTTGTAACAAGCGGATTAATTTCAGCGATTGAACAATCCTTTTCTACAAATGCAGTATATAGACTCATCATAAATTTCGCTGCTTTACCAATTAGTTCATCAGGAATATTTATATTGAATGCTAGTCTTCGAGCTTGGTAACCTGAAAGTCCCACTACTGGGTCAATAACTTCTTTAAAGATCTTTTCAGGGGTCTCTGCTGCAACTTCTTCAATTTCTGTACCGCCTTCTTCTGATGCCATCATAACGACACGTGAAGTAGCACGATCCATTACTAGTCCCACGTAATATTCCTTTTGAATATCACAGCCTTCTTCGATAAGTAAACGTTTAACTTCCTTACCTTCTGGACCAGTCTGATGCGTAACTAATGTTTTACCTAAAATTTCATTTGCGTATGTACGCACTTCATCCAAGTTTTTTGCAATCTTCACGCCACCTGCTTTACCCCGGCCGCCTGCGTGGATTTGCGCTTTAACTACTTTTACGGAACTATCTAGTTTTTCTGCGGCTTTTACTGCTTCGTCTACCGAATATGCAACATGTCCGCTCGGAACATTTACACCATAGCTTCGCAAAATATCTTTGCCTTGATACTCATGAATGTTCATCTTTCATCCTCCCATCAAAATTCACTGCATTCCCATTGTATAAAAAAACAACAAATTTCACAACAATAAGCGAGTATTGTCGAAAGAAATGTTTGTTTAATTGGTTTTGTACCTTTTTCATTATTACAATCGAACCTCAATAGAAAAAAGTGTCATATTTAATTAAAAAATAAATGACACTTTTGCTGACCGGTAAACGATTATCGTTATGAGACATATATTTGATTAATTTTTGTTAGATTCCGCTATGTTTTGATCTGTTCTGTAGACAAAAGCAAAAACTTCAGCAACCGCTTGATACAGCTCTTCAGGAATAGTTTCATTTATGTTAAGTTCGGCCAAAAGCTCGACTAAAGAGGAATCTTCCTGAACAGGAACATTATTTTCCATTGCCTTTTCTATAATACTATCTGCTACTAGCCCTTTTCCGGTTGCAGTAACCTTTGGTGCATGCTCTTGATCCTTGTCATACCTTAATGCTGCAGCTTTATTTCTTTTTTCAGTCATACCCGATAATCCACTCCTTGATAAGAATTCTGGTACGCCGTTTTAAGCTTGCTATTATCTGATTGGTTATTTTCATGAATTGGTTTTATAGTAATAGTTGAAAGCCGGTAATTTAATGAAGCCAGCCCCTCTTTTACCATCGGTTTAAGGGAATTAGAGTAATCAGCCATTTCACTTTGATCATTAAATATGGTTATTGCTACAGCACGTTTTTGAATATTCATGTCAATAATTGTTTCGTTTAAATTTGCTAATTCCAGATAAAATATTATTCGACAAAAATCAGGATTAATTTTTCCATCCTCTGTCCTTTTACCTTCGAAATCCAATTGCATATCATTTGGCAATCCCAATTTCTCAGCTGGAACTTGCAAACTTGCCTGAAGGGAATTGGTTGTGTCGTTTACAGACTGTATTTGCATCCCGTTTATAAAATTCAACAATTGCTGTGAGCGATCTTGAACCGTTCCATCCGATTGCTGAATGATCTGCATTAGCATGGATTTAATTGTAGCTGATTGCTGTTGAGCCATATTATTGGCGAGTTGATTCTCATAGTTCAATCCGGTAAATCTCAATACCTGTTGTATTTGACTTAAAAATTGTTCTTTAGGAGAAGAATTAAGAAATGATTCACCTAATTTCATCGTTGTCAAAACATTATCAATGTCTGCGTAAGTATCACTAGTTGCCATAGTTCGTAGTACAGTAAAGAGCTGACGCATTTGGGTTGGGTTATTCTCCAAGAGCTTGGTTAGCTGCTGCTGTTGTGTATCTGTGAGCAGAGGCATTACAGTCTTGGTCAGTTGCTGTTCCAGTTGTGTAAATACCTGCCCAGGCAATGTAGTATTGTTTGCAGCTGCAATTTCAATAGAATGTCCAAAGCTTTGAATAATTGCCCTTGAAGCAGCCCTTATACTAGTTCTGTTTTTACTCATTTGTTCCAATACCCGAGTTGCTTCCATACTGTTTAGATGAAAGGGAGGCTTCGTATGGTTCCCTGAAGCAAGATTATCCTGCTTGGCAAAAGCTGCCCATTCGGACTTCCAAGTGGAAAAATCTACATTTGCTTCAACAGCGCCAGAACTCTTTAGCACATTAAAAAGTTGTTGATTATTATTACTAGCTTGACTGATAATTTGCTTAACTATTGGATTAGATGGCCGCTCCGTTAGTTGGCTTAATCGATTTATTAAATGCTGATGGAGTTTTGTTTGGTTGGGATCTTGTCTTAACTGCTGCAATAATGACTTCATTTGATCTGTCATCCCGTTCGTGTTTTTTGCAGCTAATGCCTGATAAACCGAATTTGTTATTGGTAATCTTGCAGCGATCATTTCCTTCACTATTTGGTTAGCCTGAGATTTGTTTTTGGCGCCATCCAATAGCTGGAATGCCTTTTGTAATTGTTCTTTTGAGAATGGTATCTTTTCACTAATTAAAGACTGCATAAGTGCAATGTTTGACTTAGTTGCATTAAGACCGAGCTGCCGCATCAAACTCATCATATTTACATTAGCCTGATTTTTTAATTGTTCTCCAATTACTTTTAGATGGACAACATTATCTGATGCCTGGACCTGAAAATGGTACTTTCCACCAACTGTTAGGGAAGCTTCTAATTGAGCAACCATTTTTTGTGTTCCAAGCTGAATTTGTGCTTTATTATTCGTGAATAATTTAACAATTTTTCCTTGAACAATTTGCCCTGGTCTTAAGGATTGTGTGGAATTAGAAACCTGAGATGAAGTTATTCGCTGTCCTGCTAAATGTTGAATACTCATAGAAACCCCCCTCTATCTATTAGTTAAGCCCATTTTGTAAATTATAGACCCTGTAACCGTCGCAGTGATATAAAATGTGAAGTACTGTAAAAGGATTAAATGCTATGACACGGCTGCGGAAATACACTTCGCTTTCCGCAGGAGTCTCCGTGTATTTCCTACGCTGGGGCTGTTTTTACCTTGATTTTTTAGCCATAGGGAACACTTCTGCCTCTAATCAAGAAAGCCTCATCCAGTGGAGGCAGAATACGTAGACTCCTATGGGAACAGCACGTTCCGAAGACCCCGGAAGAAACAACTAAATGAAGGCCGACTAAAACCGTCCTTTGCGGAGAACGTCGGCATACCCCTTGCCGGGGCAAGGAGACTGAGGTCGTGCCCATGGAAAGCGAAGTATTCTGCCGGAACGAATTTAAGCACTTAACCATCACTAGTAACGAGACAAAGTGTAACAAAAGAGAATCCTAACTGAGTCGCAGTTTATATCAACTACGCTTTGATTTCGTTATTTTGATAATGTAACAATCTTGTAGATAACGGCTATTAGTTAATAGCATTCCTTACAGGTGCATAAGACTTTCGATGATAGGGAGATATACCATGTTCTGTTAACATCTCCATATGACGCTTCGTACCGTATCCCATATTAGAATTGAATTCATAGACAGGATATTTCTTATGTAATTCCTTCATCAGATTATCACGGGTAACCTTTGCCAAAATACTAGCTGCAGCAATAGTTATGCTTTCCTGGTCCCCTTTTATAATTGGTTCAGACGTACATGATAAGTTATCGAGAGTTACCGCATCAAGTAAGACATGATCCGGTTTTGGATTTAATTGATTAATAGCATCATGCATTGCAAGTTTCGTAGCTTCATAGATATTGACCTGATCAATTTTTTGGCTGTCTATAATGGATATTCCATAACTTACCGCCTGTTCCTTTATAATACAGAAAAATTCATTTCTTGTTGCTTCATTCAACTGTTTAGAATCGTTTAACCCTAGCAATTTAAATTCTCTTGGTAAAATAACGGAAGCAGCTACAACAGGGCCTGCAAGTGGACCACGACCAGCTTCATCAACACCAGCAACATACTGACAACCATTCGCATAGCAGTTTTTCTCATAACGGGACATTTGCTCAAAGTTCTGTTTTAATTTCTGCTCTTTTAGTTTTTGGCGTTCATACTGTTTAATAAGTTTCTGAACGCCTTTACGCTCATCCATTTTCAATTCACTCACAAATGATTTATCAATATTTTTAGTTTCAAATAGTTGCTTTATTACAGCAATCGATTTTTGTTCCATTTCATCACCTTTTCCTATTTCTATATATCGGCTGTTTTCGGGAAAAAGTAAAAAGTGACATCATCCTTGGATGTATGCCACTTAATTTTCCGGAGTTTCAAGTGTGATATCGCCAAGCTTTCCTGTCCGCAGATCGCCTATTACCAGATCTGACACCTTTTCGAAATTTACGTTTCCACCACTTTCCAAAGCACCACGCTGTTTACCAATTGACAAAAATATTTCCCACATATCTTCCACATCTGCTTCAATTGCATAACGCTCTTTTAACTGTTTAGGGTAATGCTCTTGCATATACTTAATAACAAACGCGACAATATCCTGTAACGATAGCAATTGGTCCTTGATAGTGCCAATTGCTGCTAAACGATAGCCGACTAGTTCATCTTCAAATTTAGGCCACAAAATTCCCGGAGTATCAAGCAACTCAAAGTCTTTTTTTACTTTAATCCATAATTGTTTTTTTGTTACACCTGGCTTATCACCAGTTTTAGCAATCTTCTTATTGGCGAGACGATTGATTAAACTAGATTTACCGACATTTGGTATACCTATAATCATTGCCCTGGCTGGACGTGGCTGAATTCCCTTTTTCCTTAGTTTCTCCATCTTAGCTTGACCCAGTTCTTTACCTAATTGGATTACTCGTTTCAGGTCGGCTTTATCATTTACATTAATTGCTACTGCGTGGATGTTTTGATCTTTAAAATGAGAAATCCATCTGTCTGTTTCACGGCTATCTGCTAAATCTTTTTTCATCAGGACAACCATTTTAGGCTTGTTTTGTAATACCTGTTGCAGCATTGGATTTTGTGAAGATAGTGGAGCTCTTGCATCAACTAGTTCCATTACAAAATCAACAAGCTTTAATTTCTCTTCTACCTCACGTCTTGCTTTTGCCATATGCCCTGGAAACCATTGTATTGTCATTGTTTTATCACCTTATTCGCTTATAGTCTGCATTCTATCAAAAGGCCAGTATATTAGACCAGTTTTTCCAACAATTTGGTCCATTGATACTAGACCTAACATTCTACTGTCTGTTGAATTATTACGATTGTCACCTAACACAAGTACGTGATTTTCTGGAATCTTTTCATATTCACCTGCAAGATCTTCAAGCTTGAAATCACTTGTTAAAGGGTTAGTGGACATCCTCTTTTTCTTTTGCGATGCTAGAAATGGTTCTTTAACCTCTTCACCATTGATATATAATACATCATCGTCAACAGCAACATGTTCGCCAGGTAACCCGATAATTCGTTTGATGAAATCTTTTTGATCTGAAGCATGAAAAACGACTATATCGAATCGTTCTGGTTCTGTAATATCATATAAAAATTTATTAACAATCATTTGGTCCCGATCATGCAGTGTGGGCATCATGGATGGACCATCTACAACAATTGGGGCAAAAAAGAATGTTCGAACGATAAAAGCTAATGCAAAGGCAATTAGTAAAGCCTTTATCCAGTCAAACCATTCACTTTTCTGTTTAGCCATATATTCCCCTCCGACAACAACAGTATATATTATAGTATTATTATATTACCTGTATTATATCATTCCACATGAAAATATGTATTTGTATTTAGCAGTTAAGAATGTATAAATACTTTCTTACTGCATAAGTGCAACTAAAGCTTATCTATATCAAGGCTTGGCGATAAGCTAAGTTTTCTAAAAGTAAAAAGGAAAGGAGTTTGCACACATGGGCAAAGCTCCTTTCCAATAATGTTGACTATTATCTGCGTTCTTTAATACGTGCTGCTTTTCCACGTAAATTACGAAGATAGTATAGTTTTGCACGTCGAACAATACCACGACGAGAAACTTCAATTTTCGCAACGCGAGGAGAATGTACTGGGAATGTACGTTCAACACCAACACCGTAAGAAAGTTTTCTTACTGTAAATGTTTCACTGATTCCACCGTTTTGGCGTTTAATTACAACACCTTCGAAAACCTGAATACGTTCACGAGTGCCTTCGACAACTTTAACGTGTACTTTAACAGTGTCTCCTGGGCGAAACTCAGGATGATCAGTACGAAGCTGATCTTTTGTGATGTCTGCGATTAATTGTTGCATACTGCTTCACTCCTTCCAAACCAATGCTCATATCTTACTAAGGGACAGCGGAACACCGTTTATACGGCTTAAGTATCCTACTTAAGCACAACAGTAAATATACCATATTGATATAGTGAGTTCAACTGTTTTTCTATTTATTATTAAATTCATTCCATATTTTAGCGTCTTCTTCAGATAATGTCTGTTTATCGATTAATTCAGGTCGCCTGTTATATGTCCGTTTCAATGATTCTTTCCTGCGCCACGCTTCTATTTTAGCATGATCGCCTGATAGCAGTATGTCCGGAACTTTCATACCGCGAAAGTTAGCTGGACGTGTGTAATGTGGGTGCTCCAATAATCCGGTTGAGAAGGAATCTTCAGGTGCGGATTCTTTGTTACCTAAAACATCCGGTAATAAGCGAACAACGCTGTCAATAACAACCATAGCTCCAAGTTCTCCACCGGTAAGCACATAATCACCTATGGAAATTTCATCGGTGACAAGCTGTTCCCTGATCCGTTCATCGTAGCCCTCATAATGACCGCAAATAAATACGAGGTGCTCTTCTTTTGCAAGCTCCTCAGCTTTTTTCTGATTATAAGGTTCACCTTGCGGACACATAAGTACAATTCGTGGCTTTGTTGGCCTTTCCTTGACAACTGCATCGACTGCATCAAATACAGGTTGTGGAGTTAACACCATACCTGCCCCGCCACCATAAGGGTAGTCATCGACTTTATAATGTTTGTTTTCGGTATAATCACGAAAATTAACTAGGCTATAGCTAAACTTATCCTTTTCATATCCTTTTCTAAGAATCGAAGAATTAAAAACTCCGGACAACATCTCAGGAAATAACGTTAATACATCAATATGCATTAGTCCAGCAGTCCTTCCATTGGTTCGATGATTACTTTACCTGCTGTTACATCTACCTGCTTCACAACTTCTTCAATATAAGGAATAAGTACATCTTTTCCCTTTTCCTGTTTCATAACCCATACATCATTTGCTCCTGGTGATAAAATTTCTTTAATTACACCGAGCTTTTCACCACTATTCAAATAGACAGTACAGCCAATAATTTCGTGGTAATAGTATTCATCTTCTTCCAGGTCGGTTAACTGTTCTTCCGTTATTTTTAAGTATGCACCTTTATAATGTTCAACATCGCTAATGTTGTCGATTCCTTTAAATTGAAGAAGGTCAAACCCTTTATGTACACGGTGTGAATCAATTTCCAGTTCAATAGGAGCTTCGTTTTCTTTCACTAGAAATAATGTTCCTCCAGCTTCAAACCGTTCGTCAAAATCACTGATACGAAGTACTTTCACTTCGCCTCTTATGCCATGTGTGTTTATTATTTTTCCTACATTAAACATCTTTTCAGTCATAATTTCACCTGCTACTCATCAATTCGAATAACGATGTCATCTTCAATAACAATCGCTGTTTCTTCCATAATCTCATTCCAATGCGATCCAACTTTAACCTCAACAAGAGATTCAACTTCTTTTTCTGTGATTTCACTGCCTATTTCCAGCATATCCATCTGTTCGATTTTAAAATCAAGCAGCTTTATTTTTTCTTTGCGATTTTTAACTTCCTGCTGGAATCGCTGAGAGAGCTCTTGCTTTGATACACCTGTTTTATTTTGTAACTTACGTTGTTCAAACAGGAGTTGTTGACACTCTTGTTCAAGCCGCATTTTATGATTATAAAAGTTTTTATGCAATTTTGCCTTACTTTTGTCTGTAATAACCTGCTTTATGAGAACCTTCTTTATTATTTGCACTACTGTTCCTCACTCTCTTAAACAGTCTTGATACAGAAATAATGAATCAGATGTGGAAAAAGGGAAAGGTATCCCCTCTCCCTTTACATAATATCCAAATAAATACGCTTGTTTGCATCTGATTTCGCTGCATACACAACAGTACGAATTGCTTTTGCGATACGTCCATTTTTGCCAATAACCTTACCGACATCATCTTGATTTACAGAAAGATGATAAACAATTTTTGCATCCTCTTCTGTCTCCGTTACAACAATGTCCTCTGGTTGATCGACTAACGGTGTAACAATTGATTCAATTAGGGCTTTCATGATATCACACTACTTTACTATTGATTTTTCTGGTCGTGGAATTTTTTCATGATGCCTTCTTTTGAGAATAGGTTACGAACTGTATCACTTGGTTTAGCACCTTTAGTCATCCAATCCAATGCTTTTTCTTCATCTATTTTAACTTCAACTGGATTAACTACAGGATTGTATGTTCCAATTTGCTCGATTAAGCGACCATCACGTGGAGAACGTGAATCAGCTACAACTAAACGATAAAATGGATTTCTTTTAGATCCCATACGTTTCAAACGAATTTTAACTGCCATGTTATTGCACCTCCAATAAATATGTTTTACACAATTTTAGATTCTAACAGAAAGTTCAATGTCTGTAAAGTGTTTTTCCATTACATGATAAAAAGTATTGAATATCTTATACTTGAACAGCTCACGTCCGGCTCCGATGTACAGGAAGGACTAATGCCGCTTTCGCTTAAATATTACATGAACGGAAATTTCATCCCTTTGCCTTTTTTCCCTTTTTGGGCACCTGTCATTTGCTTCATCATTTTTTTCATTTCTTCAAATTGCTTCAATAAACGATTCACTTGTGAAACTGAAGTTCCTGAACCTTTCGCAATTCGCTTCTTTCTGCTTGCGTTCATAATGCTTGGCTCTTGCCGTTCTTTCTTTGTCATTGATTTGATAATTGCTTCTACATAAACAAGCTGTTTCTCATCAATTTGCGCATTTTTTAGCCCCTTCATTTTGTTGGCTCCAGGGATCATCCCCATCAGGTCCTCTAACGGGCCCATATTCTTCACTTGGCCCATTTGTTCCAAAAAGTCATCAAACGTAAAAGATGCTGTACGCATTTTCTGTTCAAGTTCCTTCGCTTGTTTCTCATCAACATTAGTTTGTGCTTTTTCAATTAGTGATAACACATCACCCATTCCGAGAATCCGCGATGCCATTCGTTCAGGATGAAACGCTTCAAATCCATCCAACTTTTCACCTGTACCGGCAAACTTAATCGGTTTATCGGTAACAGCTTTGATGGAAAGCGCTGCACCACCACGTGTATCACCATCAAGTTTAGTTAGAACAACACCAGATAAATCCAGTTGTTCATTAAAACTTTCAGCAACATTCACAGCATCCTGACCTGTCATAGCATCAACAACTAAGAATATTTCATCCGGCTTAACAGCTGACTTGATTTGCTGTAATTCATCCATTAAATCAGTATCAACATGCAAACGCCCTGCTGTATCAATGATTACATAATCATTGTGCTCTGCTTTAGCTTGCTCTAGGGCTTCAGAAGCAATATCAACCGGACTGGCCTCTGTTCCTTTTGAAAATACAGGCATTTCCAATTGCTTGCCAAGTGTTTCAAGCTGGTCGATCGCTGCTGGGCGGTATATATCACAAGCTGCCAATAGTGGGGACCGATTATGCTGTTTTCGTAAATGATTTGCTAGCTTACCAGTTGTCGTTGTTTTACCTGCACCTTGCAGACCTACCATCATGATGACTGTTGGCGAACGATCAGCAACAGCAATTTTACTTTGCTCGCCACCCATTAATTCTGTTAATTCCTCTTTCACCACTTTAATAACCTGCTGACCAGGTGTTAAGCTCTCCATAACTTCCTGTCCGACAGCGCGCTCTTTTATCCGTTTAATTAAGTCTTTTACAACTTTAAAGTTTACATCGGCTTCAAGTAAAGCAAGTCGAACTTCACGCGTCATTTCTTTAACGTCTTGTTCTGAAACCTTACCTTTGCCTTTTATTTTTTTCATCGTATTTTGTAAACGGTCGGCCAATCCTTCAAATGCCATAGAAGGTGTCCCCCTAATCTAATTCTTTTAATTTAGTAATAAACTGTTGCATCTTGCTATCATTTTCGGTCACTTCATCCAGCTCAGCTAAAATGGTGACACGCTGCTGAAATTTATCATATAGTTTTAGCTTTTTTTCATAGGATTCAAGCATTTTCTCTGTACGTCTAATGTTATCATAAACAGCTTGCCTGGAAACCTCAAATAGTTCGGAAATTTCACCCAGTGAGTAGTCCTCCAAATAATACATTTCCATATAGTTACGCTGTTTAGGGGTTAATAGCTCTTGATAAAAATCGAATAAATAATTAACTCGCGTAGTTTTTTCCAGCAATCAAAACACCCCTTGTTAAGTGAAAATCCTTTACATAAAATATAGTAACATTATTCTGGGCTATCATCAAGAAGATCGGCGAATAAACCATAGACAAATGCATGTGCGTTAAACTCCTGGAGATCCTCTACTTTTTCTCCAAGCCCCACATATTTAACAGGGATATTCAACTCATTTCGGATTGCCAGGACAATTCCTCCTTTTGCGGTTCCATCAAGCTTCGTTAACACAATACCAGATACATCTGTTGCATCGGAAAAGGTTTTTGCCTGGCTCATTGCATTTTGACCAGTCGTAGCATCTAATACTAACAGTACTTCGTGGGGTGCTCCAGGAACTTCACGTTCAATAACTCGCTTTACTTTGGAAAGCTCATTCATTAAGTTGACTTTATTTTGTAACCTTCCTGCTGTATCACAGATTAATACATCGGCATTACGGGATTTTGCAGCCTTAATACCGTCAAAGATAACTGCTGCAGGATCACTCCCGGCACTTTGCTTGACCACATCAACGTCAGCACGTTCTCCCCAAACATCCAGCTGTTCGATAGCACCAGCACGGAAAGTATCACCCGCTGCTAAAACAACATTTTTACCATCCTGTTTTAATTTGTGTGCGAGTTTACCAATAGAGGTTGTCTTGCCAACCCCATTTACACCAACAACAAGAATTACAGAAAGTTGGTTTTCTTCAATATGCAACGCTTCAATTTCCTCGTCATCGTCTCCATAGTAAATTTCTACAAGCTTTTCAGAAATAACATCCTTTATTTCTTTCGTATCTTTTATATTTTGACGTTTAACTTCCATCTTTAATTCTTCAACAAGATCCATTACTGTCATAACCCCAACGTCTGCTGATATGAGCACTTCTTCCAGCTCTTCAAAAAAATCCTCATCAACATTTCGATAGCGGGCGATTAGATCATTAATCTTGCCTGAAAAGGAATTTCGTGTCTTTTCCATACCTTCTTTATATTTTGCTGAAACTTCTTCTGTTTCTTCGTTTTGCTTGAATTTACCCTTCAATTTTTCCATGAAGCTCATCTATGTGACATCCTTCCTATGAGTTAACTAATTCTTTCGTATCCTCCAACCGAACAGATACTAAACGTGATACTCCAGACTCTTGCATTGTCACACCGTATAATACATTTGCTTCTTCCATTGTACCCTTACGGTGTGTAATCACTATAAATTGCGTATCTTTACTATATGCTTTCACATATTTTGCAAACCTCGTAACATTTGCTTCATCAAGTGCAGCTTCTACTTCGTCTAGTACACAAAACGGTACAGGACGAACACGTAATATCGCAAATAATAGTGCTATTGCTGTTAATGCGCGTTCACCACCGGAAAGCAGACCTAAATGCTGCAGTCTTTTACCTGGTGGCTGTGCAATAATTTCTACACCTGTATCCAGAATATTGCTTGGGTCAGTTAACTTCAATTCTGCGCGACCGCCTCCAAACAATTGCTCAAAGACAACAGCGAACTCGTCCTTAATCTGACTGAACGTTTCACCGAATCGCTTTTGCATCTCCTCATCCATTTCTGAAATCACGCTATATAAAGTTTGTTTTGCTTCCACTAAGTCATTCTTTTGCTCAGATAAAAAGTCATAACGCTCAGAAATACGGTCATATTCATCTATCGCACCCAGATTCACTGTCCCAAGCTGGTCAATCGCTTGTTTGATCTGATTCACCATAGATTTAGTCTCTTCAATATCCTTTGTCTTATCGTAGGTCTGTTTAGCTTTTTCAAAAGTAATCGTATATTCTGTTTGCAGATGCGACAGCCTATTTTCCAGTTCTACATCTAAACGATTGGCTTTTACTTCTTTTTGCTGGATTTCTTGCATAAATGATTGATGCTTTTTGTTCTCTTCTTTTAATTCTCTTTCCTGATCCTGCATAAGCTGTGTCCGCTCTGATCTGTCTGAACGCATCTGCTGGATTCTAGTCGTTAAGGTTTCCTTATTTTCCTTTGCCGACTGGATGTTCTGATCAATTTCTGCTTCGGTTTCTTCGGAATTATGCATTTCTAGCAAGTCGTTTAGATCATTAGTGTATTTATCATATTGGGCTTGAATTTCGGTTAATTGTTCTTTAACCGTATTCGTTTTTTCACGTTGGTTCTTCAGACGCTCTTCCTGCTCAGCCAAGTTTACCTGTTCTTTCTGCAAATCTTGTTGTAATTGTTCCTGGTTTTCTTTGAAATCTGCTTCCTGTTCCGTAAGTTCATCAATCTGATTTTGCACCATCTCAAGCTGTTTAGATATATCATCCAGCTCATTTGTGAGTTGCTTATCACGGGTTACTAATTCATTGTTATCTTGGTCAAATTGCTGTTTATCCTGATCATATAACGTTAGATTATCATTAAGTGATACCAGTTTCATTTCTGCTTCTTTGTAGGCAGATCGAATTTCCTGGAGTATCTGATGTTCATTGGTAATAGCTTGTTCTTCGTTTGCTAATTGTTTTTCTGTCTCTTCAATTTGCTGCTTTTGTTTATTAACTTTCTGTTCAAAAGAACTTGCCTTCTTCTGAAATTCATTTAATTTATCTGTTACTTCCTGTAAATCCTTTTCCCTTGTGAACAGAGACTGATTCGATTTCTTCTGTGCTCCACCAGACATTGAGCCACCTGGATTAACAACGTCTCCATCAAGTGTCACAATCCGATATCTGCGCATAACAGTTTTGGCAATTTCGTTGGCATCGCGTAGTGTTTTAGCGATTATCACATGACCCATTAGATGATTAACTGCTTTTTGAAAATCATCTTGTGCAGATACTAAATTCGCAGCGACACCAATAAAACCAGCATGATTATCGACTTTTGACAGTACCTCTTTCGGCACAAAACGGGCTTTAATGGAGGATAAAGGTAAAAATGTTGCTCGTCCACTGCTAGTTTTTTTAAGCCAGCTAATCGCATCTCGAGCTGCTGTATCATCATTCACAACGACATGCTGCGCCTGAGCACCTAGTACTGTTTCAATAGCTGTTATATACGTTTTAGGCACATCAACAAGCTCAATTACAGCACCTGAGATACCATCAAGTTTCCTTTCCTCACGGGCTTTCAGAATAGCCTTAACACCATAAAAGAACCCTTGAAAATCTTCTTTCATATCTTCAAGCATTTCCTGTTTGGATTTTAGCTTCTCCATATATTGATATCCTTGATATAGTTTGGTCTGTGCTTCTTGAAATGCATGGCGATCGTTGCTCAACTTTTCTTTTAATTGCTGTATAGCTGAACTCTTAGCATCATATTTCTTTTCTTGATTATTATAATCAGATTGCAGTTGATCTTTTTTAGTGGTAAGTTCATTTCGTTGTATGAGTAAATCCTCAAATTTCTCTGCCTGCTTATCTTTTTTACCTGTAATCTGCTGTTGCTGCTGTTCAATCGATTGTTTTTCATTTCGCTTTGCAGCTTGCTTATTTAGAAATTCGATATACTCCGATTTCAGTTCTTCAATTTGCTCAGCAATATTTTCTCTTCCTGTTGCCAGTTTTTCTTCTAATTGTTCAACCTGCTGTTTTGTATTATCTCGTCTTGCCTGTAATGTTGAAAGTTGTTCACTTTCATCGTTTAGTTCATCTTGTAACTTTCCAATTCGAGTTGCTGCTTCCTTTTTTTGCAGCTCCAGCTTTTCTTTATTTTCAGCAAAATGTTTTGTACGTTCATTATGTAATTGCTTTTTACCTTCAAGCTGCTCAAGTTGTTGTGTAGTAGTTAAGAGGTTTGCTTGCAGTTGTTCAACTTCTTCATCCAGTCCCTGTATTTCCTGACGCTCATTTTCCAATTTTGCTTCTTTTTGCTGGATTGACGTTTTCAGATTAATTTCATTCATTTTTTCTGTTTCTAATTCATCAAGTAATGCTTGCCATTGTTGATGAAGTTGTTCAATTTCCGTAACAAGAAGCGAAATTTCCTGTTGTTTCAATTGTTCCTTCTTATCCAAATATTTCTTAGCAGTTTCAGCTTGTTCCTCTAACGGATCAATTTGTTGCTCGATTTCATAAATAATATCTTCTACACGATTTAAATTCTCTTGTGTTTCAGCTAGCTTATATTCTGCTTTTTTCTTGCGCTGTTTATATTTAAGCACGCCCGCAGCCTCTTCAAAAATAGTACGCCGTTCTTCTGCTTTGGAACTTAAAATTTCCTCTACCTTACCCTGACTGATAATCGAGAATGCCTCACGACCGAGACCTGAATCCATAAATAGCTCCACGATATCTTTCAATCGACAAGCTTGTTTATTTATATAAAATTCACTTTCCCCTGAACGATATACACGGCGGGTAACACTTACTTCTTCATAGTCAAGTGGAAGTTCTTTATCGTTATTATCCAGTACTAGAGTAACCTCAGCAACGTTTAAGGGCTTTCTTGAGTCACTGCCCTGGAAGATAATATCTTCCATCTTGGACCCACGTAAGGATCTGGCTGATTGCTCCCCAAGCACCCATCTTATTGCATCTGTTATATTACTTTTTCCACTTCCATTTGGACCCACTACCGCTGTAACACCAGGAACAAAATCAACACTGATCCGTTCAGCAAATGACTTGAATCCAACACTTTCCAATCGTTTTAAATACATTATACATTCTCCTATTTCTTGCAGAGGTAAAGTAAAATTTTATGTAGCCTATTAAATTTGGCTTTTTACCGCATTTATTTTATCATAAAGATAGGCACAAAAGAAGGCATAGCCTAATACATACGTAATTCATTGCATTTTGTTGTGCCAAACTATTTTAGATGAGGTGTTTACATGAATTTGGAGAATCCATCACAAGAAAACCTAAAGTTTATCCTTGATGAACTTGCTGAGATGTTGAATGTCGTTAACCGCACCATTATGGACCCGGAAGATTATGATTTAGATAAATACGAGGACATTAAATTTATGTATGACATGATTAAGCAAAAGGGGCAATTAAGTGCTTCGGAAACACAAGCATTTATTGATGAATTACGATCTGTAAGGAAATCATAACATAAATGTATTTCTAAAAGGCCAGAGAATCAAATGATTCTCTGGTTTATTCCTCAGGAAGTAAAGGTAGTATAGATTCTTACTTACTCCACTGGGCAATTATAGCTTGGGGATATGCCAATTTTTCTAATATTTTATTAGTCGTTATAGCTATCCAATCCATTTTTTGCTGCACGTTGCTCTGCTTCTTTTTTTGTACGACCAACACCAACTCCTGCAACATCACCTTTAATTAGCACCTGTGTAACAAACTCCTTATCATGGGAAGGGCCTCTTTCTTCCACAATACTATATTCTATGTTGTGAATTTTATGTTGCTGCACAAGCTCTTGCAATTGGCTCTTATAATCCATCGCATGCGAAAAAGCACCTGTTTTTATTTTCGGAAATACGTATTTCTCTAAAAATTGAGTAGCAACATCGTATCCCTTATCAAGATACAATGCTCCAAGGAACGCTTCAAAAACATCCGCTAACAAAGCTGGGCGATCACGGCCGCCTGTTTGTTCCTCACCTTTCCCTAATCGTATATATTCCCCGAAATTCAATTCACGAGCAAAATTTACTAAAGATGGTTCACAAACAATCGATGCACGTAACTTAGTTAGATCCCCTTCAGCCATGCTATCCTGGTTTCGATATAGATATTGAGAAACACCTAATTCCAGAACGGCATCCCCTAAAAATTCCAGACGTTCATTATCCGAAAATGATTCTTCACGATGCTCATTCACATAAGATGAATGTGTAAAAGCCTGTCTGATTAAGTCATGGTCATTAAATGTAATATCAAGTTGTTCTTGCAACGATGAAATATTCATATCGTTATCACCACTCAGTACTATTTATTTTTAGCAAAGATTAATTTGAGACTTTAAATATACGGAAAGTCCCGCATTTGCGAGACTTTCGACTATATTTATGATTGAATACTGTTTATGTAGTTAACAGCATCACCCACAGTATTAATTTTCTCTGCTTCTTCATCTGCTATTTCCATATCAAATTCATCTTCAAGCTCCATAACAAGCTCAACAACGTCTAATGAGTCTGCTTCTAAGTCATCTTTAAAAGAAGCTTCCATTTTCACTTTAGATTCTTCCACATCAAGACGATCAACGATGATATTTTTCACACGATCAAATACATCTGCCATAATACTTCACCCCCCTTCGAGGATTTTAACTTTCATGCTCCGTGATCCTAATTCACTTTTCCTGATCCAGTTCTGGCCCCTAGAAATCGTCAAGTAAACAATTGCTACTGGACGACAAAGCCCGTGCTTGATGGACTTTCTTCACGCATCTAAGCAAGCCCCCATCACCTACATTACCATTCCACCATCTATATGAATTGTTTGTCCAGTAATATAATTGGCGTCATCTGAAGCAAGGAAACGGACAACTTTTGCCACATCTTCCGGTTCACCAAGTTTTGCTAAAGGGACCATCGCAAGCATGCCTTCTTTTTGCTCCTCAGTGAGTTCATTCGTCATATCAGTTGAAATAAAACCAGGCGCGACTGCGTTAACCAAGATATTACGTGATGCAAATTCTTTTGCGGTGGACTTCGTTAAGCCGATAACACCAGCTTTAGCTGCAACATAATTTGCCTGGCCTGGGTTACCACTCACACCTACGATTGAAGCAACATTTATAATTCTGCCGCTTTTTTGTTTCATCATCTGTCTTGAAACAGCTTTGGTACATTGGAAAACACCCTTGAGATTCGTGTTAATCACTTGATCGAATTCATCTTCCTTCATCCGCATTAACAAATTATCCCTTGTAATCCCAGCATTATTAACCAGGATATCCAAACTGCCAAATTGGCTAACAACTTCTTTAACCATTGCTTTAGCATTCTCCTGGTTCGCAACATCCGCCTTTACCTTAAATGATTTTACACCCAATTGCTCGATTTCTTCAACAACAGATTGTGCTTTTTCTTCACTGCCAGCATAATTTACTGCCACATTTGCACCTTGTTTTGCCAATTCCAGGGCGATGGAGCGACCGATACCGCGTGAAGCTCCAGTTACTAGAGCGTTTTTCCCTTGTAACATTACAAGTCCTCCTTATACCACGAAATAAAATCATTTAACGATGCCGGATCCTGTACTGCAAATGTTTTAACATTACGATCAATTTTCTTTACTAAACCGCTTAATACTTTACCATTACCTACCTCAACAAAGGCATCTACACCATCGTCAATTATATTACGGATGGATTCTTCAAATCGAACAGGTGAATAAAGCTGCTTGATTAGTAAATCTTTTATTTCTTCCTTTTCGGTTACAGGTTGAGCAGAAACATTCGCATAAACCGGAATGCGTGCATCATTAAATTCTATATCATTTAATTTTTTTGAAAACTGCTCATTAGCTGTCTTCATAAGTCTCGAATGGAAGGGGCCACTAACATTCAATGGTAAAACACGCTTTGCACCACTTTCTTTTAAAAGCTTGCTTGCTGTCTCTATTCCTTCTTTAGACCCGGAAATAACAATCTGACCAGGGCAATTCAAGTTGGCAATATCAACAACTTCATCTTCGGCCGAATGTTGAAGAGATTGTTTTATATCCTCCTCAGACATACCCAGAACCGCTGCCATTGCACCTTTTCCCTTTGGAAACGCTTCTTCCATCAATTTGCCACGCGAAGCAACAAGTGGCAGTGCTTCCTGGAAAGAAATTGCTTCGGCTGCGACCAGTGAACTATATTCTCCAAGACTATGTCCAACAGCCATATCAGGCTTTATTCCTTCTTTTACAAGCAACGTATGTACAGCAAAACTAGAAAGTAATAATGCGGGCTGAGCGTTTTCTGTTTCTGTTAATTTTTCCTTAGAACCATCAAACATAATAGATGATAAATCCACATCTAAAAGCTGATCCGCTTCACGAAATAGTTCCTGTACCTCGGGATATTCATCATAAAATGGTTTCCCCATACCTACTGTTTGTGACCCTTGCCCAGGGAACATAAAGGCTATTCGTTTCATTCGTTCTCCCCCCATTCAATTGTTTCCATAGTAGATTTCATTGTATTTGTGACATCAAATTCAACCATATGCGCCGCCTGTTTAATTGCATTGTATACAGCACGGCGGTTCGACGACCCGTGTGCCTTTATTACAGGTGCAGAAAGACCAAATAATCCAGCCCCGCCATACTCTGAATAATCCAGTTTACCTTGCAGCCCTTTTAAGTCGCTTTTAACCATTCCAGCGGCAATTTTTGTTTTAACAGATGACATAAACGTTTCTTTAAGCATTGAAAACATTGTCATTGCGGTACCTTCAATAGTTTTTAGAGCAATATTTCCGCTAAATCCATCTGTTACAACAACATCAGCAGCTCCTGATAATATATCTCGTGCTTCTACATTCCCAATGAAATTAATTGGGGCTTTCTTTAATTGCGTAAATGCTTTTTTAGTTAGCTCATTTCCTTTTCCTTCTTCAGTTCCAACATTTAATAATCCTACTGTTGGGCTGGCAATTGCACGTACTTTTTCTGTATAAATGGAACCCATAATTGCGTATTGGACAAGATGATGTGCTTTTGCATCTACATTAGCTCCTACATCAAGAAGTAAAAAGCCTTTTCCATCTATTGTTGGCAATGTAGGACTTAGTGCAGGACGGTCAACACCTGGAATTCTCCCAACTACAAACAGCCCAGCGCTCATAAGGGCACCAGTATTACCAGCAGATATGCACGCATCAGCACGATTTTCCTTTACTTCTTTTCCCATTAATACAAGCGAGGAATTTTTTTTGCGTCGTACCGCACGGACAGGTTCATCGGCAGCAGTAATTACTTCATCCGTATGAATAATATCAATATTTTTTGTCTTTGATAAATATGAATTTATTTTTTTTTCATCACCAATTAAAGTTATCGTTAAATTTTCTATTTGGGAAACAGCATCCATCGCTCCCAAAACAATTTCTTTGGGTGCATGGTCGCCTCCCATGGCATCAATTGCTATTTTCATTTTGGATTGTCCCCTTTTTGATCATTTGAACGATACATATGAAATAACCCGGTAAATACTTTTTCGTTTTCCACGAAACTGTTTACCCTGACAACTGTTAAACCTTTATCGCTCACATCTTCTACAAAGGCTTTTGCAACCACACGTTCTCCCTCATTAACCTGGCGCGTAAACTTAAGCTCAGATTTTACAGTTAATGCGAGTTCATCATTAATAACGGCAACAGCAAGTGAGTTTGCTTGTGCAAACAAGTGATGTCCCCTTGCTATCTTATTTCTTGAAAAAACATGTTCTTTATTAATTACTAAAATTGAAATTGCCCGGTTATCCAATTCCAAATCAATGATTTCCCCAATTACTTCATCCAGGGTAAGTGCTTTAACCGTTTCATTCCATTGATATGTAGCAACCGACTTAATTCGCTCGCGAAGCTCTGGAATCGATAGTTCCATTCGGTCTAAACGAATTGTCTGGATACTAACGTTAAATTTTTTTGAAAGATCGTCATCTGTTATAAACGGAGTACTCTCAATTGTTTCCTTTAATAATCGCTGCCGTTCCACTTTACTTATCTTCATTTACTGGCACCATCCATAAAAAATGTGGTATTACTGCTAATACTATGACTTGGTACTAATAGTAATATATAATACCAAGTCTAAATATGCAAGTTAACAATTAATCAAGTTTATCATGAAGAAATGTATTGTTTTCCAAGTTAACTCTTAGTTGATAAAATTCATTATTTTCCTCCAG
Source organism: Virgibacillus sp. L01 (assembly GCF_052246775.1). Lineage (NCBI taxonomy): Bacteria > Bacillati > Bacillota > Bacilli > Caryophanales > Bacillaceae > Virgibacillus > Virgibacillus sp. L01. Next base: position 137,709 of record NZ_JBQQCP010000003.1, on the reverse strand, counting down.
TAAATTCTTCTCAATTATTTCCTGCGCGTCCTGCCTGGCAGTTTCCAAAGCGCGATAATCATGAATCATATCTGCTACCTTGAAGTCTGGCAGACCACTTTGTTTTTTGCCAAAGAAGTCACCCGGACCACGAAGCTTTAAATCCTGCTCGGATAACTCAAATCCGTTATTGGTTTCAGTCATTATGCGCATCCGTTCTTTTCCAACTTCTCCCTTTGGATCAGCAATTAAAATACAATAGCTTTGCTTATCTCCACGACCTACGCGTCCTCTTAGCTGATGTAACTGGGATAAGCCAAAACGCTCTGCATCATAAATAACCATAATCGTTGCGTTTTGGACATTCACACCCACTTCAACAACAGTTGTCGAGACCAATACTTGAATTTCATTTGCGGCATATTGTTTCATGACCTCATCTTTTTCATCGGCTGTAAGTCGTCCATGCATAAGCCCAACTTTTAAAGAATTTGAATAAAACTCCTGTAATTGATGAAAAAGGTCAACGGCATTTTGAATATCCATCTTATCCGACTCTTCAATTAATGGACAAATAACATAGGCTTGTTCACCTTGATTAACACGTTTTTCAATGAATCCGAGTACGCGATCAAGTGTATTTTCTTTTGTCCAGTATGTTTCAATTTCTTTTCTGCCTGATGGCATTTCATCAATTACAGAGACATCCATATCACCAAATGCAGTAATTGCTAATGTACGTGGGATTGGGGTAGCCGTCATAAATAAAACATCAGGATTTAACCCCTTATCACGTAGTGTACGACGTTGCTTAACCCCAAACCGATGCTGCTCATCAACAATGGCAAAACCAAGATCATCGAAGAAAACATCATCCTGAATTAACGCATGAGTCCCGATTACAATATTTACCTCATGTCTTTCAATTGCAGCTGCCATCTCTTTTCTTTTTTTCCCTTTAACAGACCCGGTTAGTAGTATGATTGACGCTTTATCACCGAATAATTCTGTAAGTGATTGATAGTGCTGTTCAGCCAATATTTCTGTTGGAACCATTAATGCACCTTGTTTACCTGCAGTTATTGCTGCATATAGGCAAATCGCTGCTACTGCTGTTTTCCCGGAACCAACATCACCTTGCAATAGACGGTTCATTCGATAGGGGGATTTCATATCAGCTAGTATTTGATCTAATGACTTTTGCTGTGCATTGGTTAGTGAAAATGGGAAGGTACCGATAAATTCCTGAAGCTGCATCGTATCATAGTGCTGCGCATTGCCTTCTGTAGCCTCACGTTTAATTTTTCTTAATAACTGCATTCTTAGCTGAAATAATAGAAACTCTTCATATGTAAATCTTCGTCTTGCATGTTTTAAATCAATTCTATTTCTCGGAAAATGCATTGTCCTTACTGCACTTTGTCGATTTGGAAGTTTATAAGTGTCCAAATAATAAGCTGGTAAAATTTCAGTAACTTCCACTGCAAAATCGTTAATTGCGGTCTGTATCGCTTTCTTTATCTTATAATTAGTTACGTCACCTTTTAGCGAGTACATTGGCTGGATCGCTGTCTGCTCAGATGCAGGACCTTTTTTATAATCATTGACAGTGATTTGCAATCGATGTGCATCCCACTTACCAGTTAATGTAATTGTGTCCCCTGCATTTATTTGCTTTTTAGCAAATGCACGATTAAACATAACAGCTTTAATAGCTACATTCTCTACTTCAACATTAAAAGTTAACCGGGATTTTTTCTTTCCATAACAAGTAAGGGAAGGCTCGTTGACTGCCCTTCCCTCAATTGTCACTTTATCTTCATGAATTAATTCGCTAAGAGGTTTGATTTCAAATACATCATATCGGTTAGGGAAATAATACAGCAAATCTTCAACAGTATGGATATTCATCTCTGCCAGACTTGCTGCAAATTTATCACCCACCCCATTTACTTGCATAACTGATTCGCTTAGCACGTTAATCACTCTTTCTAAACGGACATGCCGAATATTTTCTCTTTTAATAGACGTCCTGTAGGGGTATCTGCAAGTCCGCCTTCACCCGTCTCACGCAAGCTTGATGGCATTTGCTTACCAATACGGTACATGGCACCAATCACTTCGTCGCACGGGATTCTGCTCGTAACACCAGCTAAGGCCATATCTGCTGATACAATTGCAAGAGAAGACCCTCCTGCATTTCGTTTCACACATGGCACTTCAACTAGCCCTGCTACTGGATCACAAACAAGACCAAGCATGTTTTTCAGAGTCATAGCGAATGCTTCAGCCGATTGCTGCGGAGTTCCGCCAGCCATTTCTACAATAGCCGCAGAGGCCATTGCTCCAGCTGAACCTACTTCTGCTTGACACCCACCGGCAGCTCCAGAAATAAATGAATTATTTGCAACTACAAATCCAAATGCTCCAGATGTAAATAGATAACGTATCATTTGTTCACGCGTCGGATTCAACTGATTTTTAACAGCAAATAAGGTTCCTGGCACACACCCGGCACTCCCTGCAGTTGGTGTTGCACAAATTGTTCCCATTGCCGCATTTACTTCATTGGTGCCCATAGCCTTACTGACAGCATCCATTAATAGATTACCTGACAGCGGTGTCTTTTCCTTCATATAATTTTGAATTAAAACTGCATCTCCGCCAGTTAATCCAGTAACCGATTCGACACCTTTCAGGCTGTCTTCAACAGCTTTTTCCATTACCTCAAGGTTCCTTTCCATTTCGGAAAATACTTCTTCACGTGACTTATCTTTAACTTCCATCTCTTGACGGATCATAATTTCTGAAATTAAAATATCTTCCTTTTCTGCCATTTCTACTAATTCTGCGGCATTACGAAACATATGATAAAACTCCTCTCTGTAGACGATTAGCTGACTATTTTGGAAATCTGAATAATGTGATCAGCACTCTCTAATTCTTTTAAAATAGTATCTTCCACATTTTGGTCGACTTCAATAACCATCAATGCTTCCTTTCCAACATCTTTGCGATTCACTTCCATATGTCCAATATTAATCTCATGTTTAGCTAAAATTTTAGTTACAGACGCAATAGCACCATAGCGATCATTATGCATAATAAGAATTGCCGGATGATTACCTGATAAACGTAATTCAAAACCATTTAATTCAGTAATTTCAACTTTTCCACCACCAATAGATATACCTACGAGCTCAATCTGTTCTGTATCATTTCCAATAATAAGCCGTGCCGTATTGGGATGATTAACACCAGCACTGTCCTCAATAAATTGAACATCGATGGCCTTCTCTTTTGCGGTATCCAATGCTTGACTCATTCGCGTATCATCTGTTTCGTACCCTAATAATCCGCCAACTAAAGCAAAGTCTGTTCCGTGTCCTTTATATGTTTTAGCAAATGATTCATATAAATGAATTCTTGCCCATTTCGGCTCTTCACCGAATAAGTTTCGTGCAGCTTTACCGATTCTTGCTGCACCTGCTGTATGTGAACTGGAAGGACCAATCATAACTGGTCCGATAATATCAAAAACTGAATTATACTTCACGAATCAACACCGCCCCAAGTAAATTTCTTTCCACTGCTAATTATAACAAAAACCCATCTAATAATCATCCGAGTCCTTGAATCTAACCTTTTCCAACACTTGATTGACTTTTATTGCAGTGAAACATATAATTATTATTTGTGGATTATACATGAATAGGTGTATTCAGTTAACTATTGAACACACTATATATAGTCGGGTGGGAGAGGGACAGTTAAATAATTTGAGGAGATTAAATGCCTAATAATAATAACACTGGTTTAGAAGCAACTAATGTTAAATGGCGAACAGAAATTATTGCCGGTTTAGTTGGCTATCTTACTACAGTATATATCGTTGCTGTTAACGGTTCAATCCTAAGTGAGGCAGGAATTTCACTTGAAGCTGGAATGCTTGCAACCATATTGGCAAGTTTTGTCGGAACAGTTCTTATGGGGCTATTTGCAAAGCTTCCATTGATATTAATTCCCGGAATGGGGATTAATGCGTTGTTTGCCTATTCCATTGTCGAAGGTGCAGGGTTAACATTTCAGGAAGGATTAGCAGTTGTATTAATTGCTTCAGTACTGTTTATCATAACTGCGTTTAGTCGCTTGGGCATCTTATTAAAAGAAGCTATTCCAGAATCATTAAAGCATGCAATTACTGGAGGGCTTGGCTTTTTCCTAATCTTAATAGGATTAGAGAAGAGTGAACTAGTCGTCAGTGGTACAAACACCATTGTTGCTATTGGTGATTTCACTTCACCTACTGTCATCGTAAGTTTATTAACATTATTCATTGCGATATTTTTATTTATTAAAAACGTTCCAGCAAATTTTTTAATTACGATGATCAGCGGTACCGTTCTAGCATATCTCTTTGGTATTCTCGATACTGGGAAAAGTACGGTAAGTGTAAATATGAATGAAATGTTATTTATACCTTCATTTACTGCGGTAGATGAGCTTGCCTTTTGGCTCGCAATCTTCCCATTAGCAATGATACTCATTTTCGAAAACATGGGACTCTTGCATGGACAGCTTCACATGTTAAAGCGAGACAACAGTTATAAAAAAGCATATCAGGTAACTGCATTCTCATCGCTTACTTGTGCATTTTTTGGCACTTCACCAACTGTATCAGCAGCGGAGAATGCGGCTGTAATAGCATCAAATGGCAGATCGAGAAAGGCTGCTGTGACAGCTGGGTTACTATTTTTAGCAACATTTTTTATTATTCCATGGATATCCATGATACCAAATGCAGCAATTAGCCCGATATTAATTATTGTTGGCGTATTGATGGCACAAAATATCAGACACGTTCCATTGGATGATTTATCAGAAGCGTTGCCAGCATTTTTAATCGTCGCATTAATACCATTTACGTATAGTATAGCGGATGGGATGGCTTTTGGGTTTATTGCATACCCAATTGTTAAGCTTGCATTAGGCAAACAGAAAGAACTTTCTGTTACGTTAATTGTTATTTCAACATTGTTCCTGTTTGACTTTATCATAAAAATGTCCGGTATTTAGAAAAATAAGCAGTTCAATTTTGCAGTACAAAACACACCTTGTACCCTTAATTGAGCTGCTATTTTTTATATATGGCTGACTTCTAAAAAGTTGGTACTTACACCAAGCATTGAACCTTATGGAAATAGTTGATATGGACTGCGAAATAATGCGAAGTAATACTTGTGTGCTATTCCACTGCTCCGGAAATACATACGCGCACCTAGAGCTAACCACGAGCTTTCGACGCTTAGGACGTGCTAGTGCAGACATTGCCACAAGATGTCTGTTTCGCTCGCAATAAAACGCTCGCTGTCGTGGCCACTGAATAACTACCAACTTCTTGATCATTTAAAATTTAATGCAATTCATCCTGTAGCGGGGAGTAACATACTATTTTAGCTTGATTACAAATTCATTATCATGATAGATGGTGGCTGCTAAAAACGGTCACGCCCTATTCGTCTGGCAACAATTCTAGATCCCTCAGGAAGCGGAGTCATAGCACTGTAATATTTCACCCCATCGCGTTGTAATAAATATTAATTGCACAACCTTTTGAAAATAGCTTTTGTATCTTAAAAAGAGTGATTAAGGAATAAATACAACTGCTAAAAAAGAGCATCAAATTGCTATCCAATTTAATGCCCCTACTTTACAGCCTTCTATTTGTGCCACAAGAAAACGAAGCTTATTTATTCTACTGAGAAAATAAACGAATAAATCGGCTGATTCCCAATGTGTATTTCAATTTCCACATCTTCATATGTCTCTTCTATATACTTCTCAATTAATTCTACTTCTTCATCACTAGCATCCTCACCTTGAAGAATTGTGAGAATTTCATCGTCCACTGTAATCATTTCATTCAGCAATAATTTAACCGTTTCTATTTTATCTTGATTGGATCCTTTAATCTTTCCATCAGCTATACCCATAAAATGACCCTTCTCAATTGTAATACCATCAATTTGCGTATCACGTACAGCATATGTAACTTGACCCGTTTTAACTTGCGTACTTGCATCTTCCATTGCCTCTTTGTTTTTCTTTATGTCAGTATCTGGATGAAAGGCAAGCAATGCACTTATCCCCTGTGGAATTGTCTTTGTTGGGACAACTTCCGCATTGACTTCAGCTAATTCCGCAGCCTGCTCAGCAGCCATTACAATATTTTTATTATTTGGCAATATAAGTACATTTTTAGCATTAGCTTTTTCGATTGCATTTGTAATATCCTGTGTACTCGGATTCATCGTCTGCCCACCTTCGATTACAACAGACGCACCAAGACTTTCGAATAAAGAAGTCAATCCAGATCCCATCGCAACAGTTACAATCGCATAGTCAGCTAGTACTTCTGCAGCAGGTTTTGACTCCTGAGCCCCAACAATTGCTGTATGTTGCTCACGCATGTTTTCAATTTTCATATTAATTAAGCTGCCAAAACGTTGACCAAGTGTCATCACAGCCCCTGGGTATTCAGCATGAACATGAACTTTTGCAATTTCATCGTCTGCCACAACAAGGAGTGAATCACCATGCTCACTAAGTTCATTACGGAATGTTTCTTCATCAAATGGATTTTCACTTAATTTTTCTTCTTCAAACTTGACCATAAACTCTGTACAGTAACCAAATTCAATGTCGGATGTATCCATGAAATCCTGAGCTATTTTATGGTGCTCAGCATTTACCATTTTCTCCATTTCAGCTGCATCAGTTTCCTGTTCTGGTAATTCTTCACCTTTTAAAGCAGCAAGAAAGCCCTCATAAATTGTCAAAAGACCTTGTCCGCCAGAATCTACAACGCCTACTTCTTTAAGTACAGGTAAAAGATCTGGTGTACGTTTCAATGACGCCTTGGCTTCTTTAACCACGTCTTCCATTAAAGCGATTACATCACTTTCTGTTTTCGCTTCATTAATTGCTACTTTTGCAGCATCCTTTGCAACTGTTAAAATTGTGCCCTCAACAGGTTTCATTACAGCCTTGTAGGCAGTATCTACTCCATGATCAAGTGCATTAGCCAAATCTTTGGATGTTACGGTTTCTTTTTCTTCCAGTCCTTTTGCAAATCCGCGAAACAACTGGGATAAAATAACACCAGAGTTACCTCTAGCACCCATAAGCAATCCTTTTGCAAATGCATTGGCAATTTCCGACACATTTTCACTATTAATTTTCTTTACTTCACTTGCCCCCGATGTCATTGATAAATTCATATTTGTCCCAGTATCGCCATCAGGAACCGGGAAAACATTTAATGCATCTATTTTCTGGGCATTATTTGATAAATGGTGTGCTCCAGAGAGAACCATTTGCGTAAACGTTATGCCATCCAACGCTTGTACCTTCACAATTCTTCCTCCTCAAAAAACAAAAGCGTAAATGTCTCTAAATAGTCCTGTAACTTGATATTTTCAGGTTTATAGAAGTTGTTCAAAAAGTAGGTGAAAATGACACATCGAATTTCGTCGTTACCCCGAACTTTCGACGCACTGTACGTAGCTGACATAGCCAACTCGCCATTTTCAACCTCCTTTTTTGCACAAGCACTTAGAGACAACACTAAAAAAGTGAGTTTACTTATAATACTGGTGACCATACACGCTGTTGTTTTGTTTTCCAAATTTATTGTTTTTTAATCCATCAGAGACTTGAATTTAATCTTTTGCCACCCGGACACCCTGTATATAAATATTTACCGAGTCAATTGCAAGTCCTAATGATTTATTTAACGTATATTTAACTTGTGATTGAACATTATGTGCTACTTCTGAAATTTTTGTACCATAACTAACAATGATATACATATCAATATGGAGATGATTTTCTTCCTGTCGCACAATAACACCCTTTGAAAAATTCTCTTTTCGCAGAATTTCAGCTATTCCATCTCTAATCTGGCTTTTCGATGCCATACCAACAATTCCATAACACTCTATTGCTGCTCCACCAGCAATCGTCGATATAACATCATTCGTAATTGTCACTTGACCATCATTTGTATTAAGTTCAATGGACATTAATTTATCCTCCTCTAATACCCAATCATTATAAGGATATTTTACTACAACCACACACATTTTAAAAGCTTCAGACACACTTATGTGAAATATTATCCCTTATAACAATGGATGAATCATTCTGTTCTGTCAAGATATTTTTCTTTATATAATTTCCAATAACAATTGCATTCTAGCGATACATATGATAAATTAATTAAGTAATTATATGACACATGTCAGAGTAGGAGGGATTACCATGGCTAGAAAATGTGTTGTTACTGGACGTAAAACTCGCAGTGGAAACCAACGCTCTCACGCTATGAATTCCAACAAACGTAATTGGAAGGCTAATGTGCAAAAAGTTCGTATTATGGTAGATGGCAAACCTAAACGTGTTTACGTATCTACTCGTGCCCTGAAATCCGGTAAAGTAGAGCGCGTATAAATATACCTGAAATCAGAACAACCGAACATTAGTTAATAGCATAAAGGCATCCATTAAATTGGATGCCTTTTTACTTTGGCTCTTTTCGTAAGTTTTGTTGTTTTTTTCTTCATAGTTATTTTAAAATTACTCAACTTTCGCATCTATAGAAAAAGCTCAAACAGCTATCTTTGATAAACTCAGAGCATTTTTAAACAATATTGATAAAAGTTTTTTGTACACATAAGATATATGATGTGACACAGTATTAAAATAATTTTATGTGCGATGACATCGCTCCGGAAATACATTACGCGCACCGGCAAAGCTTAAGCCGGTTATCCTTAGTTTACGTCGGAGTTTGTATCAATTACGTTATGTTTTCATTACTTTGATAAAGCTTTTTGAAAACATTCCTAGCGCTTTTGACTCTTAACCTTGTCCAAAAAAAATAAGCTTCTGTCAATAGTATTGACAAAAGCTAGTATCCCCTACTTATCTTTTTTAAAAGTACCAATGACAACTCGAACAAATCCGCCAATAAACCTTGGGAGTTTAATAGTATAAAATTTCATAAGTTCTCCGCCTCCTCTGTATATTAGAAAACTTGGCTTATCGCCAAGCCCTAATGGCGAAAGCCTTAGATGCACTTATGCAGTAAGAAAGGAGTTATACTTTCTTAACTGCTTAGAAAACTTGACTTTCACCAAGCTTTTTGGAGAAAGCCTTAGGTGCATTTATGCAGGAAGCAAAGTTTCATTCTTCTCTTCCTGACAAACAAAGCTTACATTGGAATCGTATCTGACAAAGCATCACGACTCTTTATTATTAATAGTATGCCTTCCTTATACGAAAAAGTACCATAATTTGAAAGAAGCTTGTTTGATATACAGAGAGTAGACCCCCACTTGATCGACTGATTTTCCAATGGGTAATAAAACCCAGTCAGTGTTAACCCTTTTACATACTGGGTAAATGGAATAAAAGAAATGTTCGGGTAATTTTTATTTTGAGTAATTTCATAATTGCCCGGAAAGGTTAATTCAAGCTGATTTTGATTATCAGCAATAACTCCTTGAATATCCCGATCCACTATGGAGTAAAGTAATTGAATATTAATTAAAGCATGATCGAGACGGCCCCCGGTTACCCCGAATAAACAAATTTTTTCCGGTTGTAATTCATACGCCTTTGTGAGCGCTATTTCCAAATCGGTTTGATCCTTTTCGGAAGGATAAACTTCATATGAACCAGCATATGCCTGAACAGTGGCTTTTTCTTTATTATTTATAGAATCAAAATCTCCTACAGCATAATCAAGCGGCAAATTATTTTCTGCTAGGGTTAATGCTCCTCGGTCCGCTCCAATCCATACATCAACCACATCTTTATATAACGAAAGATCAGGAAGTAATTCTGTTGGACCGTTCCCCATTATTGCAACATATACCATAATGTTATTTCGCCTTTTCAATTGACCTGGTAATCTGATCTATTGCCTGGTGTCGGTTCGCTTGTTTAAATATTGCACTGCCTGCGACTAAAACATCCGCCCCTGCATCAGTACATAGTTTTGCGGTGTTACTGTTAACACCACCATCAACTTCTATTTCAAAAGAAAGGTTAAATTTACTTCTCCATTCAGCAACTTGCTCAATTTTTTGTACAGCGTGATGAATAAATGATTGTCCACCAAATCCAGGGTTCACGGTCATGATCAAAACCATGTCAACTTCATGTAAAATATTCTTCAGCATCTCCACTGGAGTAGCAGGATTCAATACTACACCGGCTTTTACGCCATTGTCTTTAATTAACTGTATAGTCCTGTGCAGATGTCTGCTTGCTTCCTGATGTACCGTAATTATTGACGCACCTGCTTGAGCAAACATTGGAATGAACGCATCGGGATTTTCGATCATTAAGTGTACATCCAACGGTAATTCTGTTTTTGGTTTTATTGCTTCAACTATTAAAGGACCGATTGTTATGTTCGGAACAAAATGACCGTCCATTACATCAACGTGGATATAATCCGCCCCACCTTGTTCAACATCCTGTACTTCGTCCCCAAGCTTTGAAAAGTCAGCTGATAAGATTGAAGGTGCTATTTTTACCATATTCAATACCTCGGCTTTCTTGAAAGAATTTCGTTTAAAAAACTTATATAATGCTCATAGCGCATAGCTGAAATCTCACCAGTTTCTACAGCTTGTTTAACAGCACATTTTGGTTCTTTATTATGCAAACAGCCACGAAATTTACAGTAAGGTTTTTGCTCACTAATTTCTGGAAAACATTCAACTAATTCATTTGCTTCAACTTTATTAAAATCCAGTGTACTAAATCCCGGCGTATCAGCTACAAGCCCATCAAAAACTTCTACCAATTCAACATGTCTTGTCGTATGCTTTCCTCTTCCAAGACTTTTAGAAATATCATCTGTCTTTAATTGCAGTAATGGATTAATCGCATTTAAGAAAGAGGATTTACCTACGCCGGACTGACCGGCAATAACAGATACATTCTTGGAGAAGTAGCTTTCAAAATTGCTTAATTCACTTAAATTTTCTTTAGAAGAAAGCAATTCTACCTGGTACCCTATTTGCCTGTATTCACTAACATAGCGATCAATAACTTGCTTTTGTTTTTCAGGGATAATATCCTTCTTGGTAATAAATAAGATCGGCTTAATCCCCTTTGATTCGATTAAGACCAAAAACCGATCTAATAGCAATGGATTAAAATCCGGCTTAGTGGCAGAACTTACAAGAATTGCTTGATCTATATTTGCTACCGGGGGTCGAACGAGCTCATTCTTCCTTGGCTTTACTTCCAACACATAGCCCTCGTCAGGATTATTTTTATCAAAGACTACGAAATCGCCAACAAGTGGTGTGATGTTTTTTTTGCGAAAAACACCTCTTCCCCTGCATTGATGGACTTCACCTTCAGACTTCACATAATAAAATCCGCTTATTGCTTTTATAATTCTGCCTTCTGCCATTTACTCACCTTCTACATCTTCATATCGAATTGATTTATCCTTAAAGAGTGTTCCATCACGGTAAACCTTATATTGTGCAATATTATCCGGGTTTATTGTAAGTGTAATGTGATATTCCTTATCTTCCGTTATCATTTCATCAATTTCCACATCCGAAATATTACGATTAGCATCACGAATATAAATTTTAACACTCTGTTTAACTGGCTCCTCCTGATTTTCTGACCCTTGACTTTCAGGATTATAAGGAACAGTAAATGTTACAGAATGATTTTTAGGCGGTTTTTCCTCAGCACCTTTTGAAATAAACAATTTAACAGTGTCACCTTTATCCATTTCTGTATTGGTTGCAGGGTCCTGGCGAATAACTTCGCCCTCAGATGTGGTATCGGAATACTCTTCTTCTATAACAGCAGACAGACCCTGGTCTTCTAAAGCTGCTATTGCTTGTTGTTCCGTCATTCCTTCGAAGTTATTCAAATAAATTGGTTTCGGCCCTTTACTTACTTCAAATTCTACTGTTGTCTCACTTGGCACAACTTCTGTGCCTTGTGATGGTTGTTGACTAATAATCTCACCAGATTTATTTTCATTATATTTTTCCTGTGGGTCAAAACTAGTAAAGCCTTTATCTTCCAGGACAGATTTAACCTGGTTATAGTCATCTCCAACATAATCACCAAAGGCAATTTTCTCTTTACCTTGACTAACAAATATTGTTACGGATGACTCTTCCTTAACTGTACTTCCGATCTCTGGGTTTGTTTTGATGACAATATCCTCTTCAACATCCTCTGAATACATTAATTCACGGTTAGTTTCCAAGTTAAGATCTCTAAGCTCTGTCAATGCCTCTGCATATTCCATGTCTGTCACATCAGGGATCACAACATCTTTGGGCTGCAGTAGATTAGTAATGATGAAAAAGGCTGCGATACCAAGCCCAAGTAGGACAAATAAAATGATGGAAAAAATAAGCCATTTTTTCTTTCGTTTCCGATTGCCTTTTTTAGAATCAGATTTATTATCATTATTTGTAAAATTTTTCGTACTCTCGTTTGCTGAATGAACCATTGTATCATCGTGCACATTATCCTGCAGCTGATTATCAGTTATGATCGGAATTGCTTTTGTTTCTTCTCCTGCTTCGCTAGGCGGGACATACTTTTCTTCATCAATTCTATTCGGATCAAGTGCAGATTCTAATCCATCTTCTAAATCATATACCGTTTCATACCGATGAAATGGATCTTTTGCAGTTGCCTTAAGTACAATGTTTTCAACGCTTTGCGGTACATCGGGGTTAAACCTTTTTACGGAAGGTGTATCGTTTTGCAAATGTTTTAATGCTATTGACACTGGTGACTGCCCCGAAAATGGTAAACGTCCTGTTAACAGTTCAAATAATACAATACCTAGTGAATATACATCGGATTTCTTTGTTGCCATACCTCCACGTGCCTGTTCTGGTGACAGATAATGAACAGATCCAAGTATTGAATTTGTCTGTGTCAGTGAGGTTGCACTTAATGCCACAGCAATGCCAAAGTCAGTCACTTTTACCCTTCCATAAGAATCGATTAGAATGTTTTGCGGCTTAATATCCCGGTGAACAATATCGTTAGCATGTGCATGTGAAATTGCAGCTGTTACTTGTTTCATAATATCCAATGCTTCTTGTACGTCGATTGGACCATAACGCTGTATGTATTCTTTGAGAGTCATCCCATCTACATATTCCATAACCATATATAAAATATGATCTTCTTCGCCTACATCATATATATTTACGACGTTTGGATGTGAGAGGCTTGTTGCTGACTGGGCTTCACGGTCAAAACGGGCAATAAACTCTTCATCATTGGCATAATCCAGTCGTAATACTTTAACAGCTACATCACGATTCAAAATAATATCATTTGCTAGATAAACGTTGGCCATCCCACCGCCGCCAATAGTTTCACCAATCTGGTAACGATCATTTAACAGGTGACCTTTTAACACTATGACTCACCTTCTTTCTCTGTTAAATCATGGTGTACAATTACAAGGGAGATATTATCCTCTCCACCCCGTTCATTTGCAAGTTTAATCATTTCGTCGCCTGATGTTCTGATATCCTGCTCCAATTGAGTGAACTCCAGAAGTTCATTATCTGTCACTTTATTCGTTAAACCGTCAGAACATAGCAAAAGTTTATTCCCATATTCCCACTCAATCGATATAGTGTCAGCTATGATATTTGTTTCAGTTCCCAAAGCTTTTAATAAAACATTTTTGCGTGGATGCTGATCGGCATCATCTTTACTGATTTGACCTGAACGCACAAGTTCATTAACCAGTGAATGATCATCTGTTAATTGCTGAAACCCGCCTTCGTTTAATATGTAGCAACGGCTATCTCCCACATGTGATACAGTAGCAAAATCATCTGTACAAATTGCTATTACTGCAGTTGTCCCCATACCCTGACACTCTTCCTTGCTGTTTGCCTGTTCAAAAATGGTATTGTTTATTTCCTGTACAGTAGCTGACAGCCATATTTCGGCCTCTTCAGGGGAGTTTAATAGCTTACATTCCTGCCATTTTTTCTGGATAGCCGATGTTGCCATTTGACTTGCAACGTCACCAGCTTGATGTCCCCCCATGCCGTCGGCCACTATTGCCAGCATTTGGTCACCTTGATTATAAAAGACTCCCCCGGAATCCTCGTTGTGGTTTCTTACCTGACCCTTATCTGTAAGAAATTGTCCTTTCATCCTATCACCCCATAAAGCAGTGCTATTGTAATAGCAAGTTAATTTGATTAAACCTTTTTTAGCCTTGTTAGAAAAAAGCCATCTGTGTAAAACGTTTGCGGATAAATCTGTAAGCCAATTTCTGTAAGCCCTGATGATCCTGTTATCATTTTTGGCAACTCATCAAACATGGATGTATCTAAGATGAAACCGGAATTTTTCTCTAAAAAAGTCTTTACTACATCTTCATTTTCTTTTTTATCCACTGTACAGGTACTGTAGATTAACAGTCCACCCTTTTTTAACAGTGGTGCTACATGTTCCAGTATATCATGTTGTATTTTTGATAAATGGTAAATATCTTCTTCTTGTTTATTATATTTTATGTCGGGTTTACCACGGATAACACCTAGTCCAGTACATGGGGCATCAACAAGGATTCTATCAAAACTTTCATTTGCATGTTTTTCCTGTAATTTTCTTGCATCACCTTGTTTGGCATCAATAATCGTCAAATCCAACAGATCAGCTCTGTCTTCAATTAGTTTTGTCTTTTTAGCATGCAAGTCATACGCATCAATCGATCCTTGGTTTTCCATTTTTTCTGCAATATGTGTCGCTTTACCACCTGGCGCACTGCAAGCATCCAACACTTCCATTCCGGGCTTCGCTTGGAGCATTTCTGCAACAAGCATGGAGGTTTGATCTTGGATTGATAAATAACCTTCTGAAAACAGCGCTGTCTTTAATACATTCCCTTTATCGATTATAATTCCCTGATTGGAAAATTTAGATTCTCGTATTTCAAATCCAAGCTCAGCAAGTTCGTTCATTGCCTTTTGCCGTGTTATTTTTAGAGGCTGTACACGTACAGATAATGCCTTTCTCTCGAGGTTAGCGTAGCACATATCCCTTGTAATTTCATTTCCATACATCGAAATCCACCGCTCTACAAGCCATTCGGGATGACTTGTTTCAATTGAAATACGTTTAGCAGTACTTTCTATTGCAGATGTATCAGGTACTCCTTTTCGCTGAACACTTCTAAGGACACCATTAACAAAAGAAGCAATCCCTTTATGACCTCTTGCTTTGGCGATTTCAACAGCTTCATGAATAACTGCATGATCCGGTACTTTATTTAAAAATATCATCTGGTAGACAGACATTCGAAGGACCATTCGAACCCAGGGCTGTATTTTTTTCTTTTTGTCAATAAATGCTTCTAGATAGTAATCTAATGTTAACTTGCGCTGGATGGTACCATAGACGATTTCCGTTAAAAGTGCCTCATCTTTAGGTGCAATCTTTCGGGATTTTATTTCATTATTAATTAATAAATGACTATAGCCACTGTCCTGCTCAATGCGCAATAGCAAGTCAACGATTGCTGTTCTTACTTGATAATCGCTCATTTAATCACCCATTTTAATGCCTGTCTTTATACGATCAGCTGATCCCTGAAGGTATTGTTTGACGGTCATCCGTTTTTTTCCTGCTGGTTGGATCTCGGTTATTCGAATTCCTTTTTGATTACCACAAACTACAACAAAAGCTTCATTCTCGATAATTTGAACAATTTCTCCCGGTGATCCTTTATATTCTTCATCATCCGGTTCTCCCCACCAAATTTTCATTACATCACCCTGATATGTCGTAAACGCGACTGGCCATGGATGCAAGCCTCTAATCTGGTTATAAACTTCATCATTACTATTGTTCCAGTCAATTTTTTCCTGCTCTCGCTTAATGTTCGTCGCAAATGTTGCTTCTGCTTCGTTCTGTTTGGCTGGATTTAAGCTTTGATCGAATAATCGCGGTAATGTATCAATTAATAAGTTTGCCCCTGTTCTGGACAACTTTTCGTGCATTGTCCCAACATTGTCAACTGTTGTAATTGGCTCCATTCGCTGTGTTAAGATGTCACCTGCATCAAGCTTCTCAGCCATATACATAATTGTGATACCAGTTTCTTCCTTACCCTGCAAAATGGCGTAGTGAATAGGCGCACCACCTCTTAATTCCGGTAATAATGAAGCATGTACATTAATACAGCCAAATTCAGGTGCCTCCAGTAATTCATTCGGTAAAAGTTGTCCATATGCAGCAGTTACAATTAAATCAGGCTCATAGGCAAGTATCTTCATATACTCATGTCTTAATTTTTCAGGCTGAAATACAGGGATTTTATGTTTTTCGGCTTCGGCCTTGACGGGAGTTGGTGTTATCACTTTTTTTCTCCCTTTTGGCCGGTCTGGTTGTGTCACAACTAATACGATTTCATACCCTGACTGTACTAGTGACTGTAAGATTGGTACTGAAAAATCTGGTGTACCCATAAAAACTATTTTTTTCATCAGCTAGTACTCCTTTCTACATCAATTGATATGGTTGCATATCTACTGTTATCAAAAGATCATTTTTTCGGACATCGTCATCAAATTGACGAATAGTTTTCCTTATTAATGTTCGTAAATTCGGTTCACTCTTGTATTTTATCATGCATTGATAGCGATATCTATCTTTCATGCGTGCGATTGGGGATGGCGTTGGTCCTAAGACAACTGTCTCCTCATTACTGATTTTGCTTAAAAGCAACTGAACAATTTTCTGTGCTGTCTGAACAACTGTCACATGATTTTGATGTGAGACAGTTATTAATACAAGAAAAACATATGGCGGATATTGAAATGTCTTTCGCGTACTCATTTCATTTTTATAAAATTCCATGAAATCATAATTACTTGCAAGTTCAATACTGTAGTGCTCAGGTGTATAGGTTTGGATTATTACTTCACCAGGCAAATCGTGTCTGCCTGCCCGGCCGCTTACCTGAGTCAATAGTTGAAACGTCTTTTCAGCGGAACGAAAGTCCGGCAGATGCAACATCGAATCAGCTGTAAGGACACCAACTAACGTTACATTTTCAAAATCAAGACCTTTTGCAATCATCTGTGTGCCCAACAATATGTCCGCTTCTTTATTGGCAAACTGATTTAGTATTTTTTCGTGTGACCCTTTTCTTCTGGTTGTATCCACATCCATCCTGACTACTCGTGCCTCTGGAATCAACTGTATTAATGATTCTTCAATCCGTTGCGTTCCGGTTCCAAAAAACCGGATTAAGTCACTTTTGCACGATGGACAGCTTGTCGGCATCGGCTCTTCATATGAACAATAATGACATTTTAATTGTCTGCTGTTTTTATGATATGTAAGGGCAATATCACAATGTGGGCATTCATTCACATGACCACAGTCTCGACACATAACGAATGTGGAATACCCTCTTCTGTTTAATAACAGTACAATTTGTTCCCCTCGTTGTATGCGTTGTTCTATATTTTCTTTTAAACTTCTCGAAAACATGGAACGATTCCCTTCGTGGAGTTCATTTCGCATATCAACAATATTAACCTTAGGCATTTCTTTTTCATTCGTCCGCTTTGATAATGTTGCTAGCTTATATACTCCTTTTTGAGCACGTGCATATGATTCAAGCGTTGGTGTAGCACTTCCCAATATAACAGGACATCGGTTATTTTCCCCACGATAAATAGCTACATCGCGTGCATGATAGCGTGGCTGGTCCTCCTGTTTATAGCTATTTTCGTGCTCTTCATCAATAATTATGATTCCCAGATTTTCAAAAGGGGCAAAAACAGCTGACCTTGCACCAACTACAACTTGTACTTCTTTCCGATGAATACGGCGCCACTCATCATATTTCTCTCCGCTTGATAGCGCACTATGTAATACTGCTACGTTTGATCCAAATCTTCCTTTGAATCGTTTCACCATCTGTGGTGTAAGTGAAATTTCCGGTACAAGTACAATAGCTTCCTGCCCTTTTTCAATTACATCCTGTATTGCCTGCAGGTAGATTTCGGTCTTGCCGCTTCCCGTTACACCATGTACAAGAAAAACATTATGCATCCCATCTTTAATATGTTGTTTTATTGGGGTTATTGTCTCTTGCTGCTGATCCGTTAATGTCAATGCAGTTGTCTGTTCGAACGATTTATCGTCATATGGGTTACGATAAATCTCTTTCTTTTTTGAAGTTAGCAGTTCTTTATCCAGCAAGGTCTTAACGGTAGAACTAGTTGTATTAAACTTTTTGGTTAATACATTTTGTTCTATTTCCTGTTGGTTATCGATAAAAAAGGCAAGCAGTTCTTTTTGTTTTCTGGCATTTTTGGATAAATCTTGAATTGCTTCTTCCAAAAGGTGTGGCTCACGATTAGGCATAATCATCGTGACATGTTTTTTAGTGATTTTTGACTTCACCAGATAATTAACAACAACATCTCCATCTTGTACCGCCTTTTGGATTTGTGAATAGCTAACTACTGAACCTGCTAGCTCTTCATAAGCCACAAAATCACGTCCTGCGAAAAAGGATTCTAGTTCATCTGATAAAGGGCCTTCTGTAACCCGTTCTAACTCTTTTTTATATTGTGCTTTCATAACCTGTGGCAGCATCGCCTGAAACGCAGTAATATATAAACTTAATGTCTGGTTTGCCAGCCATTTTCCCAAATCTAACAACTCTCCTGTAAGAACCGGTGTTAAATCAAGCACATCACTAATATTCTTTAATTTGTCAAAAGATGATTCACTTGTTCGCTCAACTACAAAACCCATGATCTTCCTTGGTCCAAATGGTACGATAACACGCATTCCTACCTTAAGAATGTCCTGAAATTGCACAGGAATCTTATAATCAAACGTTTGGTTAATGGAACTGGCTGGAACATCTACTATCACCTTAGCTATATTCACTTCGCTTCATCCTTCATATCATGTGCAATTAAAGTCATTAACTGACTGGCGACTTCATACTTGGATGTTAAAGGAATATCCTTCGGCTGCTGTGAATTGTTTACATACGTGACGATATTTGTATCCCCGCCAAATCCTGCTCCATCAACTGAAACGTTATTTATGACAATAGCATCTAAGTTTTTTTTCTGTAACTTTTTTATGCCATGCCCGAGTGCATCAGATGTTTCAGCTGCAAATCCAACAAGAAATTGACCCTGCTTCGAATCACCTAGGGATTGAAGTATATCTTTTGTACGTTCCATTTCAACCACCCAGTCATTAGACTGCTTTTTCATTTTCTCATCATAAACTTGTTTTGGGCGATAATCAGCTACTGCTGCTGCTTTAATTACGATATCATTAGCTTGAAATTGCTGGTGCATTGTCTCAAACATTTCTGCAGCAGTTGTTACGTCAATTCTATTAATATTTTTATTGGAGGTTTCAAGATTTACAGCACCTGCGACAAGTGTTACTTCTCCCCCCATATTCGCAGCAGCTTCTGCAATAGCAAATCCCATTTTCCCAGATGATCTATTGGTAAAGAAACGCACAGGATCAACCCTCTCCTGAGTAGGGCCAGCTGAAACCAATACTTTTTTACCGGTAAATAATCCATTACTTTTCTGGTGTTCTGCGACAGCATCGATAATACTTTCCGGCTCTTCCAATCTTCCCTTACCAACGTATCCGCATGCAAGATAGCCTGCACCAGGCTCGATAAAATGGTATCCCCATTCGTCCAGCTGCTTCATATTTTTGATTACTGCAGGATGCGCGTACATATGAACGTTCATAGCTGGAGCGATATAAACGCTTGCCTGAGTCGCAAGTAAAGTAGTTGAAAGCATATCATCAGCCAAACCATTAGCCATTTTGCCGATCATATTAGCTGTAGCCGGAGCTATTATCGCAATGTCCGCCCAATCAGCTACATCAATATGAGCTATTTTAGCAGGATTTTTTTCATCAAATGTATCTGTATAAACAGGGTTCCTGGATAGAGCCTGAAATGTTAATGGTGATACGAATTTTGTTGCACTTTCTGTCATCATCACTTTAACATTTGCACCCTGCTGTGTTAATTTACTAGTTAATGCACAAGCTTTATATACTGCAATACCACCCGAAACTCCTAAAAGTATATTTTTATTTCTAACCATACTTGCCCCCCTTACCTAAACCTAAGGTATATTCCTGGCAATACCATAGTAACTGCCTATTATGAATAATATACTCCCTATCAGTATTAGAGTTCTTTTCATATGCCAAATAAAACCCCCGCAATTGGTTGAATAGCGAGGGTCGTTGTGATTACTTACTATCGTCTTCTTGTACAAATAACTTTTCTGCGAGAATTTCTTCGAGTGCAACCCCAACAAGCTTATGTGATTTTGGGTTATCGATTAACATATCTTTTGCATGACGCATTTCTCTTGCTCGTCTTGCTGATAACGTTACAAGGGTATATTTTGATTTAATCTTTTCCTGCAGTTCATCAATTGATGGCTCTAACATCATTTCATTTCATCCTCCAATAACTGTTTATATTGCTTTGCTATTCGATCCCGTTTACAGTGCTCACTTTGAATAATTGACTGTATTTTTGAAACTGCTGAATCAACGTGATCATTTACGACAACATAGTTATACGCGTCCATCATTTCAATTTCTTTCCGCGCTTCACGTAATCGCTGCAAAACTAATTCCTTAGACTCTGTTCCACGGCTAACAATTCGGTTCTTCAATTCTTCCAAACTAGGTGGGAAAAGAAAAATAAACACACCTTCCGGAAAGTTTTCCTTCACCTGCAGAGCCCCTTGGACTTCAATTTCAAGAAAAACGTCGTGACCGGCCGCTAGGGTCTCTTCAACATATTTTCTCGGAGTCCCATAATAATTATTAACAAATTGAGCATATTCTAACAGCTGGTTCTCTTCAATCAGCGTTTCAAACGCTTCTTTTGACTTATAAAAGTAATCAACGCCATCTGTTTCGCCAGCCCGCTTTTCCCTTGTTGTCATGGAAATAGAATATTTTAAGTCATTTGCTTTCGCAAAAAGCTCACGTCTAACCGTTCCTTTTCCTACACCTGATGGACCGGATAGAATAAATAATATACCCTTTTCATCAATCAAAATAGTTCCTCCTAGTCATTCATCTGAAATTTCTTCATGACTTAAAACACGTTGTCCAACAGTTTCAGGCTGAACAGCAGATAGAACAACATAATCACTATCTGTAATAATTACTGCTCTCGTACGTCTTCCGTAAGTCGCATCTACTAGTTTATTATTATCACGTGCCACTGTTATGATGCGTTTTATCGGTGCCGACTCTGGTGATACAATCGAAATAATCCGATTGGCAGATACGACATTCCCGAATCCTATATTAATTAATCGTAAGCTCAAAATTGCTCCCCCTTAAGTATACTATCCTTAGTAGCATGTTAATTATAAATAATACCTTTTCTATGATATAGTTCGTTTCTCTCTATATAATACGACTATTATATGAAAAATGGAATGCAAAATTCAAATGTTTACTCTATATTTTGAATTTGTTCTTTAATTTTCTCTATTTCACTCTTCAATGCAACAATCCACACTCCTATTTTGGCATCGGTGGATTTCGATCCGACAGTATTTGCTTCCCGATGCATTTCCTGCATAATAAAATCCAATTTACGTCCAATCGCATCATTTAAATCAATTGTTTCAGAAAAATGATCAATATGACTCTGAAGACGGGTGATCTCCTCCGTTATGTCACCCTTTTCAGCCAGAAGTGCAATTTCCTGATGCATTCGTGTTTGATCAATTACGTCATTTTCACCAAGAAAGTTGTAAATACGAGACTGGATACGTTCACGATATTCCTCGATCACACTTTCACGACGGGTTTGCAAGTGGGAAACCGTGTCTTGAATTTCAAGCATTCTATTACTTATATCTTTTAGCAGAAAGTCCCCCTCCTCTTCCCGCATCAACAATAGTTGTTCACAAGCACGCTTCACACTTGTTGTGATGGCATTTATTAGTTCATCGGAATAATTCTCTGTCTCCTGAACAGAGAGTAAATCAGGAATTTCCGGCATGATGGTAACTGGAATTTCCCCTGCAAGGTTATACCGTGCTTTAGCACTTTTAATTTGGTCTATGTATTTGTCCATCAAATCCCAGTCAGTATAAAGTTCTTTTTGGGTAAGTCCATCTCCTTGAACATTTATATATACTTCCATTCTGCCTCGTTGAAAGTACAATTGAAGTGTTCGCTTGATTTTATCCTCCAGAAACAATAAGGACCGGGGAATTTTCGCAGTGAAATCAAAAAAACGGTGATTCACACTCCGTATCTCTACCGTCACAGTCGTATTACCAAGGTGAAATACATCCTGACCATACCCCGTCATACTCATTACCATATTTATCACATCCATTAAGTTAGAAACACTATATTTCATAATTATAACAGTCCTTTACAAAAAAATAAAAAACCTTCTATTAAATTGCTGAATAAATCAGTTTTGAAGTATCAACAAGTTGGATATTGATGATTATCGTCATGCCTTAATGGTGAAAACCTCTAGTTGCAATAATGAGGCCGTAACATAAATGTTTTAGTCAAAGTAAAACACGAACTAGATTCAACATTCTTGAAATAGAGTTCGAATTAGTTTGGATTTATTTTGCAGTAAGAAAGTATAACTACTTTTTTACTGAATAAGTTAACTAAGCATTCACCAAAAGGTTTGCACTCCAGAGTATAAGGTGTTCTAAGAAAGTAAAATACGCTTTCATAAGAATTCCTTTAACGAATGTCTAGTTTTCTAATGTTGCTAAATTAGATGCTGCGAAGTACTTTTTGAAAAGTTTGAGTGCTATGATGCCGCTTCGGAAATACACTTTGCGCACCTAAGCCGGCTGATGTCCCTCCTTGCTCCTACGTCGCTGCGTAGTCTCATCTAGGCCTCAGCTCGAGGCCACTGAAAAACTACCATCTTTTTAACCAAGAAAAATCAATTCCCAATTTTCATGCAATATTCACCTTATAGTGGAGAGTAACATATCATTTTACCTGTTAGTCACTATATAAAGTGGGAATTAAATTTTCCAAAATATGTTTTTCAGCAGCCTCGCCTCAGCTCCCACAGGAGTCTACGTGTATTTCCTCCGCTGTTGACTGGAATAGGAATCGCTATAGAAGAAATGTGTAACAGCACTACAATAGTCCGTGTGAGTGGAGGGCGGTGACTCCCGCGGAAAGCATCCGCCCGTAACGCCCACGGAAGATGGGATGAGAGTTTATTAAGATTATTTCAGCAGTTACTTCGCATTTTATATCAACTACTTAGTAGATCCAGCCATTGAAAATGAACGGTTAAACATCCTATCCTATTATTATTCATCTTTAATGTGAATGGTTTAGTTATGTCCTTGCCTCTAAAAAAAAGCGGTTCAATTAAGGCTACAAATTGCGTTTTTGTACACCGTAACTGAACCACTTATTTAATTTAGGGCTCCGACAATTATTTTTTTGTAAACCCAAATAAAACAGTTGGAAGCGAGCTTAAAACAAGAATTAACATCCAATCCCTAACATTTAGAAATGTCGTATGGAAGATTGGCTGCAACGGCTCCCAATAGATAACAACAAGCAACAATAGAAGTGATGAAAGTACCGCTAAAACCAGGTATTTATTTTCAAAAGGATTGCGGGCAAAAACGGAATTTTCACTTCGGCAGTCGAACACATGAATTAATTGAGCCATCACCAATGTTGTAAATGCAATAGTTTGTCCATAAATTAAATTATCCGGGTTATCCTGGTACGACATCATAAACGCAATCAATGTAATAACCCCTATTAATATGCCTCGGCTGATTATTTTAAAGCCCAATCCCCTGGCAAATATCCCTTCCCTTGGATTTCTGGGCCCCCTTCGCATCACATCACCTTCTGATTGATCCAGCCCGAGGGCCATCGCTGGGAGCCCATCTGTTACGAGGTTCACCCACAGGATTTGTACTGGTACTAGGGGTAAAGGAAGTGCTAGCAGCATGGCAAAAAGCATAACAAGAATCTCACCAACATTTGATGCTAATAAATAACGGATAAATTTCCGGATGTTTTCGTAAATATTTCTTCCTTCACTGATTGCTGATTTGATTGTAGCAAAGTTATCATCCATAAGTACTAATGAAGAAGCTTCTTTTGTTACATCTGTACCGCTTCTTCCCATACTAATTCCAATGTCACTTGCTTTTATAGCTGGCGCATCATTTACGCCATCCCCGGTCATTGCTACAATATGACCTTTTTCCTGAAAAGCTTGGACGATCTTTAATTTATGCTCTGGAGTAACACGAGCAAATACGTAAACCTGATCAATGACATCACGAAGTTCTGTGACAGACATTTGGTTAAGTTGGTATCCATCTAAAACCATTCCATTTTCAGGTAACAAGTTCAGATTAATCGCAATCGCACGAGCGGTTTTTTCATGGTCGCCAGTTATCATTACGGTCTTAATACCAGCATCCCGACACTCCATAATAGCTGTCTTAACTTCTTTTCTTGGTGGATCCATCATTCCACATAATCCAACAAACGTTAAATCCTTCTCCAATGTTGCTGTATTAAGAGGATCATCCTTTGAAATTGGCTTCATACCTATTGCTATCGTTCGTAATGCCTTCTGAGCCATGTTGTTTATTTCATCATCAATCATTTGCTTGTCTTCGGAACGCAGTAACTTGCGACCACCTTCATCTAAAAAGAAAGAAGAACGCGGAAGTAACACGTCAGGCGCGCCTTTAGTTATTAGAAATCGCATCTGATTTTCATCTTCAATAACCATACTCATTCTTTTACGATCAGAATCAAAAGGTATTTCTTTGATAATATTGAAATTGTCATTCACTTTCAGGGATAACCCAAGCTTCCTTGCAGCTACAAGCAAAGCTCCGTCAGTTGGATCTCCGTCAACAAGGTATTTTCCTTTTTTAACTTGTAATGACGCATTATTACATAACAGACCATATAAGAGCATTGATTCCAGATTGGGATAATCGCGATCAACTTTTTCTTTATTTGCAAAAAAATCACCCTGTATATCGTAACCATCGCCAGTAACATATAAGTTTTTCCCATTTACATAGACTTCTTTTACCGTCATTTGGTTCTCAGTCATTGTACCAGTCTTATCAGAACAAATAACTGAAGCACACCCTAAAGTTTCTACTGCAGAAAGCTTTCGAACAATTGCTTTTTTCTTAATCATCCGCTGAACACCTAATGATAATGCGACAGTTACGATTGCAGGCAGTCCTTCTGGTATGGCTGCAACCGCTAAGGATACGCCGGCAAGAAACATATTATATAAAGGATGCCCCTGATAAACACCAACAAAAACGACTAATGCCGTTAAAAAAAGTGCAACAACGATCAGAATTTTTCCTAACTCTGTAAGTTTATGTTCTAATGGCGTGACTGTCTTTTTTGTCTTAACCATTAAGGATGCAATTTGACCCATCACTGTATTCATGCCAGTTCCAACAACGATACCTATTCCAGAGCCTCTTGTAACCAATGTCCCCATGAACCCCATGTTGACCTGATCCTGGGCGTCAAGATGGTCTTTACTTATTGCGGTAGCATGCTTCATTACCGGAAGTGATTCACCAGTAAGTGCCGATTCTTCTGTCTCCAGGCTATTTGATCTCGTTATACGTATATCAGCAGGAACCCGATCTCCACTGTTAATACGCAATACGTCACCCACAACCACATCTTGGGAGGGAATCTTTCCCCAATTCCCATCACGAAGAACATTCGCTACAGGTGCAGACATTTCTTTTAGTTTAGCAAGGGACTTTTCCGCTTTTTGTTCCTGAAAAAAGCCAAGAAAACTATTCACTAAAACGATTACCATAATAGCTATTGCATCAACATATTCACCAAGTAGTCCAGCAATTAAGGTTGCAGCAAGAAGAACCAGAACCATGAAATCCTGGAATTGCTTGAAAAAGATCAGCCACTTAGATGTGTTATTTTCAGTTTCGAGTTTATTTGCACCAAATTCTTTTCTGCGTTGATCAACTTGTTTTTCTGCAAGACCGCGATTTGTCGTAACATGCAATTTTTGTTCGACATGATCTACATCTAATTGATACCATTTCACACTGCATTCCTCCAAATTCATCTACATGCACTATAGTTAAACGTAATCTTTATACGATATCTATGCAGACTCGTCCCAAAAAATGCTATAATTGAATCAAAAGCGGAAGTGAACGTTAAA
The DNA here is from genome assembly GCF_052246775.1 of Virgibacillus sp. L01. Classification (NCBI taxonomy): domain Bacteria; kingdom Bacillati; phylum Bacillota; class Bacilli; order Caryophanales; family Bacillaceae; genus Virgibacillus; species Virgibacillus sp. L01. The sequence goes on along the minus strand of NZ_JBQQCP010000003.1, from coordinate 111,362 downwards.
GAATGTATTTTACTTTTGGTTATTTTTTAAAATTTTGTTACTCTTGGCTACCGGCAGTTGATATAAAATGCGTCACACTGTAATAAATGTTGGGTGCAATAACACTACTAAGGAAATACACTTCGCTAAGTTTTTTTCAAAATATCTTGGTAAATTGTTATTACTTGATGGTTATTTAAACCAACTTGAACAAACAGCTGGAATATATTCGCTTGCGGGGTCTCGTCTAGCTTGTTCTTCCCACAGGAGTCTCGCATACTCCAGCTGCTGGTAAAGTGTTTGTCACAGCAAATTTCTTTTGATTAAAGAAATGACTAAACATAAATAGCTATACCAGTCCAGGTGAGTTGAGGGTGGTGACTACTTCGAGAACAAAGGTTTTCGATGGGACGAGTAACCGCAGTCCCAGCACGTCTCCGAGAGAGTGGTTTTCACAACGGAGGCTAAGGCTGAGGCCGTGCCCGCGGAAAGTATCCGCCCGTAACGATCCCGGACGGCTGAACAGAACACATTCTCTTGATAATGAACCTTCAATTATGTCGCAGTATATGGATTTTATGCCAAAAAACAACAATTCTTTAGAAACAGTCCTACTTTTAGAAAGCAAGAGGTGATTACATGCCATTTGATGGAATCGTTACACGAGCAGTAACGAGCGAACTAAATTCAATGATAACTCCAGGAAAGATCACAAAAATTTATCAGCCAACTTCGACAGAGTTAGTTTTCACCATTCGAAGTCACGGCGAAAATCATACATTGCTACTATCAATTCATCCGGTATACGCAAGGTTACACTTAACCGGAGATTCTTATAAGAATCCGAAAGAACCTTCAATGTTCTGCATGTTACTTCGTAAACACTTGTCCGGTGCAGTAGTTGAATCTATTGATCAATATGGAATGGAACGAATTGTTACTTTTTCCATTCAAGCACGAAATGAAATTGGCGACATGACGACAAAAAAACTGGTCATCGAGCTAATGGGGAAACATAGTAACATCATGCTTGTGGATGGAGAAAAGGGACACATCCTTGATAGCCTTAAACATGTTTCTGTCTCACAAAACCGTTATCGCACAATACAGCCCGGTCATGATTATAAACTTCCTCCAAGTCAGGATAAGCTGAATTTATTGGATATCGACAAGGAAACATTTATTCGAAAACTTGATTTTAATGCCGGAAAAATGGATACTCAAATCGTCCATACCTTACTAGGGGTTTCTCCTTTATTTGCAAAAGAAATCGTCCATCAGGCAAAACTTGGATCATCTGAGACCTATAAAGCAAGGTTTGTAGCTATGCAGGAATTGATACAGAATAATAACTATACACCAACTATTTACCGGTATAAAAAAGAAGATTTTCATGTAATCCCAATATCTTTTCTTGATGGACAAGAGGAAATCTTTTCAAACACGAACCAGATGCTAGACAATTTTTATTCCGGGAAAGCTGAGAGAGACCGTGTAAAGCAGCAAGCAAAAGACCTGTATCAGTTTATAAAAAATGAAAAAGATAAGAACCAACGTAAGCTCAAGAAACATGAAAAAACCATTAAGAAAGCTGAAGGTGCCGATTATTATCAGCGGTTAGGTGAGCTGCTAACAGCTAATATGCATCAAGTTAAACAAGGTGATCGAACAGCAACAGTAATCGACTATTATGATCCAGATCAAAATGAAATGATAATCGAATTAAATCCAAATAAGACACCTAGTGAAAATGCGCAAGGCTTTTTCAAAACGTATCAAAAACTAAAAACTTCCATGAAAAAAGTTAAGCAGGAAATTAAAAAGGCTAATAACGAAATTGCCTATCTGGAACAATTACTTCAGCAAATAGATTCCGCACGTGAGGCTGACATAGAAGAAATTCGGGATGAACTTCGTGACGAGGGTTATTTAAAAAGACAAAGACAAGGAAAAAAGAAAAAGAAACAAGTTAAACCTGAACCGGAAAAGTATACCTCAACAGATGGTACACCAATTCTTGTAGGGAAAAATAATAAACAAAATGAGTATGTATCAATGAAGCTTGCACATCGTGACGATATTTGGCTGCATACGAAAGATATTCCGGGATCTCATGTCATTATTCGTGACAAGGAGCCAAGTGAGGATACACTACTTGAAGCAGCACTGCTTGCAGCATTCTTCAGTAAATCACAGAACTCATCTTCGGTACCTGTCGATTATACGAAAATTCGTCATGTGAAAAAGCCTAATGGTGCCAAACCTGGCTATGTAACGTATGACAATCAGAAAACGTTATTTGTTACACCTGATAAAGCAATTGTAGAAAAACTAAAAAAGTAGCTGGGACAAAAGTATTTAAGTCAAAGTAAAATCCGAACTATAATTCAAATTCTTGAAATAGAATTCGAATTGGTTCGGATTTTTTTGAGATTAGATATAAACTGCGAATAAATTTTTTAAAAAAGTTTAAGTGCTATTATGCCGATCGGGAAATACACTTCGCTGGGTTTTGCTCACTAGAACTTAAAAAAACAAGATTTTATACCACTAAACTAGCAGTTGGAATATGCGAGACTCCTGTGGGACAGCGATCCTAAGAGACCCTACAGGGAGCATTCTTTTCGAGCGAGGGACACTAAGTACGCCACGTCCTATGCGTCGAATGCTCGTGGTGAGCCCACGGAAAACCATTGTATTCCAACTGCGTGGTTAGACAACTACACTAAATACTACGAATCGGTTACCTTCAGTCTACGTCGTTTAGTTTATATCAACTACGTATTAGATTCAGCCGATTATAATGAACGTTCCAAACAACTTATTCTGTGATTATTCGTCTTTAAAGTAGAGATTTTTACTTATGTCCCACCTCTTTATTTTATTATTAGATCTAAGAAACTGCTTTTGGATTTAGGGTGACCTCAACATTACCACGAGTTGCTTTGGAATATGGGCACACTTGATGTGCATCTTCAGCTAATTCCTCGGCCTCTTCAGGACTTACTCCTTCAATAGTAATATTAAGAGTTACCTCAATCTTAAAACCATCATCCTCGGGATCCTTGCAGAAGCTGACTTCAGCAGTAGTTTCTGAGTCAATTTTCTTTTTCTGTTTTGAGGCCACTAAGTTAAGCGCACCGTCAAAACATGCTGCGTATGTTGCTGCAAAGAGTTGTTCCGGATTTGATCCTTTTTCACCTTTGTTATTTGGCGGATTTACAAGATTTAAATCTATTAAACCGTCTTCCGACTTAACATGTCCATCTCGTCCATTTTTTGCCGTAGCCTTTGATGTAAATATAACTTCACTCATCTTAGAACACACTCCTTTATTTATAGTTAGTATGTTCCTGTTTTTTCTTCTTATTAAACATTTTAGTTATTCATACTTACTTAACGGCTAAAGAAAATTTTTACCCAATAATGCAGAAATAAACTGATCAACCTGTGGTAATTTGCGGACACCCTCCTGATAACAAACATAGGTATCTCTGGTAACACGTTCTCCATTTAATTTCATAGAAATATGTGGATATTCATCCATCATCGAATCGGAAACACTCTTCGGCAGAACAGCCATCCCAAGACCTTGCTTCATAAATTGCTTACATGTTTCAATTTGATCAACTCGAATTGTCTTTACAGGTTTTATCTCATCCTGATGATGATAAAGCCAATTATCTACTAATTCATGCATGCTGTCATCACTCTTAAATGAAATTAACGGTCGCTCTTTTAACTTGTTTTTTGGAAAAGGTTCCGTATCAAAAATATATAACGGATCATCGAAAAGATTCGTACAAACACTATCTTTTAACTTCTCACCACGAATAATGCATAAATGGTAATTTTTATGGCCCCTTTTAATATCTTCACTAATACCAGTCACTAAATCAATTGCAACCTTGGGGAATTCTTTCGTATAATCTGCCAGAATTGACGGTAAAAAACGTTGACTCACAAGTGACGAACAAGCAATAGACAGTGTTCCCTGTACTTCTTCACTTGATTGTGCAAGTGAATTTTTAATTACTTCTTCCTGATCAACCACTTTTCTCGCATGGCTTAATATCATTTCACCAGCCGGAGTCAAAACCAATTTTTTTGGTGTTCGGATAAAAATATTTTCTTCAAAATATTCCTCTATGTATTTAAGTCGTTGGGTAACAGCTGGCTGTGAAATTAAAATCGCTTTAGCAGTCCCGCGAATTGTACCTACTTCTTTTAATTTTAATAATAGTTCATAATCTTCTATTTTCATAACATGCCATCCTTGGTTGATAAGTATTTTGTTTATTGTAACGCAATATTATTTTAATTACCAAAAACTAATATAATATAAAACACAATTTATGATAAGTAACACTTATATATGTTGTTAATAAAATCGTGTATTAAACTATTTAAAGTTAGATAGTAAGGATGACATCATCCAGTCATTTACCATTGATGAGTGGACGGCAATGGGTGCTATAAGAACAGATTAGAAAAGGCTGTCTAAAAAGATTTTAACCTTTAGACAGCCTATCAATAATGATTTTAAAGTTCATTTCGCCAATCCTGCAGCTTTTTATTCTCATTTTCATCAATAACGCCGTCTGCTACAAGTAATTTTAATACTTCATCATAATTCGTAATGGTTTGAAATGATAATTTAGCTTCTGTAAATTGCTTTTTGGCTTTCGTTAATCCATATGTAAAAATAGCGAGAACTCCCAGTACATGAATACCTTCTAGCTGAAGAGCTTCGGCTGAATCGATTGATGACCCACCAGTAGAAATCAAGTCTTCAATAACTACTGCCTTTTGTCCATCTTCAACCTTTCCCTCAATCTGGTTTCCTTTTCCATGTCCTTTTGGTTTGGATCGAACGTAAATCATAGGCAGACCAAGCTTATCAGCAACCCATGCAGCATGTGGAATTCCTGCTGTTGCACATCCAGCAATAACATCCGGTTTTTCATCCATTTGTTTGATTAATTCAATAAATGCCTCAGCAATTTTTGTTCGAATTTTTGGATAAGACATTGTCAGCCGATTATCACAATAAATAGGTGATTTAATTCCAGATGTCCATGTAAAATAACGATCTGTTCTTATTTGAACAGCCTTTATTTCTAATAGATTCCTAGATATTTCGTTACTTAATACCATTTAGCCACTCCTTTTGCACTTTCTCATATGCTAATTTTGGATCCTCGGCATTTGTTACGGTCCGACCAACTACGAGAAAATCAGATCCATTATTCCTGGCAAGTGCCGGAGTTGCAATGCGTTTTTGATCGTTTCCATCAGAACCTTGCAAACGAATTCCGGGTGTAACAGTTAAAAATGATGACCCACATACATCTTTAATTTTCTTTGCTTCCTGAACCGAACAAACGACACCATCTGCTCCATTTTTGTTTGCTGTATCAGCAAGTCGGACTACATTCTCATCTACACTCCCGCCAATATTTAGTTCTTTATATAACGAAGTATCATCCATCGACGTAAGAATTGTTACCGCAATTAATTTTGTTTCGTGATTAGAGGATCCAGAATTTAAGCCTTCTTTGGCCCGTTTAATCATTTCACTGCCACCTAACGCATGTACGTTAACCATATCAACTTCAAGATCTGCTAGGTTTGTCATCGCCTTCATTACCGTGGTGGGGATATCATGAAGCTTTAAATCAAGAAAGACGTCATGATTATCCTGCTTTAGTTTCTCAATTAACCGAGGGCCTTCCCGGTAAAATAATTCCATGCCAATTTTTACAGGAATTCCTTGAAAACGATGAGTATCAATAAACATCTTGGCTTCATTCCAGGTGGAAAAGTCCAATGCTAAATACATGTTATTCCTCATATACTTCATGCCCCTTTCCGATGGCATCCTTAACCGAATCGAATCCGTATTGTTTTAATACGTCCGGTAATTCATCAATTATCTCTGGACATGCAAAGGGATTTTGGAAGTTAGCAGTTCCTACGGCTACAGCACTAACTCCTGCAAGCAAGAATTCCAGTACATCTTCAGCTGAAGAAATTCCGCCCATGCCGATAATTGGAATATTGACATGCTGCTTCACTTCATAGATCATTCGGATAGCGATTGGTTTGATTGCCTGACCAGATAGACCACCAGTTTTATTTGCCAATAATGGCTGCTTGTTATCTAGATCGATTTGCATCCCTGTTATCGTGTTAATCATCGATAACCCATCTGCTCCTGCCTTTTCAACCGCCTTTGCCATTGCTGTAATGTCAGAAACATTAGGAGAAAGCTTCACATAGACTGGCAGATTACTAGCTTCCTTAACTTTTCCCGTTACCTCAGCTGCCATATCTGGATTAGTACCAAACTGAATTCCGCCTTCTTTTACATTTGGGCAGGAAATGTTAAGTTCTAATGCGTTAACCGATTCAGCATGATTAAATGCCGTGGCTACCTTCACATATTCTTCTTGGGAACTTCCGGCTACATTCGCAATGATTGGAACAGCAAACTTAGCTAAAAAGGGAACTTCGGTTTCAATAATTTTTTCTACCCCAGGATTTTGCAGGCCAATCGCATTCAACATCCCTGATGACGTTTCTGCAACACGGGGTGTTTTATTACCGTAACGTACCTCTCCTGTTGCAGCTTTCATAATGACTGCACCCAGCTTTTCCAAATCATAAAATTCACTATATTCCCTGCCAAATCCAAAGCATCCGGAAGCAGGCATGATGGGGTTTTTTAGATTTAAACCGGGTAAAGTTACATTTAGATCTGTCACAATATCACCTCATCTGCTGCAAACACAGGTCCATCCTGACAAATTTTTTTATAACCGCCATTATTATCTGCAGGAATCACACATGCAAAGCATGCTCCAACACCGCATCCCATCCGTTCTTCAAGCGAAATGTAACCATTGTACTGATGCAATTGCTTTGTAACGGCTTTTAGCATAGGAATAGGCCCACAGGAATAGTACGTATCAAATTCTTCAATCTGATCCATTACACTAGTTACAAATCCTTGATGTCCGTACGTTCCATCATTCGTCACGACATATGTTTTTCCTAGTTTTCTAAAATTCGCTTCGTAAAAAACATGCTCTTTCGATTGGAATCCAAGAATAGCTGTAACATGGATTCCATTAGTACAAAGTGTCTTCCCCAGATTGTATAGTGGCGGAATTCCAATACCTCCGCCAACTAGCAATATTGAATTCGACTTACTATCATATGAAAATCCATTCCCGCTAGGACCCAACGCATCTATCGACATACCTGGTCTGTATGCTGCCAGTTGTTTGGTTCCATCTCCAACAATCTTAAATAGAATTGTAATCTCTTTATTTTTATGATCTGTATTTGCGATTGAAATTGGCCGACGCAATGTATGGCCCTCAACGGACAAATGAAGAAACTGTCCCGGAATGGCGGTTTTTGCCACATATTCATTCACAAGTGTCATTTCAATCGTTTCTAGGGCAATAACATGTACCGATTTAACAACCAGCTCTACTTTTCTCTTCATGACGAAACTACTTTCTTGCCTGTTATAGGTCTTGCACTAAAGGTAGTTGAATCTATTACATTTAAGATAGCATTTGCAGTGTCAAGGTTAGTTAAACAAGCAATACCATGTTCAACTGCTTCCCGTCTAATCATGAACCCGTCAGATCTAGGTTTAATTCCCGAAGTTAGAGTATTAATTACAAATTGGACATCACCGTTTTCAATAATAGATAATACATTTGGTTTACTAGAGCCTATTTTTGCAACTTCAGTAACTGGAATATTGTATAGTTTTACAAATGAAGCCGTTCCAGACGTTGCATACAGTTGAAACCCTAATTGGTGAAAGCGATCGGCAATTTCAATCGTTTCTTTCTTATCTTTATCTGCTATGGTAAGTAGCACTGCACCTTCCTGTGGTACAGATAACCCGGCTGCTGTCAGTCCTTTATATAATGCTTTTTCCAGCGTTTTATCATGACCGATTGCCTCACCAGTTGATTTCATCTCTGGTCCTAGAATAGTATCAACACTTCGCAGTTTTTCAAATGAGAATACTGGAACTTTAACGGATACAGCATCTTGCTCTGGCAAAATACCTGACTCATACCCCATACTTTCTAGTGTTTCCCCTAAAATACATCTGGTAGCAATGTTTGCCATCGTTACCCCTGTTATTTTACTAAGGAATGGGATCGTTCTGCTGGCACGTGGGTTTACTTCGAGAACGTAGACTTCCTCCTCACAAACAATAAACTGTATATTGATTAATCCTTTTACATTTAGCGATCTGGCAATTTTAACAGTTGCATCTAAACAACTCTCCCGTACAGCTTCACTAATTCGCTGTGGTGGATAAACCGCTATGGAGTCTCCTGAGTGAACACCAGACCGTTCGATATGCTCCATAACTCCTGGTACAATAACCGTTTCACCATCACTGATTGCATCCACTTCCACTTCAATTCCAGTTACATAGTTATCGATTAATATTGGATGTGCGCTATCAGCTCCATTCGATTTTGTCAAATAGGCATTAAGCTCTTCGTCATTGTAGACAATTTCCATCCGGCTTCCGCCAATCACGTAGGATGGTCTAACTAAAACTGGATAGCCGATATCTTTTGCTACTTCCACTGCCTGATTCAATTTCGTTACAGATCTTCCCTCTGGCCTTTTTATGGAGAGGTAGTTTAACAAATGTTCAAATTTATCACGGTCTTCTGCTTTGTCGATTGCTTCTAAATCTGTACCTAATATTTTCACACCACGGCGCTCCAGCCCACCAGCCAAGTTAATTGCTGTTTGTCCGCCAAATTGGACAATCACGCCTTCCGGTTGTTCTAAATTTATGACATGCATGACATCTTCAAGGGTCAGAGGTTCGAAATAAAGCTTGTCGGAAATACTGAAGTCAGTTGAAACTGTCTCTGGATTATTATTCATAATGATAGCTTCATATCCCATTTCTTTAATAGCCAGTACAGAATGAACCGTAGCATAGTCAAATTCGATACCCTGCCCTATTCGAATTGGTCCTGACCCAAGAACCAGTATTTTTTTGCGGTCTGACTGAACGGATTCATTTTCATCTTCAAAGGTACTATAGAAATAAGGTGTTTCAGATTCAAATTCTGCAGCACATGTGTCTACCATTTTGTAAACAGGCTTTATCGCGTTTTTCATGCGAAACTCATACACATCATCAATTGCTACATTCCACAATCTTGCAATATGCGTATCAGAGAACCCTAGTGCTTTTGCTTCTCGCAAAATATCCTGTGATTGTTTATTAGCAGTTAATCTTGACTCCCAACCAATTAGCTGTTTAATTTTTATTAGGAAGAATCGGTCAATTTTTGTTAGTTCGAATACTTCTTCAACCGTCATCCCTTTCCGAATAACTTCAGCTAACACGAACAATCGTTCATCATCTGCTTTGTGCAATCGTGATTTTAGTTCCTCAACAGTCTTATCTGCTAAACTTGCCAGCCATAATTCCTCAGTACCTATATCAAGGGAACGAATGCCTTTTAATAATGACTCTTCAAAATTTCGTCCGATTGACATGATTTCGCCCGTCGCCTTCATTTGGGTACCAAGATAACGATCCCCTGTTACAAATTTATCGAATGGAAATCTCGGGAGCTTTGTCACAACATAATCCAGAGCCGGTTCAAAACATGCATAAGTTGTGCCTGTGATTGGATTAATAATTTCATCTAGCGTCAATCCTATAGCAATTTTCGCTGCCATCTTTGCAATTGGATATCCTGTAGCTTTTGATGCTAGTGCAGATGACCTGCTGACACGTGGATTAACTTCAATAATATAGTAATTAAAGCTATTAGGATCAAGTGCTAGCTGTACATTGCATCCACCCTCAATCTCCAAAGCACGAATTATCTTTAATGATGCATTACGCAACAATTGATACTCGCGATCACTTAAGGTTTGAGAGGGCGCAACGACGATAGAATCACCTGTATGGATACCAACCGGATCAACATTTTCCATGTTACAGACTACAATGGCCTGATCGTTTTTATCACGCATTACTTCATATTCAATTTCCTTATATCCTGCAATGTTTTTTTCGATTAAACATTGATTAACCGGTGATAATGATAATCCATTACGGGAAATTTCCCTAAGTTCCCGTTCATCATAGCACATTCCTCCGCCGGTCCCGCCTAGGGTGTAAGCAGGCCGTACAATAACTGGAAAGCCAATTATATTGGCAAAATCACATGCCTGATCGACAGAATTTACAATTTGGCTATTAGGTACTGGCTCATTAAGCTCATGCATTAGAGAACGGAATTTTTCACGATCTTCTGCTTTTTCGATTGCATCGAGAGAGGTTCCGAGCAGTTCAACATCGTATTCTCCCAAAATACCCGTATCTTCTAATTCTACTGCCAAGTTCAGACCTGTTTGCCCGCCAAGTGTTGGCAATATTGCATCAGGCTGTTCTTTGCGGATAATCTTAATTAAAAATTCAACCGTTAAAGGCTCCATATAAACTTTGTCTGCCACTGTATGATCGGTCATTATTGTTGCTGGGTTGGAATTAGCAAGAATTACGGTATATCCTTCTTCTGTTAAAGCTTGACATGCTTGTGTGCCTGAATAATCAAATTCAGCTGCCTGTCCGATTACAATTGGTCCTGAACCAATCACAAGTATCGTTTTCAGATTCGAATTCTTAGGCATATGATTCCTCCTCACTTTTAGCTTTCGCATTATTAATCAGTTGTAAAAATGTATCAAACAATTGGTTTGTATCCTCTGGTCCAGGTGAACTTTCCGGATGATACTGAACTGAAAACGCCGGAAAAACATTGTGCCTTATTCCTTCAACTGTATTATCATTAAGAGCAATCTGCGTAAGTTCTAAGTCAGTTTGTTTTAATGATTCATGTGTAACCGCATAACTGTGATTCTGTGATGTCATGTATGTTTTATTTTTTTCCAGATCTTTAACCGGATGATTTGCTCCGCGATGCCCAAACTTCATTTTCTCCGTGTCCGCACCACATGCTAATGCCAGAAGCTGATGACCTAGACAAATACCGAATAAAGGCACCTGTTCCACTACTGTTTTTATCATTTCTATCGATTCAGGAACATCTTTTGGGTCACCTGGGCCATTTGTCAGCATGATCCCTTCAGGTTTTAATCGTAAGATATTTTCTGCTCCATAATTATATGGAACAACCGTAATATGGCAATCTCTTTTTGTTAGCTCCCTTAAAATACCATGCTTCATGCCGAAATCCACTAAAATAATTCGCATGCCCCGTCCTGGTACTACATAAGGCTTGATGGTAGATGTTTGTTTTACCTGGTTCGTCTGATATGGCAGAGTCTTAACTTTCGCGACCAGTTCATCAGCTGTATTGTCACTGTCCGTGATGATTGCTTTCATTGTTCCATGTCTGCGAATAATTTTCGTTAATTTTCTTGTATCAATACCGGAGATACCGGGAATATTGTTCGCTTTTAAATAATCATGTAATGTTTCGTCACTGCGGAAATTTGACGGATGATCACAAAATTCTTTAACAATAAATCCATGAATAAAGGGTGTAACAGTTTCGAAATCATCGCGATTTATACCATAATTGCCCACTAAGGGATATGTCATTGTAACGATTTGTCCGCAGTATGATGGGTCAGAAATGACTTCCTGGTATCCTGTCATACCTGTATTAAATACAACTTCTCCTGTTATACTAGCATCACTGCCAAAACCCTCACCATTAAACACAGTACCATCTTCCAGTATAAGCCGACGATTAGTCATGTGAATCCTCCTTGTATACAATTTTTCCTTCAGCTATTGTTGCAAATGGAATTCCTTGTACCTTCCAATTATGAAATGGTGTGTTTTTTCCTTTTGAAAAAAAAGCGTATTTGTCTATGTGAACTTCTTTCGTTAAATTGAAGATGGCAAGGTCCGCTGTAGTATTCTCTTTTAATTCCCCAAATGGTAAATTAAAAACTACAGCAGGCTTTATGGTTAACCACTCTACTAATTGTTTTAAGGTGATTTTATCCGTTAAAACTAGATTCGTATATAATAGTGAAAAAGCAGTCTCCAGACCAACAATTCCAAAAGGAGACTTACGGAATCCTTGTTCTTTTTCTTTAACTGCATGTGGTGCATGGTCTGTTGCAATAAAATCAATTGTCCCGTCCAACAACCCGTCTAATAAAGCATTCTGGTCTTCCTCACTCCGTAGTGGAGGATTCATTTTATAATTAGTATCATCGATTCGGACTGCTTGTTCATTTAACAGTAAATGATGTGGGGTAACTTCGGCAGTGACATGGATGCCTGCCTTTTTTGCATCGCGTATAACGCGTACTGATTCTTTTGAACTAACGTGGCAAACATGATAATGACAGCCTGCCTCTTCTGCTAACAGAACATCACGGGCAATTTGAACTGATTCGCTAATCGAGGGAATTCCTGGGAGATCCAACCGTTCACTTACACTACCTTGATGTACTAAACCACCGTATACGATTGAATTATCTTCACAATGGGCAACTATTGACTTCCCGGATGCAGCAGCTTCTGTCATAGCTTGAAGCATAAAATCAGCGGTTTGAACACCTACTCCATCATCGGTGAAAGCAAACACACCTAATTTGGAGAGTTCAGTAATATTCGTTAACTCGTCACCTTTTAAATTACGTGTGATTGCTCCATATGGAAGTACACGAACATGGGCATCTGTATTAATTTTTTCCACTAACTCTTTTACTGTATCGACACTATCAGGAACAGGCGATGTATTGGGCATTGCACATACCGTTGTAAAACCACCGCGTGCTGCTGCTTTTGTACCAGTTTCAATCGTTTCCTTATGCTCGCCACCTGGCTCACGTAGATGAATATGTACATCGATGAAACCCGGAAAAACAAAATTATTCTCACAATCTATGGATTCGTCCGCCTCTTGCAAAATTTTGGGTGCTATTTGCTTGATTTTTCCTGCTTCGATAAGAACTTCACATTTCTCTGCTACTTCATCTTTACCAACTAGTCTTTTGGCATTTGTTAGCTTCAGCTTCATTATAATAGCCCCATTCCTTTAATAAGATGATCATTATAGCCATTCGTGTATAAACACCATTTTCCATTTGTTTAAATATACGTGACCGTTGACATTCTACTAGTTCAGCGTCAATCTCAACCCCACGATTCACAGGGGCAGGATGAAGGATAATGGCATGGTCATTCATCCTTCTTTCCCGTTCTTTGGTGAGGCCAAATTGCACGAAATAAGATGTGGAATCACATTGCAGTGCTGTATGCCGTTCATGTTGTATTCGGAGTAACATCATAATATCACACATTTTAACAGCTTCATCAATAGATATATACGGAAAGTCCAAGGTGTCATCTTCGAATCCAGGAGCAGCAGCAAAATACACATTCGCTCCAAGTGTAGTTAAGGCATATGCATTAGACCTTGCAACCCTGCTGTGTTTAATGTCACCGACTATTACTACATTTAAATTAGTAAACGATCCAAACTCCTGGTGGATGGTTAACAGATCTAGCATACACTGTGTTGGGTGTTCACCTCTGCCAGCTCCAGCATTTATCACCGGAAGAGATAGATTTGGAACGAGTTCATCGACCCAATTATCCATCTGATGACGAATAACCAATAGCTTTGCTCCAATTGCCTCATAGGTCTTTGCTGTATCGTACAACGATTCTCCTTTTACAACACTCGAAGTCTCCATCTGAAAGTCCAGCGTTTCTATACCTAACTTTTTCTGAGCAACACGAAAGCTCATTTTCGTTCTGGTACTTGGTTCAAAAAATAGATTAGCCGCGAAAATCTGTTCAGGTATCTCATATTGTTGCAGTCGCAATTCTTCCGCCTTATTCAAAATGTGAAAAATACTCGTGCTGGACAAATTTTTAGTCGATAAAAAGTGTCTCATTGTTCCTCCTATTCTAAGCCACATGTTCTTTATTTTCGGATACAACAGTATCTTCAAACATGGCCCCATTGCCATAACCGCTTTCCTTATTTGGTAAAATAAGATTTAACGTAACACCAATTAATGCTGATAAAGCCATGCCAGCAATCTGCAGATTTTCTGTTACCTGTATAAAAGCACCGCCAATTCCAATGACAAGAATTACTGATGAGATAATCAAGTTACGCTTATCACTTAAATCAATTTGATTATCAATAAGCATGCGCAATCCATTTGAAGCAATAATTCCAAACAAGAGAATCGATACGCCACCCATTACAGCTGATGGGATGGAGCTTATTGTTGCTGTAATAATGCCAGTAAATCCAAAGAATAGTGCAAGGACTGCCGCCCCTCCTATGACAAAAACACTGAATACACGAGTGATTGACAAAACCCCAATATTTTCGCCGTATGTTGTATTCGGCGGGCCGCCAAGAAATGAAGCAATTATCGTTGCCACACCATCACCAAGGATGGAACGATGAAGACCAGGTTTCTTTATGAAATTGTTGCCAACAACCTTTGATAACACCATCTGGTCGCCAATATGCTCTGCAATCGTGACAAGTGCAACCGGAACCATTAACAGAACAATCTCGCCACTTAGTACTTCAAATGGTGAATAATTAACAAATGGAACGATAAAATCCGGTTTTTGAAAAATTGCAGTAACAAATTCACCAATTGAACCTGCAGAAGTGATTTCTGCCCATTCAGCTTTTATTTCTGAAGTATCAACAATTCCTTGGAAGATAGAAAAAATATATCCACAGACAATCCCAATCAAAATTGGAATAAGTCCGAAAAATCCTCTCAGAAAGATAGAAGCAATAATTGTCACAGCGAGTGTTACTAATGCTACCAGGAAGTGTGTGTTGCTATATACTTGCTCATCTAAACCTGGAACATACATCGCCATATCAATTGCAGTTGAAGCGAGTCCTAGTCCAATTACAATGATGACTGGTCCAACAACAATTGGTGGCAGAATCCGCATCAGCCAGTTCAGTCCCAGCAAACGGATGAATAACGCAACCAAACCGTATACGATTCCGGCAAGAAAGCTACCAACCATTGCTCCTTCGACTCCACCAGAAGCAGTAGCTCCAATTATAGGTGCAATAAATGCGAAGCTTGATCCAAGATATGCTGGGATTTTCCCTTTTGTAATCAGCAGGTATGCCAGCGTTCCAATACCACTTGAAACTAATGCTACTGCTGGAGATAATCCTGTAAGAAATGGAACGAGTATGGTTGCTCCAAACATTGCAAATAAATGCTGCAGACTTAAAATCAACCATTTTTGTGGTTTTGGTACTTCATTAACATTCAAGGCTACTTCTTCTTGTTTCATTTTCCATTCCTCCATTTGTTAGTTTTTTGGTTGAATTTTTCCATTAAAAAACCTCTTTGCGTAAGGTCGCAAAGAGGTATACGTGTAGTAATGATTAGTTACACGTGTTCTCAGGGCAACCTTTTAAATCTCGCTGGATTTAGTTAAAGGTTTATTTTTTTATTTTTCGTAGATACTTACTTCGTCATGGTTATCTTCTTCATGTAAATTTACTACGATAATCTCTTTATCTGACGTTGGTATATTCTTACCAACATAATCAGCTCGTATCGGCAATTCTCTGTGTCCACGGTCAATTAATACTCCTAACTGTATCTGCGTGGGTCTGCCGATATCCATTACGGCATCCATAGCTGCTCTGACTGTTCTGCCTGTAAATAATACATCATCAATCAATATTACTTTTTTCCCATTAAAGTCTATGTCAATATTGGTTTCCTTTAATTCAGGATCATGATTAGTTGTTGCCATTTCTAAATCATCACGATATAAGGTTATATCTAATTCACCAATCGGGACAGTGATATTTTCAATTTGCTTTATCTTATCCTGCAATCGTTTGGTAAGTGGAATGCCCCTGGTTTTAATACCAACTAAAAGCAGGTTTTCACCACCCTTGTTTTTTTCAACAATTTCATGGGCAATTCTCGTTAGTGCCCTGTTCATTGCTGCTTGATCCAATACTACCGTCTTTTTATTCACTGTCAGCCCCCTCTTTTAACATAGAAAAATCCCTTTTCTCCACAAGGAAAAAGGGATTTAGATATACGTATCTCTACGTACTTAATACGTTCCGCTTCCTTCTTCGCCTCACTGGACTCTGTTAAAGGATCATTTATTCATTTGCTTTATTATTACAAACCTGCATCCATCTGTCAATACATTTTCTCTATTTGTGACAATAGTTTCTCGAAATATGCCGGTACTTTCTCCTCAAAAAACAGCCATTTGTTTGTTCTCGGATGATTAAAACCAAGAGATTTCGCATGCAGTACCTGCCCATTCGTTTCCAACGTTTTTCGCCGACCATATTTGGGATCACCAACTACCGGAAAATCAATATACTTCATGTGTGCACGTATTTGATGGGTACGGCCTGTTTCCAGCTGGCATTCTACATGGGTGAAATTCTCATACCGTCGTATAACCCGAAAGTGTGTAACTGCAGGTTTACCACTATCGACAATCCCCATTTTCTGCCGGTCATTTTTGTCTCTGCCAATCGGGGCATCAATTAATCCGGTATCATGTTCAATCACACCATGAACAACTGCTTCATACTTTCGTTCAATATCTTTTGAAGCCATCTGCTCTGACAGGTTTGTATGTGCGAGATCATTTTTAGCAACTACAAGCAATCCACTAGTGTCTTTATCAATCCGATGGACAATACCAGGTCGTTCCACACCATTAATTCCCGATAAATCTTCACAGTGATATAGTAATGCATTTACCAATGTACCATTTTGGTGGCCAGCGGATGGATGCACCACCATTCCTTTGGGTTTGTTTACAACAAGCAAGTCACTATCCTCATAAACAACCTGTAACGGAATATTTTCAGGTTCGATATTTAATGGTTCCGGTTCAGGAATCTGCCAAGAAATTTCATCAGCTATTTGGCATTTATAGTTAGGTTTAATAATTTCACCGTTTACTAAAACATGTTCATTTGTGATCCATGATTGGACCTGCGAGCGGGACTCGCTAACCAAATTTGATAACAGCTTATCTATTCTTATTTTATTTTCAGTTTCTAATACTACGTGTTGGTTTAAAGTCATTTTTGAGTTTTTCCTTTCTTCTTTTCATCGATGAATGTTGCAATAAGTACAAGTATTACACCGACTACTAGGGCCGAATCTGCTATATTAAATATCGGATAGTCATATCCAATCAAGTTGAAGTCAAAAAAGTCGACAACTTCTTTTCGAAAAAGGCGATCGATAAAGTTCCCAATTGCACCACCTAAAATAAGGCTTAAGGATATAGCCAATAACTTACTATCCTTTGCATATTTTTGCATATAATATACGACGCCAATTATCACAATTACAGTGACGATATAGAAAAAGATCATTTGCCCTTGCAATATTCCCCATGCTGCACCACTATTGCGGTGTGAAGTAAGGTAGAAAAAATTCTCAATCACAGTTATTTGTTCCCCAACTTCCATTGTTTTTATAATGGCCCACTTTGATAGTTGATCAACTACAATAATAACAAGCGCAATTATGTAATATAAAAACATTTCTTTTCCCCCAATTTCAATTAGAAAACTTAGCTTATCACCAAGCCTTAATGACAAATTCTTTAAATGTTATGCAGTAACTGCAAACAATAAACTATTCCTTTTGCATTTTACCATAGATAAAGCAAAAGCGCCTCTTCCTTGAAAAAATTCAAAAGGAACAGGCGCTCTTAGATCTTTTAAGTTGTTAAATGTCACAGAGGAAATATACTCGCTTTACGCGGGCAGGCCTCAAGCCTCCTCAGCTCGTTCCTCGCTTGCGGGGTCTTGCGTCGCTTGTTCTTCCCGCAGGAGTCTCGCATATTTCCTCTGCTGATGCGCATTCACCTTTTTTACCGGTGAAATTTTCACATTAATAACAACAAAATTTCAGAAGACAACCAGTGGAAATCAACAGGCCTAGCACATTTATAAATAGTTTGAATTTACTGCTTTATTGTCGAATTATGAAATTGATTCACTATAGTGTTCTTTCACAATATCTGCACATCGTGTACATAATTCTGGGTGATCTTTATCTTCACCAACAGTTTCAGAAGCTGTCCAGCAGCGTTCACATTTCTCTCCAGGATGCTTTTCAACTGCAATATCAACGTAACGGTATTCAGAAGCATCAGCTGAATTTTCTGCAATAACAGCTTCGGAAACAATAAACAGTTGATGAACATTAGAGATTCCCTCTAATACTTCTTTTGTCTCTGCATCTTTTGGAACTAAGGTAATTTTAGCCTCTAACGACTTTCCAATAACCTTTTCGTTACGGGCTTCTTCTAATGCTTTAAGGACATCATCACGGACTTTCATGAAGTGATCCCATTTATCTTGGGAATTTTCAAAGTTAGTGATCTTCCTTGGTTCTGGAATATCCGTAAGTTGAACACTTTCTTCTTCCACTCCAGGAATATATTCCCACACTTCGTCTGTTGTATGCGGAATAATTGGTGTCAGTAATTTAACAAGTGTTGTTAAGATTTCATAGTATCCTGTTTGAATACTTCTTCGGCGCTTATTATCTTGTGCCTCAATATAAAGAACATCTTTTGCGAAATCCAAATAGAACGAGCTTAAATCAACAGCACAGAAATTATGAATTTGTGAAAAAATCGGTGAATACTCAAATTTTTCATAGCTATCATGAACGGTTGATACTAAATTCTGCAAGCGATGAACCATATAGCGATCTACTTCTTCCATTTCACTTTCGGGAACAGTGTCCTTTTCTGGATCAAAGTCTGACAGATTAGCCAGCATAAAGCGAATCGTATTTCTGATTTTTCGATAGGCTTCAGAGATTTGTTTTAAGATTTCCTGTGAAATTCTAACATCTGCTTGATAATCAACTGATGATACCCATAAACGCAAGATATCGGCACCTAATTGTTTTTGAACCTTAGATGGAACCATAACATTGCCTAATGATTTACTCATCTTACGTCCATTTCCATCAAGCACAAATCCATGACTGATAATATTTTCGTATGGCGCCTTACCAGTTACCGCAACAGAAGTTGATAGTGATGAGTTGAACCAGCCACGATATTGGTCGCTTCCTTCCAGATAAACATCTGCCGGCCGACGGTGATCTTCACGCCCCACAAGAACTGCCTCATGAGATGAGCCTGAATCAAACCATACATCCATAATATCAGTTTCCTTGGTAAACTTACCATTTGGACTATGTTCTGAAGTGTATCCCTCTGGCAATAAGTCTTTTGCTTCCCACTCAAACCAAACGTTAGACCCATGTTCAGCAAATACGTGTGAAACATGTTCAATCGTTTCATCGGTAATAATTGGTGTGTTATCCTCCCCGTAAAATACTGGAATTGGAACACCCCAGGTACGTTGGCGTGAAATACACCAGTCTTCACGGTCACGAACCATGTTATGAAGCCGTGTTTCACCCCATGACGGATACCAATTAATTCGATTGATTTCTTCCAAAATATTTTGTCGGAAATCCTTTATAGATGCAAACCATTGTGAAGTAGCACGGAAGATTGTTGGCTTTTTCGTACGCCAGTCATGTGGGTACGAATGCGTAATAAATGTCAGCTTCAACAGTGCGCCAGCTTCCTCAAGCTTTTCCGTAATCGGCTTGTTCGCCTGATCATAGAATAATCCTTCAAACCCTGGAGCCTCAATGGTGAAAACACCTTTATCATCAACTGGAGACAGAGCATCCAGTCCATAAGACCTCGATACATAAAAGTCATCTTCACCATGACCTGGAGCTGTGTGGACACAACCAGTTCCTGCATCTGTAGTAACATGGTCACCAAGCATGACAAGTGAATCACGTTCATAAAATGGGTGCTTTGTAACAACTTTATCTGCTTTCTCGCCTTTAAATGTGTTAACTACCTCTGGATTTTCCCATTCCAATTCTTCGGTGACCGTTTCTACTAAATCGGAAGCAATAATATATTTTTCATTATTAACGGCAACAGCAGAGTACTCAAGATCTGGATGTAAACTAATTCCAAGATTGGCCGGAATAGTCCAGGGTGTAGTAGTCCAAATGATGAATTTATCTCCAGCATCAAGTACGCCTTTTCCATCTGTTACATCAAATGAGACATAAATGGATGGTGAACGTTTATCATGATATTCAATCTCTGCTTCAGCTAATGCTGATTCTGATGATGGTGACCAATACACAGGTTTAAGTCCTTTATAAATATACCCTTTTTTAGCCATATCACCGAAAACTCTGATTTGTGCTGCCTCATAATCTTTAGTAAGCGTGATATACGGGTTATCCCAATCACCCCGTACACCTAATTGTTTAAATTGTGTACGTTGATTATCAAGTTGCCCCATTGCGTATTCCGCACATTTTTGTCTGAAATCAGCAATACTCATTTCCTTACGCTTGATTTTTTTCTTTTTTGTCAGTGCAGTCTCAATAGGAAGTCCATGTGTATCCCAGCCAGGCACATATGGAGCATGATATCCAGTCATTGATTTGTAGCGTGTAATAAAATCCTTTAATATTTTATTTAGTGCGTGACCAATATGCAAATCACCATTTGCGTATGGAGGACCATCATGCAAAATAAATGATGGGCGTCCTTCTGTTCTTTTTTGTACTTTTTCATAAAGTTTTTTATCATCCCACGTCTGTTGGCGCTGCGGTTCTTTATTCGGCAAATTGCCGCGCATTGGGAATTCTGTTTTTGGCATTAGCAATGTATCTTTATACTCCACTTGTTCATCCTCCTATACATTCTAGTTATAGTTAAATTAAATTAAAAAAAGCCTTCAGACATCCCCAAAAGGGACGAGAAGACTCGCGGTACCACCCTTATAAATTTAAAATAATCGCATTTTAAATTCACTCGATATTCGTAACGTGAACT
Organism: Virgibacillus sp. L01; assembly: GCF_052246775.1. Classification (NCBI taxonomy): domain Bacteria; kingdom Bacillati; phylum Bacillota; class Bacilli; order Caryophanales; family Bacillaceae; genus Virgibacillus; species Virgibacillus sp. L01. The sequence goes on along the minus strand of NZ_JBQQCP010000003.1, from coordinate 90,406 downwards.
GACGCCCATTTCTACTGTATTCATTCAAAATGGATACTCAAGAGTGATTTTCTGAAGTATTACTGTATCAGGCTTGCACCATTTCCCGACTCGCTTAACAGCAAATTACATTCATACTGTCTCTATCATCGTAGTTTTCATTTGCATATAACATTTGTGTATAATGAATTATATGTAAAATTCCATAAAACGTCAAGGCTTATGATTCGTTATCAGCAGCCGCTTCAAGCTCTCCGCTAAATTCTGCATCAAACAATTCTTCCCAGTCATCGGTACCAATCATCTCTAATTGAGCTTCAACAAGCATCTTTAAACGTGTCCGGAATACTTTTGCTTGCTTTTTCAACTCCTCAACATCCATTGAAATACGGCGGGATTTATTTAACGCTTCATTAATAATTCGGTCAGCATTTTTCTCAGCTTCTTTAATGATTAACTTTGATTCCTTCGTTGCATTCCCTTTAACTTCTTCTGCTGTTTCCTGAGCAATCAAAATGGATTTATTTAAAGTTGTCTCAATGTTGGTAAAATGACCCAGTTTTTCATTCAACTGTTCGACTTTCTCTGTTAATTCTTTTTTTTCACGAATTGCCATCTCATAGTCTTTTATTACCTGATCCAGAAATTCATTGACCTCATCTTCATCATATCCACGAAAACTTCTTGTAAACTCTTTATTGTGAATATCTAATGGTGTTAATGACACAAAGGCCACCTCCTTAAAATTTTTAACCCAATTATTAGTAATAAAATAAATTCCTATATTACGTCTTTATTCGACATAAACTACAATTATCCTTTAAATAATCCGAAATTATTTTAAAATAGCAGTAGTAATTCTGTGTCTATCTTTTTTAGTAATCCCATTAATGCTAATTAGCTTACTTCTACCTTTACCTCTCAATGAAAGCATGTCTCCTTCAGTTAGCAAAAACTTTCCATCATCAACAACTCTGAAATTAACTTTCACATACCGTTTTGCAATATATTCAGATGCATCTTTTCTGGAAATATTGTAAATTGCTTTTAAAACTGCATCTAATCGTAATGATGAAACGGTCTGATCTGATTCAATCCACTCTGCTTTCTTTTTTATAATTGACGACAATGGTTCCTCTGAAAGTTTGATAGTTGCTTTTTTAATTGCTGTAAGATTTGCAAATACATATGCAGCTATCTCATCTGCCAATACAATTTGAATTGTTCCATTCTCAACGAGTATATCGCCGAGTTTTTTTCGCTTAATGCCTAAAGATAAAAATGCCCCCATGACATCTCCGTGGGTTATTGTTACAAATTTTTCATGATAAGAAGCTTGCATTAGCGTGAGCTGATATGACTCATCGGTTACTTCTTCATATAGGGGAGCAATAATTGCACGTTTTCTCTCTGCAAATTCACTCCCGCCATTCTGATAAAGCTTAAGTTCTTCATGGCTCGTCCCTATTAGCATAGCAACAATCTGTTGTTCGCGCGGATCAAGAAAATCGGTTACCTTGTGCTGAAATGTTTTCTCAACTTGATCTATCCAGGACAACACATTATCAATAAATGGGTGTTCTTCTTTTCTGAAATGCTGGTAAATATCCACGTTTATCTGCCTTAAAACCAGCCCGTCAGCATATTGAATAATACAGGTAACCCATAGGCACGTGCAAAGAACAACACGAAAATCCCAACAATTGGTGATAAGTCAATCATTCCAAGTGGTGGAATAATCTTCCGAAATGGTTCCAGATACGGTTCACAAATCTTTGTCAGAAAACTGCCGAATGCAGATTCCCGTGCTCCCGGAAACCATGACATAAAAATATAAATAATTAAAGCAAAACTATAAATTTCAAGTGCATAATATAATACCGTATGAAGTGATTGCATTAACGCCTACCATCCTTTTTCAAATTCGTCATTCTCTTCAAATGATTCTGTAATTGTTCCCGATACATCAACATTCTCAGGGGTACATAAAAATGTTTGTGCACCCAATTTCTGAATGTCACCACTAACGGCATACACCGTTCCACTTAAAAAGTCAACAATGCGTTTTGCCTGCTCATGATCCACACGCTGCAAATTAATAACTACTGCCCGTCTGTTGACAACATTGTCAGCTATTTCCTGCGCCTCATTATAGTTTCGCGGCTCAGACAGTACTACTTTGGATGAAGGTTGCTGCATGGTAGCCAGGTTAACTACATTCTGATTTTTTCGTTTTTGATTACTGGTTGTGTCTGGTACATCCTCTTCTTGTTCCTCGTAATATTCATACTCATCATCCATCGTAAAAAAAGTTTTTATTTTATTCATCATACTCATCTTCTCACCCCGCTATTTTAATGATCCAACTAATTTTGAACCAATTCGGATATGTGTTGCTCCCTCTTCAATGGCAAGTTGATAATCATTGCTCATCCCCATCGATAAATAGTTACAAGGAGCATGAACAAGTTGCTCATTTCTGACTTCATCTCTCAATGAAGCAAGTTTTCTAAATATGTCCCGTAAATATTCTTGGTTTTCTCCATGCGGTGCCATCGTCATTAGGCCTATTATTCTAATATTTTCAAAGGCTTCCAACGATGAAATGAAAGGAAGAACATTCTCAGGACTAAGACCATGTTTTGATTCCTCGCCACTAACATTTACCTGAACAAAACAATCCATTGGGGTTGTTGTCCGTTTGTTAATTTCTTTCGCAAGCGACTTGCGATCTAACGAATGAATCACGTCCACTTTGTCAATTATTTCTTTTACTTTTCTTGTTTGTAATGTACCAATAAAGTGCCATGAGGCCTGATCCTGTATGTAATGATATTTTTCCAGGAAACCTTCAAGCCGATTTTCGCCAAGATTTTTAATTCCAGCATTAATCGTTTCCTCTGTTCGCTCTATTGTAACATATTTCGTTACGCCAATAATGGTTATTTCGCTGGGATTACGATTACTTTTCTCGCATGCTTGTCTTATATTGCTGTTTATTTCATTCAGATTCGTTACTACTTCCATTATTACCATTGCTCCTCCCAAGTATAATCATGTTGTATAGCCAATATACCCTAGCATTCTGCCTGTTTTACCATGATCACGTCGATGTGAGAAAAATAATTCTTGATCGCTGAATGTGCAATATTCTGTAACCTCTATATTATGACGAACAACCCCCTGTTGTAAAAGGATTTCGACATTTAATTGCTTTAAATCCAATAAATAGTGATTATTTTCTTTTGGAATGACCGTTTTTCTTTTGTACTTTTCCGGAATTTGTCCAATAACTTTTTCATCGACCTCGTATACATTTTGAGATATACACGGTCCTACTGCAACTAGGAGAGTATCTGTGTTTACTCCAAGTGACTTAAATGTATCAACCATTTTTTCACTAATTCCGTGGACTGTTCCTTTCCACCCAGCATGTGCTATACCTATATAACTCGTTTCCGGATCGAAAAAATACAATGGAACACAATCAGCATAAAACGCGGTGCACAATATACCAGCACGATTTGTTATCAGGCCATCAATGTCATTTAATGAAGACTGGTAGGATTCTGCACCCTTCCCTTTATCCTCTTCCTTAATAATGTGTACATTTGTGTGATGTGTTTGTTCCCCGGAAACCCATGACTCTAAAGGTATATTTATATCATTAGCTAAAGTCTGTCTATTCGCTAAAACATCTTCCTGAATATCAGCCACATGCAAACCAAGGTTTAACGTATTAAACGGTAATTGGCTTTGCCCGCCATTACGAGTCGTAAAACCAACTTTTAAATTTTTATTTAATTTCTGCCATTTATCAATCTGCAAATAGGCTTCTTCATTATGCTGGAAGGTATCAGCCATATTAGTACCTCCTTGGTATAGTAAGTTAGCACCATCTTATCATAATTTCTCCATTATTCGATAAGTTTTTGTTCCGGATAGAGAGATGGCGTATTCACATCCCTTATTAGGATAACATCTGAGCCAATCGTTTCAATATTGTACCATGGTATTACCAATTCTCCAGGCTTCCCAAATAAACCTGCTTTCTTATCCTTCACAATAATTATTAGTGCTGTAATTCTACCATTATCTCCGTTTATTTCTAAATCTGAAATATGCCCAAGCCTTCTGCCATCATTAATGACGATAACCTCTTTAATTTGAAGATCGGTTAATTTTATCATCATGACTCACCTGCCTTAATAATGATATATATGCAAAGAAACAGCAAAAAAAACTTGAATATAGAGTAAAATTAATTTTATTCCTTATTTTTAATACAATCGAATCTCGTTAATAAAAAGTGGTATGAAAAAATACTTTTTCTCACAATAAAAGAAGCTGGGACATCACTAAAACTTTCTACATTCAAGACGAATAATAACAGGATATGATGTTTAGAACGTTCTTTTTCAATAGTTGGATATGTTACGTATTTGATATAAACTGCGAACTAACATGCTGAGTGCTATGACACCGCTTCGGAATTACACTACGCTGGGACTGTTTACCTTGATTTTCTTAGCCATAGGGAACAATTCAACTTCTAATCAAGAAGCCTCTTCCAGTGGAGGCAGAATACGTAGACTCCTATGGGAACAGCACGTTCCAAAGACCCCGGATGTAGCATCTAAGTGAAGACCGACTAAAACCGTTCTTTGCGGACAACGTCGGCATACCCCTTGCCGGGGCAAGGAGGCTGAGGTCGTGCCCATGGAAAGCGAAGTATTCTGCCGAAACGAATGTAAGCACTCAGCCATCATTAGAACAAAAGAAAATCTTCACTAATTCGAAGTTTATATCTAATCAATAACAAAAATAAATCCGAACTACCTCGAATCCTTTCTCAAGAATTTCGAATCATAGTTCGGATTTTTCTTTAACTAAATCACTTTTGTTCCAGCCATCGATTGTATATATGGAAATAGCTTGTAACAGGGAACAGTCCGTGCTAGGTACTGACATTGCCCTTGGCGAAGGCGTACTTAGCCTTTGAAGATGTCTCCGCTTTTCGTTGGCTAACCTAACGACTTGTGACCTAAGCAATAGTCACTTGAGCAAAAAGACCAGTGCTATACGGACTTTTTGCTTATCCATGACGTCGTTGACCACTCCGCTTTTACTATTCAAACATTTGTTTGTTCATTTGGGAAATGGCTGCTTTCTCCAGGCGTGATACTTGTGCCTGTGATATGCCAATTTCATCTGCTACTTCCATTTGTGTTTTACCTTGGAAAAAACGTTTATTCAAGATCATCTTCTCTCGTTCATTTAATCGATACATTCCTTCTTTTAACGATAACTTATCAACCCATGTTGAGTCCTTATCCGAATCATCGCTTATTTGATCCATTACATAAATAGGATCACCGCCATCATTGTATATTGGTTCAAACAATGAAACCGGGTCCTGTATGGCATCCATTGCAAACACAATATCTGAATGAGGAATACCCATTTCTTCGGCAATTTCCATTGGTGTGGGTTCTTTTGAAGACTTACTAATTAACTTCTCTCTCACTTGTAATGCTTTATAGGCAATATCCCGCAAGGACCTAGAAACTCTAATCGGGTTATTATCACGCAAATACCGTCTGATCTCACCAATAATCATCGGAACAGCATACGTGGAAAATCTAACATTATGTCCTAAATCAAAATTATCAATTGATTTCATTAGTCCAATACAACCTACTTGAAACAAATCATCAACGTACTCACCGCGATTATTAAATCGTTGAATCACACTTAAAACGAGTCGTAAATTTCCATTAACCAGTTCCTCTCTCGCTGATATGTCACCTTCTTGCATTTTTGCGAACAACTTGCGCATTTCATCATTCTTTAGTACAGGTAACTTAGATGTATCAACACCACAAATCTCAACTTTATGTCTAGTCATTCTGTTCTACCCTCCCGGTTGGAGATGCTGTTCATGGACAGTATCTCCCCGTAGAGGATTTTTTATGCAAAGATCTCATGTTCAAAAACGGTCTAAAAACACTTAATTTCCTGTCGCAGTATGTCAGACCATTTTATTAAATTCTTTTTGTAAACGCCTAATAATTTTTTTCTCTAATCGGGAAATATATGACTGAGAAATGCCTAACATATCAGCGACATCTTTCTGAGTTTTTTCTTCTTGCCCTATTAAACCAAAGCGAAGCTCCATAATTTGTTTCTCACGCGCGTTCAATTGTGACAGGGCATTTTTTAATAAAGATTTATCCACATTTGTTTCTATGTCTCGAGTAATTATATCTTCATCTGTACCCAAGATATCTGATAACCGTAATTCATTACCATCCCAGTCTATGTTAAGTGGTTCATCAAACGAAATTTCAGATTTTAATTTATTATTTCTTCTCAGGTACATTAGTATCTCATTTTCAATACACCTGGATGCATATGTTGCTAACTTAATTTTCTTCTCTGGATTAAATGTATTGACAGCTTTTATTAAGCCAATTGTTCCTATACTTATCAAGTCTTCAATATTTATACCAGTATTTTCAAATTTACGTGCGATATAGACAACCAAACGCAGATTTCGTTCGATCAGTACTGCCCTGGCAGATTTATCACCCTTTGGAAGTAATTCAAGTAATTCTCGTTCTTCATCTTTTGATAGTGGTGGCGGTAATGCTTCACTTCCGCCAATATAATAGATTTCGTCAGTTTTATATCCAAGCTTAAATAATAATTTATACCACCATAAACGCATTCGCAGTTTCCAAAATTTCAAATTAAGACGCTCCTTTTTAGCATTTATTTCACTATAATTGGCGGAAATAGCCACCTTCACAGAATAGTTTTACGCAGAATTAACAGTTGCCATTTTTACAATCTGAGGATGTAATAAACAATGATAAGATTGGTCTTTTGTCAGATCAGCAAATTGAATTCCTATCAAAATTTTACGGGTAACAATCTTCTGGTCATTATAAAAAATCACGACATTGTCCGGCTTTATAGCCATCATAAAGGTTCGGTTACCTTCAACACCTTGAAATGGAATAATATTAATCCGTTTTTCCCAATCTTTCGGCAGCTTCTCAAAATCTAACTCATCATGAGCGACCTTCAACATTTCCCATTCATCTGAACTGAACCATTTTTTTAAGAAATACTCATCACATATAATGACAGGTTTCTTTGATAATGGGTCTACAAGCTGATTCCCACTATCTATATACCCTGTAGTTGAATTACTTTTATTTTCAATTTGGATAGTTACCGGACAGAGTTGATCATATCGAATTTTTTCGACTGCATGCTTGTCCATACGAGCCTTAGTGAATATCCAAACTAATGGGAATCCTATAACGATAAATAACCAGCTAATCGGATCTCCGTAGCCACTATTGAAAGTTAGAATACCATTGGCAGATAAACCAATCGGATCTTGAAGCAAAAAATGAATTCCTATTAATCCACCCCCTATGGCAAATGTCGTAAAGTAAAACAGAAGAAGCAACTTTATCATTCGATAGATCGACCGAAACTGAAAAGCGCATAATATTATAATTATCGAATAAATAAGCTTTCCTATTACACTAGTAAAAAACGAATTCGGATAAAAAATAGATAACGGAACTAATAACGAAGCGATAAACGCACCCAACAAAATCCGAACCTTTTGTGTGCTGTCTTTTGCCAGAGCTTGAGTTAGCATTAAAAGCATCAAGTCCAAGAAGAAATTTAACAACCAGACAGCATCAAGATAAATGGTCACGTCCTTCTTCCTTTCACCTTACTGGAATACCTTATTTAGAAGTATAGTTTGTTTAGCTAGCGAAGTCTGTCACTTCTTGTATGCAAAAATGTGCTAATTTTAACTACTTATCGGAGACTTTGTCGGCTTAAATAAGAGGCATTAAAAAAGGGCTGCGACATAGCTACAATTTTCCACCTTGAATCCGAATAATAACAGGATAGGAAATTTAGATCGTTCATTTTCAATGGCTGGATATAATATGTTGTTGATGTAAAGTGTGTCACAGACTATGAGTAACAAATCTTAGTATGTAGTGTGGCTCTCTGACCACGCAGTTGGAATACACTTGCTTTCCGTGGACTCACCACGAGCCACCGACGCATAGGACGTGCTAGTGCAGACGTTGCCACAGGACGTGGCGTGCTTAGTCTGCCTCGCTCGCAAAGAACGCTCCCTGTGGGGTCTCTTAGGTTCGCTGTCCCACAGGAGTCTTGCATATTCCAACTGCTAGTTTAAATGGTTTCAAAATCCTTGCTTTATCCCTCACACTTTATCTGTTATTTATAAGATGTGCGTAATGTATTTCCGAAGCGATTTCTAACACTCAGCTATTGTTTCGCAGTTTATTTCTAATCAGCAACAAAAAAATCCGAACTAATTCAAATTCTATTTCAAGAATTTTGAACCATAGTTCGGATTTTTCTTTGACTAAAACACTTTGTTCCAGTCTCTTACTGAAAAGTTACTATTATTATTTATCTGTTGCGATTACGATTTCTTAAGAACGTAGGAATATCCAGTTCGTCATCCTGTGTAGTAGGACGACTTTGCTGATTTTGTCCTCTTTCTCTTTCTCTAGGCATTTCATCATTAGCCTTAGATGCAGCATGCTGATTATGATTAATAACCGGACGTTCTTTAGGCTGTTTACCTGCTTTTTGGCTTTCATCGAAACCAGTAGCAATTACTGTTACGATTATCTCATCTTTCAAATTCTCATTTATAACGGAACCAAAGATAACATTTACTTCGTCATCTGCAGCTGAAGTCACCAAATCCGCAGCTTCCTGTACTTCATACAAGCTTAAATTAGAGCCACCTGTTATATTCATAAGAATGCCATGTGCCCCGTCAATAGAGGTTTCCAATAATGGTGAAGAGATAGCTTTCTTAGCTGCTTCAGGAGCTCGATTTTCTCCAGTGGCAATACCAATCCCCATTAACGCAGACCCTTTATCAAACATGATTGTCTTCACGTCTGCAAAGTCAACATTAATCAAGCCTGGTTTTGCTATTAGATCAGAGATACCTTGTACACCTTGACGCAATACATTATCTGCCTCACGGAATGCTTCTAACATCGGTGTATTCTTATCAACAATCTCCAGCAAACGATCATTCGGAATAACAATTAAAGTATCTACACTGCTTTTAAGAGAATCAATTCCAGTTACAGCCTGAGTAGATCTTCTTTTTCCTTCAAAAGTGAAAGGACGTGTCACAACACCGACAGTTAATGCGCCAAGTTCTTTAGCGATTTGTGCGATTACAGGCGCAGCACCAGTTCCAGTGCCTCCACCCATACCAGCTGTAACAAATATCATATCAGCACCTTGCAATACTTCTTCCAACTGTTCTTTATTTTCTTCAGCGGCTTTTTTACCAACCTCAGGATTTGCACCTGCACCAAGCCCACGAGTCAATTTCCCGCCTATTTGTAATTTTGTTTCTGCCATTGATAGATTTAAAGCTTGTGCATCTGTATTAACGGCAATGAACTCAACACCCTCAACACCATGTTCAATCATACGGTTAACAGCGTTGCTTCCGCCACCACCGACACCAATAACTTTAATTGTTGCTAGTTGATCCATATTCGTATCAAACTCTAACATATTTCCGTTCCTCCTAATATGCAAAATTACAAGAGTTCTAGAAGCTAACTATGTTCCAGGGAACTATATTCAGTATTGAGAAAACACAGCTAGAGGCACTAACTATATTACTCTGCCCCGCCTACTGTTTAGTCAAAAAAATATTTAAACAAATTAGCCATTCCAGATTCTTTTTTCTTTGTTTTTGTTGTTTCATCTGATTTTGTTGATTTTTTTGTACGTTTTGACTTCGTTTCATCCTGATTTACTACTACAGATGGATACAGTTCTTTTCCTTGTATTTTCGCATTCCGATAGGCAAATTGCAAGATTCCTACTCCAGCAGTAAACTGTGGTTCTCTTACACCTATGTAATCAGGGATGGCCATGCGTACATTTGACTGAAAAATATCCTGAGCAAGTTCCAGAACACCCGGCATCTTCATTGTACCACCTGTCAGCACATACCCACCAGGTAATTGTTGGTAACCTATACGTCTGATTTCCCGTTCTGCATAAGCATATATTTCCGCCAGCCTTGCTTCTATTATGTCAGCAATCTGTAATTGGTTATGCGTTTGTGTATTATTACTGCCGATAATAGATGCCTCAAACGTTTCTTCTTCTTTTGCATCATCAAAAAAGGCATGCCCATAATTTAATTTAATATCCTCCGCCTCTTCCGTTGAAGTTCTTAAGCCAATTGATAAATCCTTCGTAATGTTATCGCCGCCAAGTGGTACTACACTGGTAGATACCAGGTGCTCATTTTCAAATATCGAAACTGTAGAACAACCTCCACCAACATCAATAAGTGTTACGCCAAGGTTTTTCTCGTCTTTGGATAGAGCCACCGTTCCGGCTGAAAGTGGTTGTAAACAAATATCTGAAACCTGTAAATTTGCACGTTCCACACATTTTAAAATGTTATGTAAAACTGTTTTGGAACATGTTATTATTGTTCCTTCCATTTCTAGTCTTACGCCAATCATTCCTCTTGGATCGGTTATCTCATCTAATCCATCGACAACGAACTGTTTGGGAATTACATCAATAATCTCGCGTTCTGGTGGAATTGATATTACTTGAGCACCATCGATAACGCGTGAGATATCCTCATCACCAATCTCCCGGTTTTCACTTTGAACTGCTACAACTCCATGACATGGCTGTAATTGTATGTGATTCCCGTTAATACCAACTACTACACTATCAATTTGCATTCCAACCATTCGTTCCGCTTGTTCGACCGCATTTCGAATGGAAGTTACTGTTTGGTCGATATCAACTATTGCACCTTTTTTCATGCCATTCGATTTTGCTGTTCCAACTCCAATGATATTAAGAGAGTCGTTTAATACTTCTCCAATTATTACTTTAATTTTTGATGTACCTATGTCAAGACTCACTAGTACTTCGCTGTTGTTCAAAGAAAGGCACCTCCTGATTCAGAAGCATCTGATCATTATTTTTATCATCAGATGATTTCTCTTATTCCATTTTCTATTATTTGCAGTTTTGAAAGTATATCTACTTTTTTACTGCATAAGTGCAACTAAGGCTTTTTCATTAAAGCTTGCACTCTAAAGAATAAAGAGATCTATGAAAACAAAATCGCATCCATGAGATTTCTCTTTATCGAAAAGCCAAGTTTTCTTATTATACTATAATCTACCATTTTAAAGGAATTTAACTAAAAAGAAAATATATATTAGTTAATTCAACAAAAAAGCTACTAATTCCTTCTATTTTAGCAAGTTTTCTTACTATTTTTTAGTGATTAATCATTACGGGGGCTAAGCAGTAAAATACGCATCCATAAATTATCCCTTTATCGATAACCATTTTTTCATCCTTACTCTGCTTAAGCTTTGGAACCCACTATATATATTTCGTTAAATATATTGTAAATGTGACTTTCTTTCACAATAAAAGTATTTATCACTCATACGATTATCCTTCTTCTCCATTCTGAACCTCTTCTTCATTGGTAGTTTCTTCAGTTTCTTTTTTAAACGATTCAAAATATGCACCTACACCAATATGAATAATTCCCTTACTCTCTGGACTAAGCTGTGCAACGATTGATGGATATACATCCATCTTATCTGCAAAATTCCTTATCGTCCCGTCAACCATATAACCATCATTCATGTAAAGCAGGATTTTATTCTTATTATCATCACTTGGTTTCCAATGAATTTCCGAGATTAAATTCAATATGCTTACAGGAAGTTTTTTTAATTCAGCTGTCATATTATTCAAATAATCCTCGTCACTAAAGCCAAGAATTAAAGGAGCATTTCCATTAGCTAATTTCTGCTTCATTTCAGTTAAAACTTTACCATTTCCCAAAATTGGAAAAAAACTGCTCTCTCTTTTAATATAACCGACATGATTGTACTCTTTAACTTGAATTTTGATTGTCCAAGGTAACTGTCGATTCACCTCTACCGATTTAACTACCGGATTTTCACTAATTGCCTGTACTACTTTCGATTCATTGATCATCCATATATTCGAAGCATTGGAAATTTTACTTTGCTGAATAACTTCCTGATCTTTAGCAAATGAATTCCCTGACACTTCAATTGTTTTCACATGGCTTAATGGTGATTGAAGGTATACAATAATGGAGATCAAAAAGAAAAAAATAGAAAGATAAAATATGAGACGGCGATTTGCCTTCTTTTTACGTTCCTGTTTCAACATTGGGATACGATCCTCAATCGAAACTACATTCTTTTTCCCCATTTCTATTTCTTCCTTTATCAGAGAATTTTAGTTATAAAATGAAAAGAACGAAACGGCACTATACAATGCCGTTTCTCTTATGTTACAAGAATTATATCACATAATGGATTTAAATATGTAGTAAACATTACCTAGATTGAGGTATTTTTTGCTAGAATACGCAGCTTATCGTAAAAGGGTTGCTAAGAAAGCGACTTAAGCTTTCTTAGCAACCCTCTGCTCGTAGTAAGAGCCTTAGTTGGCACTTCACCAGTTAAATTGTATTTACGCCTTTTTTTACTGCCAAAAATATTATAGTTTTGAGTATTTGCTAATATTTAACAAAATACCGACTGAACATAGCGTTAACGTTAATGACGATCCACCATAGCTAAGAAATGGTAATGTTATTCCAGTTACTGGGATTAATCCAATAACGACACTAATGTTGATCATTACCTGTATTGTCAGCATGGAGACAATTCCAAGTGCCAGGAACCTTCCATATGTATCCGGTGCTTCAAGTGCAACCTTTACCCCCCGCCAGAATAGTAACATAAATAGACCAATTACGAATGTGCCACCTAAAAAGCCTAGTTCCTCACCTAATATTGCAAAGATAAAATCATTTTGCGGTTCGGGTAAATAGAAATGTTTCTGTAAACTATTGCCAAGCCCGACCCCTGTTAAACCTCCAGGACCAATGGCATATAATGATTGAATAATTTGAAAACCTGTATCAGATGGATCTTCCCATGGATTTAAAAAGGCTGTTATCCGGTCTATTCGGTATGGTGCTGATATAATCAACAACAAGAAACCTGCAATTCCAAGAACTGCTAACCCTAAAAAATGGGACAATCTGGCACCAGCAGTGTAAATCATTACCATGGATGTAAGTACAAGTACAACACCTGTACCAAGATCCGGTTGCAGCATGATTAATCCAAACGCTGTAAAGACTAATAAAAGCGATGGAAAGAAACCCTTTCTAAAAGAGGTGATATACTTCTGCTGAACGGACAGGTATACCGACAAATATATGATTAAACCTAACTTCATAAACTCAGAAGGTTGAATACTAAATGCGCCAATACCAATCCAGCTTTGGGCTCCACCACGCTCCATACCAACCCCTGGAATTAAAACTGCCAGCAATAACAAAAAGCATGACAGCAATATGAGTTTGCTGTACTTCTTCCATGTACCATAAGGAACTCCCATTATAAAGAACATGGCTACAAGACCCACGCCACAAAAGAGAAGTTGACGTTTTACGTAAAAAAATGAATCTGCATATTTGTAGTCTGCCCATACATACGAAGAGCTATAAACCATAACGATTCCAATCAAGAGTAACGATAATATAACAGCCAGTAATGTATAATCTGGTGCATTCTGGTTTTTGAAAATTCTCCGGAACAAAAAAACACCCCGTTTCCAGTTTAATCAGGAGGGGCGCTTTTACTTTAATTAAATCTTATTGAATAGAAACAAGCCCCTACATTAATGTATGCACAGCTTGTATAAACATGTCTCCTCTTTCTTCAAAAGTACGATATTGGTCCCAGCTCGCACATGCAGGAGATAATAATATGACATCATCACGTTCAGATATACTGTAAGCTTGTTTAACAGCCTGTTCCATACCATCAGCTGTTATAATAATTTCTATTCCGGCATCGCTGGCAGTTTTTTTGAGTTTTTCTTTTGTTTCTCCAAACAGAATTACGCCTTTAACATTGTTCAAATATGGCAGTAAATCATCAAATTCATTGCCCCGATCAAGTCCGCCAGCTAACAGGATTGTCGGTTGCTTAAATGAGGAAAGTGCCTTCTGTGAAGCAAGTATATTTGTCGCTTTTGAATCATTATAAAATAACCTGCCATCTATATTTTCGACGAATTGCAGTCGATGCTTGACACTTGAAAAATTAGTTAGAATTTCTTTTATTCCTTCATTACTTGCACCACTTAACTTAGCAGCACTTATTGCGGCCAGAATGTTTTCCAGGTTGTGAGCACCAACCAAAGCAATGTTACTTCTATCAATAATTTTTTCATGCTTGAAATAGATACTTGTTTCATCAACCCATGCACCATCATCAAGCTGCTTTTTCAATGAGAATGGTACCTTTACTGACTTCGCCTGGACAACTGCTTCAATTACTACTGGATCATCAGCATTATAAATTAAGTAGTCATCATCAGACTGATTCACGAAAACATTGCATTTTGCTCTTTTATAATTTTCGAACGTTTTGTGATAATCAAGATGTGCCTCAAAGATATTCAATAATACAGCTATTTTCGGCTTGAATGTTTTTACTCCCATTAACTGAAACGATGATAGTTCCAATACCATTTTTTCGTCTTTTTCTAACGTTTTGGCTACCTCAGTTGCTACATAGCCAATATTTCCAGCTATTTTAGCTGACTGGTTACTCTTGTTCAGCATTTCTTTTGTTAATGTCGTTGTTGTCGTTTTCCCATTAGAACCGGTTATCCCGATAATTGAACTTTCCACCAGATTACCAGCAATTTCAATTTCGGTAATAATTGGGATGTCTCTTTTTTCTGCCTCAACTAATACCGGGTTATCATACGGTATCCCCGGGTTCTTAATAACAATTTCAATGCCATCCAAAACAGAAAGAGGATGGGAACCTGTAATCACTTCTGCCCCCATCGATTTCAGTTCATACACAGCATTACCGTTATCGCTTGCCTTTTTGTCATTTACACGGACACTTTTCCCACTTTGTAATAGAAGCTTGGCAGCAGCAGTTCCGCTTTTTGCCAAACCTAAAACAAGGACATGAGAATAAGGAAAATTATCTAATGTCTTCAAACTATCCACACCTCAATATATATGCCTAGAGCTGCAAAAATAAGTCCTACTAACCAGAATGTTGTTACAACACGCCATTCTGACCAGCCAAGTAATTCATAATGATGGTGCAGTGGACTCATTTTAAATACTCTTTTGCCTGTTGTCTTAAACGATATGACCTGAATGATCACCGAGAGCGTTTCGATTACGAATACCCCACCGATAATTACTAGAATTATTTCAAGTTTAGTTAAAATGGCGATGGCTGCAATGGACCCGCCTAACGCCAGTGACCCAGTATCACCCATAAATACTTTAGCTGGATGAGCATTAAATACTAAGAATCCTAATAAGGCTCCAACTACGGACAATGAAAAGATAGTCACTTCGGTTTGAGGGAACCCATACCATGCCAATACACCAAATGCACCGAACGCAATTGCCGCTGTTCCCGCCAGTAAACCATCCAGCCCATCAGTCAAATTAACAGCATTAGACGCACCTACAAGCATAAAGATAATGAGTAATGCATATCCCCAGCCAAGTTCCCATTGAATGGCTGTTCCTGGTATATGGATATATGTCGCAAAATCGTTATATTGTATAATAAAATAAAATACAAGTGCGATAATGAGTTGTCCAAGCATTTTTTGTTTGGACGTCAATCCCAGGTTTCGTTTCATTGCTACTTTAATAAAGTCATCCAAAAATCCTAAAAGCCCGTAGCCCACTAATACAAAAATAAGTAGCCACAATTCATACCCAATTGATCCTGAGCTGAATTTACTTACCATAATTATCGAAGTAATAGTCACACTAATGACGATCATTATGCCGCCCATAGTAGGTGTTCCTGTTTTTTTAATATGTGACTGCGGGCCTTCATCCCTAATACTCTGACCAAACTTCAGACGCCGCAGAAACGGAATAAAAAATGGTGATAGAAGGACGGTTATTAGGAATGCTATTGCTATTGTCATCATTAATATATATATATTCACTGCTTCTCCTCCTCTTGCAACGACCGTCCATGCTAGTTATGATGGATTTATTAATTTTTCAACGAACTTTTCAAACTGCATACCCCGTGAAGCTTTAAATAAAATAAGTGTATCCTTTGCTAAATAATCCTCCAGGGCATTCAATAATTCTGATTTCGATGTAAAATGGCTGCAATTTATATCTGAATTTGTTTTATCGACAGTGGATGAAATTTCTTTTGAATCTTCACCGAATGTAAATAAAGCACTTATTGAATCATCAATACTTTCTGCAATTGATTGGTGGAATAATCTTGATTCGTTACCAAGTTCAAAAATATCCCCCAGCACAAGTACTTTGTGTTTGAATCCTTCCATTTGTTTCACAACGTTTATTGATGCTTTCATGGAAGTAGGCGAAGCATTGTATGCATCGTTTATTACAGAGACATCATTTTTACCTTTAATTAGTTCAAATCGCATAGATGTGCGTTCCAATTCCGTTAATGCCCTAATAACATTGGACTTTGGTATTTGAAGACGATTAGCAACTGTAATAGCAAATGCCGCGTTCAGTGCATGATGATCCCCCAGTAAAGGGAGCGTGTACTCATATCCATCTGAGAGCCGAAATTGTGTGTTGTTCTGGGATAGTTTTACTTTCTCCACTACTACTTCATTATCGGCATTAAATCCACACGTTATTACATTATCCCGTTTATGCATTTCCCGTAATAAAAGTTCATCACCGTCGATAATAAGAAAACCGTTTTCTTTCATACCACTAATGATTTCAAGCTTGGCTCTGGCAATACCTTCTCTTGATCCCAAGTACTCAATATGTGACTCGCCAATATTTGTAATAATAGCAATATCCGGTTTGGCTATATTCGATAGTGTTTCTATTTCACCATATTGGTTCATACCCATTTCAACAATAAGTACTTCCGTCTCAGGAGACATTGACAGAACAGTTAATGGCAATCCAATATGATTGTTCAGATTACCTTTTGTTTGCTGTGTATTGAATGTCGTTTTTACGACTGAAGCCACAATATCTTTTGTTGTAGTCTTCCCGTTGGAACCGGTTATCCCAATTACAACAGGGTTGATTTTTTCCCGGTAGAATCCAGCTAGCTCCTGTAATGCTTCTAATGTATCTTCCACAAAAAACACAGGGAAATCATTCGGTAAAAAGCTAGGAAGCTGTTTTTCTTTTTGCCAAAGTGCCGCAACTGCACCTTGATCGAATGCCTGTTTTATATAGTCGTGACCGTCAAAGTTTTCGCCGATTATAGGAATAAATAATGATTTCTGCGTTTTTTTACGACTATCTGTTGCAACCTCACCAATTCCAATTGGGTCGGTTGCAACACCTTTGTATTCACCAAAAATGGATGTAAGCCATTCTGTCGTAAATAACATTATCATTTCTCCTTTACTTGAATTGCTTCTCTTGCAACTTCCCGATCATCAAAATCATATCTTACATTGTCAATTTCCTGATAGGTTTCATGGCCTTTTCCAGCGATTAAAATAATATCATCTGCTTGCGCTAGACTAACTGCATGAAAAATAGCGTCATACCTATCTTCTATTACCTTGTAATGACTTTCTGAAAGTCCCTCTGTCATATCATCCAAAATAGACTTAGGATCCTCTGTACGCGGATTATCTGAAGTGATGATTACCTGATCAGCATATTTCAACGCAATAGCTGCCATTAATGGACGTTTGGTCTTATCACGATCCCCACCACAGCCGACAACAACATATACTTTTTGTTTCGCAAAGCCCTTTATTGTTTGCAGCACATTTTCCAAAGAATCTGGAGTATGTGCATAATCTACAATTGCCGCAAAATCCTGACCACCATCTACTGGTTCAAAACGTCCACTGACACCTTTAATTTCAAAAAGCGCATCTTTAATCACCTGAAGTGGTACGTTTGCAGAAATTGCTGCTGCACTTGCTGCAAGCATGTTGTAAACATTAAACATACCAACCAGCTGACTATCAACTTGTATGGATCCTACTGGAGTATTTATTTTAAAGGACGTTTTGGTAACATCGAGATTTATATCAACTGCCATTACTTGTGCATCATTAACACAACCATATGTTATAACGTGCTGAGCTGTACTTCTTTTTAGCAAACCATTGTTTGGATCATCCTGATTAATTACTGCATATTTCTTCTGTTCATTACTATAGCTATTCCCTAATTGTGCAAACAAAAGACTTTTTGCATGCATGTAGTCATCCATGCTTTTATGATAATCTAAATGATCTTGTGACAGGTTGGTAAATACTGCAATGTCAAAGTCACAGCCATATACACGTCCCAAATCCAACGCATGTGACGACACTTCCATAATTGCTTTATCTACATGTTCATCAGTCATCTGTCTGAACGTTTTCTGTAAAAATAAAGCATCTGGTGTCGTATTTGTTACCGGAAAGGAATCCGATCCTATTTTCATCTGGATTGTTCCGATTACACCTGTCTTCATCTCGTATTGATTAAAAATAGATTCCAGTAGATAAGTAACTGTTGTTTTTCCATTTGTACCTGTAACACCTACTAACGGCAACTTTTTAGTAGGAAAATCATAAAATTTTTCAGCCACCGCTGCTACAGCTCTGGACGAATCTGCAACGCGTATCGTCGGAACAGCTGCATCTACACTTTTCTCGGCTAAAATAGCAATAGCACCATTATCAATCGCCTGATTTACATAATCATGTCCGTCAACCGTAAAACCATTAATACATACAAATAGACTACCTTCAGTAACTTTACGGGAATCCACTTCAATATTACTGATTTCCACATTTTCAGTGGCTAAAGTTGTTTCATAAAATGGTAAAACGGAGAGAATTTCTGATAATTTCATTTTAAATACATCCTCGTTTTTGTAATGTCTCACATATGTATTCTAGATAAGCTCAATTTTTAAGAGGGTACAATGACCCTCTTATTAAAAAATTTCACATTTATTATTTCCTGTTCATTATAGCAAATATTTATCGTATTCACGATGAATTTTTGTCGGATAGGTAAATTCTTATTTTTTCACCTTGTTCAACTTTCGTTCCCGGGCTTGGTGCCTGATCGATAATATAGTCTCCAGATCCACTGGTCTCAATAGATAAATTTGTCATGTACTGATTTAACTTTCCTTTTTTCATTCCTACCAAATCTGGCACTTCCACTTTTGGCTGATCTGGCCACAAGTACTCTTTATCGAGTCCATCATCTCTTGGTTCTACTCCCATTGCACGTAAACTGTCTCCGATAATGGTACCTACAATCGGGGCAGTAACCACTCCCCCAAACTGAACAGTGTCTTTTGGATTATCTACTGCAACATATACAACAATTTCAGGATCATCAGCAGGGGCAAAACCAATAAATGAAAGAATATAATTATTCTTTAAGTAACTTCCACCAGGACCAACTTTTTGGGCAGTACCGGTTTTACCGCCAACACGATACCCATCAACATAAGCTGGACGTCCCGTTCCTTTAGCTACAACACTTTCCAATGCCTGGCGAATCTCTTTAGATGTTGATCCTGAAATAATCTTTTCTTTCAGGTTGGGCTCAATCTTTTCAACTACTTTATCAGTTTGAGGGGCTATCCATTCTTTTGCAATATGAGGTTCATATAATTTACCTCCATTTACAGCAGCCGCAACTGCCATTACTTGCTGAATGGGAGTTACCGAAACACCTTGTCCAAATGAAGTAGTTGCAAGTTCAACAGGACCTACATTTTCGGGTTTAAATAATATCCCATTTCCTTCCCCCTCCAAATCAATCCCTGTTTTCTTTCCAAAGCCGAAATCCCTAATATAATTAAACAATTTTTCTTCCCCTAAATTCATCCCCAGGTTAACAAAGCCCGGGTTGCATGAATTTTGAACAACTTCCAGGTATGTTTGCTTACCGTGGCCTCCACTTTTCCAGCAATGCAGCTCCGTACCACTTACAGAGATGTCACCATCATCGTTAAAATGATCTTTTTCCAGATCCACAGTCCCCTCTTCAAGTGCTGCAGCAAGTGTTATTATCTTAAATGTTGAACCAGGCTCATATGTGCTCCAAATTGGTAAATTACGATTGTAAATGTCCGGATCTGCTTTCTGGTAATTCTCCGGATTGAAATTAGGACGTGAAGACATTCCAAGAACTCCGCCAGTTTTCGGATTAACTGCAATTGCTAAAGCACCATCCGGATTATATTTTGCAACTGCCAAATCAAGTTCACGTTCAATGATTGTTTGCACTTTGGAGTTAATTGTTGTTTTTAAGTTCAACCCATCTTCAGGTGCCTTATATTCATCGGCAATCTGTTCCAGTTTCTTTCCCTTCGCATCCGAATAGAAAGATAAACTGCCTTCTTCACCATCAAGTTTATCATTATAGTACATTTCTAGCCCCATTAATCCTTGGTTATCGATACCAGCAAATCCTAATACGTGTGATAAGTAATTTCCATACGGATAATGACGTTTTGAATCCTTAGCAAGGTAGACGCCATCCAGGTTGAGCGTACGGAATTTCTTCTCCTGTTCTTCTGAAATCTTTCTCCCATCAGGATGTACACGTGTATATACGGCCTTCCTGGTCACATAGTCATACGCTTTTTTCTCTGAGATATTTAATATGTCTGCTATCTTGCTCGCAGTTTGTTGCGGATTTTTCACCTGTTGAGGAACAACAATAACTGAGGGGGCTGAGACATTCTCAGCCAGCACGTCACCATTCCTGTCCAGTATATTGCCTCGTTCAGGCTCAAAGGTAATATCCCTGCTCCAGGACTCACTCGCAAGTTCCATCAATTCGTCACCAATAACAAATTGGACATACCCTAGACGAACATCAATTATTGCAAAAAATAACAGTCCAAAAAGAAAAACAGTAACTATTCTTTTTCTTACAGTCACGGCAGATACACGTTTCATTCTCCATCCCCTTTTCATAGGTAGGCTTGTATCCAATATATGAATGAAAAAAAATGAATAGAACACTGTTTATGGGACAAAAGCGCAAGCGCCTGTTCAGCACCCTATGGACTGTGCTTTACTCAGCCTGCGGGTAGGTCGACGTTGCCACAGGATGTGGTGGTTTAGGTCGAACATCCTTTATTTCTTATCATAGACACGGGGAGGGAAGTCCACTAGGTGCTAGGCGCTGGCCGATGAAAACGCTACGTTCTGTGGCGTCATCGGCACTAGTACGTCCTGTACATCGGAGCTGGACGTGGCTGATTCGGAAGTCCAGTTATCCACAGCACTTAAATTTTATAGCTTCCTACCAAGCAGAGAAGCTTAGATTCTGTGTAGCGAAGTCTAACTTGAATTGGTACTGGAAGATCTAGCTACTGCGGTTCACTTGTTTCATCAGTCTGTTCACCTGTTTGCCCTTCGTCCGTTTCGTTATTCTTATTTTCAGTATCAGGTGGCTGTAATTCGACTGCTAAATAATCATTCTTTTTAAGAGTGGAACCTTTTTTAATACTTTGACTTTCGACATATCCATTGCCAAGTATTTCTATATCCAATTGAAGTAAGTCTGCTAACTGCAATACATCCCTTGTCGACCAACCTATTATACTTGGCATTGTTGGCTTATCAGTGACAAGTATTAGCCGATCATTCGGAAGCAATTCGTCACCTTCTGCTGCACTCGCTTTTGTTATCGTATTGCCAGATCCAATTACAGTTACATTTAAACCCTTTGCCTCCAAGGATTTCTTAACTGTTGTTTTACTTTTACCTTTTACCGTTGGTATTTTAACAGCTTCAACTGGTTTGGAACTGTCTTTGTCAGGATTAATATTCATGTAATGTAAACTGTTTTGCATGACATTCTTAAATATAAATGAAACAGGTGTTGAACCAGGAGTATTACCCTCTAATTCTGGCTTTTCAACCGATACATACATCATTAGCTTCGGATCATCTTTTGGTGCCATACCTAAAAATGAGAAAATATAGTTACCATGTCCGGTTAAATAACCTCCTTCCTCCGCTTCATACACCTGAGCTGTCCCTGTTTTACCTGCGACTGAGTAATCCTCTAGCTTGTAAGGGCCCCCTGTGCCATGATCTAAAGAAACTACAGATTCCATTAAATTCAGCACTTGCTCTGATGTTTCTTTTGAAATTGGGTTACCAACTACCTCGGGCGATTTTTTCTTGATTGTTTGTCCTGTAGTTGAATCTACTATTTTTGAAATTACATATGGTTTTAGCATCTTGCCATCATTGGCAATGGCTGTTGCGGCTTTCATTTGTTGAATTGGAGTTACAGTACTTGCCTGACCAAATCCCGTAGCCATTTTGTCGCGCGGGTAGTTATAAACAAGGTTACCTGCATTCTCACCGGGCAAATCAATTCCAGTCTTCTGATCAAAATCAAATGAATTTAGATAGTCCAAATACTTTTCTGTCCCGATTTTTTCCCAGACTAACTTTGCTGCAGCAACGTTTGATGATCGTGCAAATCCTTCATCATATGTTATTGAACCCCAGTTGCTACTCCAATCATGAACAGGAGTTATATTTTCACTAATTCGATAGCTTCCTGTCTTTAACCACTCATCACCGTTATACACACCTGCATTAATAGCGGAAGCCCATGTAAAGATTTTCATGGTCGATCCTGGTTCAAACGGTGCAGAAACCACATCATTAAACCAATTCTCTACTTTTGGATTATTTGGATTATAACTTGGGCGGTTACCCATAGCCAATACCTCGCCTGTTTTAGGGTTCATGACAACAGCAGTTATTCGCTCTGGTTTGTATTCTTTATCAACTTGGGTCATAACGTCTTCAAGTAATGTCTGAACTTTTTGATCAATCGTTAAATATACATCTTCACCATCTTCAGGTTTCTTAATAACCTCATTAGGGTCTAGTAGCTTCTTGTTATAATTATCACGTTCGTAGGAGATATGTCCCTTTTCTCCACTCAGTAATTTATTCATTTCATTTTCGATCCCGGTTACTCCGCTGATGTTCCCATTCTCACCTTTACGAGCGAACCCTATAATATTCGACGCAAACATACCATTTGGATAAAATCGTACAGCTTCTTTTTCAAATGTAATACCTGCCAGATCGAGCTTCTCTATTTTCTCTTTGGTTTGCTGAGATAATTCCTTGCCAGCATTTCCGAACTCAACTTGAAATTGGTCTTTTTTTATCCCTTTTTCAAGACGTTCCAATAAATACCCTTGTTCAGCATTTAATAAAGGAGCCAGCATTTCCGCAGTTTTCTCCGGGTTTTTAACATGCAGTGGCTCCTCTGAATTCTGAGTATACGATTCTTCAACAATTGCCTGAACACGGAATGTAGGGCGATCATAAGCTAGCGTCATTCCATTTTTGTCAAAAATTTTACCCCGCTCTGCATCAAGCGTGTAGGATGCAGTCCGTTTCTCTTTTGCCCATTTATCTAGAGATACGTTATTAATTTCAGCGGTAGCCTGAATGTATAGAAACCTGCCTGCTATGAGTAAAAATATGCCAACAAAAATAAGAATCAGAATGCTAGACATGAAATGGGTCGTTTTATTTTTTTTCATAACATATCCACCTTGCTTAGTTGTTAAAAGCCGTAGCTTGTTTCACATCTGCATCTTGAATTTTCAAGCCATTTTCTTTGGCGATCCTTGTGATACGTTCAGGTCTGCTTAATTTTTTTTTCTCGTATACTAATCCTTCATTTTCTACTTGCTGTTTCTGTACAGTCTGCTCTAAAGATTGTAGTTCTCTGTTTAAAGTGTCCGTTGAAGAAGAAAAAGAAACAATATAAACACAAGCTATAATCAAACAAAATCCAATTACCGAATACAAGACTTTTTCGCCTTTTGTTATCCAGCCTTTTTTATGTACTTTCACAGAAATTTGTTTATCCTTTTGTGGTGCATGTGATGTGTAAGTTTGTTCCCAGCTGCGCGCATGGCTTGCACTCATGATTTTTTCCACCCTTCTTCAAATGTGAAATCTTCATTCCATTCATTTATTTTCTCAGCAACCCGCAACTTAGCAGATTTTGACCTGCGATTTACATCCAACTCTCCAGTGCTTGGTAAAATTGGTTTTTTATTAATCAGCTTAAATGGTGCCTGGTGACCCTCAGGTATTATTGGCAGATTCCTCGGCACTTCCTTCGCTGTACTCCATTTCTTAAATGCTTGTTTGCAAAGTCTGTCTTCCAGTGAGTGAAATGTAATAACAGCAACTCTTCCGTTAACCTTAACGACTCTTGCAGCCTGGTGTAATGCATCATTAAACGCCTCTAACTCATCATTCACTGCTATTCGCAATGCTTGAAAAATACGCTTCGCCGGATGCCCACCCTTTCTTCGTGCAGGTGCAGGTATACCGTCTTTTATTATTTCTACCAGCTGATGCGTTGTTTCAATTGGTTGTTCTTTTCTGAACGCTTCTATTTTCCTCGCTATTTGTTTGGAAAATTTTTCTTCACCATATTTAAAAAATATCTTTACAAGTTCATTGTAAGGCCATGAATTGACAATTACATGTGCGTCAAGATCCTGCTCCTGGTCCATCCGCATATCAAGTTTTGCATCGTGCTGATAACTGAAACCTCTGTCACCACGATCTAATTGCGGGGATGAAACACCAAGATCAAAAAGGATTCCATCAATAGTATCAATATGATGATTGGATAATTCTTCTTCTAGTTTTCTGAAGTTGGCATGAATAAATGTTATCCGATCTTGGTACTGGTGCAATCTTGATTTAGCTGCTTCAAGTGCATCCAAATCCTGGTCAAAGGCGACCAATAATCCATTTTCCCCTAGACGTGCAGCAATCTGTTCTGAATGACCACCACCACCAACTGTGCAGTCTATATATGTACCATCAGGCTTAATAGCTATACCATCCAAAGTTTCTTCTTTTAGTACACTGTAATGATCAAACATTGTCACACCTACTTCTAAAAAGCTTGTATTAACGCCAATTTATAATTTAAAAGTTGCTAAGTTAAATATCAAAATCCATAAGGTTTTCGGCAATTTCGCCAAATGATTCTTCGGAGTCATTAAAATAATCTTCCCAGTTCTCATTTGACCAGAATTCAATTCGATTAGATACACCAATTACAACGCACTCTTTATCTAACACAGCGTAATTTCGTAGTGGCTGGGGAATATTTATTCTTCCCTGTTTATCCACTTCACATTCAACTGCTCCAGAGAAAAAGAACCTCGTAAAAGCTCGTGCATCTTTTTTAGTTAGGGGGAGCTTCTTCAACTTATCTTCGAGTAATTTCCATTCGTCCATTGGATAGGCAAACAGACATTTATCGAGCCCACGAGTGACAACAAAATTGTCGCCAAGCCCTTCACGGAACTTAGCAGGGACAATTATTCGACCTTTTGTATCAATGTTGTGTTGAAATTCACCCATGAACATAAAGCTATCCCCACTTTCATATTTCATATGTTACCACATTCCACCACTATTCACCACTCAATTTTAAATTTTTTTATTTATATTATTAAAATGGTTCTTTTGATTTAGATGAAACCCTTAAACTTTACGAGTCACTCATAAAAAAGGACATAGAAAAAAAGTTGATATACCAGCATACATCAACTTTTTTCCAGTAAATTATTGAATAAAGATATAACTATCCCCCACATTTAATAAAATGTGGGGGATAGTGGTAGAATATAAATTATATATGGACTAGGTGGTGGTCTTCTTCAAATGAACAGGATTCCTTGGCTAACTGTTTTATAAAATATGGACCATATTCATTAATTAACGGTAATGGATTCCACGTTCGTTCCTGAAGTCCCTGATTTGGGCGCATAGCTATTTGAATCAAATCATATTCAGCCAGTTCTTTTTTGTATTTCTCCTCTAACGCTTTAGTAATCCGACCTTCAAGGTACTCAATATCGCATTGTAAATAATAGAGATTTTTATCAGCCAACTCTCCAAGATCTGCACGTGTATCCCTTGCAATTTCCCGAAGAGGGCTGTGTGCCTTATCAACAGCCTGCTTGATTTCATCGGCAACCTGTTGTACTGGCGGATTACTTTGTGATGCCAGCCAGTTTGCCTTTATCTCTTCTACTCCATGATTAACAGCATCCTGTTCATCTATTGCGTATTTTCTTAGCGATTTTTCCACATTACGATCGATGAATGTAAACGATAACCTTGGCAGTACTGGTGGCATATTGATCCCCACTGCCTTAAACGCAGGCTTTAGTATTGACCAATAACCTACTTCACCAGGTCCACCAATAAATGCTAATGTCGGAAACAATAATTCCTGCATGACTGGTCTTGTAACGACGTTATTGCTTAACAACTCCGGATTGTTTCTAGCAATATTTTTCAATTCCTGGTTAGTCAGCAATATTTCGTTTTGCTTCCCTTCCCAATCCCCATTATCTTTTCGTACAAGCAGAATTCGCTCATTATCTTTATGATAAAAAAGATGTGCATCAGTGGGTTCCACATCCAAAGACACAGAATAGCTTTTTTGTTTAATTTGCTGTAATGCTTCATATACGCCTGTACTGATTTCAGTTTGATTTTCAATTAGTGTTAGGAAGTGATCCCGTTCCAGTCTGCGCATTTTTGGACTGCCCGAGTCAGCCAGCACAATACCTTCATCATCAAATAATTTGTAAATGACACGAGCAAAGAAATCCACATATGTACTGGAGTTCTCTAAACACCCTCTAATTATTTGATGGAGATTCTTCGTGTATTGTGTTTCATCTATTTGTTCAAATAATCGATTCACCCATTGGTTTGCATACGTTTCATCAATAGGTATGTCGGAAACGGATTTTTTCTCCGCTACCCGCTGCAGCAATTTGTATTTTTTCATGGATGATGATTCCGGTAAGTAAATATGATTGATTTCATCAAAATCATGATCTTCACCTGCAATCCAAAAAACAGGGATCACAGGTTTTTCAAGCTTTAATTCCTGTTGTTTAGCAAATTGGATAATTGAAATTATTTTATTAATTGTGTACATGGGACCCGTCAATAACCCAGCTTGCTGGCCACCAATAACCACAACACTATCGTCCTTTTTCAAACGTTCAATGTTTACGTATGTAGATTCAGGAGCATCCCATTGCTGGTTAATTTCGAATAGTGTGTCTGTAAGCAGCTCACGATCAAAATTTCTGTTTTGTAACGCTTGTAATCTACTTTTATAGGCAGCGTCCGAATAAGGGTTATACTCAAAATGTTGCGTGATGCTTCCCTTGTTATTTCGATAATCATCTATTAGTGCATTTTGGTTTTGTAGTTTAATTGGATCGATCTGCATAGATTACATGCTCCTTTTAACGTAATAAATATATCCAATACGTATTGTACATAAAACTGATGTTAATTTCATTTAATCTGTCTTAACTCAGTCATAAAATTACTCAACTTTCCATCTATAGAATAAGTTAAACAGCTATATTGATAATCTCATCACGTTTTTAATATTGCCTTGACAACATTGATCAAAGTTTTTGTACACATAAGATATAAACTATGATACAGACTATGGTAAGCGATTTTGTAGTATTTAGTGTGGCTCCCTGACCACGCAACTGGAATATATTACTCGCGCACCTAGGGCTCACCACGAGCCTCCAACGCATAGGACGTGCTAGTGCAGACGTTGTCACAGGACTTGGCGTACTTAGTCTGCCTCGATCGCAAAAAAACGCTCACTGTGGGGTCTCTTAGGATCGCTGTCCCACAGGAGCCATCTGCTGGTTTAGATGGCCAAAATCTTGTTTATACCATCACAACATGCATTTTTTTGAATAAGTGAGCAAACCCAGCGGAGGAAATGCACGGAGACTCCTGTGGAAGCTGAGGTCTAGATGAGACTGCGCAGCGACGTAGGAGCAAGGAGGCTCATCAGCCGCCCTAGGTGCGCGAAGTGTATTTCCGGAGGGCATAACAGCATTCAAACTTTTTAAAAAGTACTTCGTAGTATTCCAGTAGAACGTTAAATTTGACTTTATATCAAATACGTTTTGTTGATCCAAAGTCAACTCAAATAGTGTATCTTCAGCCTTTCTTATTCCTTCAAGGTATAGGCAATCATTTAACGCTGCGAAAGTTGAATAATTAGTAAAAGATACGCAGATATATACCAATTAAAACCAAACAGATATAAAGCATCAGAAACAATAGAAAACAAATTCGCCAAAACATTTTAAATGCTTTAGTGAAAATAACTTCCGTATAAATTTTCCAATGAGCAACTACGATAATGGTATATATGCTAATTAATATAACCAGAATTGTACCAAAAAATGAAATCCCAAAAATTTCATTTACTAATGCTACAACAGCAATTATGTATAGTATTGTTGTCCAATTCACAGCATTATGTACTGCTTTCCATTTATGCCTGTATATTTTCATAGAGATTAAATAAACAATCCATGTTGCTATAATAGGTACTGTCACAATAAGTCCGATGAAGTAAATAATAATGTCCGGCATGCTTATTCCTTAATCCCTTTCTGCTCTTCCAAAGCCTTTATACTAGTATAAAGAAATGTTGTATACGGAATGGAATGGCTGCTCATTTTTATTAAGTAGCCACATATTGCTTCAATTTCAGTTTTTCTGTTCTCTTGTAAATCGTTTAGCATTGATGAAATATTATTTCCTGTTTTTCCGGCGACTTCCTGCACCCGCTCCAACTGCTGTTCATAGTCTAATTCTAAGACTATCGCAGCTTCACGACATAACTCACAAGCTATACTATGAATAGATACGTTCTTAAATAATTCACCATTTCTTATATGGAATAACGCCGTTAATGGATTTATCACAGCATTAATAATCAATTTCTCCTGAAGTAAACTTTTCCAGTCAGAGAAACCTTTAAAAGAGAACTGTTGCTGATTCAAATGATAAGTGACAGAGTCAAGTTCATCCCGACTTCCCGAGAACACCGCTAGCTTAATAACACCTTTTCCAGTATGTTCAACGGTATGGTCATTTTTTCGCAAAGCTCCGTGCTCAACTACTCCTACTAATACTGACTGGTTCATCTCTTGTAATAATGGAATATGCCCCATGCCATTTTGTAAAAAAATAACAGTGGCTTCTTTATTTGCTTGTTCGATAATTGGCATAACTTGTGAAACATGATGTTGCTTTACACAGACGATTAAATAATCTTCTCTCCGCATCTCACTGATTAAAAATGACTTAACTGATATTGATTCATTTGATTCTGGCGAGAAAATTCCATGTTGACTCAAAGATCTCTTTTGTTGTTCTCTTTTAACATAAATAGTTACGTTATGTTCTTTTGCTAAATAACTTCCAAGTAACAGTCCTGTTGATCCCCCGCCTATTATTCCGATATCCATATAACATTCGCCCTTCTATAATTTTCCTTTAACTAATTGTAGCAGAATAAATACAATATGTATTTAAAGTATAAATTTCTAATAGTTTACAGTATAATAAAACTAAGATAAATTATAGCTGTCATTTTCAATATGAATTTTTTTATATTATAATAAATTATATAGAAAAACCAAATACTTCTGATTTTAAGGGGGAGATAGCATGGACCAAATTAAAGTTGAGAAACTTTTAATCAATTATAAGACATTGGAGAAGTTCAAGCGTTTTAAGGAGTATGGCAACCAGGAACTATCGATGCTTGAGGACTTGCAAAGTAATATTGTTGAGAACGACAGTGAATCACCATTTTATGGAATATACATTGGAAATAACTTAATCGCAAGAATGAGTCTTTACAAGGTTACCGCTAAATATGATGCATATTTTGAACCACCCCAGGATTACCTGGAGTTATGGAAACTTGAGGTGTTACCAGACTATAGAGGACAGGAATATGGTAAAGCTCTGGTTGATTTTGCGAAGAGTTATCAGCTTCCTATAAAAACTAACCCGCGAATCAATTCGCATAGTTTCTGGGAAAAGATGGGCTTTCAAAAAGCAAAATATGATATGGAACGTGACCTTGGTGCAAATCCACTAATTTGGATGCCTGAAGGCGTACAAGAAAAAGAATAAATACAAAGATAAAGACATGAATGTAATTTTTAATCATTCATGTCTTTTTGCGCTCTGAAAAATCAATATAGGCATATTATAATGAATAACTCCTCTTCAGAATACATCCAGTATACCCTTGAATTCACTCGCACTTAAGCTGTTACATTTTATTTTCCTTCACCCAACTCCATAGGTTCCCCATTTCTATCCACGCTTCTTCATAACGCTTCAGCTGCGCTTTCAGGATCTCATTTTCTTTCTTTAGATTGTTTAACGCCTCTTCCTCTTCTTTGTTAAACAATTGATTTTCACTAGCAAAATTAGTCCTCATTTTTTCTAACAGCGAAATCGCAGTATTAATGGGATCCTCCTCTTGCATGGGTCTTGAATCTGTATAATTCCATGATTTCAGCCTTCCGCCTTGTTTGCGTTCTTCCTTGGCAGAATCAATAGCTTCCTGGTATTGCCTCCGGATTGAAGCATTCCAGCGAAAGCCGCACGCCGCTGATGTTCGTGATAATTCTTTCGCGACTTCTTTAAACGCTTCAAGCTGCGTTTTACCTTCTCTAATATAGCGAAGTACAGTTTCTGCTAATATTATATCTTCATCTTGCGTCCATGCATCTTGACGTGTTGCATTCATAACATCCCTCCTTACACATTTGCTATAAATGTATGCAAAAAGTAGGAGTGATAGAATAAATTTCACTATTTTTGTGAATAGTTTGTATTATTTCCGGGGTTTGAATTGTTGAACAGCGTCCTTATGTTTCTCTGATCCCCATAGTTTAGCACAATTTCTAACTTCATCATCCATTAACGCAGAAAAGCCTAATATAGATAGCTTCTTTCTATATTGCATTTTTAATATATTCATTTGGTCCAATGACTTTGATAAATAAGGTTTTAATAGTTTTTGATGATCGTGCCATACTTCTTCTGAAGCAATTCTGTGCAGCCAGCCTTGTTTCTCTAAAAAGGATGCATTATATACTTCACCTTCCATCAACCATTGATAGGCAAAGCTTGGATGAACTTTTTCATATAAAAGGGATCCTCCACCCCATCCGGGAGTTATCCCTAATTTAGTTTGCACAAATCCAAAATTGGTGTTCTCCCTTGCGATTCTGAAATCACAAGCAGTTGCGATTTCACACCCTCCACCTAACGCGTCTCCATTTAGCAAACAAATAGTAGGAACCGGAAAGGAGGCAATTTCATAAAGAACTTCTTTCATTGGATACAACGTTGAGAAAGCTTCATCAGTACTAAGCTCTCCATGCAGATTTTGCAAATCTCCACCTGCACAAAACATCCGATTTCCTGCTCCTGTGATTACCAGAAATTTAATCGAAGTTTGTTTAGCAGTTTCCAATACCTGCTTGAGTTCACTAGCCATCTCGTTTGATACAGCATTCCGTTTTTCAGGGCGGTGTAACTGTATTATACCGTAACCATCTTCATATGTATTATATTGAATTGTTTCCATTATGGAATCCCCTTTATGACTTATTTCTATCCATAGTAGCATATATTGTTGTTTACATATAAAAACAGATCACTGAGCAGTGATCTGTTAATATAGGCTATTAGTACAATTTAATTGTTAACTACTTCTTTTCCATCATAATGTCCACATGATTTACATACATGATGTGACTTGGTTAATTCACCACAATTTGAACATTCTACCATGCCAGTTACATGTAACTTTTTATGAGTACGACGTTGATTTTTAACCTTTTTAGATGTTTTTCTTTTTGGTACTGCCATGACCTACACCTCCTTCAAATACGAAAGCAAAATCAGAATTAATATTCCTATTTCTCTTTCTCGTTATCTTCAAGTAATGATTCCAGTTTTTTCAAACGTGGATCAATCTTCTTTTCGGTTTTTTCCTCTGAAATAAATTCCCAATCATTTCCTTTTACAGGAGCATTTCTTTTGGCCTCTTCATCATCCGAAAACACACGATAAGGGACCTCTAGTAAGATATTTTCCTTGATAAATGGGGTTAAGTCAAGTACTTCCCCATCAATAGGATGAATTTCATCTTCTGATTCTTCTCCATCATAATAGGTTGATTCAGAAAAAATCTCAGTTGCCTTTATTTCAAAGGGATATGGGACATCGACTAATGTACGGGCACATGGTAAAATCATCTTCCCACTAATCGTAAATGAAAAAACAATTTCATTTCCCTGGTCGAATGCTGTACCATACACATGAGCTGAATCAATTTCGCGTATATCATTATTCATTGTTTCCAACTCGGAAACATTAACCCAATCATCGAACGTAAAGGGCTCACTATAGGCATTATTCCTAATTTGACCTAATGTAAATTTCATTTTTATCACCTCAAGGCAACAAGAGTTATTTTAAAAGGAAAATGAACTTTTGTCAACATATTTTCTTTACAGATTAAAAATTGCTTAGAAAAATTATATATATTTAGTGTTCCCCTTCTTATTTCTGATAATCATATTTATGAACAATGCGTCCGCTTACGTTTTTTGATACAATTAACACCAACTCACATATAGGGGATGAGCTTATGGAAGTCTGTGGTCTAATCGTCGAATATAACCCATTTCATAATGGACATTTATATCATATACAAGAAGCGAAAAAAGTCGCTAAGGCTGATTGTATAATTGCTGTTATGAGTGGATCATTTTTACAACGTGGAGAACCCGCGATTATTGATAAATTTCATCGGACAAATGCTGCATTATCAGCCGGAATTGATATTGTATTGGAATTACCCTATCCGTATGCTGTTCAAAGCAGTGATATGTTTGCCAAAGGTTCAGTACATACGTTAAATGAAATTGGCGTATCCAGTATCTGTTTCGGCAGTGAATCTGGTGACATATCCCGTTTCACTAAAAGTTATGAAACCTATAACAAGCATGAGACCACTTTTAAGGAAACACTTAAAAGCTACTTGAACCAAGGTCTATCTTTCCCGGAGGCAAGCAGGAAGGCATATGAGAAGATAGGCTTAACCACAACGAATATGGATTTGTCAAAGCCTAACAATATACTTGGTTTCAGCTATGTTAAAACAATTCTTGCTAATGATTTACCTATTGAGCCTTTAACGATAACACGAACACAAAGCAGCTACCACGATCAGACGATAACAGGTGCAATTGCATCCGCCACGAGTATTCGAAACCAACTATTTACTGATCATGCTATCTCATCAGAAATTAAGGACACCATGCCAGCAGAGACCTTAAATCAGCTCCAATTGTATAAACATGAAGCAACTACCTGGCATAAATGGGAATGTTACTTTCACCTTGTTCATTACCGTGTTCTAACAATGTCACTAAATGAACTCGCCGGTATTCACGGTGTTGATGAAGGGTTGGAGTATCGTATTAAAAGGACTGCCAATGATGTCATTTCTTTTGAGGAATGGATTGAGAAGATTAAAACAAAACGATATACCTGGACACGGTTACAACGAATATTTGCTCATATATTAACAAATACAACAAAAGCAGATATGGAAGTTGCAAAAAGTTCCTCATCTGTTCCATATGTCCGCATTCTAGGTATGACAGAAATTGGACAAACCTATTTAAATAGGCAAAAAAAGAATATGATGGTACCTCTAGTAGCAAATTTGAGTCGTAATACAGACCCTATGCTATCCATGGAGGAAAAAGCCTCAAGAGCCTATTATAGTATACTTCCAGCTAAAAAGAAACGAGACTTTCATAAGCAGGAACTACAGCCGCCAATTTTAAAGTAAGCTCTTTTAGTTAAGAAACCAACATGCCCACCAAATGCACAGTCACCATCTGTCATTAAAATGAATTTGTAATTGATTTAGAGATGTGTTTTCATATAGCAAATTTGAGGTTTTACGGACACCAGAGACCTTATTTGGCAGAAATGCCCTATATTTACCATGACATAGGTGAAATAAGGGCTTCTGTGTCCGGGTAACTTCGAAAAGACTACTTTTTCAAAGAAATAGCGTCCCATGTGTCCGCTCGTTAAGCCCTACTCCACACTTCCTAGTTTATATCTTTTTGGTATTTTCTAATCAACAACAACCTATACTAAAAAAGTTGAAGAAAAAAACCTGCTTTATGCTCCGTAAGCATAAGACAGGTTTATTATTATTCCGATTCCATGTTCTTTAAATAATTCAATGCATCTTCGAATGTATCTACCGGAACAATTTTCATATCGGTGTCTATTTCTTCAGCAATTTTCTTTGCAACTTCATAGTTAGAACCTTCAGCTCCATCCTCATTAGGGGCAAAGAAGATATTACAGCCTTCCTGATCAGCAGCAATTATTTTTTTGTCAATTCCGCCAATCGGTAAGACATTTCCGTTGTAATCCACTTCACCAGTTCCTGCTATTTGATAACCATTTGTTAAGTCATTTTTAGTTAATTGATCATAAATTTCCAATGAAAACATCAAACCTGCACTCGGGCCACCAATACTCCCACTCGAGAAATTAACTTTTGGACTGACTTTCACACTTCGATCGGTAACAAGTCTGATTCCAATACCAACTTTATTATCTGCTTCTTTAAATTTCTTAAGATTAACTTCTTTAGTTAACTGCTTGT
Source organism: Virgibacillus sp. L01 (assembly GCF_052246775.1). Classification (NCBI taxonomy): domain Bacteria; kingdom Bacillati; phylum Bacillota; class Bacilli; order Caryophanales; family Bacillaceae; genus Virgibacillus; species Virgibacillus sp. L01. The sequence goes on along the minus strand of NZ_JBQQCP010000003.1, from coordinate 55,602 downwards.
CATCACGCACAACTTCTAACATGATGGTATCCCCTGCCTGTCTATTTTCCACATAATTAATTAGATCCTTGGATTCCTTTATTTCTTCCCCATTGATACCAGTGATACGGTCGCCCGATTTTAATTTTCCATCCGCAGGCATTCCTTCAACAACCCCAACTACATAGACACCATCATAATTGATCGTAATGTCCTCACCAGCCGCTTTGTAGGCGACTACCTTAGACGCCTCCTGTGAGCTTTCCATCATCTGTAGCTGTGCATGAAAGTATTCATCTTCTGAAACACCCTCTGGTCTCACCTCGTTAAGAGGATAAATCTCATGATTGGGCAGTACTTTTGCCCATAAATATTGAATAGGTGTAGCTTGTCCTCCTCGAACCGTAACAAGATGCATGTCCCCTTCACTGTCATAACCACCTTCTACATTGACAATTGGGTTAAGTGCATCAGCGCCACCTGGTTTATAGACATAATATGGGAGTTGATATGTTGAAATGAAAAATGCTATTGCAATTACAATTATCAAAAAAATTATATGCTTTTTGGTAAATTTCACCGTTAGTCCCCTTTCGCCTTTCCTATTAACACCATTTTTCTATATATGATAAAAAGTGTATGGCATAAAAACATGATGTATGTGCGTATATTGATATAGACTCGTACAAATTTAATTATTACATTTCTAATAAAATTTATATATCAAGCTAGAATCATTCTACTACTATCAAAAAAAGAAGTACAGAGCTAGCTATACACTAGGGGGCTTTATGTTGACACAAAAAGTCAAAACAATCCTATTTGCCAGCATTACTGTTTTTATTGCTTTTTGCCTAATAAAATTCCCAGACCAATCTTTTGAGGCTAGTATAAGAGGATTAAAAATGTGGTGGGAAATCGTGTTTCCATCACTGTTACCTTTTTTCATAACTGCTGAATTATTAATTGGATTCGGGGTAGTAAAGTTCATAGGAATTTTATGTGAACCAATTATGCGACCGTTATTTAATGTTCCTGGTGCGGGGAGTTTCGCATGGGCCATGGGAATGGCAAGTGGCTATCCCACTGGTGCTAAAATATCAACACGACTTCGAGAAGAAGGTCAGCTCACCCAAATTGAGGCAGAACGACTTGTTTCATTCACAAACGCTTCAAGTCCTCTCTTTATATTTGGAGCAGTGTCAGTTGGGTTTTTTTACGACGTTAAACTGGGTATTTTGTTAGCATCCGCCCATTACATTGGAAATGCACTGGTCGGTATATGTATGCGTTTTTACGGCAGGGAAAAAGAAAAGGATGAAAAAAAGACTAAACAACAAAAAGTTTCTATCATCCAGGCTTTTAGAGAAATGCATCGTGCTCGAATGAATGACCCGCGTCCATTTGGAAAAATAGTTGGAGATGCAGTTTTAAATTCAATTCAAACATTAGTAATGGTTGGTGGCTTTATTATCTTTTTTTCTGTTTTAACAAAGCTGATGTTTATCATAGGATTATCACCAGCAATCTCTACCATTTTTGAATATATATTGCAATTATTTACCCTGCCAGTAGATTTAGCATTACCTTTGTTTTCTGGATTATTCGAGATTACACAAGGGGCAAGAGCAATATCGCAAACAGATACCGGAAGTTTATTAGCAAAAATTATTGTCGTAAGTTTCATATTAGGTTTTAACGGTTTTTCCATTCAAGCACAAGTTGCAAGTATAATTGCACCTACAGATATCCGGTTTTCTCCCTATTTTTTCGCTCGCATCCTGCACGGTATTTTTGCTAGTATTCTAACAGTTATACTGTATAAGCCGTTATATTTGAATCGAACATCTTTTGATTTTAAGGGGGTTCCGGTTTCAAATGGAGTTCCACAAGATTCATGGCTGGCAATACTTTACAACCTAAAAGAGTTCGGACCAATCATAACCATTACATTTTTACTGATTGCTTTCATGATATTAAGTAACCGGTTGCGAAAAAATTAAAAAGATGTTGTGTCATCTTACTGAACAACATCTTTTTATACTAGCTATACTTTTTCTTTAATGCTTTTTCTACTGCCTCTGGTACCAGGTCAGATACATTCGCCTTGTATTTGGCCACTTCTTTTACAATACTTGAACTTAAAAATGAATATTGATTATTCGTCATCATAAATAGTGTTTCAACTTTTTCGTTAAGCTTTCTATTCATAGATGTGATTTGCATTTCATATTCAAAGTCACTAACAGCTCTCAACCCGCGTAATACCACTTGTGCCTTTTGCTGCATAGCATAATCGATTAATAGTTCATTTGATTCATCAACTGTTACATTAGGTAAATGATTTGTGGCTTCCTCTAACAGTGCTACTCTTTCCTCAACTGTAAACAAAGGAGCTTTAGATTGATTATTAAATACAACAACTATAACGTTATCAAAAACACTAGCACCTCGTTCTATAATATCCAGATGTCCAAATGTAACCGGATCAAAACTGCCTGGACAAATTGCTAATCTGCTCAATGAAAAGCTCTCCCTTCTAGTTCTTTTTATAGATTGTAATGCCTATTGTTCCACCATAATGGTCTTGTTTTATTACGGAAAAATGATCATTGTCACCTGGCAACTCTTCTGCTGTATCATGTTCGCAATATATCATGCCATTTTCTTTTAACAGATGAAGTTTAGCAATTTCATCTAATATCTTTCCATAATTCACCTTCTTATATGGTGGATCCAGCAAAATCAAATCAAATTGTAACTCTCTTTTTGATGCTGCATTAATTGCACGAAAAGCTTCTGTTCTAAAAACTTCAACCCTATCATCTAATTTCAATGTTCTAACATTTTCATAAATAGTATGTATAGCTTTTGGGTGTTTATCAACAAATACACCACTTTTCATACCTCTGCTTAAAGCTTCAATCCCCAATGATCCGCTGCCAGCAAACAAATCAAGAAACATACCATCTTTGAACAATGGCCCTAAAATTTGGAATACAGCCTCTTTTACTTTATCTGTAGTAGGTCTAGTCGTTTTACCTGGCACCGCTTTCAATTGTCTACCCTTATGTATCCCCGCTACTACTCGCATATGACCACCTCAATAAACCATATTAATCCTAACAAAACAAAAGAGCAAGTTTATAAACTAATAAATTTTAAAAATATAAAGAGAGTGTGTATATAATTTATAACCATGTACATAATAGCATAGTGAGACAGCTAAGATAGCTTGGTTGTTTCAAAACACGGAGAAGGCTTACACTTCCCCATAAGTTCTTCCTCCGGTTTCTCCTCTCCCTTTGCCTTTTTGTTTTCTAACAGGAAAACAAAGGGACCTGCAGAAAATTATCTGCAGGTTTTTCTTTTGTCAGATAAGAAACATAACAGAGAAAACAAGAGGATTCGTTAGAATAAAGAGGGAGTATAAAAATACTTTCTTACTGCATAAGTGCAACTAAAAGCTTATCTATACTAAGGCTTGGCGATAAGCCAAGTTTTCTAATAGTTAAGAAACCATCATGGTTGTGAATGCCCAGCTACTATCTATCATGATTTTTTTTATTATTGCAAATTTGAGGTTTTGTGGACATCATGGACCTTATTTCACACAAATACAGTTAAATAAACCATGATATATGTGAAATAAGGGCTTCTGTGTCCAGACAACTTCGAGAAGGTTACTTTTATACAGAAATAGCGTCTCCTGTGTCAGCTAAGGTAAGTTAGAGAGGTAATTTTATGCAAAAAAGTTTAAATATTTTCTTACTGTATAATTACAACTAAAGTCTTGCGATAAGTCAAGCTTCCTTATAAACTATTAAACAAAACGAAACCTTTGCGGTCACCATATGTATCCCGCAAAGGTTTAAATTCCCATTTTATAGTCATATTGTTTAGCCTTATCAGGTTTAGCGTTTTCATAGTTAGTTCGTATAAAAGGTTTATATGAACGATCAACTTTTGACACAAAAGAAAGTTTTAGTAATTTAGTCTCTATCGTTTCCAATTCTTCCTGATCCACATAAATAACTGCATACTTTAACTTTCTGGAAGAGTATATTAAGTGACCATAACGCTTTATCTGTTTTAAGTTTTTCATATGCTGAAACCAAACAATTAACCCTTGACGTTTCGTTATCATCGGATACCCTCACTAACATTATGTTTGCAAATAAGTGTATCAGATTATAACGTATACATCAATATTTACTAGGATGCCTTACAACCACAACCACCGCTTCCGTGACCGTGACCACAGCCACCATCAGTTAATGCTGCTCCATCTTTCGGTGCTTTAATATCATCGCTGACACTAAAAGCAATGTACTCACTTACTTCGTCAAGCAGCTTTTGTAAGTTCCGTTCAGCAATCTTAAACGCTGCAATTTTGTCATTCATATCCATTTCACGTTTTGTAGAACGTACTTCTTTCATAATTTGATTATAGTCAGGATGATACCTTCCAAAACGTTGAACGTCTTCATAATGACCTTTTGTATCTTTAAACGCTTTAATAAGCCGTTGTGCTTCATCATCTTTTCTTACATTATTAAGGGAATCTTCGTAGGCTTCCATAACATCTGACTTTTGAATCATGTCACTGACTATATCAGAATGGTCAAGTATATCTACATATTCCATTGTACCAATCATTTTTTCACCTCCTACTTAATCTTACCATGTAATTCCCTTAATGAAAACGTTATTTGGTTAATCTTTCATTGCTCCTGCAAATTGGATAAGCATATTGACCATTTGCACTTGATTCCCTACTTTCTCAACTTGTTGAGGAAATGTTTTTCCATAAAATTTCTTGGATTCCTTGTTGAGCTCTCTGACCCTATTAGGATCTCTTGAAAGATATCGATACCACACAGGATTATAGCGTACAAAATTAGCTAGCTTTGGATTTTGTTGCAAGTATTGATATGTTGACGTCTCCATTGTTTCACCTCTAGTCCCTACCCCAATTAAATGGATTATCTGGTTTCCTGAACTGATGTGGTGGGGTATTTGTTGTCTGAAATTGCCCTAATACTTCTTGAATTGTTGTAATGGTACTACTTAATTGGTGTACTTGCTTTTGCACTTTATCTAAATCGACATTTTCCGACAGTTTCATCAGCTGACCAAACAACTCAGCTTTTCCTTCTTTTGACTTGCCTCCAACTTCATCCTTCTGATTATTCCTATAACTATCCCAAATCGGATCATCTTCACCGAGTAATGCCCACTTTTCGTAATACTCCTGCCAACCTCTTCCGCTTTTACGGACTTCTTCAATAAGCTTGGGATGCTTCTTCATAAATGCTTTAAACTCCCTAACACTAGGGTGAAGCTTATCATCGCTCACTATATTTCACCTCGTCATAGTTATCTGTTATTAATTATTTTATGTAGTTTAATCAAACACTGTGCGTAAATCATAGAGGCAAACTTATATTCTATTGTTAGAAAACCTGGTTTGTCGAAAAGGAATTCATTTTTGCCTTCATACAGTTTGGAGAATCCTTCAGGACGGGTTCCGCCCTCCCCTATCGCAAACTCGAAATTTACACTTTACTATGTAACTAATTTTGTATACCTATTTTGGATAGTATTTGTAGTGGATTGAACTCCTGCGAAATAAGCAAGCATTTACGATTAAATTGAATCTAACTGGGGGCGTTTAAGTGTATTTATTCATTAGACAGCTGGTGCCCTCTGATTTGGCGGATCGTCATTCCGTTATTTACCCTTTTCAGCCATTGTTATTGGGTAAACATTTGTGTGATTCATATTCCGCAAATCACACTACAATTTTTATGGATATTAAGCCGATACTACTATTAAACCAACAATAAACGACCATCAATTTAGAATACAAATTGATGGTCATTTACGTACATTTTTAATTTTTATGATAGGTAGGGGCCTGTAAATATATCTTATGCGTTTTTCAATCATTCTTTACTGTTTTTTCAAGAAATTTTGTGTGTAATAAAACCGATAAACTCCTACCCCTAAATGTGTATAGTCCTCATTCAGTAATGCTTGCCGGTGTCCTTCACTGTTTAGCCAGCCGTGCATAGCTGATGGCACGTCCGGGTACTGTGCAGCAATGTTCTCCCCTGCTGATTGATAAAATACTTTTTTTGTTGCTAATCGCTCTTTTAAGCCATTCCCATTTAAACCATAATGGGAGAAGTAATTATTTTCAGCCATATCTTTACTATGAAGATATGCAACTTCGCTAACGGTTTTATCCCATTTTAATGAAGCTTCCTCATATTGATTTCGGATAACGTTTGTTATATTAAAAATCTGCTGTTCCATTCCCGTTTCTACCTTTCCCCATTGTTTATCAGTGAGGTTAGGTTTTTCAGGCAAATCACCTCGATACTCCATCTCATACGGACGATGCTGTAACAGTATATCAGCAGATAATACTCGGATAGATGACAGCTTATCTGTAAATGTATCAAAATATAGTTGCATAAATATATCGTCCGTTAACTTTACTAATGGGCGTGCCTGTAATTCTTCATCCTTTAAACGAAACGTATAGGAAGCAAGTCCTTGCTGGTATGAAACTTCATTTGTAATAGAGAATTCCCTTTTTATTGATTCATAGTCCTGCCCAATCTCAATAGGTTCAAGTGACAAATCTGTTCCTACAGCATAGATTGAATTAATTTCATTATCATCTATTCCAAACTGAATGTATTGTTTTTGCTGATCTTTATATATCCACCAATCATAGCCATATCCGCTTTGATCCTTTCTTACTGGTTCTCCGAAAGCTTCAGTTAACACATCAGTTGACTTATCTATCCACTGAAAAATATCACCCGCTAACGGAATAGTTGACCTCTCTTCAGGTATTTGTTTGGTTTCTAGCATATTCTCCTTTTTTTCGAAAATACTGCTGAAATCATCTATTGCCTTTTCGGGAGGTTGATGATTTTTTTCAAAAAGGTAATAACCACCGATTATAATCAATACTAATAGTGCAAATACTCGAATAAACCGCATATATGCTTCCCCTTCTATTTAACCTTTTATTGTTAACTATATGTGAGAGATTCCGGGTAAATTCTCTTTTCTCTACTTTTTTTAGAAAACTTTACTTATTGTTTTGTGAGAATGTTTTCTTAGACCCTTGCATTTTGGAGTGCAAGCCTTAGTTACACTTATAGCAGTAAGAAAGCAGTTATACATTAATTAAACTGTCTATTGAAAAACAACCGTATAAATTTATACGGTTGTTCTCATTATACTACATTAATGGAGTTCTGGCCGCTCCGAGATTTCCTCAAGAGCATGACCTGCAGCATCATTTGATTTATCCTCAAGTGAAAGATCACCCAATGAAACAATGCCTACGAGTTTACCATTATCAACAATAGGTAAACGTCGGATTTGGTTTTCTGCCATTAGATTACTTGCTTCTTCTACTGAAGTATCTGGTGAAGTAAAATGCAGTTTATCACTCATAACATCCTGTATTTTTGTTGTATCTGGTTTCTTATCCGCATACCCTCTTAAAACTAAGTCACGGTCGGTAATCACACCTAGAAGTTCCTGGTCATCAGAACATACCGGTATCACACCAACATTTCTGTCTTTCATCTTCATAGCTGCATCATGTATCGTATCATCTTTTCGACAAACAGCTATGTCCGTACTCATTATTTCTTTAGTTGCTTTCATACGCTTCCTCCTTAGTTGATTTTATAGTATCACCTATTATTCATTCCCAAATTACTAAATAACTTTCATACATTCTTTATATTTTCTTTTCGATTGCAACTTAAGTCATTTCATATTATTATTGTTATGTGAGGAAAAAGATGTGAGGTGGATAAAATGAGATTAGAAAATACAGGAATTGAAGATTCTATTGTTGATGTAAAACCGTTAGATCATCTAATGGGAAAACACGCTTTTATTCGTGGAGGTCAGTGGGATTACGAACGTGTCACTTATGACTATAAAATAGGTTCGAAAGAAAAAAACATTACATATTATATTCGTATTTTGGGATATGCAGTCGAAGGTGACGTTGACCGTGGGAACGCTGTTATTAAACTTACAACACCACTACTTGGTAAACATTATTACCCACACGGAGTTGAATATGGTGAACAGGAAAATTTCCCTGAAAATCTAGTGGAACGTGCAACTAACCTGGTATCAAAAGTCAAAGAGGAAATTGACATATATAAAAAATAAACAGGTAACAAACACAGGCGCTAATAATCAAACCAACTGCTGAAAAAACAACAAAAGCAGTTGGTTTTTTAATCACTAACATGCTATATTTAACTGTTCAAACCGCGTAATTAGTGCTATATTTTTTATATACATATTTATCCTAATTAAAGAAAGGAGACATCAATTCAAATTGTTTCGATCTATATCAAAACGCCAATGGACATTAATTTTTTTAACTATATTTCTTATACTAGTCTTTTACTTTATACTACCAGTCTCTATACCTTTAATTATCGCATTAGTTACAGCCTTAATCCTTAACCCTTTAGTTAGGCTACTACAACGAAAAGTTAAAATCAGCCGAAAAACATCAGTAATTGTCGTATTTCTGTTGTTTTTGATATTCATGGGAATTTCGGGATCATTTGTCGTAACAAAAGCAGTTACACAAGTTGTTACGTTTGTCGAGGATATCCCTTCACACTTTAATGAACTTAATAATGTCTATGAAAAATGGGAAGCGGGTTTTGAAAATTACACACAAAGTTTACCTCCTGAATTTATAAACCAGATTTCCGGAAGTATAGAATCACATCTTACTAATTTAAGTAATGCAGCTAAAGAAAAAATAACCATTGAGAATATAGCACAAATCTTTGCACAAGTTCCACAGTATCTAATTAGTTTTCTTGTGTACATCATTGCACTATTTTTATTTATGCTCGAATTACCGTTACTTAAAGCGAAACTGTATAATTTAATGACAAAAGAAACAGCTGAAAAAGTTTCCTTTATGAATAACAGACTTGCAAGCGTTGTGCTTGGATTTCTCAAAGCGCAACTTCTTGTCAGCATCATTATTTTCTTTGCTACCTTATTAGGGTTGTTTTTAATAGCACCTGAAGTGGCTATTATAATGGCACTTATTGTTTGGCTAGTTGATTTCATTCCAATTATAGGTTCAATAATAATCGTTGGACCATGGGCATTGTTTATGTTGATCTCCGGTGACACCGTAATGAGCATAAAGTTAGCGATACTGGCAATTATATTATTGGCCATACGAAGAACAGTCGAACCAAAAGTAATGGGACAGCATATCGGGCTATCACCACTTGCCACCCTTATTGCCATGTTTTTAGGAATAAAACTGTTAGGTATACTTGGGTTTATATTAGGACCATTATTCCTGATTGCCTTTAATTCAGCAAAAGAAGCCAAAATAATAAAATGGAATACAAAAATATAAAGTGTGCGAGCATTAGCTCGCACACTTTAATTTATCCTCCTAATATTGCTTTTAACATACTTGTTGTCTGACCACCGTCATAAATAATATATAAGAGTAAATACACCATTACCCCTGTAATTGCACTGAAAAACCAAATAACACTTGTTATCGGTCCGATTTTTCGATGAATATTTATTTTACGCTTTAATGCTAAAGTAATTGTCACGACACCAAAAATAGCCCCGGTTGTTGCCAGAAAGATATGAAATATTAAAAAGATTGTGTAGTAAATCTTAATATCATCTGGACCGCCAAAGCTCGTATTTCCTATAAAAATAGTTCGTGACACATAGATAATAAAGAATATTAAAGCACTAATAGCAGCTAAAATCATCGTTTTTTTATGTGCATTTGCATTCCCTTTTATAATAAATCTCCATCCAAACGCCACTAAAATGGCACTTACTACGATGAAAAACGTGCTTATTGTCGGTAAAAACGGCATATTTACACTTTTCCTTTCTATTATATAAAGACTCTTTTCGTAAGTTTTATCGGTATTAACCGTCACAGTAGATGTAAACTGCGAACTAACATGCTGGAGTAATCTTTATAAACTCTCGTCCCGCCCGCTCACCCGGACTAGTGTATGGTGTCACACAATTATTCTATAGCAATTCCTATTCCAGTCAACAGCGGAGGAAATACACGTAGACTCCTGTGGGAGCTGAGGCCTAGATAGACTACGCAGCGACGTAGGAGCAAGAAGGCTCATCAGCCGCCCTAGGTGCGCGAAGTGTATTTCCGGAGCGGTATAATAGCACTAAAACATGTTAAAAATTAGTTCGCAGTTTATATAAATTACATCTAAAATTCATCACTTAGAAAAAGCAACATTCTTTAGAAAACAGGCTATATATTATAAAACATTAATATCACAAATTCTAACTATACTCGTTTTCGTTAGCCACGGGAAGTGGATCTATCTGTACGCTTTCTCGATTAAACCAGCCGAAGAATATTCTTGCTAAAATGACACCATACGTGATTTCCTGTGATATCTTCATGATAATCCCGCCAAGCTGCTGATCCTCCAGTGTAGTCATTGGAGAGAACATTTCAGGACCTGATATGGCGTATGTTATACCTTGTAATACATCATTCGGTACACATAAAGCTAAAGCTTGCATCCAAGCTCCATCCTGTGAATAAGTTGCATAAATCGGTACATCCGCAAAAATAATTAACACACATGCCGGCGTGATTAATACTCCATTGGCAAAGATATAAAATATTTTTCCAAGTGCTGGCATACTATCAAATTCCTTTAGCGGAGTTAAAACTGGCCACCACACAATAAATGCAGCAATTAAGATTGTAACCGATATAGATGAGTGTGCAATTTGAGATGACTTAGCAAAGTTAAAAATAGCTGGTAAATGGTAAAATGAAAATAATATATTAAACAACAATATTGAAATCAACGGCTTTGATAAAAACGATAATGCAGGCTTAATAACAGGCCTAAGAACAGCCTTCTCCCATAACCATTTTGGAATCCCCTTAATAACCAGAATAGGAAAAACCAAATAATAAATAGCCATCTGCATCATATGAGTCGTTAGCATAATGTGAGTCAGTAAATCTATTGGTGAACCCTTAACTGTATATAACAAAAACAAAGCAATATAAAAAAAGCTCTGTTGTTTTTTTGACGGTCTATCTCCACCACCAAACTTGTGTCGATATGGACCAGTTATCAAAAAAAAGGCCAAAGCAAGTCCCAAGACAAATAAAAGAAAATAAGGACTCCACAAGGCTCTAAAGCCAAAAATCTGTAATTCCAACCACATATTATCTCACTCCATAAACGGATTATGTTCTTTATTATAACGTATTAACTCCAGAATCACACAACATTAATGTGACAATTTGCGAACAAATTAGATGGTAATACGCTTTAGCAGTCAAGGCTTAGTGGGGTTGCTCACATCACTCTAAACAAATGATTCGAAATAAAGTGTATTTTGCTCCCTTTAAATCTCTTATATGTTAAGGGGGCACACTTATAATATAGATAAGCTTTAGATGAAGATAAAATAGTACTTGTTAACTGCCAAAAAGAAGATCGAGACATTGTGTCCCGATCTTCTTTGGCAGTTAAGAAAGCATAAATCCTTTCTTACTGCATTAGTGCAACTTAGGCTTTAGCCATTAGGGATTGGTGATAAGCCAAGTTTTTTTAATATCTTACCACCAAGTTATTACCCCTAATCCTGCTATTGTTAAGAGTGCTGCCCAGACACCGCCATAAATCATTAAAGCTGGCATTTCATGACCTTTATCTTTCATATGCATGAAATAGTAGAACTGAAAAGCTACTTGGATAACAGCTAGAATTAGTAACACTGGGATGACGAACATTTTTTGCATCATCCCTGTGGCAACAATTACAAAAGCTATAATCGTAAATAAAATCATTAATGCAAATGTAATTAACTGCTTTTGCATTTCCAATTTATTTTTATGCTTTTGATATGGATTAACTTCGTTGGAATTGGTGTTCTCTGCCATTAATTAACCCACCTTTCCCATTAAGTATACAACTGTAAATATAAACACCCATACAACATCAATAAAGTGCCAGTATAGACTGAATACGTAATACTTTGGTGCGTTGTATAAGTTTAAGCCACGTTTCGCATTACGTATCATCAACGCCAGAAGCCACAATAGACCAAATGTAACGTGACCACCGTGGAAGCCTACTAAGGTGTAAAAGGCTGAACCAAATGCAGATGATCGAAATGTAAAGCCATACTCATGTATATAATGATTAAACTCATACAATTCACAACCTAAAAATGCAAAACCAAGGACAGCTGTAATTCCTAACCAAAGCTGCATTTTTTTAAAGTTGTTGTTATGCATATGATACATCGCATATACACTTGTCAATGAACTTGTTAATAACAGGATAGTCATTATAAATACAAGCTCAAGCCCAAACAGCTCATTTGTTGTAGGGCCACCTGCTGTTGAATTTTTCAGCGCAATGTAGGTTCCGAATAAGCACGCAAATAAAACTGTTTCACCACCAAGAAAGAACCAAAATCCAAGGAATTTATTTTTACCCTCAAGGGTGGCTTTTTCTGGTTCATGTGGCATTGTTTCGGGATTTAAGGAATGATCGTGACTCATATTAGTCAGCCTCCCTTTCAAGTTCTTCTTTTGTAATATGGTGACCATGATCATCTTTAAGTGATCTGATTAGCATACAACCAAGTAATATACCCATACCAACAAATAAAGGAATATAAGCCCAAGTATAGTTAACTTGGTAAATAAAACCAAATCCAGCTATAAATAATCCGAATGACATCATAAATGGCAGGATTGATCCGTTTGGCATGTGGATATCACCCAATGGTTCTGCGGGCGTCATTTTTCCTTTACCTTCTGTCTTTTCAACCCATAATGGGTCTAGGCCACGAACTAATGGAGTTTGTTTAAAGTTATAGTGAGCAGGCGGTGAAGATGTCGCCCATTCAAGTGTACGACCGTCCCATGGATCATCAGGTGCTTTTTCTCCCTTAACTGCTGTGTAAACAACATTGTAGAAGAATATAATAACACCAATTGCCATTAAGAACGCGCCAATTGTACTAATTAAGTTACCTGTATCCAACCCTTGACCTTCTAAGAATACCCAGTAACGACGAGGCATTCCCATCAATCCTAAGAAATGTTGGATAAAGAAAGTTAAATGGAAACCAGTAAAGAATGTCCAAAAGGCAATTTTACCTAACTTTTCATTTAGAATTCGCCCAAACATTTTAGGCCACCAATAGTGCAGACCTGCTAAAATTCCAAAAACGGTACCACCAACAATTACATAGTGGAAGTGGGCAACAACAAAATAAGTATCGTGATATTGGTAGTCAGCAACAACTGAAGCGACCATTACCCCTGTCATACCTCCAACAGTAAATGTAGGAATAAAGCCTAATGCCCAAAGCATTGCTGAGTTAATGGTTATACTACCGCCCCATAATGTCGCGAGCCAGTTAAATATTTTAATTCCGGTTGGAACTGCTATAGCCATTGTCGCAATTGCAAAGATTGAGTTAGCTACAGGTCCAAGACCTACTGTAAACATATGGTGAGCCCAAACCATGAAACCTAAGAACGCGATTAAGATAGTCGCAAACACCATTGCTGTATAACCAAACAAGCGTTTTTTAGCGAATGTAGAGAATATATCACTAAATAACCCAAATGCTGGTAATATCAAAATGTATACTTCTGGATGACCAAATATCCAGAATAAATGCTCCCAAATAATAGTGTTTCCTCCCAACGCGACATTAAAGAATGCCGAACCGAACATACGATCAAACATTAAGAGAAACAGACCTATTGTTAATGCTGGAAAAGCAAATAAGATTAATATACTTGTTATAAATGTTGTCCATGAAAACAATGGCATACGCATGTATGTCATTCCAGGTGCACGCATGTTAATAATGGTCACTAGAAAGTTAATACCACCAATTAGAGTACCGGCACCTGATATTTGTAAACCGAGCACATAGAAATCAACACCATGTCCCGGTGATGTTGTCGACAAAGGTGCATATGACGTCCACCCTGCATCAGGTGCTCCACCTAAAAGCCAACTACAATTTAAAATAAGCCCGCCGAACAAAAACAACCAAAAGCCTAATGAATTTAAAAACGGAAATGCAACGTCTCTTGCCCCTATTTGTAAAGGCATGGCGGCATTCATTAAGCCTAATAATAACGGCATTGCCGCTAAGAATATCATCGTCGTTCCATGCATCGTTAGAATTTCATTATACAAACCTGCGCTAACAAAGTCATTCTCAGGTTTGATCAATTGAATACGTATAATCATGGCTTCCAGTCCACCAAGTATGAAGAAAAAACCACCGCCGAACAGATATAAATGTGCAATCTTTTTATGATCTACAGTAGTTAAATAATCCCATAGCACAGCGCCGAAGCCTCGTTTCTGAGTAGCTGCTATACTCACGACTTAAACCTCCCTTTAACATCTTCCATCCCTTGATTTATATGTGTGTGTTTAATTAATTCCCTGCACTTTCAGGCGTGATTTCAGATGGTTTTAATTGCAATAAGTATTCAGCAATTTTACCAGCCTCTTCCTCTGAAACTTCAGGATAGTTACCAGTCATTTTATTTCCTGGTTTAATGGATTCAGGATCCGTTATCCAATCAACCAAGTTTTCTTTTGTTGGATCTAAAATACCAGCGATTTTGGAACGGTCACCAAAGTTGGTAAGGTTAGGTCCAACCTGTACTGGAGATGAGCCAATCGCATGACAACTCATACAATTATTTTGCTGGAACAGTGACTTACCTTCTTGTGCAACAGCATCCTGTGGTTGCTTATCAGGATTTACATTTTTCATATCCTTTACCCACTGATCAAATTCTTCCTGGCTGACTACAACGACTTTAAAGTCCATAAGTGAGTGAGACGGGCCACAAAGCTCGGCACATTTACCCCAGTATACGCCTTCTTCATATGCTTCAATGTACATTGTGTTTTCGTTTTCAGGGTTAACATCCATTTTACCTGAGATAGTTGGTACCCAGAACGAGTGGATAACATCTGATGATTTCATATTTAAGTATACTTTCTCACCAACCGGGACATATAAATCCTGACTTGTTTGAATCTCTTGCCCCTGATAGTTAAAATGCCACCAATATTGATTACCAGTAACCTGAACATTTAAGCCATCTTTAGAGCCGGAATTATCAGCCAAATCAAATGTTGCAGTTACAGTTGGCACTGCAATAATGATTAACAGGATAATAGGTATAACTGTCCAAATTGTTTCAAGCGTTTTGTTGCCTTCAACCTGCTTCGGAATAAAGTCCTCTTGACCTTTTTTCTTACGATAGCGCAGTAAAACTGCTACATAAATAAGCATTACAATAAACAAGACAAACAACATTACAATAGTTGTAAGAATAATTAAATCCATTGCAGACTCGGCACCTTTACCTTTAGGTTCAAGTGCAGTCAAGTTTTCTTTACCACATGCTGATAACATTAATGCTATCGAGCCTAACAGAAAAAACGCTCTGAATTTTCCCATCCAACCTTTCATGTATTCATACCTCTCTTTCTCTTTGTAACTTCCTTATATATCAATTTGTATAAGTAAGGACGAGTTTAACTAAACGGGAACTCAAATGTTACGACAACCATAAGTAAAAATAAGATGGTTAAGTAATTTAAGGAATATATAAATATCATATTCGCCCATTTCAAATCATTTTTCGTAAAAAATCCACTAATTCCAAGAGCTAACCATCCAACATTCAGTAGTGTAGCGATTACCATAAATGTTGTTCCTAAAGATGCCAGCAAAAATGGCAGTGGCAACAAGCATGCAATGTAGACGACGATTTGTCGTTTTGTAAATTCAAAGCCATGTACAACAGGGAGCATTGGTATGTTTGCAGCCTTATACTCTTTGGATTTTTTCATAGCCAAAGCAAGAAAATGTGGTGTTTGCCAGATAAACATTGTCAGGAACAGCACAAAAGCTACCATATGAAGACCAGGGTCGATAGCTGCCCATCCGATTAATGGTGGCACCGCTCCAGAGAAACTACCAATTGCTGTGTTTAAGGTATATTTGCGTTTTGACCACATTGTGTACAGAACAACGTATGTGAACCATCCAAAAAATCCAATTAATGCTGCTTCTACTGTTGTGAACAGTAAAAGAATAAGCCCCAATGTGGTAGTTGAAATGCCTAAGAACAGGACATTCTTCAGCGATATACTCCCTGTAACTGTTGGACGCGTTTTCGTTCTCGACATAATAGGATCAATATCGACATCATACCAATTATTCATAATACAGCCACCGGCAATGACAAGGGCGCTCCCAGCCATGGTTAGAAGAAAAACTCCCCAGTTGGCTGCAAAAGATGTATTTGTGAAATAAAGCGCCAGCCAAAAGCCGGTAAATGTCGTAATTAGATTAGAATTCACAATTCCAACTTTAATTAACGCTTTAAGATCAGTAAGTAGTGTGACATCCTTATCCTTTGCTATAGCTGAGTTACCAATTAGAGGTGAAGAAGAAGTCTCCACTTTATTCATTACATATATTCCCCCCTTCTAATCCCAACAAAAGGCACAAATAAATTCCAGGCATACTACTTATCATACCTAAGTATTCCCAAAAGTATCCTAGATAATTATTCTAATTGTACCATGGAATTGTAATACAATCTATTTCCTACATCACATGATTTCACTTTTATAAACCTCCAATTGTGACAAATTTGTGAAATGGAGACCTAAAATAAAACAAAAGGCTATTAAAGCCTTTATCAAGTAAAATGTAAATATGTAGTTTTTCCATAGTAACCGGTATAGTGATTTGAAGCCAAGCAAATATCCCCTATATTATTTCTAGCAAACAAATCTCGACAATGCAAGGGTTTTTTATTTTTTTATAGTGAAAATGGTAATAAGCCATGATAAGATGACAATTGTGTGATTTTTACTATATATTTAGCGTTTTTCATTGCTCTAATAACCTGGAAGTATTAATATTAATATTATTCTATTGATATTTTATTTACTTGATATAAAGTGAGGCAGTCATATGATTAAAACATTAAAGTGGCTCTCTGTAGTTTCTACATTGGGCATGGTATTTGTATTATTGGGAGGTGCCCTTGTTACGAAGACTGAGTCTGGTCTGGGTTGCGGTGAAACCTGGCCACTATGTCACGGCGAATTTGTACCATCTGCAATAACTCCCGAACTTGTAATAGAATTAAGTCATCGAATGGTATCCGGAATAATGGGTATAACAGTTTTGACCTTATCCATCCTTTCCTGGAAATATATTGGTCATATTCGTGAAGCGAAATTCCTGGCCTTTTTATCTTCGTTCTTTTTAATACTGCAAGCTTTGATAGGTGCAGCTGCAGTTGTTTGGAATCAGTCTGATTTCATATTAGCAACACATTTTGGTATTTCACTAATTTCATTTGCTGCATTATTTTTACTGATGCTGCTTATATTTGAAATAGATACCAAGTTTGATGCTGACTCCCTGATAATCCAAACGAAACACCGTATAGAAATTTATGCCCTGACGATTTACACGCTAATAGTTGTTTATACGGGTGCGTTGGTTAGACATGCAAATTCAAGTATGGTTTGTGGAGATTGGCCGTTTTGCACAAATAATGCACCATTTTCTTTCTCTAACTACAGCTTCGATCAATGGATTCAGATGGGACATAGGCTCTTTGCAGGTATATTATTCATTTGGACTATTGTATTATTCTTCAAAATCATGAAAAATTATCGAACAAATCGTGTTATGTTCTGGGGCTGGATTACAACTGTTTTGCTTATAGTACTGCAGGTTTTCCTCGGAGCCATGATTATCTTTACTGTGCTGAACCTAGGGATCGCATTGTTGCATGCATTTGTAATATCCTGCTACTTCGCAATGTTAAGTTATTTTATATTGTTATCATCAAGAAGTGCAAAGCTTTAGAAAAGTTGGCTAATCGTTAAGGGGTTCTAGGAAAGCGTAAATTGCTTCCCTAGAACCCCTTTAATCGTAAAGAAGGGTAATGGAACGAGTCCATTACCCTTTTACTTTTTTATTCAAATTCAATTAGCAGATCATTTACCGCTATCGCTTCTCCATTTTTCACGTGAATATCTTTAATGACACCGGTATATGGCGCCTGAACTGTTGTCTCCATTTTCATAGCCTCGGTAATTAATAAATAATCACCTTTCTGCACTTTTTCTTCTTTTTCACATAGAACTTTAACCACTGTCCCAGGCATTGTTGCTCCGATTTGTTTGTCATTACCTTGATCAATCTTTGGCTTTGTTATAAGTTGTGATTTAACATTTTCATCTTTAACAATAACTTCCCTTGATTGACCGTTCAATTCAAAGTAAATGACACGGGTACCATCTGAACGTGCCTCAGAAATGGATACTAATCTTACAAAAAGCGTTTTACCTTGTTCAATTTCAACCTCAATTTCCTCACCCAGCTTCATACCGTAGAAGAATGTGAGTGTATCAAGAACTGACATATCACCATACATTTCAGTAAATTTATGATGATCCATAAATACTTTTGGATATAATGCATAAGAGATCATGTCAAAACTAGTTACTTGGCGATCAAGGGTTTTAAATAACGTTTCCTTTAATTGGGTGAAATCAATTGGATCTAATAACTCACCAGGGCGTACCTTAATTGATTCTTTTCCTTTTAAAATAATCCGTTGTAATTCTTGCGGAAAACCTTGATATGGCTGACCAATATAACCCTGTGCAAATTCAATTACGGAATCAGGGAAATCAATTGATTCACCACGTTCATATATTTCATCTTCTGTCAGGTCATTCTGGACCATAAATAATGTCATGTCACCTACTACTTTAGATGAAGGCGTTACTTTAACAACATCCCCGAACATATCATTTACTTGCCTGAACATCATTTTAACTTCATTCCAACGATCTTCAAGTCCTACCGCTTTCGCTTGTTGTTTTAGATTACTATATTGCCCACCAGGCATCTCATGTGTATAAATTTCGGTATGCGGTGCTTTCATACCACTTTCAAAGTCTTGATAGTAATCTCTGATACCTTCCCAATAGTGAGATATTTTTTCATAAGAATCGATATTTAATTTAGGCTGGCGTTCTTTACCTTCTAATGCGTGATATAGTGTTTGTGCACTTGGTTGTGATGTTAACCCAGCCATTGGGCCTGTCGCTACATCAACCGCATCTACCCCTGCATCAATCGCTCGGGCATACGTATAAATACCATTACCGCTTGTGTCATGTGTATGCAGATGGATTGGCAGATCAACTGTCTCTTTTAATGCTGAAATCAATTGATAGGCAGCCTCTGGTTTAAGTAATCCAGCCATATCTTTTATTCCCAATATATGTGCACCGGCCTGTTCTAGTTCTCTCGCCAAGTTAAGATAATAATTTAAATCATATTTCGTACGTCCTGAATCCAGAATATCCCCGGTATAACACATAGAAGCTTCAGCAATCTTATTATTTTCCCGGACTGCCTGAATAGCTGGTTTCATTCCCTCAACCCAATTCAAACTATCAAATATACGGAATACATCAATTCCAGCAGTTGCGCTATTTTCTACAAATTCATTAATTAAATTGTCAGGGTAATTTTTATAACCTACTGCGTTACTTGCACGTAACAACATTTGAAACAGAACATTTGGCATCTTTTCACGAAGCTTGATCAGTCGCTGCCAAGGATCTTCTTTTAAAAATCGATATGCAACATCAAATGTAGCTCCTCCCCACATTTCGACAGAAAAAAGTTGAGGCAGTAAACGTGCAGTAGGCTCGGAAATCTTTAACAGGTCCTTTGTCCTGACACGAGTAGCTAATAAAGATTGATGTGCATCGCGGAAGGTAGTATCTGTCAGCATCACATTATTTTGTGCTTTTAACCACTCCGCTAAATATTCAGGTCCATGCTCATCCAGGATCTGTTTAGTACCCTTTGGAATTTCTTCCAGTTTATCAATTTTGGGTACAACCGGCGTAGCTAACGATGGTTTCTTCTTCCTGGCAATACCTTCAAACCCATTCACTGTAGTATGTCCAATATAGGAAAGCATTTTAGTTCCGCGGTCTTTCCGCTTAGGAAATACAAATAACTCTGGTGTCTGATCAATAAATGTTGTGCTGTATTCTCCTGATAAAAATTGGCTGTGTGAAATTACGTTTTCCAAAAAAGGAATGTTCGTTTTTATTCCCCGAATCCGGAATTCTTTTAAATTTCTGACCATTTTTTGTGCGGCTTGTTCAAAAGTTAATGCCCACGTTGATACTTTCACAAGTAAAGAGTCGTAATGTGGAGAAATAACTGCACCCTGAAATCCGTTTCCTGCATCCAAGCGTACACCAAATCCTCCACCAGTTCGGTAGGCCATAATCTTCCCAGTATCCGGCATAAAATTGTTTAATGGATCTTCTGTTGTTACGCGAGATTGAATAGCATATCCATTTGTCACAATTTTGTCCTGATCTGGAATACCAATAGACTTGTCATGAATATCTTGTCCTTCAGCTATTTTAAGCTGGGTTTGGACAATATCAATCCCCGTTATCATTTCTGTGATAGTATGTTCGACCTGAACACGTGGATTAACTTCAATAAAATAATATGCATCATCTGTCACTAAAAACTCAACAGTTCCTGCATTTATGTAGTTAACATTCTTCATCAGGTCTACTGCAGCATCACAAATTTCCAGGCGTAATTCATCTTTTAACGAGACACTTGGTGCCATCTCAACTACCTTTTGGTGCCGGCGTTGTATGGAGCAATCCCTTTCATATAAATGGACCGTGTTACCGTGCTTATCACCTATCACCTGTACTTCAATGTGTTTTGGCTTCTCAATTAACTTTTCAACATAGACTTCATCACTGCCAAATGCTGCTCTTGCCTCGGATTTAGCTCGATCGTATGCTTCTGAAAGCCCACTTTCATTGCGAACGATACGCATACCACGACCGCCACCACCTAGTGAAGCTTTAATAATGATTGGATAGCCATGTTTGTTTCCAAATTCTCTTACTTCATCTACTGACGATACCGGGCCATCAGAACCTGGTATGATTGGAAGTCCAGCGTTTATTGCCTGTGTTCTTGCTTTCACCTTATCGCCAAACATATTCAAATGCTCGCTTGTAGGTCCGATGAAAATAATTCCCTCTTCTTCACAGCGCTTAGCAAAATGAATATTTTCAGAAAGAAATCCATAGCCTGGATGTATCGCATCAATACCGACATTCTTTGCAAGTTCAATGATACCTTCAATATCAAGATATGCATCGATTGGCTTCTTCCCTTCACCAATCAGGTATGCCTCATCAGCTTTATAACGATGATAAGAACTGGTGTCTTCTTTAGAATAAACCGCTACAGTACGAATATTAAGTTCTGTACAAGCCCGAAATACCCGTATAGCAATTTCACCACGATTTGCAACTAATACTTTTTCAATACGCTTTACCTCACCCATGTTTTTCCTCCTCTATTTTTAAACACATTTGTTTCAGGTTCTTCCTTGGTATTCACAGGAACTGGTTGTTGTTCTTTTTGTTTATTTGTTTTTGCAATATTATTGATTATCCCCATGGATATCATCATAACCAGAAGTGATGAACCACCATAACTCACAAACGGCAATGGCACCCCTGTAATCGGTAAAATTCCACTTATTGCCCCGAGGTTAATAAATGCTTGAATTCCGATCATCGAGGAAATCCCAATTGCTAATAATGCACCAAAACTGTCAGAACATTTTTTGGAAATAAATAATCCACGCAGTACGATAACTGATAACATTCCTACTACAATAATGACTCCGACAAAACCAAGTTCTTCAGCTATAACAGCCATTATAAAATCAGTATGAGGTTCTAGTAAATAGCCCAGTTTTTGAACACTTTGTCCCAATCCTTCACCGGTTAATCCACCAACACCTATAGCTAAGTAAGATTGAATCAGGTGATATCCATCGTCTTGCGGGTCTTCAAAAGGCTGATAAGCTCCATCAAACCTGGCAATCCGCTCATCGGTCACCATACTTGGTATGGCAAATGCAACTAATGCCAGACCTACCAAGACCAGAATGGTTAGATGCTTAAAACGAATTCCGGAACTAAAAATCACAGAGCAAGCAATCATAAAAATTATCGCCGCTGTTCCTATATCAGGCTGCGATATAATGAGACCTAATACTATAGCAGTTAATATCAAAGGTGGAAGTACACCTCTATTAAACTCATTAATATAGGCCTGCTTTTTGGAATAAACTGAAGCAAGATACATTATTAATCCCAGTTTCGCAAACTCTGCAGGCTGCATACTGATAAAACCAAAATTGAACCATGATTTGGAACCATTAACTTCATTTCCAAAAAAGAGCACCCCGACCAATAACACAACAATAATTAAAATAATCAGTTTCATCAACTTTTGGTAATATCTATAGGGGAAAATACTGGTAAAGATAAACCCTACCATTGCCATAGAAAACCATTGAATCTGCTTCACCAGGTAATGTGAGCTTTCATGACCCTCAACAACAGCTATTACCATACTAGCACTGTAAATCATTACTATTCCAAACATTGCCAGCAGTATTGGTGTAATCATTAACGTAAAATCATAACTCTTTAATTTCTGTATCATCTTACTTCTCCTCAACATATGTATTCGTAACAATAGTTGAAATAGAAATTTTTAATAGTATAACATAATTTTGTGCCATATTACATTTCTACTTCTACTAGATTAGAAAACTTGGCTATTTACCAAGCCTTAATAGATAGCCTTAGTTGAAATTACTGCAGTAAGAAAGTAACTGCTTAAATAAAAAAACCTTGCCATTATCCAATTAGGCAAAGTTTTTGCTAAGTTGTAACATGACATTACACCTTGTCTTGTGCTGCTTCATGTAATATATTAAGCTGCCTTTCTAAATTTTCAAGAAGGGCTTTACCTTCATTCTCGCTGATCATGTCCAAATTGACAGCAAAATCAATCTCCCTTGAAAGACCAAACATTTGTGTATCCAAAACCTCTTCATACAAAGGACATTGAGGCATTGTTAAGTTCTCAATTTGAACTTCTATTAGCCTCCAAATTTTATCAGCATCAGCCTTAAGAAGGGCATAGGCTTTTTCACGTTGAGTTTCAGTCACCTCAGGAATCAAATATATCCCCTCCGTTTAAAAGACTTTCTTCTATATTATATTATCGTTTGCACGTTGAAAATGCAAATAAAATTAAAGGAAATTTTAAATTAATCGTTTATAATGAAAAAATGAAAAATGTTTGCTATTCTTGTAAAAGATAATATTGAGAGGTGGTTATACATGATAGTCCCTATTACTGGAAATGTTACTTATTCAATCACACTAGACCCAACCGTCTGGATCTTTGATGATAGAAAAATACTGCTGGATGAAGCATTTTCGAAAAAGGAAAATGAACAGCAGGTTGAGGATAACGAGCTTGAAAATGCATCAAAACGGTGGAACAGAGCAGTTTATCAACAGAAAATAAATCCACCAGTTAACAAAAGTATTTCCCGGTTCGAAAGGGAAAAGATCCTGGTAAACTCCTATGTAATGCCAATTAACGAATTTGTAGATCACGCCGAAATAAAAGAAAATGCTACAGACGTTACACTTGTAACAAATAAGGGTGAAGAGCATATCTCACTTGAGGCATTGCAAAACTGCTACTTACTATTTGCTCTTGAAGGTAAACCCCTTAAAGAAGAAGGGCCTGTTCACTTATTCTATAAGGATGGTTCCAATAAAGATAATCCAATTACAGGGATTGAAAAAATAATAATTAATTAAATGATGGAGCTGTTTACATTTTTATATGTGAGCAGCTTTTTTTCAATTAAATCAATTTCAACTTTTAATAATAAGGCAATAAACCCAAACTAATTAGCGATAATAGTATGTTGAATTACCAATAATACATAGTTCGTAAAATCGTTAGGATAAATGAAGATCACAAGAATATGATTCAATTAAGAATTAATTCTTTTTCACTACTTATCTGTGACTAAGACCTATCTGTACCAAAGTTTTTGAGCCTTCAGATCACACATATCCTACTTCGTACTTAGGATGTATATTTTACAGCATTCGACTCAGAATAATAAGACAGTAATTCCGTTTGTACATTTTAAAGGAGGAGTACACATGTTGTTCCGTTTAGGGATACTGTCTTTAATGAGTTTTTTGTTATTAATTGGCTGTCAGCAAAATGAGAAAGACCAATCCTTGTCAACCGAACAGGAAAATAACCGTATTGTACAGGTAGAAGATTCTGATCCTGCAAAGGAACAAAATCCCACTAACAGACAAATTTCTACCCATTTAGCAAATATCGCAAGTGATGTACCAAATGTAAATGATGCTACATCCATAGTAGCAGGTCCATATGCAGTCGTTGGTATAAATGTTGATAAAGATTTAGACCGTTCACGTGTTGGAACTATAAAATATTCCGTTTTGGAAGCATTAAAGAATGATCCGTATGGAAAGACAGCAGTTGTTGTTGCTGATGGAGATGTGGTTGAAAGACTACGCGAGATGGGAAACAAAATAAACCAAGGTCATCCAGTACAGGGAGTTGTTGATGAACTCTCAGCAATCGTTGGTCGATATATGCCAGACTTTCCAATCAATGATGACCAGCCCCAGGAACCAGATCAGAACAAAGAAATGCTGCCAAAAGAAGATGAGAAAAAATTAGATGATATTGAGGAGAAACAATCAAACCATAAGAACAATGAGTGACTAAAATTTAGCTTATAGTTAAAGGAATTCTATTGAAAGTGTATTGTACTTTAAAAACGCTTTATGCTGGGAGTGTAAGCTGTAATATAGATAAGCCTTAGGTGTGCTTATTAATACTGCCAAAAATAAGCTAGGACAAATATGTTTTAGTCAAGTCAAAGTAAAATCCGAACTATTTAAAATTCTTGAAATAGAATTCGAATTAGTTCGGATTTATTTTGCAATAAGAAAGTATAACTATTTTTTCACACTGCATAAGTGCACTAAGCATTCACCAAAAGGCTTAAACTCCAGAATATAAGTGGTTCTAGAAAGAAAAATACGCTTTCAAAAGAATCCCCTTAACGAATGTCTAGTTTTCTAATGTTGCTGATTAGATATAAACTGCGAAACAACTTTATGTAAATTCCTTCTATTCCTTATAAGATGAGTGCTAATTTAACGAAACTTTATGGACTATAACTTCGCGTTAATCAGAAATCCTCTATTAGTGGAGGCAGAATACGTAGACTCCTGTGGGAACAGACGTTCCGAGGACCCCGGAAGAAGCGACTAAATGAAGGCCGACTAAAACCGTCCTTTGCGGACAACGTCGGCATACCCCTTTTGCCGGGGCAAGGAGGCTGAGGTCGTGCCCATGGAAAGCGAAGTATTCTGTAGAAACGAATGTAAGCACTCAACTATCATTAGAACAAAAGAAAATCTTCACTAATTCGCAGTTTATATCAACTACGTATTAGATCCAGCTATGAAAATGAACGTTCTAAACTTCCTTTTATTATTTGTCATTAAAGTGGAAAGTTTAGTTAATCACAGCCATTTTTTATTTCAAGTCCTTTTCTTCACTTTGGTTTTCCTTAACCTGATTATAATAATCTACTCCAAATTGGGATCCTTCCGACACCATTTTAGCGTTTTCCATTTGTGCAGGATCCTTATTATCAGCTTGGTCTGGAATACCAGCATCTTCAAAAGTTGAATTAGATTTATTTGTACCTTTTACTTTATTTTTGATATAGCTTGCTCTTTCCTTTAACTTATTTCTGTTTTCCTCTTTATTCAGAAACACTCCCATAATTCCCGCTCCCACAGCTCCTGCTACTGAAGCAATATATCTTTTTCTCATCTAATCACCCTTTCTAATTTAAATATAAGTTGATAATAAATATGTTCCCCATTATTTCTTTTATAAAACACTCACTTTAATACATAAGTATGTCATGTTATAGTTAATAGGTAGTTAGCCTAATTTCAGAGGTGATGAAATGCAAGTACAATGTGTGCTATGTGACACGATAGAAGATATTCAGGATAGTTCCTTACAAGCGAAACGATTAAGAAATCGCAGAATCCATATGTATTTATGCCAAGAATGTGATCATCGAATTTATAACAACACAAAAAAGAGACACGAAACTGGTAACTTCCGCTTGTATGAAGCAAAAAAACAAAAAAAGGATCTAATATAGCAAAAACTCCCTTATTTGGGAGTTTTTGTCTGTTTATGACTTACTTTTTGTTTTCCTCTCTTGATATAGCCTAAATCTGTATATCCCTAAAATGAGTGACATTATAAGTAAACTCTCTGTAATAGGATAACCAACTATACTAAAAAACGTTATGATTATCGAACCAAATGCTAACATTAAATAAATCAAAAAAGATTTTAAAATTGGTAATTTGCGAGCAAACCCCAACTTATATGTAATCGATGCAAAAATAAAGTTTAAGACATAAAAAATCATTAGCTCATGACCATGATAATTATCTACAATAAAATCATATAGCAAACTAAAATTAGTACCCATCCATATCCTCCATTACCAGTAAACGTTAAAACTCATTTTCTATCATACTAAATCTTATTGCAATATGCTAGTTAAAAACTTGTCTATTTATTAACTTTATTTTTTTGAACAATAACCAAAATTAATATATACTTGTTCCAGTAAAAAGAGGTGTAATTTATGAAAAATATCAATATTCCCATGCTGTCATTAGCAACATTGGTCATTCTCATGTTTGTTCTCGTTGGAATTTCCATTGCATTTCGCAATATCTGGTTTGTCTTATTATTTATATTATTGGGATTTGGATTTATGGGGTACGGTTTATCACTCAAGCGAAAAAGAAAGTGACTTCACTAATTGGGGTCAGTTTTGGGAGAAATCAACGTAATATTTAGCACACAATTAACCACTATTATTGAATAACCCATTTTTAACGGAATGAGGATCCGCTTTGATTGTTTGGCGGATTCTCATTCCGTTATTTCCTTAAAAACCCTCAATTTAATCTTGGGTTCGGATCCTCATTCCGCTATTTGTCATTTTTGCCTCATATTTGGCTGATTTTCTGTTTTTAGCGGAACGAGGATCCGTCTCGTCCTTTCGAGAGCACCTTTTCTGCTATTTAGCGGAATGAGGATTCATTTCGACCGTTTATCAAGGTCATTCCGAGTGGCAATACTTCATCCACTTCGATTGTTATTTACAATGAAGTATAAAAACTAATATGGTATATCAATAAAAATTGGATCACGAAATGTTATGCGTTTTATACTCCTAAACAGTGTGTTCCTCCCCAAAAATGACTCGTTACACTATTGGAGTCACTTTTTTCCTTTCAGCATATAATCTTCCACAATAGCACTTTTTATTGCCGGATTACATGTTAATATCGAATTTTTTTCAAGCATGTTAACTTGTTCACCGTAGATAGTTGTTGTCATGCCACCTACTTCATTGACAATGACTACTCCAGCAGCAATGTCCCATGGAGATAAACTCATGGTTAAATATCCATCCATAATCCCTTCTGCGACATAGGCAAATTCAAGTGCTGCAGAACCATAAGTTCTAGTGCCCCTAATTGTTTTCACAAAATCCTGCATTACCTGTTCATCAACTAATCTATTTTCACAAAGCCAAAAGTGATTTAAACCAACGATTGACTCCAACAGAGGTTTCTTATTGGCAAGCTTTGGTAAAGGTTCGTTATTTTTAAATGCCCCTTCGTTGTGTTTGGCGCTATATAGCACATCAGCCATTACATCATATATAAAACCAATTTTTCCTACACCATCTTGATAAATACCTACAGATATTGCAAAATTTCTCTTTTGATGGACGAAATTCATAGTCCCATCAATTGGGTCTATTATCCAAACTGTCCCATCAAGTGTTTCCAATTGATCACCATATCCTTCCTCACTAATTATAAAGTGATCAGGATAAGTTTTTTTAATATTTGATACAAAAAAGTTTTCTGTGTTTTGATCCATAGTTGTTACCAGGTCATTTGGATTGGATTTTGTATTAATCTCAATCCGATCATACATTTTCTCTCTTATCGTCTCACCTGCTTGAAGCACCCATTCTTTTGCTTGGTTGTATATCGAATCACGCATCTCCAAATTCATTTATAAGCCTCCATTACATTTCAACTATGTCTATAATACCAAATTGGATGCATCGAATCATTTTTTTAATCCGGCGAGTTTGTAAACCTATACATACAAATGACCCCAAAAGTGTTCATTAACTATCAATGAACATATGTAAACTTGGGGTCATTTCCAATTATTAATCATTTTCAATCTCCAACACTTGCAATCGTAATTGCTCTAAACGTTCTTTTGATTTTATCATTTCAATTTTATCATTGGCTTGCATTGCATCATGTAGCGTTACAAGTTCATAATCAATTTCCATTCGAATAACGGGTAATTTTTCTAGTGCTTCTTTCTTTCTCAGTGCCTCCATTACATATTTCACTTTACCCACAACCTTTCAGTTGGCTTTTATTATATATATGATATATTTTCCCAAATAGTTCATGGTAAATAGTAACTTTTGTTTTTACATTCCCCAATTTTCAATCTTTTTAAACATTTTTTGCGGGAAGATAACTTGACTGAATCCAATTTTTGCTTAATAATAATTATTATAATCTATGATGATTCACCATAGAAAGGATGATTTATATGGTATTTAAGGGATTTACGGAAGAAGATTTTAAAATATTTACGATTGATGGTCTTGATGAACGAATGAAAGCCATCAGGGCAAATATACAACCAAAGTTTAAGGTAATAGGTGAAGAACTGTCTGGGCCTGTTTCAGAGATGACTGGCAGTGAAATGTATATACATATTGCACAGCACCTAAGACGTACAAAAAATCCACCTAATGATACATGGATGGCTTTTTGTCATAATAATCGGGGTTACAAGAAACATCCGCATTTTCAAATCGGGTTATTTGATGACCATTTATTTGTATGGCTTGCATATATTTATGAACTGCCAGGAAAACAAGATATGGCTAAAACATTTTTAAATCACATGGATGATATCAAACAAACAATTCCAGATGATTATGTAGTGTCATTGGATCATACAAAAAAAGATGCGACACGTTTTGCTGATATAGATTTGGAAAAGTCTCTCACCCGCTTCCAAAATGTTAAAAAAGCAGAATTTCTAATTGGCAAGCACTTTAAACCTAGTGACCCGATATTAAAAGATGGACAAGTATTTTTAAAGGAAGTTGAAGCTACGTTTAAAAAACTGACACCTCTTTATCAAATTTCGATGAATTAAGGCTAATATTACAGACAAAAAACGCTACGATGAATTCGTAGCGTTTTTGCCATGTTTAATGCAGGTTGTTGATTGATGACGTCTATGATAAAGGGAGTCAGTCCTTTAACTAATCTAGTTTAATTGTTTTTTGTTCAGATTCTCTAGCTTGTTTCACAACAGGATAACTTGCATATCCCGAAGACTTTTCAAAATCAGCAAAATAGGTTTTCTCTTCACTTTTGGATGGTACAATCCTCTTAAACTTCCGATATGCTGCCAGAAGTTCTTCACGTTTCACATGCTGTTCATATGCCTGTTCTACCAATGCAAAAAAATTTACCACATCAATTATTTCCTCTTTTGACCATGATTCGTCAAGTGGGTAATGGTAACTCATAGTTGCTAATCACCTCAATTTGTCCATTTTCCCTTAATTAAATCTGCTTCACTAATTATTGAATTTATTAATTCCTTCACAGAGGGTATATCCTGGATTCTTGCTGCCCCTTGTCCAGCCCAGCCAAACCCTTCTGCCTCTTCACCTTTATGGATATATTGTTTATTAGCTTCCCCACTTATGTATGTTTTAAGTGCTTCATAATCACCATGTTCTTGCTCAATACCTAATATTTTGTCCGTCCATGGATTTTTTAATGCCCTGGCCGGGGTTCCTAATGTCCGTTTAATGACAACTGTTGCATTTTCATCGGCTTCAACTAGTGCCTGTTTATATGCGGGATGTGCATCTATACACTCTTTCGTCGCAATAAAACGTGTACCCATTTCAATACCATCAGCCCCTAATGAAAGTG
The DNA here is from genome assembly GCF_052246775.1 of Virgibacillus sp. L01. Lineage (NCBI taxonomy): Bacteria > Bacillati > Bacillota > Bacilli > Caryophanales > Bacillaceae > Virgibacillus > Virgibacillus sp. L01. Next base: position 25,342 of record NZ_JBQQCP010000003.1, on the reverse strand, counting down.
CGGCCATCATACTTCTGCCATCTACAATTCCGCCAGAGGCGATCACTGGAATAGAAACAGAATCAACAACTTGTGGTGTTAACACAAAGGTTCCAACATCACCACGCCCAAGATGGCCTCCCCCTTCTTGTCCAACTACCATAACTGCGTCTGCACCTAGCTCTTCTGCCTTTTCAGCCTGCCTGCGCGCTGCAACAAGTACAAGTTTTTTGATAGGATGATCTTTTACCATGTCAAGCACACCTTTTGGATTACCACCGGTGACTGATATTACTGGGACATTTTCATCAATAGCCGCTTGAACCATATGCTCATATGGTCGTCCATGCTGCCCAATGGCAAAATTAACGCCAAAGGGTTTATCTGTCATTGTCTGCACTTTTTTAATCTCATTTCGTAATTCATCTGGGCCTTGCAGACTCATCGCCGTTATTTGCCCAAGACCGCCTGCATTTGAAACAGCTGCCGCTAAATATGCATACGCTAAATATGCCAGTCCACCCTGAATAATAGGATAGTCAATTTTCAAAAGTTTTGTTACTTTAGTTTCCCATCTCAATATAAACACCCCTTTTTCTTTTTATTCTATCATTTAATATTGGCTAATTCCTAATAAATTAAAGTGTTATTAGAAAACTTGGCTTATCGCCAGGCCTTAATATAGATAAGCCTTAGTTGCACTTATGCACTAAGAAAGCATTTATACTTATCTGCAAATAATAAGCTGCATGGATATCCATGCAGCTCTGATGTATCACTATTAATTAATTTATTCTCTATTACAAGTCGGACATGTACCATAAAGAGTAGTCACTTTTTCATCATCATAATGATCAATTACTTTCTGACAATCCTGACATACGATTGTACCCATCTGGCCCAACTCCTTTTCACTAATTATAACACTGTACAATTATTATAATGTGTCACAATTAAAGAATCAACCCTTAATTAGTATAACATATTAAATAATATGTGTTTTTGTGAATAAAATAACAGTCAGATAAAAAAATACCTGACTGTTATTGTTAACAAGTTTAGTTTTGTTAATTTTGGAAGGAATGTGCTCGCTTAAACGGAAAAACCGGTGAGCATCCTCAATCCTCGACCTTCTCTACTGGCAAATGTGATATATTAGCTGGATATGCAGGATATCAGCCGTTATTATAATATATCAATCAGAGAATTAAGGATATTGACTCGCAATTGTTTTATATCGTCCGGAAATTTCGGATATCGACCTAAATGACAAAACACAGCCCAAGGGGTGCAAGACAGGAGAATGCCAAGCTTAATCTTTATTTCATTAATGCTAAAAAAAGCAGTTCAATTAAGAATACAAATTGCGTAACTGTACTTATACTTCAAAATTGAACCGCTAGCTGTTTTATTTTACTTTATTGTTTGTAACAGTGAAGGGTCTACCATTTCATATCCTTTATCCCGTAGTCCGATTACTATGTCTTTCAATGCCGCTGCAGTCCATTCACGGTCATGCATAAGTAAATTGGCCCCTGGCTTCAGCAAACTGTATGGTACGTCCACTTTAGGTCCTTTTCCTGTTATCATCGCCTTTTTTAGTTTATCAGCATCCATATATGGCTTGAAATAGTCATACCCATAGGTCCAATTCATAACGATCATGCCCTCTTCTTTCGCAATTTTTGTTGAAAAGTCAGTGTTGGCACCATTTGGAGCTCTGAAAAATTTTGGCTTTTCTCCAATAATCTCTTCTATCCTATCGTTTAAGCTAGTAATTTCCTTTTTCTGTTCTTCCTGAGACGAGTCTGGTAAAAAAGCATGATTATATGTATGATTTCCGATTTCGAAACCCATTTTATGTATTTTTTTCAAAATCTCTTCATCCTCAGTAGTATCCAGAAAATGTCCATTTACAAAGAAGATTGCACTCGCGTTCAATTCTTTTAACGTTTTCGCCATCTGCAATGAATATTTATGTGGCGCATCATCAATAGTTAACAATACTACCTTTTTATTTATACCATCATTCAATGGAACTACCGAAGAATCTTCATCATTAATTTTATACTTTGCTTCTTCCGGACTGTCTTCTTCAGGTAGATTGACCTTTTCCTGTTTTTCTTCTTCCTTCTTTTGACTATCTTTTTCTGCCTTTTGTTTTTCCTCAACATCATCTGATTTATCCTGCGTTTTTTCCTGATCCGGATCCGGACTATTGTTAGCCGTATTAGTTGCCTCACTCTCCCCACAAGCTGAAGCAAATACAAGTAATAAAAGCATTAGCCATATAAATCTTCTCATTGCTGTTCCCCCTATTATATGTACATATGACGATATATTTATTATATACGATATCAGTGGTTGATGACTATACCTATTTTTACAGGTAACAAGTAACTGCATAAGCAGAGCCACCAAGTCTTTGTTTAATTTTTTGTTTTGTGGGAATATGTAAAAGGGCATATGCGGAGAATTATATTAGGACAAAAGGAAACAATAAGCACAACTACCTAAATACATGCGTAAGAATTGAACAATTTAATAACGTATGTTTCAATATTTAATTGTGCATGTTAACTCCCTTATCATACATTCTAACAATTAATACTACATAGAAAGGAATGTTCAAATGAAAAAAGTAACAAAGGTATTCTACATTTCAGCCGTTGTGGCAATATTATTTATAATTTGGGGGATCCTACCAAATAGTAATATGAGTTTTGTAACAACAAAAATCCAAGAGTATTTGGTAGAAAAATTTGGCTGGTTCTACTTGATGAGTGCAACAGCATTCTTGGTATTTGCAATCTATTTGATCTTTTCCAAGTACGGCAATATTAAACTGGGTAAACCGGGGGACAAGCCTGAGTATTCCTATCTAACTTGGTTTGCAATGCTTTTTAGTGCAGGTATGGGAATTGGTTTAGTTTTCTGGGGTGCTGCAGAACCGTTATCACATTATCATACACCTCCATATGGAGATCCTACTTCAAACGATACTGCTAAAACTGCTATGCGTTACAGTTTCTTTCATTGGGGGCTGCATCCATGGGCTATTTATGCCACCATTGCTTTAGCACTCGCATACTTTAAATTCAGAAAGCAATCAGCAGGTGTTGTAAGTGCAATTCTTGAACCTTTATTCGGTGATAAGGTTAAAGGGGCATGGGGAACTCTTATTGATTTTGTAGTTGTATTTGCAACGATTTTTGGGGTTGCAACTTCACTAGGTTTTGGAGCAATCCAAATTTCTGGGGGTATATCATATGTATTTGGTTTAGACAAAACCATTTCGCTACAACTGATTATTATTGGTATTGTTACCGTACTTTATATGACTTCTGCCATGACTGGACTTAATAAAGGGATTAAATATCTAAGTAATACAAACATAATTTTAGCAATTGCTTTAATGCTGTTTCTCTTATTTGCTGGTCCCACAAACTTCATCATGAATCTTTTCACAACAACGTTTGGCAGTTACGTACAAAACCTGCCAGGTATGAGTTTCCGATTAACACCTTTTGATATGAAAGACTCATGGATTCAAGACTGGACTATCTTTTATTGGGCATGGTGGATCGCGTGGGCACCATTTGTAGGTACATTTATTGCTCGTGTTTCCAAAGGCAGAACAATTCGGGAATTCGTACTAGGCGTTCTGCTAGTGCCTACCATTTTTGGTGCTCTCTGGTTCTCCGTATTCGGTGGATCGGCAATCAATCTGGAACATTTTCAGGGTGCTGAAATTCAGCAAGTTGTTGACAATCTTGGCACAGAAGCAGCATTATTTGCTGTCCTTGAACAATTTCCATTTGGCACTGTAATGTCTATCATTGCGATTTTATTAATCAGTACATTCTTTATCACATCTGCTGATTCGGCAACATTTGTATTGGGAATGCAAACGACTGGTGGAAGCTTATATCCACCAAATACTGTTAAGTTTGTATGGGGAATTATACAATCAAGTGCTGCAGCGGTGTTGTTGTGGCAAGGTGGACTCGGAGCTTTACAAACAGCCTCGATTATAGCAGCCTTTCCATTTGCGATAATCATGATTCTGATTGTATTTTCGTTGATGAAATCATTTAGAGAAGAGGCCAGAGAAATCGATTTACGGCGTAAGAGACAATAAATATAAAATTTACAGGCAGTTCAGTTGGCATGCAAAACAAATTTTGCATCCTTAACTGAACTGCTTTTTTTGATTTTTTATCAACTCACAATTTTTGACTTGACTTAACCCTAATACATAGTTGCACCAACGCATCGGAAGCCGTGTTGGTTTCTTCATGCAAAAAAAGAGAACTGCACTTTGGCAGCTCTCTTTATAAGTATAATTTACATTGTGTGTATTGGCATCCCTAAAGCTACATCAGCAGCTTCCATCGTAATTTCACCAAGACTTGGATGGTTATGAATTGTCAATGCTATATCTTCCGCTGTCATTCCTGCTTCAATTGCCAATCCAACTTCTGCTATCATTTCACTAGCATTTGGACCTGCAATCTGAGCTCCAATTACCAGTCCATCTTCTTCTCTAGTAATTAATTTCATAAATCCATCACTATCATTTAATGATAATGCACGGCCATTAGCTGCAAATGGAAACTTAGATGCCTTAGCATTATATCCAGCATCCTTTGCTTCTTTTTGACTATAGCCAACTGTAGCTAATTCAGGATCTGAGAATACAACTGTAGGTATTCCGATATAATCAATTTCTGATTTCTCTCCACCAATTACCTCAGCAGCCACTTTACCTTCATATGATGCTTTATGAGCTAGTGGAGGACCATCAACAATATCGCCAATTGCATAAATATTATCGATGTTTGTACGGCATTGTTTATCAATCTTAATAAGTCCATTATCATCTACATCAATACCGACTTGCTCTAAACCAATTTCTGCAGTATTAGGACGGCGGCCAACTGTTACCAATACATAGTCAGCGTCAACGGTTTCTTCTTTCCCGTTTACTTCATAAGTAACTGTAACACCATCTTTTGATTCTTCAACACCTTTAGCCATCGCTTCAGTAGTAACTGTCACACCTTTTTTCTTAAGGCGTTTACTAACCACTTGCTGCATTTGTTTTTCAAAAGCGCCAAGAATCTGTTTCGTACCTTCAAGGATTGTTACATCAGTTCCAAAGTTAGCATATGCTGTGCCTAACTCAGTTCCGATATAACCACCTCCGATTACAACCATTTTGTTAGGAATTTCTTTTAGAGCTAATGCACCGGTAGAATCAATAACACGATCCGTGAATTTGAAGCTTGGAATTTCAATTGGTGTTGAACCTGTTGCAATAATACAGTTGTTAAATGTATAAGTCTGTGAATTCTTTTCATCCATAACTTTTACTGTATTTTTATCAACAAAGTATACTTCACCTTTAACAATATCTACTTTGTTACCTTTCAAAAGACTTTCAACGCCAGAAGTTAGTTTGTTAACAACTTTCCCTTTCCATTCCTGGACCTTGGAAAAATCAACGGATACATTCTCCGTCTTAATCCCTAATTCTTCATTACCATGGGCGTTTTCAGCCAGGTGTCCAGCTTGAATCATTGCTTTTGATGGGATACACCCAACATTCAAGCAAACACCACCAAGTGTTCCTTTATCAACTATGGTTACATTTTGACCGGTTTGAGCAGCACGGATGGCAGCTACATAGCCACCCGGTCCTGCTCCAACTACTAATGTGTCTAACTCAATTGGAAAATCTCCTACTACCATAATCTACGCCTCCATCATAATTAATTGTGGATCGTTCAATAATCGTTTAATCTGATTTAATGCAAGTTGCGCAGTTGCACCATCAACGATACGATGATCAAAGCTAAATGACACCGCAAGAACAGGAGCAACAACAATCTCACCGTCACGTACAATTGGTTTTTCAGCAATTCGTCCAATACCTAGAATAATTGCTTCTGGATAATTAAGAACAGGAGTAAACCATTGTCCACCAGCTGAACCAATATTAGTAATTGTGTTTGATGCGCCTTTCATCTCATCAGATGCAAGTTTACCACTACGAGCCTTCTCTGCCAATTCATTTATCTCTTGTGAAATGGTGAAAATTGATTTGCGATCTGCATCTTTTACAACTGGGACTAATAAACCTTTATCAGTATCTGCTGCAATTCCAATGTTGTAATAATGCTTGTGAATAATTTCATCGGTTTCATCATCAACAGCAGCATTTAATATTGGATATTTCTTAGATGCTGAGACTAATGCTTTTGCAACGTAGGGCAGATACGTTAATTTAATATCCTGCTCAGCTGCTACAGCTTTAAATTTCTTACGGTGAGCAACAAGCTCTGTTACATCTACTTCATCCATTAGTGTTACATGTGGAGCTTTCGTTTTTGAATTAACCATTGCTTTTGCAATCGACTTGCGGATGCCACTCATTTTTTCGCGTGTTTCGGCGTATTCACCTTTTGGAACTTGTGTTTCTTTTGGTGCTGTCGTTTCTTCTTGCTCTTTGGAAGCAACATCTGTATCTTCTGCTTGTTGGTCACCGCTTAAGTATTTGTCTATATCTTCTTTCAGGATACGTCCATTTTTACCGGACCCCTGTACGTCCTGAATAGATACTTCATTTTCACGAGCATACTTACGTACAGAAGGCATTGCAATTACGCGTTTATCATCGGAAGATTTATCTTTCGTTTCTTCTTTATCGTCTGAATCATTATTCTTTTTTTCTGCAGATTCTTTTTTATCAGATTCCTGATCACTACTATCTTTTGACTCTTCCTTTGGCTCTTCCGCTTCTTCAGCGTCATCTTCCTGATCTTCATAGCCCTCTGCATCAATTGTAATGATAGTATCACCAACGGTTGATACTGTACCTTCTTCAACATGAACCTTTTCAACAGTTCCTTCAACTGGAGAAGGGATTTCAACGACAGCTTTATCATTTTGCACTTCACAAAGCACATCATCTTCTTTAATTTCTTCGCCTTCTTTAACAAACCATTTTACTATTTCGCCCTCATGAATACCTTCACCAATATCAGGCAGCTTAAAATTGTAAGCCATTATTACTACCTCCAATCCTTTAATTAAAAGTTAATTACTTGATTTACTCTTTCTACGATGTCTTCATGATTTGGCAGCCATATTTCCTCAGCTTGTGAGAATGCATAAACAGTATCTGGAGCCGTAACTCGTAAAATCGGTGCTTCCAGATGGAGTATTGCTCGTTCCTGAATCTCTGAAATAACGTGCGCTCCAACTCCTGCTTGACGCTGCGCTTCCTGAACCATAACCATTCGATTGGTTTTCTTAACAGACTCAACAATTGTATCTACATCAACCGGTGATACAGTACGAAGATCAATAACTTCAGCATCAATATTATCTTTTTCCAGTTCATCCGCTGCCTTTAAAGCTGCATGAACCATTGCGCCATAAGCAACAAGTGTAACGTCATTACCTTCACGTTTAATATCTGCCTTATCAAGCTCAACTGTATATTCCTCATCTGGAACTTCACCACGGAAAGAACGATATAGCTTCATATGTTCTAAAAATAAAACAGGATCATTACTTCGTATAGCCGAGATTAACAGTCCTTTTGCGTCATATGGTGTTGATGGAATGACAACTCTTATACCAGGTTGCTGTGCAATTAATCCTTCAAGCGAATCGGCATGAAGTTCAGGTGTGTGCACACCACCACCAAATGGAGAACGTATTGTTATTGGCATAGCTTTTGTTCCGCCCGATCGATAACGCATCCGTGCCATTTGGCCATTAACAGCATCCATTGTTTCATAGATGAAGCCAAAGAACTGAATTTCCGGTACCGCGCGAAAACCTTGCAGGGCAAGACCAATCGACATTCCACCAATCCCTGATTCGGCTAGTGGCGTATCAAATACACGTTCTTCGCCGAACTCATCTTGTAATCCTTCTGTGGCGCGGAACACGCCGCCATTTTGACCGACATCTTCACCATATACAAGCACATTTTCATCATTTTTTAATTCATTGTGCATTGCATCAGTGATTGCTTGAATCATAGTCTTTTGTGCCATGGTCTACTTCGACTCCTTTTCTTTATATTCTTCCAATTGCTCCTGTAAATTTGGTGGAAGTTCCTCATACATATTTTCAATTAAGTCAGTTACAGTCTGTTTCGGGTATTCATCCGCCTTTTTGATAGCTTTCTTAATATCATCTTTTGCCTCATCAATAACTTTGTTCTCTTCCTCTTCTGACCATAAGTTTTTCTCTTCTAAAAACGTACGGAATCGAACAAGGGGATCTTTTTTCTCCCATTCATCATTAAGATCATCAGAACGATAGCGTGTCGGATCATCCCCAGCCATGGTATGTGGTCCGTAGCGATAAGTTAACGTTTCTATTAATGTAGGGCCTTCTCCATTTATTGCACGCTCGCGAGCATCCATTGTAACGGCATAAACAGCTAATACATCCATACCATCTACCTGAATTCCTTCAATTCCAGCTGCTACAGACTTTTGTGCTAAGGTTTCAGCATTTGTTTGCTCTTCAACGGGCACTGAAATTGCAAAATGGTTATTTTGGATAAAGAAAATTGCTGGCGCGCCATATGAGCCTGCAAAATTAATACCCTCATAGAAATCACCTTGGGATGTACCGCCGTCACCCGTATAAGTTACGGCAACTGATTTCTTTCCACGTTTCTTCATTCCAAGTGCAACGCCAGCAGCTTGTGTATACTGGGCACCGATAATTATCTGCGGACTTAATCCTTTTACATCCTCCGGAAACTGGTTCCCATGGAAGTGCCCTCTAGAGAATAAGAAAGCTTGATATAATGGAAGTCCTTGCCAAATAAGCTGTGGAACATCACGATATGCTGGAAGTAAAAAATCATCTGCTTCTAAAGCATATTGACTTCCTAACTGTGATGCTTCCTGTCCTGCGGTAGGAGCATAAAATCCTAAACGTCCTTGACGGTTCAGTGCAATAGAACGCTGGTCAAGAATACGAGTATAAACCATTCTGCGCATAAGCTCTTTCAAATCATCATCTGAAAGATCAGGCATTGCGTCTTTATTAACAATCTTTCCATCTTCATTAAGAATTTGGAACATTTCGAACTGACTTTCAACACTTTCAAGTACGTGTTTCAAAATAGTTCACCTCTTCCTTTCTGAATACCTATTTTGTATTTTCTTTTTTAGCCTTCCCAAAATATGAAAAAATCTGTACCGTTTTGCACTTATTCTTGTTCCCTAGATTAAATTTTACTAATCACATTTCTAAAGCAAGGATTAAACTGTTACATAAGAATCGCAAAAATTAATGGTACAATTCATAATCTAGTTAGAGTTTAGCGTATAAATACCAATTTGGTCAATTACTTTGTTTTATTTATTTATTTTTAGCAAACGGGTTGTACCGCTTACATAAATTTCACTCTTTTATGACATTGCTCTGTTATAGTATCAAAGTATAACTGTATTAATTGACTGCCAAAAGATTATTATGAAGAGCGCATTTTGCTTTCTTAACTCCCAAAAAGAAGAGAACCGAATCAATATGATCCGGTTCTCCTGTTTGTTTCCTATTCATTTGCTTATTCTTTACTGTCCTTATCACCTGTTTGTTCATTATTTTCATATTCTGCATCTATCCCAGCAGCTGTATAAAACTCTTCTTTTAATGCATTATATTCGGTAGTAAGTTCGTTAAACTTTTTATTTACTTCAATTACCTGCTGATAACTTTTGTTAACCTTTTCGATATGCTTAGTTAGGGTTTCCTGCTCCAATTCTTTCTTTTGCAGCATTGTATACAAATCTTTCTCAAGCTTTAATGTCTTTGAATAAGCTTCATATAATTGATCATATGCATCATAGCGTTTAGTCATCACTTCATACATTTCTTGTGCACTCTTTTTAGCTTTTTCTTCCTCCAAATCTTCAATCATACCATCAATTTTTGTGAATTCTTCTTTGGAGGCATTAATACTTTCCTTTTCAAGCTCTATTTTCTCTTTTCTTTTTTCAATATTTTTAATCGCTTGCTTGGAAAGTTCCTTGATTTTTTCAAATTCATTCATGCCTAAATCAATAATTTGGCTATATATTTCCTGTTCCTTCTTTTCCAATTCTACAATTGGGTCCTGCTGCTTAACAAAGGTGTCTTCTAACTCCACCGCTTTTTCCAAGTGGTCATATATTTTTTCTGAGGTTGATGCCCCACTACAAGCAGTGACTATTGCTATTAAGAATAATAATAAAATTAAGAACGACTTTTTAAACACCACGCGTCAATATCCTCCTTCAAACAATCTGAGCTGTGAATTTTATACCTTAGTATAACATATTTTTCGAACAAAATAGGATTCAATTTCATTAATTTATACTTGTCCTATAGTAAATTTATGATGTAATAATTCATATTATGTTAAAATATTATCATTACGAACTGTAAGGAGTGTCAACGCATGATAACTATGGATGATATAGTCAGAGAAGGCCATCCATCATTACGTGAAACAGCAGATGAGGTACCAGTTCCTGCTTCTGACGAGGATAAATCGCTCTTAAATGATATGCTAACCTTTTTAAAGAATAGTCAGGATGAAACAATAGCAAGCCAATATGACTTAAGGCCAGGTGTAGGATTAGCGGCACCACAATTGGCAATAAATAAACGATTGGTTGCAATTCACTTTGAAGATTTAAAAGGAAAACTTTATAGCTATGGCTTAATTAATCCTAAAATTATCAGTCACTCGGTTGAAGAAGCGTATTTAACTTCCGGAGAAGGCTGTTTGTCAGTAGATAGAAATGTGGAAGGATATGTACCCAGAAACGCAAGAATTACCGTAAAAGCAATTGGATTGGATGGTACAGAACTTAAGTTACGTTTAAGAGACTATGCCGCAATAGTCTTTCAGCATGAAATTGATCATCTCAACGGTGTTATGTTCTATGATCATATAAATAAAGATAATCCGTTTAAAGTTGCTGATAACACTAAAGCTATAGAATAGCCTTTCATAAAGGGGCCATTATGTGGTCCCTATTATTATATTTTGGTATAAGAATCATTTATAAGTTAAAAATATACATAAGGAAAACCCGTGCAAAGCAATTCTAATATGGAAAAATGAGCCTTTTTTTAAACAATTGCAGTGTTTTTATTTCAAATTTACTCAAACAGTATTATACTGTAGATAAGAGGGTTGGATCGGTAGAACGTTTTTTGGTGCTTTTCTTAAATAATCGAAAGGAGATGTAGACTTCATGTTAAAACGCCTAAAAGAAAAGCTTAAAAAGCGCTGGAAGGATTTTTTAGGCAGAGGACGTGTACCTACTACTTGTAAAAAGGACTACCACCAGAGTTAACCATCATGTAATAGAGAAGTTACTAAATCAAATTTACTGCAACTAATTCCAATGCGTATTTTTTAAGCGATTGGATCGATACACATGTGAATGTTATAAAACAGCTGTTCGCCATAATGCCGTCAGCTTATTAAGTAATGACCAGTATTATCTTATGGATAGGAATGTATAATTACGGAATGCAATTTTAAAGTTACGCTTATGCAGTAAGAAAGTTTTTATTTTTTAACTGCAAAAAAATAGATTAAAAAAGAAGTTAGGAGAGATGAAATGATTTTTAAAGTTTTTTATCAAGAATTACCAGGAGAAGTCCCTGTACGCGAGCGGACTCAAAGCCTATATGTTGAGGCTGATTCAGAAAAAGAGGTACGAAATAAGTTATACGATCGCAAGTATAATATAAATATTGAATTTATCCATCCACTGGACGATGCACATTTAAAATATGAAAAACAATCCGAACATTTCAGCTTGGAGACTGTCTAAGTCATGAAATTCGTAAAGAATGACCAAACAGCAGTATTTGCATTAGGTGGATTAGGAGAAATTGGAAAAAACACTTATGGTGTCCAATTTCAAGATGAAATAATTTTAATCGATGCCGGAATTAAATTTCCTGAAGATGAATTACTAGGTATTGATTATGTTATTCCGGACTACACCTACCTGATTCAAAACCAAGATAAAATTAAAGGTTTATTCATAACACACGGACATGAGGATCATATCGGAGGAATTCCGTACCTCTTGCGTGAAATAAATGTGCCAATTTATGCTGGAAAACTTGCGATCGGATTAATCAGAAACAAACTAGATGAACATGGCTTATTACGAAATGCCAAATTGCATACAATTCAAGAAGAAGATGTTATTAAATTCCGTAAAACATCCATTTCCTTTTTCCATACAACCCATAGTATTCCTGATTCATATGGTATTGTAGTAAAAACCCCACCTGGAAACGTTGTTCATACAGGTGACTTTAAATTTGATTTTACACCGGTTGGCGAACCTGCAAATATCGCGAAAATGGCAGAGATAGGTAAAGAAGGCGTGCTTTGCTTACTCTCCGATAGTACAAACAGCGAAATCCCAGGATTTACAATGTCTGAAAGTGTTGTAGCTGATAATATTAGTGATATTTTTGCTAGAGCTGATGGTCGACTAATCTTTGCAACGTTTGCATCAAATATCTATCGCCTTCAACAAGTGGTAGAAGCTGCTGTTAAACACAACCGTAAAGTAGCCGTCTTTGGACGGAGCATGGAAACTTCTATTCGAATTGGACAGGAACTGGGCTATATTCAGGCTCCAAAAGAAACATTTATTGAAGCTAATCAGATCAACCGCCTTCCAGCGAATGAAGTTACTATTCTTTGTACGGGCTCACAAGGCGAACCAATGGCAGCATTATCTCGAATAGCTAATGGTACACACCGTCAAATTCAAATTATTCCTGGTGATACGGTTATCTTTTCATCATCTCCAATCCCTGGAAATACAGTAAGTGTAAGCCGGACAATTAATAAACTTTACCGTGCCGGGGCCGAAGTGATTCATGGTCGCCTAAGCAATATTCATACATCTGGCCATGGCAGCCAGGAAGAACAAAAGTTAATGCTAAGACTTATCCAGCCAAAATACTTTATGCCGATCCATGGTGAATACAGGATGTTAAAGGAACACACAAAGCTTGCTGAAGCATGTGATGTGGAGCCGGCAAACTCATTTATAATGGATACTGGTGACGTCCTTGCCTTAGGCAAAGACAATGCCATGGTAGCAGGAAAAATACCATCAGGTTCTATTTATGTAGATGGAAGTGGCATCGGTGATATTGGAAATATTGTATTACGTGACCGCCGTATCCTATCAGAAGAAGGACTTGTCATGGTAGTTGTAAGTATTAACATGAAAGAATTTAAAATCGCCTCAGGCCCTGACATTATCTCACGTGGATTTGTCTATATGAGAGAATCCGAAGACCTAATTAATGAGGCGCAGAAGCTTGTTTCAAATCATTTAGACAAAGTAATGGAACGCAGAACAACACAATGGTCCGAAATCAAGAATGAAATAACAGATACTATCGCACCATTCCTCTACGAAAAAACAAAACGCAGACCAATGGTATTACCGATTATCATGGAAGTCTGATTAAATAATTGGGGCGACATTGTTCAACAAGCATATCAGATAAAGTATCTGTGAATATGCTAATGAATAATGTCTCCCCTTTTTTATGTCCTTCTTCCCTAATACAATCGAATCTGCATTTTAGAAAACTAGGCATTCGTTAAATGAATTCTTATGAAAGCGTACTTTGCTTTCTTAGAACCCCTTATACTTTGGAGTGCAAGCCTTAATGGCGAAACCTTAGTTGGACTTATGCAGTAAGGAAGGATTTATACTTTTTTAACTGCAAAAAAAGTGGCATTAAAAAAATTTTTAATGCCACTTTTTATAGTTGGAAAACGATAATAGTAAAAAGTAATCCTGTTTACCCAATAGATACGGGTTAGTCAATAACGAGATGCTTCTCAAATCTGGAAATATCCTTATCTGCCCCAATAACGATTAATATATCTTCTTCTTCCAGGACCTCATCAGCAGTTGGCGAGACGTTAATATCTTTTCCATGCTTGATTGCGACAACGTTACACCCGTAATTCGCACGAATATCAAGATTAACTAACGTTTTGCCGCGCATTTTTTCTCCAGCTTTTACTTCAACAATACTATGATCATCTGATAACTCCAGATAATCGAGTATATTGTTCGAGATTATGTTATGCGCGATCCGTTTCCCCATATCTCGTTCTGGGTGGACAACCTGATCAGCACCAATTTTATTCAGTATCTTCTCATGATAATCATTTTGAGCTTTTACTGTTATTTTCTTAATACCCAAATCTGTTAAAACAACAGTAGTTAAGATGCTTGCCTGAATATTATCACCTATAGCGACAATAACATGATCAAGATTTTTAATACCTAGTTCTTTTAACGTTACCTCGTCAGTAGAATCAGCAATAACAGCATGTGATGCAATATTTTTAAATTCATTTACTTTATCTTCATCAACGTCAACTGCGAGTACTTGCATTCCTTCCATACTTAATTCTCGGCAAATACTCCCGCCGAAGCGACCTAAACCAATTACTGCGAATTCTCGTTTCATACTATTTCCTCCATCATTCAACGTACTTTAACTTAGTCTACCACACTACTATATGAAGTGAAATTGATTAATGACAATTTTAACGTCAATCATACTCTTGAATTTAAAAATGTCAATTAAATGTCATAGGCAAAGGGCTTTTATCATATCAAAATGTTTTATACTATTTACATAGGGAAAACTAAACCGATGTTTTTTATCAGTTTATATATCCTTAATAATTAAACATGCTCAGTATTGAATTTGTGACTAGCATATAATTTACTATTCAAGGAGGATTTCAAAATGGATTTTGATACAGTCTTAATGAGTAGATTAATCACCGCAATGACATTAGGATTTCATATAATATTTGCAACACTTGGCGTTGGAGTTCCCTTGATGATTTCGATAGCAGAGTTTGTCGGAGTTAAGAAGGATGATCCGCATTACAAGATGATGGCCAGGCGATGGGCACGAGGATTTGTTATTACAGTTGCGGTGGGTGTTGTAACTGGGACGGCAATAGGGTTACAATTATCGCTAGTATGGCCTAATTTCATGCAGGTTGCTGGAAATGTCATAAGCTTGCCGCTCTTTATGGAAGTCTTTGCCTTTTTCTTTGAAGCTATATTTCTAGGAATGTATTTATACACTTGGGATAGGTTTAAAAAGCCATTTACACATTGGTTGTTATCCATACCAATAGTTATTGGTGGTGGACTTTCAGCTGTATTTATAACAACTGTAAATGCCTTTATGAATACACCAGAAGGATTTGCCATGGAAAACGGCTCATTTGTAGCTGTTAATCCAATTGCAGCTATGCTAAACCCAGCTACACCATCAAAGGTTTTTCATGTATTAAGCTCAGCATACCTAGCATGTGCTGCACTTCTGGCCGCTATTGCTGCTTTTGTAATTTTAAAGAAAAAAGCGTCAGACTATCATAAAAAGGCGCTAAAGCTGACTGTGACGGTAATGTTTATATTTGCAGCTGCAAATTTATTGACAGGAGACACTTCCGCCAAATTTCTTGCCGAACACCAGCCGGAAAAACTGGCTGCTGCAGAGTGGCATTTTGAAACAGAAAAAGGAGCAGACTTGGTAGTGTTCGGCTGGCTAAATGATGCGCACGAAATAATAGGCGAAATTCGAATACCTAAATTCTTAAGTTTCCTTGCATATAGTGATTTCAATGCTGAGGTAACAGGGCTGGAAGAAACGCCTGAGCAAGAAAGACCACCACTCTGGATCCATTATATGTTTGACTTAATGGTAACCATTGGAATGGCTCTCTTGGGAATTTCATTTCTTTACCTAGTATTTAGTATGGTGAAAAAATGGAATGAACTGAATAAATGGTTTTTATGGTCCCTTCTGTTAAGTGGTCCTTTAGCCTTTCTAGCGATAGAATTTGGCTGGATTTATGCGGAAGAAGGGCGTCAGCCATGGATCATACGAGGCTACATGACAGTTGACGAAGCAGCTACTTCTTCCCCCTATATAGATTTAATGTTCTTTTTGTTCCTGGGTTTATATATCGTGCTGGGTGCTTTGTGTATTGTTACATTACGAAAACTCTTCCGCAACAATCCGGTCGAAGAAGAACTCGAAAAACAGTATCCATCCATAGAAAAGGGTGATGAATAATGAGTTATGAACTAATTGGAATTACCGTATTATGGCTATTCCTTTATGGCTATCTAATTGTGGCATCCATTGACTTTGGTGCAGGCTTCTTTGCGTATTATGCCAAAATCTCGAAAAAAGACCATATTATAAATCAATTAATTTCAAGGTATTTATCTCCTGTATGGGAAGTAACTAATGTTTTCTTCGTCTTTTTCTTTGTAGGTATTGTTGGGTTCTTCCCGGAAACTGCTTATTATTATGGAACTGCTTTACTAGTCCCTGGCAGTATTGCAATCATACTGCTGGCGATACGGGGATCATTCTATGCATTTGAAAACTATGGTTCCAAACAGAGCAATATTTATATGTTTTTATATGGTGCTACAGGGTTATTAATACCTGCTTCATTATCTACTGCTTTAACCTTGTCAGAAGGCGGCTTTATTGTTGAGGAAAATGGAGAAGTATCATTGAAGTATTTAGAACTATTTACAAGTCCATACTCATGGAGTGTAGTATTCCTGGCAATTATGTCAGTACTTTTTATCAGCGCTGCATTTTTAACATTTTATGCGGCACGCGCACATGACTTCCCGGCATTAAAGTTAGTAAGAACTTATGCGTTATTCTGGAGTGTACCGACAATAATCGCTAGTTTAACAACCTTTATTGCATTAAGTCAGCACAATGAGAGACATTACGAAAAAATGCTTGACCTATGGTGGATGTTTGGCTTATCAGTCGGATTCTTTATGCTGGCAATAGGGCTGATTTATCAAGGGAAGCATTATGGTGTGGCATTTATTAGTGTAATGTTACAGTATTTCTTTGCCTTCTTTGGCTATGGAATTGGCCACTTACCTTATATTCTCGATCCTTATATTACAATAGTTGAAGGTGCAACCCACGAATCGATGGGGATTGCCCTGATTGCAGCATTCATTGCCGGTTTGTGTTTATTAATACCTTCTCTCATTTTACTATTGCGACTGTTTTTATTTAATGCTGAATATGTAAAGGGTAAAAAATAGCCTGTCTAAGTTAGGAGACTGCTTACCGATATGAGTACTTTAAAAGATATTGCCTTCACGCAGAAAAAAAGCATATCACTTCTGTTTGCCTCATCCATAATGACAGGAGCGATGATCATTTTACAGGCGTATTTCTTTGTTGCAGTAATCGACGGAGTTT
The DNA here is from genome assembly GCF_052246775.1 of Virgibacillus sp. L01. Taxonomy (NCBI): domain Bacteria; kingdom Bacillati; phylum Bacillota; class Bacilli; order Caryophanales; family Bacillaceae; genus Virgibacillus; species Virgibacillus sp. L01. Next base: position 7,993 of record NZ_JBQQCP010000003.1, on the reverse strand, counting down.
TCCTGCAAGAAATGTCATTTTCTAACGTCCTTCCTATGCTGGGAGGACTCTTAATGACTCTTTTAGCTAGAACAATTCTAACTTATATAAGCGGTCGTAAGGGTATACAAATGGCTGCAAAAGCCAAGTCGTATTTTCGAAAAACACTTTTAAGTAAATTTTCAGGAAATCCCGTACAAAATTCATTACAGGGACAATCGGGACAAAAGGTAAGTGTCATGATGGATGCTGTTGATGAAATAGACAGCTATTTCAGTCAATACCTTCCTCAAGTTATTCAAACAGCATTTATACCACTTTTGATTCTAGTTGTAGTTTTCACACAGCATATAAATACCGGGATCATAATGATAATCACTGCACCATTTATCCCCCTCTTTATGATTATTATCGGAATACAAACTAAAAAGAAATCAGAAGAACAGTTAGATAAGCTTGCATCCTTTTCCGGGAAATTCCTGGATACGTTACAAGGACTTACTACTCTGAAGTTATTCAGCCGGGCAAAACAGCAAATGGAAGCTATCAGGAAAAGCAGCCTGGGTTTTAGAGATGCAACAATGGAAATATTGAAGATTGCTTTCACCTCTTCCTTTATGTTAGAGCTTATTTCCATGCTTAGTATTGGAATTATAGCACTGGAACTAGCGATTCAACTAATAATATATAAAAGCATATCATTCTTTACTGCCTTTTTAATTTTAGTGTTGGTTCCAGAGTTCTATACATCACTTAAGGAGTTAGGCAGCAGCTTTCATAACAGCCGTAGCAGTATGGGGGCGGCTAATAAAGTAGCAGAGGAATTAGAGGAAACAGAACAGACTATTCCATGGGGAAATAAAACGTTATCAGATAATAATCCCCCAGCCATTTCACTTCAAGGAGCGGGTTACAGTTATGGAGATGGTCAATTTTCATTAATTAACATATATACAGTAATTCGACCCTATGATCAACTAGCGATTGTTGGTCAAACTGGTTCTGGAAAATCAACCCTTTTACATCTGATTGCAGGGCTTATAACTCCTTCAGAAGGGGAAGTAGTCATAAATGATACGAATTCGATGACTGATTATCAAGAACAGGACTGGTTTAATCATTTAAGTTACATTTCTCAGCACCCTTATATTTTCTCGGGCTCTATTGCAGAAAATATTGCCATTGGCGGAAAAACGGATGCATCACGTACAGAAATCGAACAAGCTGCTGAAAAAGCTGGGATCGCTAAAATGATACATTCACTTGAAAATGGCTATGATACACAAGTAGGTGAAGCAGGTAGAGGTCTGTCAGGTGGAGAAAAACAAAGAGTTGCCATTGCACGGGCATTTTTGAAAAAACCATCTATTATCCTATTTGACGAGCCTACAACAGGGTTAGATCTTTACACCGAAAAGATACTGCAGGATTCTATAAATGAATTGTCACAAAACTCAACTGTTATCACGGTTGCACACCGCCTCCACACGATCAAGAACGCTGATAAAATTCTTTTCCTGGAGAACGGAAGATTATTATCGCAGGGAACCCATAAGGAACTTATTGAATCTGTCACAGCCTATCGTAATATGGTATCTATCCAGCAAGGAGGGAATCCACAATGAAAGATTTAGCGCTTGTCGTTAAGTTAATGATGATTGAAAAAAAAGACATTCTTTATTCAATTATTTTTGGCTTTCTAGCTGGTATTGCTGCTGTTGGCCTCTTTGCTGCCAGCGGGTATTTAATTTCCAAAGCAGCACTGGCACCTCCTTTATATGCCCTAATTATTCTTACATCTGCAGTAAAGCTGCTTGGATTTACGAAAGCAATAAGCCGCTATGCTGAAAGATATTTTTCTCATCGAGCAACATTTACGATCTTAAGTAACCTCCGTGTCTCTTTTTTCGAGAAACTCGAGCCCCTGGCACCAGGAATTTTTCAAAAATATCGCAGCGGTGACCTTCTTTCGAGGATTGTTGGAGACGTCGAAAGTCTGCAAAATTTCTTTTTAAGGGTTTTTTACCCACCGATTGTTTTAGTTATCGTCTTTCTATGTACGATCTTATTCACGTCATTCGTTTCCATTTATGTAGCACTTGTATTACTGATAGGTCTCCTATTAACAGCTTTTGTCGTTCCAACTTTGTTTGCTGTGCGGCAAGCGAAGATTGACAGTCATGTACGGGAAGGAAGAGGAAATTTAACAACAGAAGTTACCGAATTTCTTCACGGCTTTCGTGATTTAAAGATATACCAGAAGCTTCATGAGAAGGAAGAAAATCTATTGCAATCGTCTGACACTTATATTAGAGCGCAGGAACGTGAAAACACCAACACACTGTATAGTCAATCCATGAACACATTTATAGCGCTGTTTATATCCTGGCTGGTACTAGCATTAGGGTCCTTTTTAGTCGTAGACGGTCAATTGGATGGTATCTTCTTAGCGATGCTTATCATGATTTCCCTTACCGTTTTTGAGGACGCTTCACCGATGGCAGTTTTCCCTATCCATATACAAGACAGTAAACAGGCAGCAACACGCCTGTTTTCCGTCGTTGACTGGGATAATAACACCGAAGTGAAACAAAATAATGCAGAGCAATTACAGCAAAACAACCCTCTTTCCATCGAAATGACTGATGTTACTTTTTCATTTCCGGAAGAAGCCAGGCCAAACTTGGAAAATATTAATTTAAAGCTGCCTGCATGTTCAAAGACCGCAATTGTTGGACCAAGTGGTTCTGGTAAATCAACATTATTACAATTGCTGCTAAAAATCAGTCCAACGAATCAAGGGGATATTTATTTAAATGGCGTCTCTATCAATCAAATAAGCCAGCAGGCAATTTGGAAAAATGCTAAAGTTGTTCTACAGGAAAATCATTTTTTCTTCGGTACAATACGCTCTAACCTGCAGCTTGCTAAAGATGGATTGACTGACACAGAAATGAAAGCTACTTTAGTATCTGTAATGCTTGATAACTTCTCCTTAGAAGATCAAGTATATGAAAAAGGGGAAAATCTTTCTGGCGGAGAGAAGCAGCGACTTGCAATCGCCAGAGCAATGCTGAAAGATGGACATCTATGGTTACTGGATGAACCCACATCGTCTTTAGATGCAATTACAGAACAATCCATTTACGAGAACCTTTTCGAACAAGCTAAGAATGATACCCTTGTTCTCATCAGTCATCGCTTAACAAACTTGGAAGATATGGATCAAATTATTGTGATGGAACACGGAACTATAATAGAATCCGGCACATTTAATGAATTAATGCAGCAAAAAGGATACTTGTATAAAATGAAAGAGATCGAGAAAGAATTGCTTTAAATCATGCGCTTATCGTGAGTTTTGTGGATTGTAAGCTTGGCATTCGTACCTTATTGTTTAAGTGGTAACACGGGTACCGAAGAAATCACTATTGGCTATGTGTTAAATGATAGATGCAAAACCAGCAACTGCTATGTAAGAATCAGAACTATAGAGCATTTTTACGTTACTGCTATGAAAGGGATTGGATTTAACATTACTATTGTATTGAATTGAGGTGTAAAGTATAGATGGAGAACTCCTACAGGTCACCGGCCGAAACCGGTCACGTCCTGTGACCGACGCCGGTACTAGAACGTCCTGTTCGTCGAAGCAACAGCTGAAGATCACGCAGGAAGCGGTTTTTGCTTCCGAGGAAGCTGAAGCGTTGCCCGCAGAAAGCGTAATGTATTTCCATAGCGATGTCACAGCAGACAGCCATTTTTCCACGTTGATTCGCAGTCTATAGACATAGTCACACACCGACAACAACTCTTATAAACAGCCAAAGTTAAAAAGCAACTTCTCAATTGAGAAGTTGCTTTTGTTAAATTGCATCGAGCATTTGAAATTGTGATTTCACAAGATCAAAGTATTCCCCTTCCTGCTTCATTAACTCATCATGACTGCCATTCTCAAGTACTTTTCCATTTTCCAAAACAAAAATGTTATCAGATTCTCTGATTGTCGATAAGCGATGGGCAATAATGATTGCAGTCCTTCCCTTCAATAATCGTTGAAGAGCTTCCTGAATTTTCATTTCTGTTTCCGTATCAATACTAGCTGTTGCTTCATCCAGAATTAATATTCTCGGATCAGCAAGAAGTGCCCTAGCAAATGATAGCAATTGCCGCTCACCTGCTGATAATATATTTCCCCTTTCCTCTACTTCTGTTTCATACCCGTATGCAAGCCGCTGGATAAACTCATCAGCACCAACGACCTTTGCAGCTTCGATTACTGCTTTATCCGATGCCTCAGGTTGACCAAATCGAATATTTTCCATAATCGTTCCTGAGAAGATGAAGGTATCCTGTAAGACTACACTGATTTGCTGACGCAAGCTGTCCAGCTTCACGTCTCGTAAATCGTGTCCATCAACTTTAACAGTCCCCTGCGTTGGGTCATAAAAACGGCTAATTAAATTAGCTATAGTAGACTTACCGCTTCCTGTATGTCCCACTAATGCAATATTTTGGCCTTGTTTAATATCTAATGAAATCTCATGCAGTGCGATACGGTCGTTATCGTAAGAAAATTGAACCCGGTCAAATTCAATTCGGCCTTTCATGTCCGTCAATTCAATACTATCTTCTTTTTCTTTAACATTTGGCTTTTCATCCAGAAATTCAAAAATACGCTCTGAAGCAGACATCGCCATTAAAAGCTGATTATACATTTGGCCTAATCTGGAAATCGGCTCCCAAAACATCCCCAAAATTAAGGCAAACGTTACAAAGGTACCAATTTTAATTCCACCATCAGCCTCTCCCAATAAAATTAGGTGGGAACCATAAGCAATCAAAATAATTGTTCCAATCGCATTACTCATTTCCACAAACGGACGGAACATGGCACTTTTTTTCGTAGCAACACGCCAACTCTCAAAGTTATCAGTATTTATCCCATCAAAGAATTCTGCGTTCTCTTTTTCCTGTGAAAAAGATTGTGTTATACGAACACCTTGAATACTTTCATTCAAGTGAGAATTCAAGCGGGATTGCTGAATACGTACATCCTGCCATGAACGGCGGATTTTCCGGCGAAGCTTCGTTGAAATATAAAACATAATTGGCAGAATAACAATAACCGCAAGTGCCAGCTTAGGACTTAATGCAAACAGAATTACAATCATTCCTGTTAGCGTTACAACATCCATCAGCAGATTAATAATTCCATTTGTAAACAACTCTTGCAACGAGTTAATGTCATTCATAATCCTAACCAATATTGACCCTGCTGAGCGTGAATCGAAAAATCGGTGTGAAAGCCGCTGAACATGGGAAAATAAATGCTGTCGTATATCATATATAACATTCTGCCCTAATATATTAACCCACTTTATCCTGTAAACATTGCCAACATAGCTTATGAGGTATAGTACCCCAATTCCGATAACAAGATAGGTAAGCATCGTTGGATCCTCATTGGCTATCGCTACATCAATTGCAACCTTACCGATTAATATTGGTACTAATAAGCGTACTGCGGTAGAAACAAGCATCGCTATCATAGCACCAGGTAAATATGTTTTTGAATATGGTTTTAAATAACCAAGTAAACGCCACATTTGCTGCCAGTTAAACGGCTTTTCGACTGCCTGATCGACTGTATAATAGAAACGCTTCAGATGACGATTTTCTTTTGGTACCTTTTTTTCTTTTGCCATTTTATGTCCCCCCTTTTATGTTGCAGTATTCATTATTGCTTCACGATCCTGGTACTGAATATCGTAAACTCGCTGGTACGGTCCATTATTTTTCACTAAGGTTTCATGGGGACCACGTTCGACTATTTCACCATGTTCAAGTACCAGAATTTCATCAGCGTGTTTCAGAGATGAAATCCGATGTGCAATGATAAAGGTGGTTCTGCCCTTCATCACTTCTTTTAGTGCTTTCTGGATTTTGAATTCAGTCTCCATATCTACTGCAGATGTTGCATCATCGAGTACCAATATACTAGGATTGATGCAAATTGCCCGAGCAATAGCTATACGCTGTTTCTGACCACCCGACAAGCCCATTCCTCGTTCACCAAGCATCGTTCCATATCCCTCTGGCATCTCCATTATAAAATCATGCGCTTGTGCCCTTTTGGCCGCGTCAATTATTTGTTCATCCGATACATCAGGTGAACCGTAGGCGATATTCTCTCTAATTGAAGTTGAGAATAAGAAAGACTCCTGTAAAACAAAACCTATATGTTTTCGCAGCGTCTTAATCTTATAATTATCGACAGGACGGTTATCAACCAGCACGTCACCTTTTTCCGGTTCATAAAAGCGTGTGATTAACTGTGTGATACTCGTTTTACCAGAACCTGTAGAACCAACAAGACCAACTACTTTTCCTGGAGGTGCATCAAATGTGATATTTTTAAGTGCTGTATCATCGTCTTTTGTATACGTTAAAGTTACATTATTAAATGTTACATGGCCGTTGATTGGTGTATCTATCGCATCATCCTTCTCGACAATGTCTTCTTCTGCTTCTAATATCTCCAATAAACGTTCACCAGAAGCTTTAGCTTGAGAAAACTGATTAATGACAAATCCCAAATTCATAAGTGGTCCTAATATATACCAAACAAGGCTAAAAAATGCTACTAATTCTCCGAGTGCCAACTGATTATTAATAACCAGATAACCACCAAATGCTAACAATGCAACCGCACATACATTTCCAATGAATTCCATAAGCGGCATAAACTTTGCCCATATTTTTGCAGTAGTTAAAAAGTTCTGCTTATAGTTGTCATTACTGCTGGAAAATCTCCCTATTTCAAAGTTCTCCCTGGATAAAGATTTAACTGTATTCATACCACTAATATTTTCCTGGACACGCGTATTCAAACGACCGAACGATTTTCTAATCCCTCTAAATGCCGGATGTACACGTTTATCAAACTGGAATACTACTATTGCCAAAAGCGGCATAGCAGCCATCGTTACCAATGCAAGTGGAATAGAATAGTAGAACATAACACTTAAACTGAACAGGATAAGTAATATGATTCTAATTAATTCTGAAAATCCAAACGAAAGGAAAAAACGAAACATCTCAACATCTGCGATTAGCCGAGACATTAGATCTCCTGTCTTTGCATTATCATAATATCTGAACGATAGTACTTGAAGCTTTTCATATAATGCTTCCCTGATTACATAAACAGATCTGATTCCAAAGAATTCTCCAAGATATTGATGATAGTAAGTTGAAAATCCTTTAATAACCATTATTAGGAAAAATGCAACTGAAATATAAGGTATCAGTGAATACCTGCCCGCTCTCATTACTTCATCAATCGTTATTTGCAATATTATTGGGTATACAACAGTAATAGCAGCCACAAATAATAAGAAAACTAATGAAGTAAAGAAAAACCTTCTGTATGGCCAATAAAAATGCTTTAACTTTTTAAAAGTATCCAATGTGTTCCCTCCCCCTGTTGTTTATACGCAATATCTAATATAACGGGTTCCGAAATAAATTTCCACTCCTTTTGCTTAATTTTTTTAACTTTTTATTTATTAAAAAAATAAGTTCTGTAAGTATAAATAAAAACAAAAACGTTCAGCTGAATTCTGAACGGGCTCACATCGAGATGCAAAACAGTGATTCTCAAGTAATTTTCAACTATTATCACATAATTTGCACCGTTAAAATTCACAATAAAAATGGCTTGGATGTTTCTCCAAGCCATTTTTTAATATCACTTATTTAATTAAAGCACCAAATATTTACTTGAAATTATTTACTAGACGGGCTAGTGTCCATGGAATTGACGGATCCTCATTCCGTTATTTCCTTAAAAATGCCTATTTTGACCGTGTTATGTAATCCTCATTCCGCTGATATGAACAAAACTGTCAAGTCCCAAGCTGTTTTTCCCTTTTTTGGGCATACTTAATACAAGAAGCCGTTTTTACTTCTTTTTATGGGTTAACCGTTTTGGTTAGACTATTTCCTTCTT
>NZ_JBQQCP010000002.1:0-392979 GCF_052246775.1 Virgibacillus sp. L01 | reverse complement strand
TGTTATTATTCATAGTAAGGCTCCTTTCGTAATGTGGCTCTGATTTGGGTTTTTCTTTCTTAGTAACAGTCTACCAAATTAACCCACGACTTTACGATTAAGGAGCCAGTTTTGTTCATAGTAGCTAAATGGGTAAAAAGCTTTCCTAGAATGTTGAAACGGTTCCTGGTTCCGTTATTCACCCAATAACGATGAAAAATGTGGCTGAAAAGGGGAAATAGCGGAATGAGGATTACATAACACGATTAAAATAGGCGTTTTTAAGGAAATAACGGAATGAGGATCCGCCAAATCAGTGGGCACATCCTAGTGAATAAATACGGGAATACTAGCGGGTAACTTTAGTTGAAGAAGGACATTATGCTAGAACGTTTAGAAAACTTGGCTTATCGCCAAGCCCTAATATAGATAATCCTTAGTTGCACTTATGCAGTAAGAAAGTATTTATACTTTCTTAACTACCAAAAAAGCTCAGAATGAATTCTGAGCTTTTTGTCTTGCTTTTTAGGAAACTATAAAATTAATTTACATAGAAACTAGTGTTTTTCTTTCCCAAAACTGACCCCGTTAGCTTTCATACTACTTCCTTCTAAACGACATATAAAAGAAACATCCATTCAAAATCGTCAACACGACAAATCCGACAAAAACATTACTGTAAACCACTTCGTTCCCCTGTGCAATTGAAAATGGGTTTAATTTTAAATCATTATTATAGTCAAGTATTTTTCCAATAATCGCCCCACCGAAAGCACCAGACATAAAGTTAACCAAATTATATATCCCCATTCCGACACCTATCTCATTCCGCGGGAGAACAGATGAAATCAGATTGGCTGTAGAAGTCTGGATAAACGGAAAAGCGATGAAGGTTATGATTAGCACGATACTGATAAGCCAAGCAGGTCCTCCCGTAAAAGTGGATATTAGCAAGAATCCAGTAATCATCAGCGCGAAAGCAATAAAAACTACTTGTTCACTACCCCGTCTATCAGTTAGAAGTCCTGCCCACCTTCCCATAAACGCAGCAACCATGGCACCTGGAAATAATGTAAGACCGATAAGCAGCGTACTCAATTCGTTTACCTCACTTAACAAGAGAGGCATGATAAACATTAGGCCCATCATTGTCATAATCGCAAAAAAACCAGCAATAATCGTTGTTCGGTATGGAGCATTTTTAAATAAATCCGGACGAATAAACGGAATGTCACTCTTGGATACTCTCCACGCAAACAAACCAAAGAATACAATGCTAATGACCATGTACCACCAATCAAACATCGTAATAAAAAGGATAAGATCGGCAACAGCTACGGCAATTAACACAGCCCCTAGAATATCAACTTTCCCTTCCTTTTTCTCCTCTTCAGGCATCCAGATTCGGAAGAAAGGTATAGTAATCATTACAAGTGCAGAAATTAAAAATAAAAATTGCCAGTTCAACGCACCCGCAACAAAACCACCAATCACTGGTCCTACTCCGGAGGCAAACGCCATTGTACTTGAAACAATTCCCAGTACCCTGCCTCTTTCATCCCAGAAATACCGTGACGGCACAATGAATGCCAATGCAAGAATGGAAGATGCGCCCATAGCTTGTATCAAACGTGCAATGACAACCATTAGAAACGTTGGTGCAAAAAAGCCAAAAACCGAACCTGCCGCAAATAAGCTCAATCCAATCGTCAATAACAATTTCAACGGATAAATATCAGCTAATTTTCCATACATCAACGCGCCAATTGCATACAGAATGATATACCCCGTTACAACCCAGCTTACCTGTGAGGGTAAAAGAGAAAAAGATTTTGCAATATCAGGTACAGCGATCATGAACATGGTTCCATTCATAACTGAAAATAATAAAACAGAGCACATTAGGAAGATTATTTTCTTTTTCTCTGATTTGGATAACGAATACTCTTCAGTCACTTGTTCAGCAATCGCACTCATTTCTCATTCCCCCTTCCCTTATTAATAGCTTTCTAGATATCAAAAACTGCTCAATCCAGAAAAGCGAAAATAAAAAGCATCATGTTGAATGAGTTTAACAAAAATATAATAAAGAGGGAATTATTTAAATTGATTTATTGGAGTAGTTGATATATCGAAGGAATAAATGCCTGTCACCTTATACTCTTCTAAACTGTCCAGGCACGTGTTGATTGGTGAATTCACAATTCTTTTACCACATAGTTAACTAAAGACGTAATATCAAAAACTGGCAAGTCCGTCACTTCACGTATGGCATGTTTATACGGCGGCATATTGGTACATTCAAGTACAATAGCAGTTATATCCGGATACTTGTATATGAGCAAACGAACTGCCTCTTTCATTTCCAGGGATACTTTTTCCATATCCAATTCCTGTGTTTCATCCACGATTGCGGCAGTAAATGCTAGCCTGTCATCCATACCCTCGATTGCGACTGGTATGTCCCCAGCATTCGCACCTTCCAAATGCTGCTTAGTCAAACTCACTTTCCTTGCTGTAAGAACACCTATTCTTCCACCTGTTACCTTATAAACTAATGGAATTTGGATTAAGCTGGATGCGAAGAAAGGAACTTTTAACTGATTTTGTATTTCCTGTTGAAAGATGGAAAGGAAACCACAGCTGGTGGTTATTGCTTTCGCCCCTTTTTTCTCTAAATACTTAGCTGATTCAATAAAAGGTTCGATTAATGCAGCATCTCCCCATTTAATTACGTGGTCGATAGTTGCTTTTTCTACTAGTCTATATTCGATAGGAAAGGAAAAGGTATCCGGATTTCCTATATCTCCCTTTGGCCGGTAAAAATCGGTATTTAGCATCAGAATTCCCAATTTTGCTTCATCCATTTAGATGAACCACACGATCAATCCGATGATTAAGAAATATAGCGAGTTCGGCAGCGCCAGCATCATGACTTTTAATGGGTCTACTTTTGTATTTAAAATCCCGCCTATCAACCCACAAATGACAAATGCTGTTAAACCTACCGGTGGCATATTCTGACCCGCTGCAGCTATATGGGATGCGCCTAAAGCAATCAGTTCCGGGGCTACCTCCATTTTTTCGAGGATGGGGCCAAGAAATGTTACAATAACGGACTGGGAAGTTGTCTGTGAACCGGTAAGCATTCCTACAACTACCATCGACAGCGCCCCGCCCAATTTCACCATCGATGAAGCCAGTCCCTCAGTCATGAGAGCCACCTTATCTATTAGTCCGGAAGCGTAAAAAACCCCTACCATAACCCCTGCACAAATCTGTATTTGGACAGTCTGATTCACTTTTCCCAAGCCATTTTTAAATACCCCTTTGGTGTCTCTTCTAACTGCAGGAAATAAAAAGCTGACCAGAAAAGCAATGATAATTGCACTCACAACCTGAAAGGTAATACCCTGGACAATTCTTATTTCTTTTAAAGGCTCCAGAATAAAAGCAAATATAGAAATTTCGGTAAAAATATTATAGTCAAATAACGTATTGGCCAGCACAATGGAGATTAAAACAAGCAGTGGTATCAAGGTTTTCCATCGTTCTTTCAAAATTTGGATAACCGACTGCTCCGGAATTAATTCCTTTGGCATTGTTTTCCCTCGGACAAATCGAAATGATTCCAAGATAGCCAATATCGCACCAATTGTCACGGTTACATAAGCAATCTTTATAACCGGACCTGGATCAACACCTACCAATGAAGCAGAAAGAAATACACCTTGTGTAATTGGCGGCATAATGGAACCGATGGAAGCACCAAGCAAAATAATCATCCCAATTTGTTCCGGTTTCAATTTTAATTCTGTTAATGAATTAATAACAAGAAACCCAATGACTGTCGCTGCCGCTATTGCATCCCCAAGAAGTGAACCAGCTAGAATTAGGGTAATAAATATGGCGACTATTAAACCCTTAGGCGAATTCCCGAATGCTGCGCGAAGACTGTTCAATGTTGTATCAATTGCTCCTAATTTAGCTTGCGATTCAGCATAGAGACTGCCAAACAATGACAGCATGATGACCCAGGACAGGCGGTCAATTCCATCTACGAACGCAAGCACTGTTTCTCCAATATTTAATCCTGAAATAATTGCGGATGATACAGCAGCTACAAGCAGTGCTACTCGTATATCACCTCCAATCCGTGGAATTCGTTTCACCAATGCAATAATAAACAGCAACGCCAGCGGTATAAAAATTTCAATCATACATACCCAGCCCCTTGTATTGGCTGATTTCTTAAGGGTTGTTGTTATTGATATAAATTGCGATTTAGCCTTTAGGTAGCTGTTGGACCCCACTGTGGAAATACACGGAAACTCCTGGTGGAGGCGAGACCAGCCGCCCTAAGGTTCGTGTAGTGTATTTCCGTAGCGGTATCATAGCACTCAAATCTTTTTAAAAGTGTATCGCAGTTTATATCAACTACTTGTCTTGTTAAGGAGAAAAGCAGCAACCCTTAAAAAACAGCCTTAATTTGTAAAACTAAACAGCCTGCATCCGATCCATCCGTAATGGTTCGAGCAAATCCTTATCGTTTGAGTTGTTGTCTGCTAAGCTGGCAACCAGCACACCAGTGATCGGTGCAAGCGCAATGCCATCCCCTTCATGACCAGCAGCTATGATAAACCCTTTCACATCTCGTGATTCATCAATAATCGGAAGTCCATCACCTGTAAATGGCCTGAAACCCACCATTGTACGAATAATTCGGATCTGTTTTAACGCTGGAGCAATGCGACTTGCATGTGCAGCTATTGCAGAAAGTACTTCAGGCTCAACTTCTTTATCGAATCCCTTAAATTCCCTGCTTCCGCCGATCAGCAGATTTCCGCTTTCCGTCTGCCCAAGCGAAAGCCCAATTCCATATGGCGGATCATTGGTATTACTATCTTCCAAGTGCTTGGCGGCAATATACTGCGAACATAATATATTTCCATGAATTAACGGTTTTACTTTTTCTGATATTAGAATCACACCACGCCGCGGCATAATGGTAAGTCCAATACCGGCCATTTCCGCTATTTTAGAAGCAAAAGGACCTGCTGCGTTAACAACAAGTTCGGTTGCAATAAAACCTTTATCTGTCTGTACACCTGTTACTTTTCCTTGGTTTACCGCAATATCGGTTACTTCTGTATGTGTTTGTATTTCCACTCCCTTTCGCTTAGATGACTCGGCAAATCCCTGGCTTAATAGAAGTGGGTTGACCTCTGCATCCTGTTTACTGTAAGCAGCCCCAGCAATATGCGATGATAAACTTGGCTGCCATGCAAGGGACTCTCTCCTGTCCAACAGCTTCACATCAATCCCGGCCTTATTTTGCTTTTTGATAAAATCCTTCATGAAGGGTAAATGGGATTCATTTTCGATGACGATCATCCCGCCATCTTTTTTAAATTCAATCGAAGCTCCCAGTTCATCTTCCAGATTCTCATAAAGCTTTCTGCTGGCATTTGCTAGTTTAATAGGAAAACCGGGTTTCTTTGATTGCAGAAAGATTGCCTTATCACAGGCTCCGGACGTTTGTGCCCCTATTTCGCCTTTGTCGATCAAAACCACGTTTCGGTGCTCTGCCAACCGGTAGGCAATCGATGTTCCAATCACACCTCCACCAATCACGACAGCATCAGCTGTCTGCATATTGCTTCACTCCTTTAGAATTGTAATCCTTCCAACATTGTTGAGATTTTTCCCTGCCTGCTACGATATTCTGCTGAAACGTTATTACCGCATCTTCCCTTGCCTCTGTTAGATTTTCCTGTGCTACGTCTATTAATTTGTAGCTGACCAGTCCGAGTTTTCCGGCAACCGCTGTTCCTGCAAGGTCACCCTGTGCCATCGCAACCTTTGCGCTCTCAATTCCAGTAATATTGCCGGCAACAAAAATCCCGGGCTGAGTTGTCTCCATCTCCGGACTATGTAACGGAATATGACCACCTAATTCCTTGATATATACCGATTCACACCCAGCTGCACATGCTAATTCCGTAAGCGGATACAGTCCACCCGAAATACAGACACAATCCACATCAACCGTCTTGATCCGATTCTCATTCGGAATACCTTCCTGACTTACAGGGACAACCTTGATATGTTCCACCTGTTCAGCGCCGCCAATTTCCAAAACTGTTTTCCTTAAATAAAGAGGGATACCCCAAATCCTCATTCCAATCCGTGGATAAAATTTAGCTCCAACATGTTGGATAAATGGATATTTTGCCAGATCCCCGCCAATCTTGAAGAATAAGTTAGGTGCGGCGTGAGCCATACTGGATAAATAACTGATCGTCTGGCTTGGTGATGACTTGTCTTTTGAACATACACTGTCAGGCGGAAGGAATATTCCGACCACATGAATACCAGCCATTTTCAATTGTTGTGCTACAGATAATGAAAGAGGATCCACGCCAATAATCGCTACTTTTCTGCCAGGCTTTATACGATGATAGTTAGTCAGAGTCTGTGCTGCTCCGACTGCCATCACTCCCGGTAACGTCCATCCAGGAATTGGGATTGCTTTTTCAGCTGCTCCTGAAGCAATTAGGACATGTTCCGCTTGAAGTTTTTCTCCACTATTCACTAACACCTTCCTGCGCGGATAAATCCCCCACACTTCTTTGCCCTGAAAAAGTGTAACCCCTGCCTGAAACAAATTTGCTTCCAGTTCTTGGGCAATCTTCCTGCCATGCCACCAACCTTTCTTAGGTTCTTTATGCAGCTGACCTAGTAATTTCCCCCCTGCAGATGGATTTTCATCAATTATCGCTACCTTTGCACCGTATGAAGCAGCTTTGATTGCTGCACTCATTCCAGCAGGACCTGCACCAATTACAATCAGATCATATTTCATGAGTTATCCCCATCCTGCGATTCAATGTGCATTTGACCCTGTACATTTGTAATGCATGCCCGCACGCTTCGTCTCCCATCAACTGTTACACGGCATTCATAACAGTGACCGATTCCACAGTATATACCGCGTGACTTGCTGTTTTTTTCCGAATATCGCAGTACACGAATTTGATTAGCAAGTAACGCAGCGGCAATCGACTCCCCTTCATATGCTTGGTAATCCACCCCATTGAATGTAATCGTTACCGGTCTCTTTTCCAAATCTTCAAGAACAGGATGGTCCGTAATGCGCATCATTCAACATCCTTTCTCTCACCGGCAAGTTCAGCCAGACTTAAGGGCCGTACAGGATAAGTAAAGGTTAACCCCGAACCATCCGGTATTTCCTTGTCAGTATAATTAGCAACAATTTGTTCGATAAGTGGACGGCACGTTTTTCCCTGACATATCCCCATACCAGCTCGTGTTCTCAGTTTTAATGCCTTCATTGTAGTAAACCCATCATATATACCTGCTTTCAGCTCACTTAACATAACTTCTTCACATCTGCATATTAATAAATCTTTAGACATAATTACCTCCCTATTGTTCAACTGAACATGGACAAGAAAAGCGCTTATAAAATTTTATGAATCAGAAGTTTCTTTCATGCACATGCAGGCTTTACTTATCCAGGGTTTAGGAAATAAAAAAACAGAGCACCTTCTTAAGGCACTCTGCATTAACCGATCTTCATTATTCGATTTATTTAGATTAAGATCCTCCTGCTCCGCCACTTGCCCCCGCAGAATTATTACGTTTAATAGTCAGGTTAACACCCATCACAACCGCTATTAATTCTTCCATGGCTAAGTGAGAAGAATTACTGCTCAATTCATATGCTGGTGATTGAAAGAAGCCACTAACCTTCTTGAATGCGGCAACCAAATTTTCATCCTGATTAAGAATGTCATATTCCTTGGAAAACGCTTCTGATTTAATTTCATACTTACCATGATGATACGAATGATAGACAAACTTTTTGGAAAACAAGGCAAAACGTTGCTTTAACTTCCCAAGTTCCTGCTCACTTTGATCCTTCACAATCCACCCGCGTGAGAAAAAAGGAGAAGAACCTGTCACTACTATATTCCCATCAACATCCAGAATAGCGACACTTGAGGAAAAAGCACTTTTTAAGTCAAGTGACCCGACTACCTCCTGTTCACTATTAAAAATTTCCGTTGTTCCTTTTGAAAAGAAGTTATCTGTGAAATAAATTGACTCCCCCATCATAATCCTCCTAGTTTAATACTGTTATTTTAGCTACGAATTAGGTGTTGACTATGTTTCATTTAAAATAAGAATAGTGCCTCCTTGGTTGCACGCCATAAACACTGCCACCAATATATGTAAAGGATATTATGAAATTTATGTTATTACTTTTTTTTATAAAAACTATAATAATAATTAATTTTACTTATAATTACCATTGCCTTAATCTAAATTAGGAGGGGGAATTATTTTTTATGTCTGCTGAAAATCAAAAAATACACGCCATTCAACAAGAACCCGAACATAAAGGAAATACATTTTCAAAACAAAGGTTGAAGTGGATTGCTGGAGTTGCATTTACATTTTTCATTGCGTTATTAGGCTTATTACTTGCTCTTATACCTGGATTCGCATATGTTGGCCAATTAGCCTGTGCAATTATTATAGCTATTATATATCGACAAATATTCGGTTATCCAGAAGCATTACGAGCAGGAGTGACATTCTCCTCCAAAAAATTACTTAGATTAGCAATTATTTTATACGGTCTTAGATTAAATATTAATATCGTACTTAGCGATGGTTTAGGATTACTCCTACGAGATGCATTCGTCATATTATTCGCAATTCTTATGATGATTTGGCTTGCGAAAGTGTTTAAAGCTAATACAACTATCTCCTTATTATTAGGTGTCGGGACTGGAGTATGTGGAGCAGCAGCAATTGCTGCTGTTGCACCAATTATTAAGGCAAAAGATGAAGATACAGCAATTGGTGTCGGGATTATCGCGTTGATGGGTACTGTATTTTCAATTGCCTATACAATAATACGTCCCGTACTGCCTATATCAGCTGTAGATTATGGTACCTGGTCGGGAATTAGTTTGCATGAACTTGCCCACGTTGCACTGGCTGCTGCTCCTGCAGGGAAAGATGCGCTGGCTATTGCTTTACTTGCTAAATTAGGCCGTGTATTCTTGCTCATCCCATTATGCTTTATTCTTATCTATATTATGAAATCAAAAAATAAAAGCTCAAATCATTCAAGTACACAAATAGCCTTCCCATGGTTCTTAATTGGTTTTATTTTATTAAGTGTTTTAGGTACTTATGTGTTTGGACATTCTATTCCAGTATCTGAAGGAATACTTAACATTATTTATACTTTAACAACTTGGTTATTAACTGCAGCTATGGTAGGGCTTGGTCTTAGTGTCAGCTTTGCTGATTTACGTACTAAAGCCATGAAGCCACTTATTGCTATGACAGTTACATCTGTTGTTCTTTCTGTTTTTGCCTATTTTATTGTGTAATACCAGTATATATAAGCTTAAATCATACCAACTTATACGCAAAATATATTCCTGAATGTTAACTCCCAAGATCAAGTTATATAGCATGGCACGATAGAAAACCTCCCTGCCAGTCTGAATTGGTAGCGAGGTTTTTTACTATCAGCCTTTTTCGATTAACTAAACGTTCCCTCTAACATTAATAGGATCAGGCAAAAAGCCTGATCCTATTTCCAGTCATATTACTTTTTCCATTCATCGTAGTCTAAATGTTTATATTTATCTAAGAACCTTTTTGGCATTTTTAATGCGTCTTTTCTAAATGGGGGTGCAAGCTGAGTACCATCCACGAAAATGTTAAGGACTGCTGGCTTTCGTTTCGCCAATACTTCTTTCACTACTGGTCCTATCTCCTCTGGTTTTTCAATTGTGTAACCAAGCGCACCCATTGATTTTGCTACATCAGCGAAATCAGGTGCATCTATATCAGATCCAACGTAGCGATCATCGTAATAGTCTACTTGGTTCTTCTTCTCAGCCGCCCATGATTTGTTGTTAAACACACAGGCAATAACAGGAATACTTTGTTCTACTGCAGTACTAACTTCGTGTAAGCTCATTCCCCAAGCGCCATCCCCGATAATTGCCACAACTGGTGAATCCGGTTCTGCTAACTGAGCTCCAAGTGCTGCCGGATATGCAAATCCTGTATTACCAAATGTGAGCGCGGCAATATGACGTCTGGTTTGGTTAAACTTCAAATATGCGTTAGCAGTCGATGATACGTTTCCAATATCGGATGAGATAATTGTGTTGTCAGGCAATGCTTTTGTTAATTCTAACAGTGCACGTCGTGGATTGATTGGACTGCCATCTTCCATAGCCAAGTCAACCAATTCTTGTTCCCATTCATTTTTCAACGTGCTAACTTCTTCCAAACGTGCTCGATTTTTCTCTGGAGAAGAAATTGCTGACTTCAATTGACTATATATTTCATCACTCGTAGCCTTCGCATCCCCAATAATTCCAACTGCTACCGGGTGCGTTCGCGCAATTTGACGTGGGTTAATATCGACCTGAATTATGTTAGCATTTTTCGGAAAATAATCAATATCATAACAAGGTAATGTTCCAAATACAGATAGCCTCGTTCCGATTGCTAGAACGACATCTGCTTTCTTTAACGTATGCATGGCAGCTTTTGATCCCATGTAACCAATCGGGCCAACTGCAAGCGGATGGTCTGCCGAAAATGCATCATTGTGCATATATGATACAGCTACAGGTGCTGTTAAATGTTCAGCTATCTTCCTGACCGAATCAACACCTTCTGCATCAACTGCTCCACGACCTGATATGACTACTGGATATTCAGCATTTTTAAGAAGCTCTACAGCATTCTCAATTGATGCAGGGTCTCCAGCACCTCTCTTTTCGGCACGGTATTGGTGTGGTTCAAGAATTTGATCTTCTAGCTCTCCATAAAATAGGTCACGTGGGATATCAAACAATACTGGGCCACGCTCTGCATACGCAATCCGAAAAGCGGTCCGCAAACAATCAGCTACACGGCTTTTATGTGTAACCCGTACAGTTTCCTTGGTGATGTCTTCAAATATAGATACCTGATTTGCCTCCTGAAACCCATCCCATCCAATTGTAGGTGTCCCAGCGGAAGGAGAGATGATGACCATTGGTGTATGTGCCTGATTCGCGGCTGCAACCGATGTTACCATATTGGTGATACCCGGACCGTTCTGCCCAACAATAACCCCAGCAATACCAGAAACGCGTGTATAGGCATCTGCCATGTGTCCTGCACTTTGTTCATGGCGAACAGGCAGGAAACGTATGCCAGCTGTTGGGAATAGATCTAACATATCCATAAAAGCCGAGCCAACGATACCATAAACCTCTTTAACATTTTCTGCTACAAGTGTTTCGACAATTGCCTCACTTGGCGTCATTTTAACTTTTTGATTGGTTGATTTCCTCACTTCGGTTTGTTGTCTTGCCATTAAAAATTCCTCCTTAAAAAATAGTTATTTCTCCATTTATCATTGCACAATATTTCCTATTGGTAGATGGACTAAATTGCAGACTTCCTTTTCCTGTACAATGCTTAATAATTCTTCCAAGAATAGTTCAGTTGTTGATGTTAAAATATGATCTTTTCTAGATGCGATATAGAAAGAGCGATAAAAGGAAATATCATCAATTGGATATGTTTTCAGCAATTTTAACCTTTCCTCTTTCTTTATCGCACTTTTAGAAATAATTGATACACCCAGACCAGATTCAACTGCAGCTTTAATCGACTCCGTACTCCCTAATTCCATCACTACATTTAAATCATCAACAGAAAGTCTGCTCTGTGTTAAATAATTATCCACGACAGCTCGTGTACCAGATCCTTCTTCCCTAACAATAAGCGGTAATTTTTTAAGTTGATCAAGCGAAATATTTACTTCATTAGTAGAAAAATAGGCTGGTGCCGCTATTAGAATAAGTTCATCCTCCAAAATCGGTTCCAAAACAATTTGTGGATCCTCTATTGGCGTTTCAATTAACCCAACATCAATTAATTGATCCTTAAGTTTAGCTACGACTTCACTCGAATTCGCAATCTTAACACTTAGCTGAACTAGGGGGTAGGAGTCTATGAATTTCCTTAAAAACTCAGGAAGTATATATTCCCCAATTGTTAAACTGCACCCTATACTTAAATTACCGTCGACAGTATTTTCGTTCTGTAAAATTTCTTTTTGAGCGGAGTCAGTTAGACGAACAATTTCCCTGACATATTTCAGTAAAATATGTGCAGACTGTGTCATCTCTACTTTTTTCGTTGTTCGCTCAAATAACTTCGTGTTCAATTCCTCTTCTAGGGCTTTTATCTGCGATGTTATTGTTGGCTGCGTGACATATAATATCTTTGCAGCTTCAGAAAAGCTCTTTTTTTCAGCGACTGCAATAAATGTCTTTAATCTATCGTAATTCATCTAAACAACCTCTCCTTTCAACCATCATCCCTCCTTACTGGCAGCGTGAATCAGGTTTATTCTAGAGACTACGAATAACAGCACTTACGGTTTCCACAATAAAGTCCAAATCATCTTCTGTACTCGATAGAGGTGGTGCCACTATCACAACATTATTTTGACCTGGGACAGTGTCACCATTTTTGCCAATGATTAAGCCTTTCTGTTTACACTTGCCAATAATTTCAGCCATTTTCAATTCGTCGAGCGGTACCTTGGACTCTTTATCCGTTACCATTTCCAAACCCAACAAAAAACCAATTTGTCTAACTTCACCAACATTTTCATGTTCGATTAATTGATGAAGTTTACTTAATTTCTTATCGCCTAAGTTTCTTACGCGTTGTATAATATTTTCCCTTTCAATAATTTCTATATTTTTAAGTGCAACAGCACATGCTGCTGGATGACCACCATAGGTTGAGATATGCCTGAAGTGATTATCTTTTCCTTCTTTATTAAAAGCGTCATAAATTTCAGATTTGACAGAGGTAGCTCCTAGTGGTAAATAACCACTGGTTAAGCCTTTTGCCATTGTAATAATATCAGGTTGAACACCTTCCGCATGCATGAAACCAAACATTTCACCTGTTCGACCATAACCTGAAACGACTTCATCCATAATTAGCAGTACATTGTGCTTTTTACAAATGTCTGCTACACGTTGAATATATTTGGTAGATGGGATAATGACACCTCCACCTGAAATAAATGGTTCCATGATGAAGGCCCCAACAGTTTCCTCGCCTTCCCAATTAATCATTTCCTCAAGCATTTGGGCAGCTTTTAAATCAGACTCTTCTGCATCCCCACCAAATATAGATCGATAGCTATATGGTGGGTAAACATGTAAAAAACCTGGCACACCTGGATCATACTTAACGCGGCGGTTTGCCTGTGCAGTTGCACTTAATGCCCCGAGTGTTGTGCCATGGTAACCCCGATAGCGGGAAATAACTTTATATTTTCCAGGATTTCCTGTTTGACTGTGATATTGACGTACAATTTTAAATGCCGCTTCATTTGCCTCTGAACCACTATTGGAAAAGAAAGTTTGATAGTTTCCTCCTAATAATTCACTAATTTTTCCCGCTAATTTGACTGCGGGCTGATGATTCATTGTTAACGGAAAATACGAAAGCTTTTTCATTTGTTCTGCTGCTGCATTTACTATTTCCTGACGCCCATAACCAAGGTTTAAACACCACAAACCGGATACGCCGTCAAGATATTTATTACCGTTTTCATCTGTAAACCATGATCCCTCACCAGACACTGCTACAGTTTGCTCAGCATCCGGGTTATAACGGTGCATTGCATTCCATAGTCGGGATGGTGTTTCATTAACCGCTTTACTCATTTGAACCTCTGCCTCCATACCTTTTCCCCCATTTCATTATTAATCTTACTCCCAGGCATTTTTAATAATTTGAAACTGGATTACTTGTAGAAATAGAAGACAACGATTTATAGGACATATTGTGTGTATTGGCTATTTTTTCGTATGTTACGAACCCATCATGTGTATTGACGCCTTTGGCAAACGCATGATTAGTTTCAGCAGCCTTTAGTAATCCTTTATTTGCAAGCAACAAGCCGAACTGAATTGTATTGTTCGTCAATGATAGTGTTGCTGTTCGTGATACGGCACCAGGCATATTTGCGACTGCATAATGCAAAACATCATGTTTCAGATAAACCGGATCATCATGAGTAGTAGTCTTATCAATTGTTTCAATTGATCCACCTTGATCAACCGCGACATCAACAATGACAGATCCTTTGGACATTCTCCTTACCATATCTTCAGAAACTAATTGTGGCGCTTTAGCACCAGGAATCAAGACTGCACCAATTAACAGATCTGCATGTGTTACTGCTTCTTGAATATTTAGCGGGTTTGACATTACTGTAGTAACTGCTCCACCGAACAAATCGTCTAATTCACGGAGACGATTTGCATTGATATCAATGATTGTCACGTGTGCTCTTAGACCGATCGCCATTTTCGCAGCATTTGTTCCAACAGCACCACCACCAATAATGACAACATTTCCCGGTCTGACTCCTGGTACACCACTAAGAAGGACACCTTTTCCTCCCTTGGGTCTTTCCAAAAACTGAGCACCAATTTGTACAGACATTCTGCCAGCAATTTCACTCATAGGAGTTAATAGTGGTAATGATCCATCATTGTTCTGGATCGTTTCATATGCAATAGCGGTTACTTTTTTCTCAACTAGCTTTCTCGTCAACCCTGGTTCGGCAGCTAGATGAAGGTACGTAAACAGAACTAATCCCTCTCTAAGGTAATCATACTCTTCAAGCTGCGGCTCTTTAACCTTCATCACCATTTCTGCAGCCCATGCTTCATTTGCAGAAGCTACAATCTCGGCACCTGTTGCTTTATATTCTTCATCCAAGAAACCGCTTTCATTACCAGATGAGCTTTCCACCAGCACACGATGCCCTGCCTTCACGAAAGCTGTAACGCCAGAAGGGGTTAGTGCAACCCGATGTTCATTATTCTTAACTTCCCGAGGAACCCCAATAATCATTAACATCACTCCTTTCTCCCCAAAAATAACGACCATAACATTCTCATGATAAGCGATAGGTCACGACGTCCGTACCAGTTATTATAGGTCTGCTTCTATTATATAAAATAATGGTACAAAAATTCAATGTTTTTTGTTAATTCTGATATTAAGATATTCAATATGCTTTATTATGAAATATGATAAATAGAAATTGCTGTTAAAACTAACCAAACTTTCTCGATAATTTTATTTTAAACATATACATATCACTCCGATAATATGCTTCTTCCATTTCAATTATGGTACCCGCCTGATCTTGAATAACACGCTCCGCAATTAGAACGTTCGTACCAGGTGTAATGTCCAAATAATCTAAGTCTTCCTGTAACATTTGCCCACTTGAGATTGTTTGATCTGCTTCAGCAAACTGTATACCTAATTCGTGTTGAACTAAATCATATAGTGTAGCGTTATCCAGGTCGTATTTAATTAAAGCTTCTCCAATAGCAATTGGGTAGTAATGTCGTTCCACGCCAATCGGAATATCATTCGCAAATCTTACCCGTTTGATAAAATATGCTTCCTTAAAACCAGTCTGCTCCTGGATATATGCTGGTGGTGTAGTCTTATAATGTGTGATTAGTTTAGCCCCTGGTTTCATTCCTATATGACGGATTGTCTCCGTCGTACTACTTAAGTTCCCAAGCCAATCATGAAGCGGTTTTACCGAAACAAACGTACCTTTCCCATGCCTTTTTTCAAGGATCCCTTCCCGAACTAATAGATTAATAGCTTCCCTAACGGTACTTCTGCTAATACCAAATTTATTCATAAAGTCTCGCTCACTTGGTATTTGATCCAAAAATTCTCCGTCAGTAATTTGTTTTTCTATTCTATTTTTTAACTGCAAATGAAGTGGTAAATAACTCTTTTGGTCTAGCATTAGTACAACCTCGTTTCAAGTTTAGGAATTAGTTTATTAAATTATATGTAGTTTATAACGAAGTAGTATTGGAATCAACTTAAAAATAGAAAAAGGATTGAAAATACTGAATATTTTTATGATATATTCCATTAATAGTAACCGGTAATTTTATGATGAAAGTAAAAAAAATAAAGCCTGTTGCTTAAACTAAGAGCTTAATTTAAGCAACAGACCTAAGTTTGTAGAAAGGGGCAAACCAATCCTTCAATGAGAATAATTTATCGCTTTTCATTACCAATGACTGTTTGTACGTCAATGACAAGTTTTTTAATAGCAACAAGCAGTACACAAAAAACTCCAATCGGTATAAATGCCTTCAAATGGTAAAGTGGGATTGGAACCGCCGTTGGTGTAGTTTGTTTTAGTGCAAAGGAAGCTTGTGCTGCCTCTATTCCTTTCGTGATCAAGACGTACAAATACAAAAATGTTAAACAGAAGGTGAAAATATCAACAATTGCCTTTACTCTAGGTGGAAATTTAGCATAGAAGAGATCAAGTTTGACAAATGCCTCTTTATTTAGGGCATATGCTCCAGATACGCAAGCTAATAAAACCATAGCATACTGAATGGTTACCGAAATCCACAGTGAAGGCGAGTTGAAAAAATACCTCATTATCACGTCAAATATGCCAAAGGACATAACATAAATAATAATCAGCCACCCAATTCTACCCATTATTTCGCTAATAGAATCGATAACATGTTCGACCATGCTCCAAGTTTTCATTTTTGTAAATTCGCCCCCTTTCTATTTATTCGATCTTGCCTTTGTCTTTCATGAATTGTTTCCAAAGTTTAACTCCCTCTGCGTTAAGTTCGCTTTCTTCAGCAATCTTAGGCCATATCTCATTTATTGCCTTTTCACGCATTCGGTCTACTTCTTCATCACTTAGCGTGATAACCTCTCCACCACTATCTTTCAAAACTTGTAAAGCTTCATCAACTTTTTCAGCATGCATCTGACTCGTCTTGAAATAGGTAGATTTGAATATATCATCAATTTGGTCTCTCTGCCAGTCATTCAGAGATTTCCAAGAATCCTGATTCACATATATCTCTTGATGTTGTGCTGGGGTCCATCCTGGTAATATTGCATAATCAATGACTTCCTGAAACTTCATATCATCGATCCCACCCGTATCCCAGAACGTACCTTCAATTGTCCCTAAGTCAATGGACATATAAATTTCTCCTCCAGGTAATGAAACTGGCACTCCCCCCATAGTCTCTAAGAAAGTAGCTTGCGGTCCACCAGCCCTCATTTTACGTCCCTCGAAATCTTCTAATTTAGTAATTGGAGAGTTCGTAAAGGCTGCATTAGGTCCCTGATTCGTCCAACCTACCCAATGAAGACCAATCTCGTTTGCAGCTTCCTGAACAAGTTCACCAATACGGTAGTCTGGGTTCCCCCACATAGCTTCCCAAGCTTCTTCCGTGTTATCTGCCCCCATTGACATTCCATAAGCTAATGTTCCCTCAGGCATACTGCCACCATAAACAGTTGCCCATCCAGCATAAAGATCAGTCGTTCCCGCAATAGTTGCACCAAAAGCTTCATCTCCACTTGTAATTGACCCTGCTGGGAGCAACTCAATTTCAATCGTCCCCTCCGTTGCTTCCTCTACAGCCTTAATCCAAGGTACGACACCATTATCCCAGCCAGCATCGGATGAATCAAAAGCAGGTTGAAAGACCCACTTAGTTACTTCGTCGGGTGGTCCACTTTCTCCCTCAGAACTTGCATCAGAATCAGAAGTGCCTTCAGTTTCACTTGCTGTATCCTCTTGGCAGCCAACTAGAACAAAGATAGAAAAAACGAGTAACAGTATTAAATACAGAAATGAATATCTCCTCATATAATTTAGTCCTCCCTTTTATTAATTTTGCATGAAGACTTTTACCAAAACTTGAATATATCACCTCCCTTTTTCTTAAGAATCACTCACTACCTTCTTTAATAGACCCCCTTAATCCATAATGGTATTAGGAAGCCACAGTGCAAGTTCAGGGAACAGAAGTAGTAGAATTAAAGCAAGTAATTGAATAAGTATGAACGGTAAAACGGACTTATAAATATCTCCCATAGATACACCTTTAGGCAAGATACTCTTAATCCAGAACAGAACAAAACCAAATGGTGGAGATAGGTAAGCCATCTGGATATTGACAATAAATAGAATCCCAAACCATAAAAGGTTAATATCCATAATGTTGAGGATTGGAACAAACAAAGGGGTAACAAGCATAATTATGGCCCAGTCATCCATCACCATCCCTAAAATCATGATGATGAACATCATCATGATGAGGACACCCCATTCTCCACCTGGCATGGAAGTAACCAATGAGGTAATAACATCTTGAGCACCAACAGCACTAAATACGTTCACAAAAAGGTTTGCTCCAATTAAAATCCATAATCCCATTCCAGTAAGTTTGACCGTGAATTCGAGAGAATCTTTTAATATTTTCCAAGTGAGCTTACGGTACACAATATTAATGAGTAATGCTCCACTTGCACCGAATGCCGCAGCTTCTGTAGGTGTCGCTACTCCAAGCCATATAACACCCAAAACAAGAAATACAAGTACTATAAATGGCCAAATACTAAGGACTGTATTAACCTTTTCCCTAAAGGAAAACCTTTCATCCCGGGGTAGGGGTGGCCCCATATGTGGCTGGATTTTACATCTAATTACAATATAAATCGAATACATGATAGCAAGCATTATACCTGGTATAACGCCACCCAGGAACAAAGCCCCAATGGATTCGTTAGCTAATAACCCGTAAAATATTAATGGGACACTAGGTGGAATAAGAGCTCCTAGTGCTCCACCCGCTCCAATAGATCCAATCGCAATTCCCCGATGGTAGTTGTACTTCATCATAGAGGGGTAAGCGATTTGTCCCATTGTAATCGTAGCAGGAGGGGTAATCCCTGTAATAGCAGCAAATAGAGTACTAACCTGCACAGTCCCAACGGCTAAACCACCTGGAAGATGTCCAATTAATTTATAAGCTGCATCATAGGCAGATTCTGCAATCCCCGAAAAACGTATAAGATTCCCCATAAATAAAAACAATGGTACTGTTACTAAAATATGCTGCCACGGTGTAGAAAAAAAAGCACTAGGTGCAGCCATTAGGGTATGCGGAGTTAACAAATAAGCAAATAGAACAGCCGTACCCCCTAGGCCCAGGGCAACTGGTAATCCTAAAAACAATACAAAAAAGAGGCAAAGGAACATTAGTAAGGCTATAAGTTCAACACTCAATCTACCATATCCTTTCTACATTTAGTTAGCACCTTTTAAGTGGAAGGAGGGTATTCTTATCAACTCTTTCAATGCAATCCATAAAAATTGATTAATGGATACCTCTTCCTCTATTATTTCTTTAATATTTGAATCATAGAATATGACGTATATAAGATTAGATTAGAAAACTTGGCTTATCGCCAGCGAAAACCTTAGGTGCACTTATGCAGTAAGAAAGTATTTATACTTTCTTTACTGCCACAATTCCAGCCGTGGATCAAAGTTTGAAGAACAGTTTCTAAAATATGTAACATTTGGGCAAAACTTAGCTCGGATTTCCACTGCTGTACATTTGATCACCTCCTTGAGATAATTATTAGCTATGAGTAATTACTCAGTTACTTAAAGGCGTATAGTTGTCATCAATACAAAGGTGGTTCTTCTATTTTTTTACTCTATTTTCATTAAAGCAAAAATATACACAAAATTCAATATATTAAGAAATTCAACTTATTACATATTTCTATAGTCATTATCACAAATTCTCATAATTAATTCTGAGGGAACAAACATCAACACTGTCCTGACACTATGTACAAGAGACATCTTAACCTTAATTTCTTGAAATTACTAGATACAATTATAGAGTATGATAGAAATAATACTGCTTCAAAACAGTGCTTCACTTTTTAATAACTTGCATTAATTTCATACTTAAAGGAAAGAATGTTACCATGACTTTTAAGAACTAGCATAAGGAGGATTATTTAAATTGGACAAAATAGAAGTTGGCGAAGTTTTTACAATAAGTGACGAGTCAGAAGAGGAACAATCTGTTGAAGTACTGGCAAAGGTTACATTAGAAGGAACTGACTATGTGGCAGTCAGCTTTGTACAGGACTTACAAGCAGAAAGTAAAGATGACATTGATCTCTTCTTCCTCAAAATAGACGATGACAATGATTTATCAGCAATTGAATCCGACGAGGAATTTGACAGAGTTTCAGAAGCATTTGATGCAATTTTAGATGAGGAATAATGTTTTAAAGGGAGCGACATTTAATGGTCCTCCCTTTTTTAATTTAATGATGATGTAATAAGCATTTACTCTTTTTCACCTGAATAAAAGTTGGTCTAGAGGGCATTATTACCTTGAAGGAGTGATAGAAATGGCAAACATCATGAAACAAGATGATATTGAAACATTGAGAGAGTTAATTAAAGATGCAGACACGGCCATGTTGACTACAGCTACTGAAGAAGGGCTTGTTTCTCGTCCCATGAAAACACAAGAAGTAGAGTTTGATGGTGACTTATGGTTTTTTACCAAAAAAGAGACAAATAAATATGATGAAATATTACATAATCAAGATGTTAATGTAGCATATGTAGGTAAATCTTATGTTTCCGTCCGTGGTAGAGCGGAAATCGTTGAAGATTTAGGCAAGAAAAAGGAATTGTGGAGCAAAATATACGAGAAAATAATGCAAACTTCTTATGATGATCCTAATGTTATTTTAATAAAGGTGAATGTGGAAGCAGCCGAATATTGGGAAGAAGGAAATTTCATAAAGAAAATTGCATTTTACTATAAACGCATGACAAAGCAAAGTTCTAAATCAACAGACATTAATGAAACATTAGAATTTAATAATTAATAACAAAAGTGGATTTTACATACTTCAAATGTGCACCAAGGGGACATTTAGGGACAGGTTCCTTGTCCCATTTTCACTGAACCAGACAATAAGTTTTTCGATATAAAAGGTGACGATAAGTTAGAAGGAACTAAGTGATAGTAAAGAAAGAAATGCAAATGCTACTGCCGATGTTGACTTCGGCGATACTCCAATTATTCAGCTTTCACCGCATCTACACAGATGATGTACTCATTCAGCAAGGGATTGGAGATTTTCCTACACAGAAACCCAGTTCACCAATCCTCGCTCTAATACTAGTTTTATAGCCTCAAAAACAAAACTATCTCCTAACAGTACCAAAAAGGAAATACCAGTTCATTAGGAAGTGTTACATAATTAGGAAAGCATTTATAACTTAGCGGGATACCGCTTGATGAACCCCTGTATATTGATAAAGTAAAAATTAAGTAAGATGTTTAACATTTAATCAAAATAAGGTATACTATAAACAGAGAGTCATACATTAATAAAGACTGAATGGTGCGCTAACACCATTCAGCCTACGTGTAATAGCCCTTCAAAGGGGCGGCTCACGTAAAGAGTTAAGAAAATAACTACCCTAAACGCTTGCGCAGGCTCAGGGTGGTTATTTTTTGTTTGACATTATCGCAACAATTAACGTTCCGAACGAGATCATGAGAAACATGGTCTCAAAAAATGTCATAGGCATCACCCCCTTTGCAGGGAAAGTGAGCCACCACCCATGAAAAAACCTGATTACACTGTCTCTATTATATCAAAGATTCTTGAACTATTAATGATAATAAACAAATTCTCCTCAGATTAAAAATGCCTGTCCTTGACACTATTCATGCCGCCCCCTTCTATGACCTTATTATTAATTTGCTTGCACCCGCCATCCACATTATATAAATATAGTGAACCATTAACAAACGATGTCCAAGAAAATTATTATGATAAGGCTTACTTTTATAAAAAATTACAAATTCCGATAAAATTCTATCATTTCTCACTTTACAAACTAAGTTAACGGGATTACAATATTACAATGTTGTAAAATTTCCATTAGATTCAATACGGTTAATTTTCAAAAAAAACATAGGAGGGGCTCAGATGAACTTAAAAAAATGGGTTATATTCGCAGTACTGACTCTATTATTAAGTATATTGGCCGCGTGTTCAGAGGACTCTAATGACGCAGCGGATTCCAATGATTCAGCAACAGAGACAACAGAAGATGGAGAGAAAGTATTAAACTTTACAAACAAAGTAAACATCGCAACCATGGACCCTTCAATCGCAACAGATGAAGCTTCCTTCAATTTTTTAGCAGCTACCACGGAAGGGCTATATCGGCTTGATGAGAACGCAAAAATTACGGAGGGCATTGCCACGGGACATAAAGTTAGTGAAGATGGACTTACATGGACATTTACATTAAGGGAAGATGCAACTTGGGGAAATGGTGATCCCGTAACCGCTCATGATTTTGTTTATGCATGGCGCCGTGCGGTCAATCCAGATACTGGATCTGAATACGGTCCATATATGATGAATAACGTAATTAAAAATGCCACAAAAGTAAGCGGTGGGGAACTTCCTGTTGAAAAACTAGGTGTAAAAGCTGATGGAGACTATACATTAGTAGTTAATCTGGAAAATCCAACACCCTATTTTGAGTCGTTAACAACCTTTGGTACCTTCTTCCCGCTGAACCAGGATTTTGTCGAGGAACAGGGAGATAAATTTGCCACAAATTCTGACACAGTATTAGCAAACGGGCCTTATACATTAGAAAATTGGGAAAGTACCAGTGATTCATGGGAATTAGTTAAAAATGATAATTATTGGGACGCAGATGCAGTTAAGATGGATAAATTGACGTTCAAAGTAGTAAAGGATCCGCAGACTGCTGTTGATTTATACGAATCAGGCGCAATGGACCGGATTGACCTATCTGCTGACCTTGTTGATAAATATAGTACACACGAAGATTATGTCGTATCACCGGACACTTTTGTTCACTTTATAAAGTTCAACCAGACAACATCTGAAGCACTTGCCAACAGAAATATTCGGGCTGCAATCAGCAGAGCCTTTAATAAACAAGCATTAGTGGATGAAATTCTTAATAATGGATCCATCGTTGCTAACGGGCTGATACCTAAAGACTTCACACCGCTTCCAAAATCCGGAGAGGATTTCCGTGAAGTAAGTGGTGACCTTGTAACCTATGATTTGGAAAAAGCAAAAAAATTGTGGGAAAAAGGGTTAGAAGAGCTTGGCACAGATACAGTAGAGTTAGAATTATTAACTGGGGATGATAAAACAACAAAAACGTTGGTAGAATATCTTGCAAATCAGCTATCTACAAATCTGCCAGGATTAAAAATTAATTTAAAACAAGTACCTAAAGAACAACGTCTTGATTTAGATACAAAGATGGATTATCAACTTCAAGTATCCAGATGGGGTCCAGACTTCCTTGATCCATTCACATTTATGAACCTTTGGACAACTAAAAGCGGAAACAATATGATGGGCTATTCCAATCCGGAATATGATAAATTAGTCAAAAAAACAGCAACAACATTAGCTTCTGATAATGCAGCACGCTACGAAAACTTCTTAGAGGCTGAAAAAATTCTCTTTGAGGATGCCGCAATTGCACCAATCTATCAAAGCTCAAGAGCCCAACTAATTTCACCGAAAGTAAAAGGTATTCACGTCAACCCATTCGGAGCAACATATGAATATAAATGGGCAGATGTAGCAGAGTAATCCAATAAAGTAGCAGGATCCAGTAATGTTGGATCCTGCTACTTTACTATTTATACCTCACTTTTTTGTGGGACATTTAGGGACAGGCCCCTTGTCCCGCTTTTCACTAAACTAAACAAATTCAATTGCTACAAAAAAGGTGACCATCAATACAGCAAGAATAAGAAAAACGACAAGTGTCTGCTTCATTGTTGACCTCCTCTATAACAGTACTTGTTAATTTGTGTTACCCACTTTCCATTCCGTTCAATCTTAGAATCTCTTACATCCGTCCTGATCGGATAATCGTTATTACCATAAGCACAAACATGAGAGCGGCGATGACTGCACCAATTTCAATGATTGGCAGGTTCCAGATGATGGTGTCCTGTCCGACAATTGCTAGGCCGATGATTAGGCTGCCCATTAAAATACTAAAGGCAAGCATCAGAACGCTGAACGACAACCGATTACTGATCTTGTCCACCCTGCGCATGATTTGATCGCCGCGTTTCACATTAATATCCAGCCCGATCTTGCCTTTCTTGATCACGTCCATTACTTCCTTCAAATCACTTGGCAATTCGGAAATAATACCAATGTCTTCACCAATCTCTTCCAATGAATTTCGGATAATTTCCCTAGGGCGATAACGCTGCCACATCAGCTTTTGTGCAAAAGGCTCCGCTGACCGCATTAGGCTGAATTCCGGATCGAGCCGCTGGAGAACTCCCTCAAGCGTCAGGATTACCTTGCTGACCAACGCCAGTTCTGTTGGTATTCTTATGTAGTTATGATATGACACATTCAATATTTCCAGGATAACTCTGCCGAGGCTCAGCTCTTTCATTTTGATATTTTCATAGCGTACATGCAAGTCGTCCAAGTCACGCTGTAATGCCTCTGTGTCTGTATCCTCACCGATAATGTCCATCTTAGAAAATGTTTTAATCATCGACTTCGTATTACCCTGATGAAGGTTCACGAGAATTGAAGCAAAATACTGTCGTGTCTTTTTATTAATCATTCCGGTTTGCCCGAAATCCAGTAAGGCAATCGAGTTCTTTGGCAACACATTAATATTACCGGCGTGTGGATCGGCATGAAAAAAACCATTCTCAAAAAGCTGCCGAAGTATTGTATCCGCAAGCCGCCGGGCAATTTTAACTCGGTCATACCCATTAGCATCCAGTTCCTCAATTTTGGAGATCTTTATGCCCTCGATTTTTTCCATCGTCAATACCCGTTTTGTTGAAAAATCCCAGTAAACATTCGGAACTTTTATAAACGCATCATCCTCAAACTGCTTGGAAATCCGTCCAGCACCAAGACCTTCCATTAAGTAATCCAGTTCATTTCTTAGCGAATTGGACAGTTCATCAATAATGTCACAGATACGGTATCGCTTTGCCCAGGCAGTGCGTTCCTCCAGTATACGCCCAAATCCCTGTAAAATTTCCAAATCGGTTTCAATCTTGGATTTCAGCCCTGGTCGCTGCACCTTTATAACGACATTCTCGCCACTAAAAAGCCTGGCAGTGTGTACTTGTCCGATTGACGCTGTCGCAAGCGGGGCGTCATCCACGTGTGCAAAAAGATTGCCGAGTTCATCCTCAAGCTCTGACTCTATTGTAGAACGCACATGTTCGAATGGAATTACCCGTGCATGATCCTGAAGCTTTTCCAATTCTTCTATTATTTCACGTGGCAGTGCATCATGGCGGGTACTGGCAATCTGGCCGAGCTTAATGAATGATGGCCCCAGATCCTGCAATGCATGCCGCAGCCGCTTTCCAACATTTTTCATGTTTCGATCGATTTCTTCAGCACCCTGTCCTGCTGCCAGTCCTCGGTCTGCCAAGCCAACCCGAAACAGGAAATGGCTGAATCCATTTTTCATAAGTACATTTATAATTTCGCGATAACGCTTTGTATGTCTGAATCGTTGCCCGAGCAAATTAATCAGCTCCTGTTTCATCTAATTTTGCATTACTTACTTCTTCCTCTTTTACGATACAGCTAAACGGCATCACACACAACAATTCTGCCATGCCTATCAGCTATCTTATGAAAATTAGGACTCAATCATGTCAGGTGCTTAATCAGGATGTTCGCTAAATTAGATGAATTGGAATTCTGGTAAGGGAATCCGGAATTAATCTGTATGGGAGGATAATATCAGTAGCTAAAATACCTGGTTAGTTAATGTTCTTTCGGCTGCGTTTTTCCAAATTTCTTGCTGTTTCACTTTTTTCAACATACTTGTGATCCCTATATGTGCCAAGTGTTTTATCAACGGTCGTATGTGTGACACCGTACCAATAATTTTCATTTTTAAAATGGTGCCAGAGGTGTGTTTTTTTAATGGTTCTTCCTAATTGTGTACGTGGTTTTATCGGCTTATGAGCAACATAATGCTTCCATTCATAATAAAGAAAATAGCCCATAACTCCCGCCAGAAAAGCTATTGTAAGCTGGAAGTTTTGCATAATCAGATAGAAAACGGATGAGCTAATGACAAAGTTTGGGATACTGAACCAAAGTGGTAGAAACAGTAAGCGCAGATCACTGGGGTCAACATGGTGATCATAATGTAATCGCTTAATCATTTTTAATAAGAAAGGATTCTTTGGTGTTTTGATATGAAATAAATACCGGTGAATCATATACTCACTCAGTGCATATCCAATCATACCAACCATAATCGCAATCCAAGTTCCATAATCCAATAAATTCATTGATGTAAAAATGACAACCGGGATAAATAACACAAGCATAATGGTTACATCAGGAAATGTGAAAAACTCTTTTAAATACTTCTTCATGAAACCCACTCTCCTTCTTAGAAAATTTGGCTTAGCCTTTGTTGCTTTTCACAGTAAAAAAGGATCTACACTGTCTTAACTGCTAATAAAATTCCTTATCACCCTGTACACCTAACGAAAGATGACTTTTCCATAAAGCATAGCTTTTTTCCATCATCGACCGGGAAACTTTTTCTGCCTGCTGATAATCCCCTTTAAGTGCAGCTGCCATAAGTTTTTTATAGTAACTAGACGAAGCTTCACGGCAAAATGAATATGAAAAATAGCGCGTAGCCATCTTTGTATAAGCACCATCGAAACTGTTTAGTGTTAATAGAAAGACTGGATTTTCCGCCAGAGCGGCTATATCCTTTTGCAACTTCCAATCATATTCCGCATAATCTTCCGCTTTGTCTTGCAAATCATCCATTTGAGAAAGCAAACCAACTACTTTTGGGTGGTGTTTCCTGACAGCTTCTTTAACATATTGAGCAGTTATACCAATACGAAACTCCAAAAAGTAAAGTACAAATTCATCTGGAATCTCATCAAGAGACTGTACAATATCAACGATAGTATGCACATTCCCTTGTTTCCAAAAATCGTTTACAGTCGCGGGCATCCCTTTCCTTAATGTCAGCCAGCCAGAACGATTCAACTTCTGCAGTACTTCCCTGATTGTTGGTCTGCCTACGCGAAAGGCAGCTGCAAGTTCTCTTTCTGGCTGCATCGAGCTATTAATTGGATATTCCCCTTGAAGAATTTTAATGATAAGGTTTTTTTCAATTTCCTTTGAAGATCTGATTGTGTTACATCTCCTTTGGTATTTCCATTAATTACTTTGGTATTACCAATTATATTACACTATCAATTTTAAGAATTCAATAAAAATTCAGATAAATATAATTTGAAATAAAAAATCCATCTTGAAAAAGGTTTGATCAAAACGGATACAGATAGATTTCAATTTGATTTTTATTAGAACACTTGGCATTCTCCAAGCTTTTGGTAAATGGAATAGGTGTTTATTCTCGCCTATTGACGCTATACTCAGAGTAGCACTTTTCTAAAAGATCATATATTCCTTTCATTTACCATTGCGCCGATCTTACTTAAAGTTTTCCAGTTACGAATTGTCACAGTAACCCCTAATTTCTGAAGGCTTTTGGCCAGATTGGAATTTTGAATACTATGATGGAATAAGAGGTAAATTTCCCGGCCCTCGATTAGATATGTTTCTTTTTCATTTTTATAACTGCTTAATCGTTTAATTCCTTCATGCGACGGAGGTCTGGACAGTAAAGCAACATATAGACTTTCTCCTACTGCAGATGCTTCTGCCTCAGATATGGTTTTCTCTGAAAATGGACAATTTCCGATAATCCTTTCCAGTTCCGTAGCTGTTCTTAAAATAACGTTTATAGAAAAGCCAAATCCTCCTTCAATTTTCTTTTCGATTTGTTTCTGCAACGCTTCTTCCTTTTCATTCGATTCGAACAGGATATTACCGCTTTGGATATAAGATTGAACCCGATTAAGACCTATCGTTTCAAGAAAGTACCTCAATTCAGCCATTTTTATTTTATTCTTTCCACCCACGT
This sequence comes from Virgibacillus sp. L01, assembly GCF_052246775.1. NCBI lineage: Bacteria > Bacillati > Bacillota > Bacilli > Caryophanales > Bacillaceae > Virgibacillus > Virgibacillus sp. L01. The sequence continues at coordinate 364,934 of NZ_JBQQCP010000002.1, read as the reverse complement.
TAATACCACACAATAGTGCGACATAAATCATTTTCGATCCCCCTCTTCCGGCTGTTCGACACCATTCAAAATGGGCGCGCTTTGAGATAAAGGCACGCCCTATGAAGGCAACTACACACTTACTTATTATTTGTCCCTACCAAGCATTGTATAGATTTCAATCACGTTTCCATCCGGATCACGAAAATGGGCAATCCTGGCGCCCCAATCTGTTCGATCATGAGGTGCGTTCACAAACATGATGTTCTTTTTGCGAAAATTGCTATAAGCCTTATCCACATCTTCCACCTTAAATTGAAACAAGAATGATGATTGTGTTTCTGCATCCACAGGCTTATGTTCTTCACCGACCCCTTCAGCCATCACGTTTCGTGGTAAAAGCTCAATTTTGGTTTCTCCCGTTTCAAAAAGAGCATACTCCATCTCTTCCTCATATAGGCTAATTGGCAATTCGAGCTGGTTTTTGTAAAACGAAACGCTTTTTCTAAAATCTTTGACCAAAAGTCTAATTTGCAGTAGTTTCAACTTCATCACCTTCCAAAAAAGTAAGATTATTCGATCGGCATTATTACCCTTAATCTGACGACCTTGTCTTACTATATAACAACTTCACTGACAACCACGGTCAGTCAAGTTCGGATTTTTGATATAAGCGCAGCCCATTCTTTAACAATGTGCTATTCCTTATTAAGGAATAGCGCCAGATGATTGAATAATAGTTTATTTCGAATATCACTAAGATATCTAATTTTCCAGAGTCTGCATTAAATCGTAGAAATATTTTGCATCCCCTGTATCAAAGTAGTTATACCACGCCTCAAGAGTATCCTTAGAAAAGACTTCTAAATCTTCTATTACTTTTTTAGCAAAAAGCAATCCTCCTGCGGAACTAGCAGTAATCAAATTACCATCCTTAATTGCTTTTAAATCCCTATAATATGACTCTCCTTTAAAGTTTGGACAAACCATCTTAAGATACTCAAGGCTATTGCTAGTGTGTATCCGTTTATCCAACACCTCGCCCCCTGCAAGTGCAGTTGTTGCTCCACAAATTGCAGCGACAGTTGCCCCACATTCTAATAATTCAGTTGCCTTATCAATAATTGGAATATGTTTAGAATCCCCCCAAGTATCTGCCCCCGGCAACAATAAAAGTGCTGATGAATCAATAATGATTTCGTCAACGGTTATATCAGGTGTAACTGTCATACCACCTTTTGTTGTTATACATTCATTTGTAGAGCAAACAGTTTTTACAGAAACAGAGTCACTCTGCTTTTTAAAGTATTGACCCGAATTAAGCTCAGCCGTCACATATCCAAGTTCCCAGTCTGATAATGTATCTAGTACGTAATTGTAAACGGTAATCATGATAGTCCCTCCATAATTTATTCAAATGGATAGATCCCTCTAGAAATCCTGCAAAATGTTTTATATTCATTGCACCATCATAATAAAACTTTTATCCTGACAGCCGTTGTCAAGATAATAAATAACATGGTATCCCATATGAATATGCATGCTGGCACTAAATTCCTTATTAGAAAAAGGCGCCCAAAAATCGACGCCCTAACTCCAGTAAAGAACACCTTTTTTAGCTGTATAACTAGTTCATCGCATTCTTTTCATACAGAAAATGGATATAATCTGTTGGGACGCTTGGGTGCCCCAATTGGCGAATCATAGCTGCCAAATTACCACGATGATACGTCCCATGATTGACAACATGCTGGACCAAATCGGAAAGTTGTGTTTCCAATTGACCAAAATGTGGATGTTCGGGAGCCATGGGTCTGTCAAGATCATCCTCGCTGTTAAGAAACTCTTTATAGCGTTCAGACAGCTCTGTAAACATGACTTCAAGCTCCTCGAGATTTTTACCTTTCGTTGCTTCAGCAGCTTTAACGACGGAAGACTGAATTTGATCAAAATTGCCTTCGTGCATAGCACCGATCCAAATGGTATCAGTGATGTAAATGTGGGAGAGCGTTTCTGCAATTGAAGGAAAAACACTTTGAATTTCCTGTGAATAAATTTCTTCAGGTAACTCTTTTAAACGTCCGAAAAATTTGTTGTTTGCCCAAACGTGATAATCATACAGCTGTAATGTTTGATGTTTCATTTGAAATTCCTCCTTGTTTATTCACTTTTCTCCGGGAATGTTACAATCATAAAACAATACCCCTGACAATTGCTGTCAGGGGATTCACAAAATTACTAATCACCGCACTTTTTTTACTATTCCGTTCGGAAGAAGCCGTTCCATTTGAGGTTATTCTATAATTGACGATGGCACTTCATTTATTTTTAGACTTCATCGCCTTGACCTTATTGATTTCATCCTGCTGTTTAAGCTTCCGGTATCTCTCCGATTCAACTGGAACCATTTCAGTCTTGCCATTCGCATCAAAGTAAATTCCCCAGCCAAAACGTTTCGGTAGAGAAGAAGCCCGCATACAAGCACGGCTTTTCTCTAAAAAGTGCACCTTTTCTCCGTCACGGTTTACTTCTGGAATCTCTTTGTGTATCATATGTACCTCAAATTGTAACTCATCTTGTGTATAATAGCCCGGGTTCTCATGAAGCAGCGCATATTCAATTTCAGATATTGTCCTCTTTTTTCTATTAGATATAGGTATTTTACTAGCCTGTACAGGGCTATCATCAGAAATTAATATAAATGTACTGAAATAATTCATAGTATCTCCTCCATCTACTTGAAATTCCTACTGCCAGCTCTAATTTATAAATTGCCTTCTTTTCAAAAGTGACTCGGAATTCCTATATTATAGAAGCAACTTACCTCTCAACTTTCGTCAAGGTGCTCACTTGTTTCATAATATTTTGCAAGTTGTCGGGCCTTTTCTGCCATCTTATTCCTTAACGACTTTGGTTCCAATACTTGAATACCTGTTCCAAACGAAAGAAGGAACGCAGGCAATTTATTTTCTATCCGTTCAACGTTGATTTTGAAATGGGCCTCTTCATCTCCTCGTTCCATCAGGCAATGGTGCATATTTTGGCACAGATAATCCATAACCTCAGGTTTCCCGCGAACATGGACCATAGTAGTTGGCTCTTTTGCTTCCCAATCAAAGCTCCACTGATTTTTTAAATACTTGCTCGCCGAAAAATTGTCTGGTCGTTCAAAAAATAAACCAGAATATGACAGGTAGCTGATCCGATCTATACGAAACGTACGCAGTTCTTGTCTCAGGTGACAAAAGGCGACCACATACCAATAATTTTGTCGGTACACCAATCCATATGGATCAATCCGACGTTCAACAGCTCCTTCACCCTTCCGTTTATCATAGGATATATCAATGGTTTGACCCTCTGCCACGGTTTGTTCAAGCTACTTAAGCCAACGGTGCATCGATTCATCATGTTGTGAAAACATGACATCAAAACCACTCATGTGACGATCCAAATAGGCCTTCTGTTTGTAGTTCAAATTCTGTTGGATTTTTTCAAGGGCATGGCCTAAATCCGTTTCATACGGATACCCTGCTCCCCGTGCAAATGAGGCGGCGTGAAAAAGACTTTTCAATTCATTAAGATTAAAAAACAGCGGTGCTTCCCGAAAACTTTTCGGCAAATGATAGCCCCCGTCATGTCCCGAGTCCGCTACAATGGGCACCCCGCTTGCACAAAGTGCATCAATATAACGATAAACCGTCCGAACACTAATTTCCAATCTCTCAGAAAGTTGTTCCGCCGTCATGCTGTTTCTTGATCTTAACAGCCAAACGATAGCTAGCATATTGTCCCATTTTGCCAAGAAAATTCTCTCCTTATAAGTGTAAAATATCCTAGTTCCAACATACATAATTACTTGGGATATTTAAATCATTTGTTAATTGTGAAAGAATTTATCTTTCATACCTTAAATTTGTCGTCTACTCAGTCATGGTGTTTATTCAACGATCTGGCCCGGTTTCGCATCCAACTTACAAAAAGCACCGATTCTTTTATATTTTATATATAGAATCAGTGTTTCTCGCTATAATTATTGGTTTCGCAAAATCTTCTCCATCGCTTTTCCCTTTGCTAACTCATCGATCAGCTTGACCAGATAGCGAATTTCCTGCATGGTTGGTTCTTCGATGTCTTCCACTCGGACACCGCAGATCACACCTTTGATCAAAGTCCGTGAAGAATTCAGTTGGGGTGCTTTCGCAAAGAAGGTCTCAAAGTCTGTCTCTTTTTCCAGTTGCTCTTCTAACTCTTCCTGGCTATACCCTGTCAACCAACGGATGATTTCATCGACTTCGGTTTTCGTACGTCCTTTTTTCTCCGCCTTCGTAACATAATGAGGGTAGACATTTGCGACACTCATTGTATAGATCTTATGTTTGGTCATGATACATCCTCCCTTGCATGTATTTTTGCTTAATTGTTTCTTTAATTATACCATTCAAAAGCTATTTTGATTTCTCTTGTATAGCTATCTTTATTTTGTGTAAAAGGCATTTGATTCACATTTTGATGGTATCTTGAGCCTAGTAGAATCTACTTCATGTGCCATGTTTGCCTCTGAGCCGTTATCTGAAATTAATGTGTGTTTCATCTATCTGAGTAGTTTATCTTCTTTTCATCAGAACGTTGAACTTTTTTGTTGTTACAACATAAGATGAGTTATGACAAATCAAAATTATTACTGTCTATAGACACAACATTTTACTGTTCAGCATGCTTTCGCAATACTTCCAGTTGGTACTTCCATCCCTCGACATTCCCTTTTAAAAATTTACCTTTCTCTTCTTCAGAAACAGTGAGGCTGGAAAATCCACTTTCAACTACACGAAGCCTTGAGTCCCCATCCATTTCTTTCAACATAAACTCAATAAATGTAGAGTTACCTTCTCTTGGTTCCTCACCGGGAAATGAACTTGCCCATCGACAGGCAAGGTAATTCAGCGGATCAACCTTCTCGATTAATACCGGGAATTTACCGTACTTTGTATCTGCTATCACACGTAATCCATCAACCTGTACCTTGTCGGGGCCCGGTGCATCGCCCACCCACCATGCTGGCTGGCTTATCAACTCCCATACCGTTTGAACAGATGCATTAATAAAAATCTCTCGTTTAATACGATCATTATCCATGACTTCTCCTCCTAACTATAATACGTGCAACAAATGATAACGTCATAAAAGCAAAGGTGGTGCTAGTCATATTCCATTCTTGCTCCCTTCTTGAATAGTATTTCTTACGGAACAATGATTTGTACTAAAGTTGTTCATTTGTCATGCCCATTTAAAAAGGACTTCAGTAATTATAGTATAGATGTTTCAATATGTTATAAAAAATAGACTGGCTTTGCATGAGGGTTTTGTAGCACTGTCGATCTGCCGTTAGTCCTCATTGGGAGACTTCCTGGAGGAGGTGTTTGCCTATGGATATTGTTAGTGCGCTAACGCTAATGATATCCTTTGGGATGTTAGTTGCGTTTTTCGTTTCTGATAATAACCACAAAAAATAATCCTTCATGCACTCTAGCAGTATGTGAGGGGTTATCTTTCTCTACCTACCCCTCAACATCATTTATTAACCTGCATCAGACAGAATTTATTTTTTGTATCACGTATCAAAAATGCCTTCCTATTTGATAGGAAGTATTCCTCAAGTCTTTTTTGGCTGTTTCGTCAACTACCATTATACAAGACTTGGTGAGGTACTTCCTTCTTTGTATCTCAAACTTATTGGAGCGCAACGGCTATGAATTATGAAAATAACTCTATTAAGTGTTAATTAAATTCTATTGTACAACATTCAATTAGGTACACTTGTGTTCTGCACATTATTGTAGATTTTATATAGCTGAACTTCTTCCATCACACCCTTTTCATGCAAAAAAGGAGCAGTGTCTTACTCCGGAAATGATCCTGTTAACGCATTCATTCAAATATGTATTAAAATATTGATAAGTTTCCCGAACGGATCCCTAACGTAAAAACGCCGCACACCCCATGGCTCGTTGGCTGGCCCATACTCAATGGGAATTTTTCCCTTTTTTATCCGGGCTAGTGCACTATCAAGATCATCAACTTCAATTGATAAATCAGGTACCGGTGTCCCGGAGCCACCTTCTGAAAGGAAATTAATTTGAGTGTCCATTTTCTCTTGAGAGCCGTAAGTTGCGAGAAATTCCAAATTCATTAATTGATCAAGTCCAAGTACTTCCTCGTAAAAGTACCTTGCTTTCTTAATATCCTGTGTTTCCACATTGGCAACAATTCGTTTCACTTTCATTATTATCACCTCCCAGTTGCTATTAATTTCTACAATCACAACAAATAATCCTTGTTAAAATTCGAATTTCCCTTGAAAGTCTTATTTTAATAGATGGCGTTTAAATGAAAAATGAGCGCTGATCTTTATTTCAAAAAAGCGCCCGATTGTTGAATATCCTTTTTCTATTGAATAGTATATTTGTACTGTGAAGCACATGACTCTAATATTTTTTCCTCTTTCTAATTCAACATAAGACTCCCCATACACCAATTAATATGCAATAAAAAAGAGCATTCCACCTTTTTTAAGAATGCCCCCGTTAATTATCTGTAATATAACTTTATTTTTTTGATGTACTATTTTAATATGCCTTCGTGAGCTCTCGTCTACCAGAGGCGATGTTCTACCAGCATACCGAGAACTATTCAGCAGCAGCGTAGTGAAGCAGTACGTTGCCAGAAGCAAAGCTATTGGCTTTGAGGAAAGTAAGCTTGTTTTGATGTACCTCTTTGAAAAGTGGCTTTCCTCCGCTAGCAATAACTGGTGTCAGGATGAAGACATATTCGTCTATCAGACTGGCATTAGTTAGCTGCTGCACTATGGTGCCACTACCCATAATGAGAATGTCTAATCCATCTTTTTCCTTCAGTTTCTTCACAACTTCAGTTATATCTCCACTATAAAATTCAGTGTTCTCCCACTCGGACATCTTCATCGTTTCCGAAAAAACAATTTTCTTCATGTCGGTCAGCTCTTGCGCCAACGCCTTCATTTCTTTTGGGGCGTTCGGGTCACGAAGAACTGGCGGCCATGAAGCCTCGAACAACTCAAAAGTAGCCTTGCCTGCTATAAGCGTATCTGCCTTCACCAACTCGTGAGTAGTTTTATCAACATCGTTGTCTTGGACGAACCAGTCCATCCCTCCAGTCATTTCATTAAGACTAGCAAAATAGCCATCAATAGAAACTCGATTAATCATTTTAACTTTACGCATCGTAATGCTCCTTCCTTTATATTTTACATTCCCATTATAATTGGAAGGAGTAATATAAAATTGTAAAAAGCCGTCATTTAGCTATAAATACGATGAACCTGCCTCATCGCTCTGGAATTCACTTACTTTATTCGTAATGCTTTTCGGTGTAACCCAGGAAAACGCTTTGATGTCGCGAATAAAATGCGATTGATCGTAAAAGTTAAGCGCGTAAGCAATATCTGAAAATCGTTCGTACTGCCCTGTAGCCATCATCCTCAGTGCCTCATTCACTCGCTTTATTCGAATGTACAACTGTGGTGACATACCAACGACTCGGGCAAAACGCTTCTGGAATTGACGCTCCGAAATATGAAATGCCGACAATAAATCTTTCACTTTAACAGTTGAAATGTGTAAACGAATAAAACTCAGCGCCTGCTCGATTAGTTCATCCCTTTTATTCGTTTGCTCCAGCTTTGTAATAAGGAATTCGCCGAGCATAGTAATTCGTTCGGCATTGGTTTTGATGTCTAAAAGTTGCTTCTCAAGCTCTTTTGCGCCAAATTGGTCGGGATTTAGAAAACCTTGGTTGAGCGAGGAAGCATCCATACCAAACAGCGTATAAAGCGCGTGAGACTTGAAGACCACTTGTATTGTCGTGTACGGCTTGTTTCTGAAGTGCATGACACTCGGATCCGAACCTTGTCCATGTAGAAACAATATTGGGATATTCGAAATTTGTGCTGATCGGGTCGTAATACATTCTATAGCAGCTGAAGCATCGGTAGAAAGCTGAAATACGATACCAGGAAGGCCATTCGGACACACTTTAACATCCAGTGCTTCACTACTAGTGTGCGAGGCAATCCGAAGGCATTCAATATCGCGTCTTAATAACTTTGGTGGCGGCAAGACTGTAAAGTTTATGGATCTCATAACCTGCTAAAACCTCCGTCTAAAAGTAGTTGTTGATTCCTATGGGTACAGGCTGATACACGCTTCAAACCTCCATATTCAAGGTAGCTTAGGCTCTACCATAATAGTCTTGTATTCGACGAAACATAGGATAAACCCTTTTACTACTGAAACTTTGATTAATTAGAAAACACCAAATATCAGGTCGTTGATTAATGGATCTTCTTCAAAAAAAACCACACTTTTACTTTAAGTACATTCTTTTCACAAAGTCACCTTTAAAGAAGACGTTTACTGCGCAGTATTGGTCTAATACGTAATACAAGAGTTACTCTACAGTCTGTCCCAGTATATAAAGAAAAGCAACCATTTATTCAATGATTGCTCCCGATTGTGGCAAAGTCAATTAAGTTCTTCAGCCAATGGAATAAGGTAAACCAAAGAAGTTAAGAGATAAAAAGAAGAATTTAACCGTGCTTTCTCGTTTCAAATTCTTCAGTTACTTGTACGACTGGCTCATCCCAAGGGTGATTAGGGTAAATACCTTCTTCAATTACTTTTGATAATAAATTTTTATCTCTTGGAATGGAAAATTCTATTTTAAAAGATGTTACTTGCTTCCTCTCCCCTATACTACCCTCTGTTGGCACAGAATTTTCTGAAGGGACGAATTGTTCTATTCCATCATTGGAATGCCACGCTACGTTCTTGTAGTTTCCATAAATTAAACTATCAACACTTAACACACCTTCAATTACTCTATCCACAGATTCTGGAACCACATAAGTATTAATTCTGTATATTGGTATTAATTTCATAATTCTTTTCCCCCTCTTTTCGATATAACCTTTTACCACAGTTTCGCTACATATATGCTGGCCAACTGAATTCCATAAGTAATTTAATTTTTACAAGGCGTTACTTAATTATATGGCCCGATTGTTGAAAGATCAGCCTTGTAGTTAATCTAAAATCATTAGAAAATTTAGCTTATCGCCAAGCCTCAGTTGCACTTGTGCAGTAAGAAAGGATTTATACTTTCTTAACTGCTAAATCAATCAACTTTAATGTAAATTTAAAATAAGGTTTAATTAAAACTAACCGGCCTGACCAGGATTTCATTTACATTCACATAATCAGGCTGCGTTATGGCATAAACAACTGTCCTTGCAATATCAGCTTGTTCGAGGTTTTTCCGGTCACTGTCAAACGGACTTTCCGAACTCAGTGGCTTATCAACCATGCCTGGTGAAATATTGGACACGCGGACGCTATATTGACGAGTTCCTTTTCCAAACCTGTGGAAATTGCGCGAACGGCAAACTTTGTCGCACAGTATAATGTGAGCCTCTTGGTTACTTCAAGGACTGCATCAGAAGAGATATTACGATATGACCACTTGACTTTTTCAGCATATCAGGCAAAACAGAATGATTTCCGTATAGTGCCCCCTTAAATATTGATATCAATCATCTCTGCCATACGATATACTTACTTAATTTAATCGTATTGTAGCACATTTTGAAAGGGTATCTTTTTTCCATGTATTCAAGAATTTATCCGTGATTTTTAATACAGTAGCATTACAGCTGCTATTTACCTTTAAAATAATGATAAAGTTGATTCATGATATTAAATCTTTTATGTTAAAAAAAGATGCTAGATTAATAATGAAAGGAGGAGAATTATGAAGCAAGCAAAGGATTTATTAAGCAATTTAAAATCATTGGCCGGTCCATTACCAGATTTTCATCCAAACGAGATAACGGACAATCCGTCAGATTTGTTTTTTCAATGGCTAAACGTGGCAATTGAAGAAGGAGTTCGCGAACCTCATGCAATGACACTATCCACTGTCGATGCGGAAGGAGCTCCTGACGCCAGAGTATTAATCTTGAAAGATGTAACCCGTGACAGGTGGTATTTTGCAACATCACTGGCAAGCCGAAAAGGAGAACAGCTGCAAGTAAACCAGAAAGTCGCCTTAACTTTTTATTGGTCTGAAATAGGCAGGCAGGTTCGAATACGTGGAGTCGCTTCCGAAATGACAAAAGAGAGAAATACTGAGGATTTTTTGAAGAGGTCGAGTGCAGCTCAGGCAATGGCACTAATCGGAAATCAGAGTAAAACATTGGATAGACGAGAAGATTTAGAGAGTGAACTGTTAAAAACGAAAGACTTGGTAAATCAAACCCCTAAAACAATAAGTCCCAACTGGAAGCTTTTTGCTGTCCTTGCTGATGAAATCGAATTCTGGCAAGGTGATCCAGACCGTAAACACATGCGGGTACAATACCAGCGTAACGGTGAGCAATGGAGGCATCGTTTGCTGTGGCCCTGAGTACCTGAACAGAATACTATCACAAAAACGGAGCGTTTGAAATCCGCATTGAACCAGCTTCCGCCAAAATGGTATGCACACGGATCAGCCATGGCCAATACCCTGCAGCAAATGTCTGCATCGATTGGTACTGCTATATTGGTAACACTTGTTTCCATGGGGAGAAAAAGCTTTGAACCAGAAGCACTCGCCACAAATGAGGTGATCGGCCAGCAAACATAAGTGGTTGGATTTTGAATGGGCGGTTTATGGGCAGTACTTTCCTTGCATTCGCCGCCTTATATTGGCACTGTTTCTTCATCCGCCAAAAAAAGAAAATGAGATTGTGCGGCAAATTCATGGGGAAGATGCCAGTATGAGGTAACAACTATAATCAAAAGTGCCTGTCGCCTGGAACGATTTGGATCGTTTCAGGGAGCAGGCACTGCTTTTGGTAAAAATTTTAACCTTGCAAAGGAGTCTAACCCCATTTCTCATCTTCAAAATAAAAACTTCACAAAAATTCATTAGCTGATTTCAGCCATTAAAATGGACCACTTTTGTCACGTTTTTTACCAGCGATTGTCGCAATTATTATCAAGGGTAACATCAAGGAAGTGCGGATTTACAAAGTTAGGTAATTTGGAAGATAATAGAAGCTAATTTTATCACTGTTTTACTGAGCAATTAGCCTTCCTTTATTCAATAATAACTGCCGGATAGCTTAACAAAGAATCTAATACAAATGGTATGATAATTAGCAATATAGAATTCAAAGCACGACAATTAGATCGATGTGGTTCGGTTTGGGGGGGAATGATTGAAGGTACAAAGAGGACCACCTATATGGGAATGATCATCTGATAAACGATTTCTTCACGTTTATCGCTTCTTAGTTCAGTAACACCTCAGACAGCAAATGACTGAACGAGGTATTTTTCAATAAATTCAGCCAGACCATCCTGTTCATGATGACCGGTTGTAACATCTGCGGCTGCTTTCACTTCTTGGTCAGCATTCGCCATTGCGGCGCTGATTCCGGCATAACGCAGCATTTGAATATCGTTCGGGCCGTCACCGATGGTTGCTGTTTCTTCCGGATTAATGCCAAAAGCTCTAATTAGCACTTGAATGGCAGCCCATTTGGAAACACCGGGGGCAACTATCTCAAACCCGTCTTTCCAGTCAATGACATCCGCTGCATCACTAAATAAATGTGACATATGCGAACCATGGCTGCCTGTTCTTACACTGTATTTCAGCACATTCCGGTAATCTACATGCCGCAGGTCGCCGATATACCTTGGCGGAACCTTACCTTCCCTGGTCCACTCATCAACCTCCTTGCACGTCTTGTTGCAATAGAGACCGTCGGTTGTGTGCACAATGATATTGCACGGAATTTCATTCGTTACACGATGAAAATGCGCCTCATCCAGTACAACCGGATTCATCTGGGCAACCCTTCCCGTGAATCCATCATGAATGGAAGCACCATTCAGGCAGATCATCGGCGCTTTCAAGCCAAGCAGACTATGGTATGGTGCTGTGATCTCATATTGACGCCCTGTCGCCAGAAAAACTTTAACACCCTGATTTGTTAATCTGTTGATCGTTTCCGCATTGCGTTGTGAAATCTCATTTGATGACGTCAGCAATGTTCCATCCATATCAATGAACAATGCACGTATATTCATTTTTTTCCTCCTCCCTATTACACATCAACCATATCACCTAAATGTAAAGTGTACATTAACTGTGTGTAATGATTTGATGAAGACTTGAGGGAGGAGTGTGATATGATATAAACCATCGATGCTTGTAGTACGGATTGTGGTGCTAAACCTTGGCAGGTGGTTCTTCCGACTGCAAACATACACCCTGTATTTTAGCATATTATCGACAAATGAAAGCTAAAGCCTTTGAGGATTTCTGTACTCCGTCTCATAAACACCGGTATGATCAAAAGAGGTACTTCTCCTTCCTTCTCCAAAGACAACATATTATTGCTTTTACTCATTGGCGCAACAACCATAGATGCAGGAGACTCAGACTTCAATGAATATACCAACTAAACAAACATCAAAACAATGGTCTATACTATTAGGTGTGGAAGTTGAATCTGCGGAGGTTTATATGTTTAGAAATGATCCTAACTCTACAACAATGTATTCACTTTTTAGTTGTCCTAATGGTAAGGATTGCAAAGCGAGCATGAGTTTAGATCGGGGTAAGTCCGTACTTTTAAAACCTTTATTTTTGCTGAAAAATATACAGAATTAGAAGTAGTAATCATTTGGACCGAAAAAGGTAGCAAGCGCAGAACCCTAAAGGAAACATTTTTACATTTACTAAATAACCTTTTACTTCAACTCAGCGGTTTATATGGGTGCTTACCCTTATTAAAGGAAGGCGCCCTTTCTGGAATAAAGTTATTATCATTTATTGACTTATATTAAAGTTCCTGATATAAGCCAATCCTATTTCCATAAGGATCTTCAAAAGAACACCAAGCTGCTGGCACACCTTCTCTGGTATTAACACTTTCTATCTCTGTGCTCAAAACTTCCATAAGCCGTTCTCTTTCATTCTCAATATCTTCTACGCCTAACCTCAACGGACCATTTCCATTTGTCGGTTCACCTTTAGCAACCTGAAGCCAAGTGTTGGGAACGATCTCCCACTCTGCAAAATCCCCGTGTGGTATGAAGTCAGGTTGTCTGTTAAAAAGCTTTTCATACCACTTTATTCCTACTTCATAATCAGCTATTCTTACTTGAAATGTTACACCAGTATTCTTCTCCAATTGCAAATTCCTCCCTATGACATTAAAATGCTCTAATATAATACTACTACGACAGACTCCCAGCTGGACCTTTATATGCGCCTTTGAATACATTCCAAAAAGACAACTAAATTGAAATACTCGGCCCTTTTTCCTCATACCACCGGAGCATTCTCCATTCTCCATCTGACTCTTTACGCCATACCTCAAGAGATAAAGCCCGAACTGTTTTTTCTTGATTTTGATGCGTAATTTCATATGAAACAGCTGCCTGTGTTTCAGATTGGGGAACAATATTTAAGGCAGAGTAAATAAACTTAATGTGTTTCCCTTTATAATGTAATGCCGCACCTTTGTTTCCCTCTTTAATTTGTTCCGCATTGAATAATTTTACTTGATCCTTATCAGGCATATAAAGATACCCCTGGAATTCCTTAGAATAATATTTATTCATTTCATTAAAGCTACCATTTGAGAAGTTTTCATGTAATTCTCGCATTCGATAAACTCGAGTTGCTATTTCATTTTCAATACTCATTAGTTACCTCCTATGAAAATAGACTGCCAGTTTCACTTTTTAAAAAAGATCAGATATAAATACTATTTCGACAGTCAATAGAAGACTCCTGCTTATTCGATTAGCGCACCCGATTGCTGATGATCATTATTTTAATGAGTTTTTTCTTTTCAGCCAACTTTCTTTTGTCAGTTTCATATTGATAGAATCTATCCATTCTCCTTCAAATTCTAGATCGTATTTATCAATATTTTCTATTTCAAAGCCAACCTTTTCATAAACATACTTGGCCCTTGGATTAAAATCAAAAACACTTAAAGTAAGTTGGTTAAGTGTAGTGTTGTTAAATATATAATCAATTATAAGTTGAGTTGTTTCAGTTCCTAACCCACGATTTCTTCCCCTTGGTCCAATAAGTATCCTAAAATTCATGCTATGATTTTTTTCATCGTATAAATTGACCACTACCTCTCCCACTAGTAAGCCCTGGGATTGGTCAACAATAGCAAGATCCAAGCGATCAGTTTGTTCATTTCTTGTATTGTACCATTGGAGAATTGATTCTCTATTAAACCCCGAACTGCTTCCTGTCAATTTTAATACTTCGGGATCCTTTAAGCATTCTTCTATAAAAGGAAAGTCTTCATCCTTAAAAGGTCTAAGAACAATTTTTTCCCCTTCTATTAGTGGTTTATGACCTAGATATAATACCATTTCTTTTCACACTCCATTAACTCAATTTAACATTTACCTGGATTAATTGGTACGTAACGTAATACTATGTGTTCCCCAACAATACGGTCCAATTAATGAGGGTGCCATTATTCTATGATGGCGCCCGTTTTCGGAACATGGTTTTCTATCACCAGTACTGCAATATATAATTCCTTATAATATTAAAACGGGAAACCTATTCCTGCCCGAAACCAAGTTCGTTACCATCCAAATCTTTAATAGTAAATTTCCGACTGCCATATGGAGTATTGAACAATTCCTCAACTACTTCAACTTTATGTTTAATCTCTTCCCAAAAAGCATCAATATTTTCTACCTTAAAATTAAATCGCCCACGCGAAGGGAATTCATCATGTTCTATAATGGAAAACGTTGCCCCTTTATCAAATTCAAAATGAGCATAATTCGAATTTTCATGTGGCCAATAACCAGTTACCTTTAACCCCAAGGTCTCCTCATACCATTGAATAAGACATTCGCCCTTACGTGTTCCAAATAAATATTCAAAACAATCCCCCTCGTTAATTAATCTCTTTGTTCTGTATTGCTGCCTATTAACTTAGAATAATTATGTCAAAATTTCGTTATTTATACAATGAATTATTCCACAAAATAGCCCGATTGCGGAAAACTGATCTTATTGAAAGCCAATCAAATTTGCTATAACAAGGATAACATTTTAGATTCCAAAAACTATGATTTTAATCTTCAGTCATCCAGAAGGTAAAGTGGAAAAAAACTAATCCAAGGATGGTACGTTTCATTGCTGTAATCATTAACATTTAATTTAATTAAATCATCATTATAATAGTTAATATACAAGGGTTGAAGACTACGAAAGGACGATGATTTTTAAGTAGAAGAGCCTATCACTCGGAAGTATTCAGAGTAGTTCCAGGTGACGGCCACTATTTTGTAAATCTTACCGACTTCTTTGATGATCATAGCAATAAACTTTCCCACCGAACTTTTTATTCGCCATACAATAATTCTTAACCTTTTGTGAAACAGGTTTACTGCAGACAATGCATTTAGCAGCAGCTGATTTATTTGTGCTGTTCTTCTCTTTTAAACTTTTATTATGCTGGTCCCTTATCGTTGGATCTGTAATGTTTGATTTAGATAATGTATTGTATACTTGCTCAATATCCGCCTCTGTTAACAAAGGCTCTTTATGCTTCAATTTAGTAATAGCTACTTTTCTATTGATCGTTTCTGTTAGATAAATATCATAGATGACTATTTCATCTGCTGAGATTTCTCTTAAGTCCATGTCGATTTTCAGCTTACAGCGTTTTGTGAATGATATAAGCGAAATAAAATTAGAATGAAATTTCTTATCTACTATCGTTTTCAGCGCTTGAATATGGCCATAGTTCTGAATAACCGGGTTTATCATTTTAAACTTTCCATTGATAAGCCACTGTTTTCGGTTTCTTCCACCATATATCGTACCCTGGTAATTCTTTGTCTCAATAACAAAAATGCCATATGGCGTTAGTACAAGATGGTCAATCTGTGAATAGCCGGATGCCGATTTTTTATTTTTGATCATTATATCATTAAGATACATGTACTCTTCTGGGAACTGTGACAGCTGAATATCAATCTTATACTCGCCAATCTCCCCTTTTCTTCCTGCTACCACTTCATTATTTTTCTTATTACTAGTTTGTTCTTTCTTTGGTTTTGATTGAGGTTTCTCCTTTTTCTTAAACAGACCAAGCAAACGAATCATTCCCCTAAAATTTATTTACTTCTATTATCGGATTGTAAAGGAATGATGTTAATTGTTCCTATATAAAAAGGGATAAACCCACACTTAGATTTATCCCACTCAACACAGCCTCCCAACAGGAATAGCCGTATCCAATTTTTACTTCAGACTAATCTCAATGCTTTCTGTGCCAAAGAATCCTGTCTGACTGTGCAGCACTGAATCTTTTAGTTTCAGATCCTTCGATACTTCAAAGACAACCTTACCTGATTTGCTTAGACCTGGATTTATTTGTGTCAGGAAAAAGTCTCCCATACTATCGCCCATCGCCATCATAACCTGGCCATCCGTAATAGGCTCATATGTTGTTCCGTCAGCTGACTTGATTTTAAAATAACTGGAGTCAATTGTCAGGGGTTCTTTTTGGTCATTTTTAACCGTCACATCGAGAATAACAAATTTGCCACTTGTTGTAGCATTCTCAACAAATTCATTTCCACTGTCAATTTTATCCGGAGTTTTTACATTATCAACTGTAAAACCTACATTTGAAACGGTAGCTGTTTCCCCAACGCCTGCCTTCTTGACCTTTTCTTTTTCACTTTTATCTTTTTCCTGGCCATTATTGTCAGAAGTCTCTTCCTGTTTCGCATCACCGCTATCTCCTGATGCAGTATCCGGTGAATCATCACCACCTGAAAATAGTGCTATAATAATACCTAAAACGACAACTGCCCCAATAGCAGTTAAACATCCAGTAAATAATTTCTTCATTTTAATTGCCCCCTTACTTAGTATGATTTCATGGTATCAGTTAGGGTGTACAAAAAAATGTATAACCAAAGGATAAGTAGAGTTGCTAATTCTTTAGTCAATTTTAATGAAACATTTGCCCTGTCTCTCCTATTTCCTTAGAATAAGACCAGCCTATTATGGTGGAATACTTAGTCTATATGTAATATGCTAGTGAAGTACTATATATCATAGATCTTGTACTAGATTATTAAGGGATAAAGAAAGGTGGATTATCTTGAAAAAGACTATAAAAGTTGTCGCAGCTATAATTGAAAACGAACATAAAGAAGTATTGTGCGCACTTCGCTCACCGAAAATGTCTATTGCGAATATGTGGGAATTTCCTGGTGGCAAGGTAGAAATAGGCGAAGAATTACATACAGCGTTAGAACGTGAAATTAAAGAAGAATTTTCTTGTGAGATTAGTGCTTCAGATGTATTTCACGAAAACATTCATGAATATGATAGTTTTATTATTAACTTAGTGGCAATGAAGGCTAAGCTCGTTACAGGAGAACCCACTCTAAGTGAGCATTCAAAACTGGTGTGGTTAAAACGTGAAAATTTGAAATCACTAGTATGGGCACCAGCCGACATTCCCGCGGTAGAACAGCTGGTAGAAGAAGTATAGGCTACTTCATATGAAGTAGCCTATACTTTTTCCGTGAGTTCTGTATAAAGTTGTGGTGGAATTTTATGCTCCAATTCTAAATGAACCTCAATGGATTGTTTCAGGGTTCAGGCACTTCATTAAAATCAAATTATGTTAATGGTTTTTTCCAATATACTCACAAAAATGAAGAATATCCCCGATTATTTTTTACTTAAATACCATAAACTATAAATAATATTTCGGATAAAGAAGCTGACTTCCAGGCCTTTTAAAATTGAGAAAAAAGACCCAAAAGGGGTCTAGTTTTAAACTACATTTTTCTGTCCTTTCTCTTTTACACTACTACCAAACAAATCCATCGCTATCATCATATTTTCTGCTATGCGCTTTACAACAGGCACGCTCACTGCATTTCCTGCCTGTTTATAAATATGGCTATTTGCCATATTCTCTGGAACTTTAAAGTCTTCAGGGAAGCCTTGAAATTTTAAGGTTTCTTTTGGAGTAAGCTTTCTTATACCCCAGTTGTCTAATATTAATGGAACATTATGTCCCCCAGTCCCCATATTAGCGGTTAAAGTAGGACATACATTGCTCTGGTTTTCACGAACATAGACTCTCCGTAATTGATATACCGTATCTTTTCTATTCATTGATCGTGATAGCATACTATAATATTTACTTTCTTTGGTATAATAGAAATAGTCGTCCTGTTTTATATTTCGATCTAAGATATTATCAATAGTACTTTTCAAGTTTACCTTACTAGGAAACTTAAATGTTTCTAGAATTTTCTCATCTTTAAAACCTACAATAAAAATCCTTTCCCTATTTTGTGGTATATTCCCGTATTCCATTGTGTTCATAACTATGCTTTTAAAATGGTATTCACTATCTTTTAACATATCTTCAACAACTTTAAATGTATTACCTTTATCGTGTCCTTTAAGGTTTTTTACATTCTCAAGCAGAAAAGCCTTTGGTTGTCTATTTCTTATAAAACGGATTACATCAAAGAATAGCGTCCCTCTAGGATCTTTTGCATCTGTCCGTCCACCACAATGAGGACAAACAGGTCCATTTATATATTCGTCATAAGTGACCGAATGTTCATAACCACAATCATGGCATTCATATTTCATACCGTGTCGTCTACCTGCAACTGAGAAGGCAACACATGGCCAACCTGCAGTTATGATATCCGTTTTAGGCATTTCATATTCCATAACTTTTCTTACATCTCTTTCAACTAATCTATGATTAAAATTTTTTCTATAAGTAATACATGCATTTTTGTCAAACTCATTAGCCCAAACCACATCGGCGCCCGCTTGTTCAAAACCTTTGTCGATACCACCGATACCCGCAAATAATGATGCTACTGTATATTTGTTTTTTTCCATCTTTAAAGTAAACCTCCTGCCAAAAAAGGAACGAACGTTCTCATAACAATTTTAAGTATACTCTATTTTATCATGTTTTGTCTATTCTTAATGCCCTTTTAATTTGTTTTTAGTAGAATCTTACTGGAAACAGCAAATTGTATTTATACTAATTCAAAAATATATAAAAATAAGGTACCTTCTAACGACTTAATCCCTGAAATCATCTTCAAACTGGCTATATGATCCTTTGGAAGCAAAATTGATTTTAAACCTATTAATATCGTATTTAGTAATTAGAACAGAATCGATACCCACTCGGTCTAAATCTTCATAAGTGACTAGCTGTCCTGCTGGAACTTGAAGGACTGTTCTTAAGATCCAATGGCCCAACGCTTTATTAGGATTGGACATAAATCCTTTACCTCCACCTTGTGTTATCTTAGCATCTAGAACCACATTATTTGGCAGGATTAGTTTGAATTGTTCTTTAGTATTAGTGTATCTATTGTAAGGGAAAAATCCCTCAAATTGTCTATGAATCCAAGCAGGAATTGGTATATATACTTCATCTTTGTCCCTGCTTCTTCCTCTAGCATTCCATTGATTAAGCCCGCTCTTTTGCTCCACATCACCACTTTTTGCTGAGTAGAGGGGTAAAATTATTTGCTCATATTTTTCTTCAACTATTGCTTTCTCGTAAATCAAGTATTCATTACTTTGCTCGCTTAACAGGAATTCAAATGGATCATCGAGTATCTCAACTTCAAAAGTTTCTTGTGGGTTAGTAGTAAAGAACTGTTTATATAAGGTACTTTTCGCGATGTAGAACTTATAATTTGCATTTTTATCCCTAAAAAATATATTTTTATCTGATGATTTCTTTTTATCTATTCTTATTGAATCAAAGTCTATCAAGTGCATTTCTTCCTCGTATATTTCAAAGTTCCCATCTTTTCGTGTTACAAGGTGATATATCATTTCGTCAGTATCGTGTGCTCGCTGAGCGGCTTCAATACGCTGGTTTCTCAGTTTGGAGACCACCATAATTAGATTTAAGTCATCTAGCCCTCTGAATTTTTCTATGTCTTTATTGAACTCAGCTATCTTTTCATACTTCTTTCCATTACCGTGCATAAATGTTTTTAGTCCTATGCCAACATCACCCTTAAAAGCGTCAAAAGAAATGTCGCCTCTTGATAGGTTGTTAGCCTGTAATGCCTTACAGAAAATATTCTCAGCAGCACGATAATACAAATTGGGTGTTCTGCTTTCACTGAATAAATTAGATAGAGAACCGACTACTTGCAATAGTTTTATGTATTCTGCTTTTTGTTCCTCTGATTGGTTCTTATAAAACACAATATCACCTCTATTAATTATTCTAACAAAATAAACACAAATGACCAATAAACTATGACATTACTCTCTATCCACTTATTAAATTACCACAAAACACTGGAAGAGAAATTTAATAATATCAAATTACTTAATCTGATTTTTTATAAAATAAAGATATTGTTAGATCACCTTCAAAAAGTCACCTTTTTCCACCAAATTATATTAAAAATATCTCTATTTACCTTTAGCCTTTTCAATAAAGTTAACAATATTATCGACTGCCTGCGAGAAATCTTGTTTAAATTCATGCTCCCATACTCTTAGTATGTTCCATCCTTTTAATTCATAATAGTCCGTTACCTCTTTGTCTCTCTGAATGTTCCTTTCTAGTTTCTTATTCCAATAGTCTCTATTATTTTTTGGCATATTGCCATGGATGGGACATTGATGCCAAAAACAGGAATCAATGAATACTACAGTTTTATATTTCTTTATCGAAAAATCGGGCTTCCCAAATAAGGATTTCTCATTCCTTCTATATCTGTGGCCACGCTTCCAAAGTTCTGTACTTATTCTATCCTCTAATTTGGACACTGATTTAATAGCTGACATATTTCTGCTTCTTGCTTCTTTGGAAATTTTATAGGCCATAATATCACTGCCTTTTAAAAAATATTAATATTCTATTTTATTTATACCCTAAGACACAATAATAAACCTTTTCAGGCAAACACCAGCGGCACCATTTTTTAAATGATACCGCCACATAAATCCATTATGTTATTTTTATATTTAGCTCGTTACATTCAAGTCCTGCCAGGTTAATTTTATACGTTAATTGTAATATCCTATCCTTCTGCTTTACATCTTTTAACGCTTCTGTACTTAATAATGGAAAGTCATCGTTAACAGGGTACTCCAGTATTTGCAATAACCTAAAATCACGTTTTCTGTCTAGAGAATTTTCTTTAAAACCAAGACGGTTAACTTTCGAACTTAGCTTCTTCCAGTCCATCCCCAATTCAGCCAACTTTTCAATCATGCTATCTATACTGGTAAAACTTCCTCCTTTGTTCTCTGTTCCAGGATCTTCGAGTTTCACCAGTACTAAAGACATTTGACTATTTGGCTCCAATTGATACTGTCCAGAAATAGTGACTATATTATTATATTTTATCAATGACGTTTTAATTTCGTACTTATTTGTTTTGGTCACTATATCAATTGATTTACCTTCAGGCCCTGACCAATTCTCCTCTTTGATATCATTCATTACATATTTTTTTAAATAAAAAAGTGTTATTAATTCACCTAGAACACCATGAATTGTTTTTTCAACATTTCTATTACCAATTAGGTTTTTCCAATTAAGCCACCAATTTATCGGATTAGCTTTCAGTTGTCCTCTTTTATCTCCATTTTCACCAGGTTCCAGGAATAAAGCACAAATACCAGCAAATTCATTTCTGAGACTTTCATCTTGACTTGATAAGAGAAGGAGATACTTATTTTCACCTTCAATTATAAAGTCAGCTGTATAGTAAGAGACATTTGCAAAGGATTCATTAATTTTTATTTCAGAATCCACTTCAATTCCGACTCCATAGGAATCCTGGAACTTTATAGCCCAGGATGCATACAATTCTCCTATTCCTTCTACTATTGATGCATTGCCTTTGGACAAATTTGCGAACTTCCTTCTAATCTGTTCAGCCAGTTCCATTGGATTAAACCTCACTTTCCTGGGGTTGACGGATATTTTTTAACACTGCCTCTGCCACTCCTTTTGATAAAAGAGGTGGAACAGCATTTCCGATTTGCTTAAAAGCGCTGCCCATAGGCACATTAAATGTAAAATCATCTGGAAAGGATTGAAGTCGAGCCGCTTCTCTGACAGAAATACCCCGTGGCTCGTAAGGATGAATGTGGCTGTAAGTATCAGTCCCCAAATGTGCAACCAGAGTATGTGAAGGCTTTTCAGGATGTAACCTTTTCCATTTACTATGAAATTTTGTAGTGTCATAAGGTGGAATATAATCTTTTTTTAATTTATTATATTTTTCCACATTATTTATACCTATCTTATAATAATCGCACGCATCCTCAAATAATCCTGTAGCAATTTCATGAGCCCGCCGGTAGTCTTCCCCAGGCTTCATTTTTTCAAATATTCGGAAGTCCCTGACTGTTTTACGAAAAGAGTTAGCATCTATCATTTCCATATAACGGTTAGCCCCCGTCGCTCTCATTATTTTTTGATAAGCATTGATAGGAGGAGTCTGATATGGCATCTTAGTATTCATTTTGTTTAAAACATAACTTGTATTAGAGCTAGGAAAAAGACCGGGCAAGTCAGATAAAGCATCGTCTACAGTTACCCAGTCCGGTGAGTTTTCACTTGCAGTGAGCGGTAATTTAAAATTACCTAATTCAGTGAACTTTTTATACTTTGCTACTGTCTTCTCTTTACTAGTAAACAGCGGATTAATATGGGTAGGTTCAGGTAAATGATTTATCTCACCGAATTCTTCTTTAACGGCTATTACGAATACTCTTTCTCTTGTTTGAGGAACGCCAAAATCAGCAGAGTTCAAGATTGTCCATACTGCATTATATCCTCTTTCTTCGAGGATTTCACACACTGTTTGGGGAATATTCATTTCAAGAAAGTTAACTGACTCAGGAACATTCTCCATAACTATCGCTTGTGAGTCTAATTCTGTGGCAAGTCTGATAAACTCTTTATACAGAAATGCCCTTTTATCATTGAGACCATACCTGTGTTCACCTAATGATTTCAATTTTGATTTCCCTATTCTTGAATAAGCCTGACAAGGCGGGCCACCTATTGTTATAATAGGTGACTCATTATTTGGGGTGAGATTCTTAGCTTTCACTGTCATTACGTCCTCGCATAAATGTTCTTTGTCATTCCCTTGTTTCCAATGAAGGTTGTAAGAGGCCGTTTTGCATGCTTGATGATCAATCTCCACGCCAGACAGCACTTCCAGATCTTTCAAGTGAAATCCATAAGAAAGTCCTCCGCACCCAGAAAACAAATCAACTACTTTTGGTGTGGGAGTATTCAATTGTGTCTTTAGTTTGCTTTGTTTTTTCGCTTCCATCTGCTTCATCAAAATAGGTTATTAACTCCTCCACATATTTATTGGTTCCTCCAGTGAATAGAAATGGTTCTATTATCTTCGTTCGGGCAGTATTTAATTTCATAACTTTTCTAAACAAATTCCTGTTTAATTGAGAATCTGTAAGGTCACTAAATTGTTTCATGATTTCACGGGTCACATCTATCCTGTAACCATGAGGTCCGGACCTTTCAACCAGCTGAACAACTTCATCAGTTGTAAAGCCCTTTAGCACATCATAAGTCTGTTCATAAGTGTCTGCCCAGGAAAGATGAACATACCACCACATTGTTCGTAGCCAGATTCTTCTGCTTTGCTTATAGAACCTGCTTTCAGAGAGTCCCCATCTGTTATAGACTAAATCTGGTATAACTTTAATCGACAGATATATCCAAACTTCGTCATCTGAAGCCTGTCTAAGATTAAAATTATATTTTTCACCTAAAAGGAGGTATAACTCAATCCCAAACCTCAAATCATAAAGGTAATCTTTCTTATTTGTCCCAGCCTCATTTTCCTCAATATATTGAAGAACACGATCACTCGACTCTATTAACTTTTCTCTTAGTTCCAGCGTTTCTCCTTCACACTCAAATCGCGGTATTTTATCCTGCTCCCAGGCGCTAAATACCTTTCTAGCATTTGATTTCGATAAAGTTTTCAACATATTTTTCGCCTCACTTAAATCTTTCATCAAAATCTTCGCGTATAGATTTCAATAGGTTTTCGGGTGAAGAAACATCCCAGGAAAAAGCATTCACAAAATAATATATTGCCTCTCCGATACTGCCTGGTTCGGTTTGGTTATCTAAAATCTGCTGCCAGTCACCTGAAAGTTTCGCTTTCTCTATAATTATCTGTATACCGGTTGCAATAATTTCCAGCAATATAGGGGAAGATCCAATTCCCTTATCTGTTTTTAAAAACTTAGAGTTTCTGTGCCCCTTGTTAATTACAATTGCAGCATTCTCTTCAGTAAACTGTTCATATAATGGTTCATCAAAATCACATACAACCCACCACAGTGGTTTTAGAGGGTCATTTACTTCCACGATTGGGAACATTGAAGAGTTTCCATCAAACAATACTTCTGTACTCTCAAGAATACCCAGTATTGTGCCTGGGACCACATTATTCATTTCACTTCCCGCCGAAGCCAGATATAATACAACTTCAAAAGTTACCCTTCCTCTTATAGTTCCCCTTTCAATTGTAACCTCTATATTTTTTGTATAAAAGGTATCTGTGTAGTGAGAGATCTCTGCTATAGGTACTATCCTTTGTTGAGCTGAGTCCCTTGAATACCACCTGAACCCAATACCTAATACTGCATCTTCTCCAACTATCCCGCTACTTCCAAACAAAAAAGCCGGATTAGCGATCTCTATCTCCAGTCCAAGATTAAGGTTATGAGTGTTCGGATCCCAGTGAACTTTAGGGTCAATCAGCTGGTAAGTGTTTTCCTGTCCTTCAATTAAATCGACAGACATATTTACAATCTCATTTTCTTCATTTATATAAAATGCCTTTAACGGCTGTTCGTTATAGCCTATTTTTTGAAAAGTCTTCTCATCAAGTGTGCTGTAAAACATTAATGCAGTACTCAATTCTGTCCCTCCTTAACCAGTTCTATATTTTCCTGAATGGAGGCTTGAACTAATGGGTCATAGCTTTTCATATGAATTGTACCTTTAAGTTCACCCTGGTAGGTACCAAGTATTATCTGTGCCTTATTTTTCACTTCAAAACGTTCAGTACTTATCATACTTATATTAAATTGTCCCTGTCCGATATTTTCTTGTGTTTTTTTATCAAGCGACATTTCGATGATTTCAACAGGAAAACCTGTGCCAATTTCGGATTCCTTTTCCCAGATATCCCCTTTAAATTTTCTATTACCTTCTGACTCAACTAAAGCCTCTACCTCAATCAGTGAAGTATTCTTAGAAACATTAATTTCAAAGTCCATAATTAAGGTGTTTTCCATTCCGAGATTAACCCCAGTTATAACTAGTTTCCCAGTTGGTTTCTTTTTTCTTTTTCCATCTCCAGGTTTAGGTTTCGGGTTAACCCCAGGTTTAGAACCGAACCCTGACGGGGGAAGAAAAAGTTTAGCCAATGATTTGCTTAAGGCACCGCTTCTAGTAGTTTCACTTTCTTTTTCTGTTTGATTAAACGCTTGCCTTATTGCACTTGAAACCTTTTTCTTTATCCTGTCTACAATAGTATGCTTCCTATCACCCAGCATACTGTCAGACCAGGAAGAGTGGTCCGCTTTTTCTCCTTGTCGCAAATACTCATCAAGACTTAACTTTGCATCTGATGCAACTACTGTATTATCAGAGTCGGGAACAAAAATCCCTATAATAAATTCATCCGAAGAAGTATTCTCAATCCCGTGAGTCCATTTTCCTTCAGTTTCATAGCTTACTATCATTCCTGGTTTTCTTAAAAAAGTCACAATTGGCGGGTTACTATCATTCCCGTTAGGCAAATCAATATATTCATAGGGTGACTTTTTATTATCCGGAACACCCATTTTAAGATTATCCTTACTTACTTTTACAAAAGCTGCCTTTCCAGCTACCTTACTTGTCAGTACACCATACAAATCAATATTTTTTACTTTTAAATTATTTTTATTAAAATAAATGGTATCTTCAATATTCTCAGTTGATACCGTTGCGTTATAAAGTGATTGCAAAATCGAGAAAACGGGTTCCATATTATCCCTATGAATGGGTGCCCCACCTACTGACGGTGTAAGATAATTTCCATAAGGATATTTGTAATTGTCAATCCGAGGAGCGTACCATCGTTGCATAGCAATATTCAAATATAAATCCAAACCCTGATGCCACCACAACTTACTAACACTATCAGTTTTGGCTATTAATTTAGAATTGTCTATAAACGGGATAATTATGGTAGTACCTGTGTCTGTACCCTCATAGGGTGCAATATTAAAGTCTTTTAATATTTCCTGTATCTCATCTTCATCTGTTAATGGTTTGGTGGAATCTTCAGTATGAAGCTTCCCCCACCAGGCAATTCCCCGCTTCAAACCCTTTCCCTCATTTGGTAAAAGAGCATCAGTTTTCGACTCATCTTCTACCAGACAAGCTGCAAGTCTTGATTGATAGGTGCCATCATTCAGCTGGATTCTTGAATAGTAGATAACCAGACCTGAGCCCACGCGAAAATAAACAGTTTTCCCGAGCCCCCATGATCCTCCAGCCTCTTTTTTTTCCTGTGGCATACTAATTTCGTAGACAAGTTTAAGAAGGTTACCAAATTTGTTATCTTCTATTTGATCTTGATGCAAGGGACCTGTAAGTCCCGTAGTATTGGTATCTCTGATAACTATACTCTCATGGTCTTCTCCAGCAAACTTTGCTTCTATATTATCTTTAATTCCGCTGAAATGCTTAGATACTTGTGACTTCCTAAAACCTTTTGCGGAAATATCATATTCAATTGGTGTTGATAAATCTTTAGCTGCATCCAAACTATTTTGCACAGATTCTCTGATCAACAGATCCAAAATAGGGGTATGACTGTTTTGTATTAGTCTAAGAAGAGAACTCCCCCTCTCTGACATCCTTTCCATTTTTGCTATTTCTATTTCCATAGTTATACCCCCGAATTTTATTCACCGATTTCTTCATCACTATTAATCTTAATTACTAAACCTTTTGCATGAGGGCGATTAGAAGAATCCCCTGGTACATTTATATAGATACCTATGATATCGTCATCAAAGTTTAAATCGACTCTGCTTGCGCTCCCGTTTTTGTTGCTGCTTTCCCTTGCAGTAGAGTCTTTCTTAATTCTATATATTATAAGTTGAGGGACATCCCCTAAATCAGCTTTATCACGTATTTCCTGGATATGACTATTCGTTGATTTGCCGTTAAAGCCGTTTTCCAGAATACTTTTATCCTCAATGTCAGCAAATAGGTCATTCGGTCCTCTCAATACGCCTATATTAGCAATATTTTTATTGTAATTCATTGAAGAAGATTTTGCAGAACGATTAACTTTGCCTACCGAGTATGGCGGCACATACCACTGGTTTTTACTGGTTGGCTCACCATCAGCAACGGTACCTGCACCTGCTACAATTACATTCCAGTCTTTAAACCCGATTTCATTTTGTACTTTTCTAAACCAATCACAAAAAATTTCAATTTGATTAAAGACTACAGACCGCTGATTAAACATCATCTTTAGCAGCAGTTCCCTTTCTATGTCCTCAAATTTTACCCCTCTGTAGATAACAGAGTTTCCAGTAACAGATTTTTGTGGGGTTCCACAATGATTTAGCAGAAAGTCATCTGCAGTGTTTAAATTATTTTGAAGTATTTTTTCATCATTATCAAAGTGAATGGTTTGAATAGACGCTCCCGTGAAATCCATGTCGACTTTCTCAGCACTTTGCATTTTATTTTTTGCAGTAACTCTTAGCCATGATACTTTTGGAGAGTTTTTCACTCTTGGTCCATAGTCAGATGGGCTCTTGTGACCCAAAGCAAATTGTTCTATTTCTTCTCTCAATTCTTCTTCAAGACTTGTCAAAAACTGAAATTGTTCGAATGTTTTCTCAGTCACCCATATTCTTGGCATCAATTCATAACCCTTCCGATAACCAAACCAGCGACCCATCTGCATGAGGGAGTCTCCAGCAGTAGCAGCTCTGAGGAAATAGGTGCTGACCAGTCCCTCTATAGTTAGCCCTCTGGATAATGTACTGCCGCCGACAACAATAAAGGCTGGAGCTCGATCAAGACCTTTAAGTTTTTCCTTTGATGGATAAGCCAGTCGAACATGAGCGTTTTCGTCATTTATTCCGTTATTAGCACTATTATCAACACACAAATGTATTCCCCTGTGATAATTCAGGTCTCCGGACTCATTCATTTTTATATGGGAAATTCGTTCTTTAAGTTCCATTATGTGATGCTTTATATCATCAAACTTTGGGTAGTCATTTAATTGTTCATCTGGAATTGGATATTCTTTAAAGCTGTTTCTGAATTGTGACAGGCTAAATCTGTCTTTCTCATTTTCAAAGATTTTTCGGCACGTCTTAATAAGATCCTTGTGAGGTATATCATTTATCCATTTAGAGATGGCTTCAGACATATTGCTGTGATGTGCCTGTAATTGACTTGTATGGACCAGCATGCTTAAGGGCTTTTTATAATTGAAATATCTCATCACAGCTGATGCACAAAAGAACCAGGATATACTTTCAGCTAGACTTTGTGGTATATTTTGGTCCTCTCCATTATGCAACTGATCTTTAATATAATCCAAATCATTTTGACTGATTTTTCGTACTATATCAAGTCGTTCAGGTTCCTCAGTCTCTTCTTTTCCAAAGATCTGTTTGGGTCCGAAATACTCCTTTGCAACTGGTAACATACCAATAAAGTCCTTAGGATAAAGCGATTCGGGAGCTGACTCATTAAGGAAGTTTGAATATGGTGTCGCTGTATAGCTTATATAATTCATCGACTTAGGCCTGTAGCTCTGACTGCCAACTTCTACAAGGTTAATCACCAATTCATTTATCTTCGCACGTTCATCTTTATCAAAGTTTTTTGTATTAATACTTCCCTGGTCGGCTTCATCATCAATTACTAATATTTTCATCTGTTTTAATTTGTTTGTATCCTGTTCTAACCAGCCTACAAGGTTTTCCAGCCTAGTCTTGTTTTTAAGACAGACATTAAGATATTTTTGAGAGGAACTGTCGGTAAAATCCAGGTTTTGCGTTCTATCCCCGGGTTCTGAATGACGGGAGAGTCTATGCATTGACCTCCAGTTATTATTTCCAGGACTGTTCAAATCGTTAATTAGACGATTCTGAGTTTGTTCTCTAAGGTTTTCAATCATACCAGATAATACTATAAAAGTATTCCATCCCCAATCTGCAGCCATTGCTATTAACCCTGCCATACTTGCGGTTTTCCCAGACTGTACCTGTCCAATTACCAATCCTTTCTTTGGCCCACTCTCTGTTGTGTCTCTGTTAAGCTTTTTAAGAAGACTCAAAGTACTCTTTTCCACACCATTTACAGCTTCTTCTCTCCACCCATTTTCAAGCAGTCCTTTTCGGTATAACTGCCATGATGATCTCTCACCTTTAGGCACGAAAGTATCATTATCCTCGTCTTTAGAAATAATCGAAGTATCTCCTTTAGACTTCTCTATATTCTTACGTTTCTCGTACTCGCTTTCTTCCTCTTTAACAATTTCTCTCCAGATATCTTGACTAATATATTCACTAAGAGTCCCTACAGTCTTAAGTGTCTTATAGGTATCCTCTATTTTTGGCCAGTCGATTCCGTTTTCTTTCATTTGCCTAATCTGATCCCTTGTTGAATCATATTTAGGTAGGTGTATATCTGTCATTGTAAAGCCCCCATTTAATACTAATATATAAATATAAGTTTTATCACTCAGTTAATTACGCACCAATTTAAAATCATTAATAATAACTAATATTACTGTAACATTCGTAATATATATGTAACTATAATAACAAAGAATACAGTAAAGTACTATACCGATTTATGTAGTGCTGAAAAATAATAAATAGATTTATAGAAGACAATTAAAATGACCTATTATTTTACATTTCTATTTACTGTGTGGTCTCACTTTCCTTTTATTCCGAACATACTTAACCCGTGCTGAATCTTAACTGTACTGACATGCACTTTTAAATTCCGGAAAAAACGCCAAATTAATGCCCCTTCAAAATTCATTAGCACTATTGGTCATGATGTAATAGGTAGGTGAAGGAAGGATACAAATAAGATGTCAGGAAAATTCTGCGTTAGCTATTCCCAAATTTTCTCTGTATTGAGTGGATGACTTTCATCAGTATTGCTTATCGATTACATATTAGTACTAATTACGAATAATTCTGTTCTTAAGATGTGTTATTCTCACCTATTAATTCGAAGTTCCCCGTCTTCTGTATCCCGGAGTACTTTTACTTTTTCTTATGGTAATGGCTAACTGGTACTGCTAAATTTATTGTATCTTTAACGGAGTCACACAATCCATTTGTACCCTTTTCAATCAAACATTATTTCACTCACTTTTATGATATAGAATAGACTTTGCAAAAAATGTATAGGTATATCCCTCTTTACATCAACATGCCGAATTGTTATTAAAAAATTTGGTTCTAGATGACACCTTTTAAGGCCGACGTTTGATTATATAAATAAAAGGGGGTTACTATTACTATCGTTTATGACAGGGTAAAAGTGTGATGAAATTAAGAAATACTACTATCCTATTGAATGAATAACTCCCCCCTTTACTGTATAATTAGTCACACGTAATGTAGGACGTACAGGAGTAGCTTTTTTACACGAAAGGGGATGTACTATGAGAAGAATTATCTTATCAACAGAAAGTGGAGCAGATTTACCAGAGGATTTGGCGGAGAAGCATGCTGTTCAGGTGGTGCCGATGCATGTCATCATGGATGGGAAGGATTACTTAGATGGTTCGTTACCCGTACAAGATATTTATGACTATTATGATCGCACGAAAAAAATACCCTCTACAACTGCCACAAACGCTCATGAATATCATGACTTTTTCACGAAGATAAAGGTGGATTATCCTGATTGTATCATTATTCACATTGGATATACGTCAAAGGCATCCGCTTCTTTTCAAAGTGCAGTGATAGCCTCTGAGGACTTTGAGGATCTCTTTCTAATTGATGCGTTAAACGTTACAGGTGGATTAGCGGCTATTGTGATGCATGCTGCTACCTTGCTGGAGAATGAACCTGCGATTAAACCTGATCGTCTAGTAGAAAAAATAGAAGCTATCATCCCGAAATCAAGACTGGCATTCGTACCCGGAAGCTTGGAGTTTCTAAGAGCAGGTGGCCGCGTAAGCAATGTCGCCTACCTCGGAGGGGCATTGTTAAAATTAAAGCCACGGATTGAATTAATCGATGGAAAACTGGTTTCTACCAAAAAGTATCGCGGAAAAATGAGTGGCGTTGCCGAAAAGCTTTTGCATGATTATTTAAATCAATTCGACATTGATCGGGAACAGCTTTATTTTCAATATTCGATTGGACTTGATGAAAGTATTAAGCTGCGGGTAGAAGAAATCGCAAAGGAATATGGTTTTAAAAATATAAAGTGGATGCAAGCCGGCGCTATGATTTCAACTCATGCAGGCCCTGGTGGATTTGGGATTGCAGGGTTGGAAGTTTAGTACAGTTCTGTTGCTCATGTTTTCTGATTGAAAAATACTAAAAGACACCTTAAACTTAAATTAAATGTATTTATAGAGAGGGGTTTTGACAATGTTCAGATGTGCATGGTGTATGGAGAAAATTGCTGATGATCAACCATTACATGCTCTCAATGTCAAGTTCGCTGATGGAATTGACTACTCGGATCAGGAAGGGGAAATTGTCCAAGTTTATTTAAATTCACGAGGGACAAGTGTTCCGATGATCGTTACTACAGCAGATTCTGAAGCCAAGAAAAATGGAGGGGACGGCGTATTCGCAGTCTGCTCTGAAACATGCGGCGAAAAAATGCGAACTACCTTGAAGAAAGAAATTGACACTTTTAAATCCTTTTCAGCTGGCGGTTAATAGAAGCTTGGTGATTTTTAGGTTGGCCAAAGCCACAGGAGAAATGGGCGGACACCAGAGCAGGCAGAAACAGCCCTGTTTCACCTTGATTTAGTGTGTCCGCTTAGAAGCTCTAACCCCCAACCTCATACCAATACATCCCACCCTTAATTTCCCGTCTACATTCTCCCTTATATCGTAAATATTCCAGATGGGAAAGTGTTTCACCAATAGCAAACCTCATCTCATGAGTGGTCAGTTTTTTGGGAAATAATCTCTGACACGCACCGTACACTGTACTTCCGCCACTAATCGATTCTAATGTTTGTTCAAGCCTGTGGTCATGGTGGGTTTTTATTTCATCGATTCGATCATTCGCCCCGTAAAATGGCTGACCATGGGAAGGAACTACAAAATCAGCATCAAGCTTTTTTATCTTCTCTAAAGATGTTAGATAGGTTGCCAATGGATTGGGATCACCATGAAACCAATACGAAATATTCGGTGTTATTTTTGGTAAGATGTGATCGGTTGAAAGCAGTATATTCTTCTCTTGATTATAGAAAGTAATCAAGCCGTTCGAATGCCCTGGGGTAAAGATTACTTCATATTCATACTTGCCAATTGGGATTATCTCACCTTCCTGAAAGTAGTGGTCCACATTAGGGTAAGGTGTAACACGGGAAACAAATTCATTTGTATTGGTTGTCATGGAATTGGCAATCTCTTCAGGAACACCGGCCAGCGAGTAATTTGCTGCAAGTTTATGTATAAAGCTCTCCTGCCAGGCATTGATTCCCGCATCAGCGTCAATTTTTGTCATTGAAACACGTGCACCCGTTTTTTCCTGCATAGCTCCGACATAACCGAAATGATCAGGATGATAATGGGTAACTAAAATATCGGTAACCTTGTTTCCTGCTAATTCCTTGTCCCATCTATCTACCGTTTCCTTATTATGAAGTCCAGCATCAATAACCTTCCAGCCTTCCTCCCCTTCCGCAATAAAACAATTCACGTGGTTTAGCCGAAACGGAAGATCAAGCTTTATTTGCTTTAACCCGTATTCTTCTAGCAAACTCATAACCTCCTATATTTTGTCATGACGTATAATTCCAGCTCTTGCTTCCACTTGCGACTAGTACTAACCCATCTGTCCCTTCACTCCCTCTGTTCGTTAGTTCAATTTCTCTGCATTTAATTTTAACATAATATTCCAATTAGTGGATATTTCTGAACTAAAAAACAAAAGAAAAGACCGACTTTAACGTCAGTCTGCTTTATTTTACTATTCCACCCGTCTGTATAAATACAACATTTTAGAATTGTTTTTTAAAATGAAAAATAAGGAAAAACACTGTTGTTCATATTTCCCATGATTACGGGTAAATTATTAACTAGTAACTTTATTGGACGAAAAATAAATGAAGAGGTGATGAAAAAATGAAGTTAACTTCTGCTGAAATAACCAATTTGTGGAACACGTATATGAATGATAGTGGCGTCATTTGTCATTTACAACACGAAGTAAATAAAGCTGAAGATATGGAAATAAAGGCATTAATTCAGTATGCTTTGGATATATCAAAATCACATATCGAAACAATAACAAAAATACTAAATAATGAAAACTATCCTATTCCACATGGATTTAAGTTAGATGAAGATGTGGACGTTACGGCTCCTAGGTTATTTACTGATATTTATTCTTTATTCTCTACTAACAATTTAGGTAAATTAGGGCTGAATGCATATAGTGTAGCATTACCACTTGCTGTGAGAGAAGATATTTATACTTTTTTTAGTGAATGTCTACGTGAATCAGATGATATTCTTAAGAAGACCAATGATCTATTGTTAAAAAAAGGGTTATTTATGAAGCCACCACTTCTTCCAACCCCTGACAACTTCGATTTTGTGGGGAAGAAAAGCTTTCTTGCCGGATACCTTGGAGAGAAAAGACCATTAACTGGTACTGAAATTACGAATCTTTATGCCAATTTCCAAAGAAATGCACTAGGATCAGCCACTATGATTGGGTATAGTCAGGTTGCAAATAAGAAGGATGTAACCGACTTTATTCTAAGAGGGAAAGAAATAGCACAAAAACATTGTGAGATATTTGGATCTTATTTAAGCGAATCTGATATTCCTAGTCCTACGACATTGGATACAGAGGTTA
This sequence comes from Virgibacillus sp. L01, assembly GCF_052246775.1. Classification (NCBI taxonomy): domain Bacteria; kingdom Bacillati; phylum Bacillota; class Bacilli; order Caryophanales; family Bacillaceae; genus Virgibacillus; species Virgibacillus sp. L01. The sequence continues at coordinate 330,640 of NZ_JBQQCP010000002.1, read as the reverse complement.
CGGATTCAATCACATACACGTTTTCTGATAGAAAGATGCTGTTCTATACTACAGCCTTAACGGCAATCAGTGTTGGTTATTATGGAGCTAGTATGTCTGTGAGCCCTAGAAGAGATCTTGGAGTCATGTACAGCAGACTTGTAGCGGAAAACTTAAAATTTGCGGATGACGGGGCTAAATTGATGATTAAATACGGGTGGTTGGAAGAGCCACCACGAGCACTTGACCGTGATGAATTAGCAAAGAAAAAGCGAGGGTAACTTATAGTGCCCTTCCATTGATGACTTTAAAATGATAACTTGGTTATCTTCAGCAATTGTACAAGCCTTTTGAAAATTCTGGTCTCTTAGTTTTTGGAAAATCCAATATCCACTTAAAAAAAGCTAAGTTAAGTTAATCTTTCTTCGCAACCTTCATTCTGTTGGTGCGGGCAAAAGATAAACTTTATCAAACCCACCCCCTTGAGTTAAGGTAGTGTCCGCTCAACAGTCGAAAGATGGGTCCCTTATCCCCACCTATTCCGCTAGAATCTCTTGCGTCCTCTAAGGAGACAATAGGGACAGGTTCCTTGTCCCATCTCCTTGGATCCCTAGCTTGGCACAAGTATATGAAAGTGGCTGCCTGCAATTTTTTCGATTTTGTCAGTATCACTTTTATTAAAGGCTATCAGAAAACTGGTGGATGGCCCTGACGATTTTTCCAGATCAATCTCACAATCTAGCTTGTCTTCGCTTTTTGTCCATTCTTTCCATGCAGAAGCAATTCCCTTGGATCCAACCGTTGATATCGCTTTTACTTCATCCAGTTGACAGAGTTGCCGAAATAACCAAAGTGGTGCAATTTCCTCTTGTTGATTGATGACTTCCTCGCCCAGTAATGGTGTTCCAATAACTGCATAGCTTTCATTTCCTCTCCATTTCTGCTGATCCTTCTCTTTTCTTCTTGTTCCAATAATCGTTAAGCCAAGGCCTGACTGCAGACTGGCGAAGTTACTTTCAGTGCTTCCCGTAACTGGAATTGTATCCATCCTTAATTCTTCCAACACCTGTTCCACACCACTTTTGTAATCTTGCCAGGCTTCGTCACTTGTAAAGTTCTGCATGACGATTGCTCTCACATCACCTCGAACTGCAAGGCATTCCATGATGGCAACACGGCACGCATAGTAGCCCACGACTTTATTTGGTGTACTTACTTTATCTTCATGTTTTTCGCCGATTGAACCACTATTATCAGAGGTAATGATAAGTTCCTGGTCAGCCGTTAATGGTAAAATAACAGGGCCCAGCATAAACGATTAACTCCTTTTTAGTTTATTTCTTTTTATTACTGCCACGGAAAACTTTGGCACTTCGCTCATATTCTACGTCAGGAACATTCAAACGAGCATTGATTACCCGTGCGACCGCAAAGAAGTAATCAGATAGACGGTTAACGTATTTCATTGGAATCGGGCTTACCTCTTCCTCTTTTTTCATTAGAGATACTATCAATCGTTCCGCTCTTCTGGTTACTGTCCTGGCGATATGAATGGAGGCTGCAGCATCCGAGCCGCCTGGCAGTATAAACCGTTCCAATTCAGGTGCTTCATCAATAAATTCATCTATTTTTTTTTCGAGATATGTAATTGGATCTTCTGTTAACTTATGTTCTCTCTTATTTGAAATATTGGATAGTTCAGATCCGCAGTCAAATAATTCATGTTGGATTTTCTCAAGGTCAGCCACAATATCTTTAAAGTTATCTTTATCCAATTCTGAAATAGCCTTTCCAACAAATGAATTTACTTCATCAATAGTTCCATATGCTTCAACACGGATATCATCTTTTTCCACTCTTCCTCCAATGACACTTGTTTTTCCTTTATCCCCTGATTTTGTATAAAGTCGCATGCTTAACGCTCCCTTTCATTTTTAATCGTTTGTTCGATTCCATACCAGATAACATCCACCCGATCTGCCTGCCTCACTAGTTCCTGATAGGCCCATCCCGTTATGTCTCTCCATAACCGGTCACGTTTATCTATTGGTACAATACCTTTGGATATATCGGTGCCTATAATAACAATTCTTCGCTGCCTATCTGCTTTTTCCCATTGCAGCCATGGTTCTATGTCCTGTATGAAATTTTTAAGTATTATGTCTGCCGATGTTGAAGTATCTAGTTGTTTGTGAATCCACTTTTCCACACCCTCCAAAATTACTGTAGAAGGTAGTTCCGTAGTTTCATATCCTTCCAGCATTCCATCATCATCATATGCTGAAATCCACAGGAAGCGGTCCAACGTGTAATGTCTCTTCACCCAGTTGCGTTTTCCATTGCAGGCACCACCTGTAATGAAGTGCATGGCTTATTCTCCTTCCAATCACATTCGTTCCAGCAAAGTTTGATCCCGGAACCATGAGGAATTTTCCACTCCCAAAAGGTTTTCTTCTCCTTGGTCAGCTTTGTTAATAAGAAACGGATCACACCACCATGTGTCACAAGCAATGTTTGTCTGCAGTTTTCTTTCTCAATCAGTTCTTTCAGTGTGTCCCAGCCGTGCATTACCCGATGATTCATTTCAGCGAGTCCTTCTCCCTGTGGTGGCTTGCTTTCATAAGGATCGTCCAGCCATTCGCGGTATTGTTTATCATGACGAAGCATCGCATAGGTTTTCATTTCCCATTGTCCAAAATTCATTTCACGAAATGCTTTACTTTCCATGGGATACGAGTTGTGATGCAAGATATCAGCTGTTTGTTTACACCGCAGCAAATCACTCGAAATACATAAATTATATCCAGCCATCTCATTTCGTAGTGCTGCAAGTTTGCTTTGTGCTTCTTCAGTAATCGGTGGGTTACTCCATCCAACGTATCTTTTCTCTAAATTTTCCCTTGTTACACCATGGCGAAAGAGTGTAACAACCACAGCGTTATCCATAATACGAATTCCACCCCTTCTGAACTTGCCCCTAACGTATCCCCTGTAATGCCACCAAAGTTCTTCTTCACTTTTCCAGCAAGGGTATAGCCAGCAACTGCCATTGTAATAGTAAGCGTTAGGTAAAATACGAGTAAATCAACGTTTAAAAAGTATACTCCTGTACCAATTACTAACAAATAGAAACCATACACAAAGCCGAAAAATCTGCTTGCACCTTGTTGGAATAAGTGAGCCATTCCATTATTTCTAGCTGTTGGCATAAGTTGGAGATACGTACCCATAAGCATTTTACCAAGAAACGGTACGAAGATAACCAAGACATAAATCGCTTCACCCGCCAGTCTCACCAGCTCATACAAAATAACCAGTCGTCCGATAAGAAAGACGATAAGCACCAGGACACCGAACGCACCGACTCGGGGGTCTTTCATTATTTCCAGTCTTTCTTCAACAACTGTGTAGGAAAAATAGGCATCACTTGTATCGATAAGACCATCCAAATGTATACCGCCGGATAAAATAATCAATAACAGCCATAGGCAAAACGCAATTATCAGATCAGAAAAAGGTGTATACGACTGAAGCACATATAAAACGGACGCATAGATGGCACCTTGTACTAACCCAAGTACCGGGAATGTCCTTAATGCATAGGAAAGATAGAAACGATTCATCGGGAGCTGTTTTCTAACCGGAATACTTGTGAAAAATTGAAGGTTGATGCAAACACCTATCATGACTCCCATTAGCCTAATTAGCATAGGTTTCTCCTAAAATAACTTCCAATAGCTTTTCCCAATTCATATGGCTCTCCAAGTGTTCGGCCAGCTTGTCATAATCAGGCTTTTCACCTGCTGATTTAGAAGGGGTTGAATTTATTTTGCTGTTATTTAAACCCTTCAGGCTATCCTCTTCAGCAAGATTGTGGTCAATATGCGGAATAACACCGAGCACGGGGATTCCGGTATACGCCTCCAGCCACTCCCTTCCCGAGGTAAAAGAGGAAACATCCCCATGGAATTTATTAACGATCAGCCCCTTTACCCGGTTCCTTTCTTCCTGTGTCAGTAATTCCAGTGTTCCGACAACACTCGCAAACGCGCCTCCCCTATCAATATCCGTAACAAGCATAACAGGGACATCGGCCATTCTCGCTACTCCCATATTGGTAAGATCGCGGTCTTTTAGATTCATTTCCACAGGACTGCCTGCTCCTTCGATAAAAATAAAATCGGAATGTTGATCATGTTGGTTTAATGCCTCTTGCGTTGTTTGCCTTGCCAGGTCATAATAGCTTCTTCTGTAATCCCAGCCAGGAATGCTGTCCACTTTTTCTCCAAGAACGAATACTTCTGTCTGACCATGTTCACGGGGCTTCAATAGAATTGGGTTCATCAAGACGGATGGATCAAGATAAGCTGCTTCTGCCTGCTGAGCTTGTGCAATACTCATTTCTTTTCCGTCTGTTGTGAGAACTGATTGATCGGACATGTTCTGTGCTTTAAAGGGCGTAATAGTATATCCTTTCTTTGCAAATAACCGGCAGAGTCCGGCAGTAAGAATGCTTTTACCCACATTGGAAGCTGTACCTTGAATCATCAAGCCTTTCATCCGACTGCTCCTTTCTTTTGAATCGGTATGCCGTTTTCCACCAAATAGGCACCCCCCGCTTGACTGACTATATTCTGATGAACGTTTCCAAGTATAGATTGATACTTCCCTGTTAATGTTGTTTGGGACGGTATCTCTTGGTTAACTTCATTGGAAACAACAATCAAACCAGCTGCAGCTTCCTGAAGACTGAATATATCCCGTAAAATACATTTTATGACTTCATTTGGATCAACCATATTTTTTTCAAATAAATAATTGTTTACTAGTGTTGTCACGCAGTCCAGTACAAGTATATCCTGTTTCGAAAACTGGCTGGAAATACGGTACAGCTCATAAGGGTACTCCCATGTTTTCCAGGGTAGGGGTGCGCTTGAACGATTCTGCTGATGACGGGATATTCGATCATACATTTCCCTGTCAGAAGGTACACCGCATGCTATATAATTCAATTTTAAGGCATGCTGCTCTCCCCATTCTATTGCCATTTCCTCAGCAAAGGAGCTTTTCCCACTTCGTACCCCACCTGACACAAAAATCAGCTTCCCCTTTTCCATTGAATTAGCGCCTCCATCAGTAATTGGTTCTCTTCTTCCTTTTTAACGGCAGCACGGAGCCACTTCCCTTTGAGTCCTGGAAAATTATAGGTATGCCTCAATACAAGCCCTTTTTTTACTAGAAACATAAACAATTCCTGCTGTGAATCCAGCGATGGATCTCTGATTAAGTAAAAATTAATTGCTGAGGGACTGTGTACAAAGCCTATTTCCTGGAAAAAGGAAAATAACCGGTTTCGCTCTTGGTCGATATATGAACAGGTTTGTTTTGGGTGGTCGACTGCCTTCAAACACTCATTGCCAGCTTTTAAAGCGATCGCATTAACACTCCAATGCGGCTGACTTTTACTTATTTCGAAAAGAAGTTCCTGATGCCCAGCAAGAAACCCTAAACGCAGTCCTGCAATACCATACATTTTTGTCAATGAACGTAATACTAGCAAGAATTGGTTTTTGCCGGCTTTTTTAATAGAGCTTATTGGACTGGAAGAAAAATCATAAAACGCCTCATCAATGATTAATAAAGTTTTCGTTTGTTCACATGTATCAATCAGCCAGTCAATTGTTGTACGATCGTATTGGACGCCTGTCGGATTATTGGGATGGCAGAAAAACACAGCATCGGCCGCACGTAGCTTCTGTTGCAGCAACTCACCTTCAAATTTCCATTCAGGTGGATCAAGAAGAAAGTGAGAAATTGTACAATTTTCGATACGGCATGCAGACTCATATTCGGAAAAAGCAGGGTGGATGATTAATACCTTCTTCCCCTGAAGGTGGCGGGCAATTAACGTAATGAGTTCAGATGCTCCATTTCCAGGCAACAGATAAGACGCTGCTATCCCTTCCTTCAAAGCAATCGTTTGTTTAAGCGTTGTGAATGATGGATCAGGATAATCATAAATACCCTCAAACCAATTCTGCCAACTATTTTTAATTACATCAGGTGAGCCTAACGGATTAATATTGACACTGAAATCCACAGTCTTCTCTGGCTGATCCATCCCCAAAGCTTTGTACAGATGTGCTGGATTAGAGCCATGTGCCGGCAACTGCATAACATCCTCCCCCTATCCATAATAGTATGAAAAAGATTCCCACCGAACGATCCATAATTGAAACAGCATCTAAAATATGTTCTTTTTGCAAGTCTTTTATCGCCCGTCCCATGAAAGCGCGCTCTGATTTAATGCCTTGGTAATAGTTAATACCCCCAAGCTGAACCTCTAGCAAAAGAGCCATAGCTGCTTCTCCCCAACCGCTGTTTGGACTTGGGTGTTTAACTGCCTCCTGCTTCAGTTCATCGAATACCTGCATTTTCTTCTTAAGAGGTATCCTATTCCCTAAGATCATGCAAAAGCTGGTAATACGACTCGGCAGCCAGTTTAGTACATCATCAAAACGGGCAGATGCCCACCCGAATTGACTGTATCGTTCATTCTTATACCCAACCATCGAATCACACGTATTAACAGCACGATAAGTCATCGCAAAAGGCGCCCCGCCGATTAATGCAAAGAATAATGGGGCGGTAATGCCATCACTGACATTTTCTGCGACCGTTTCCACCGTTGCTCTAGTAATCTCACTTTCATTCAAATGTTTTGTGTCTCTTCCAACAATCATGGCAACCTGGCATCTGGCTGTTCGTATATCTTCTTTTTTTAAAGGCTGATAGACTTTCTTAGCAGCTTTTTTCAAATCGTTTTGGGCGATCGTCGTTGCAATGATTACTGCTTCGGCTGTGATGCCGGCCAAGAAATGAAGATGGTACGCTCCCGATATAATGAGGAATGTCATTGAAAATACAGTCACTCCAATTACAATTAACAAAAAAGCCCCTGTAGCCTTACGGGTGTTCCCATTATTCAAATAACGCTCCAGCCGGGAAATGAGGGATCCTACCCATCGTACTGGATGTGGTAAAGAGGGCGGATCACCAATGATTCGGTCGATCATTAAGGCTAGTGAAATACTGAGTAAATGATGAATGATCATACTCTACCTCGCTTGATAATACTGGATTGCCTTCCTTGTTTCTGTATAAACACTTTTTCCGATGAGCTGACCAAGCTCCGTTGCTGTTCCTGCATATGGCAAATCTTCCCCTTGTTGGGTAGCTGCAATCAGCATGCTGTCTGTCGAGGTTCCTGTTGCAATCGTATTTGTCCTGCTATCTTTTATTTCCAGCTCACGTAAAACTTGGGATTTTGCTTCTGTTGCAGTCATCGTCGCCTGAATAAAAGCTTCTTCTGTTAGTCTACCGTTCACAAATAACCAAATGTTAATTGTTCCCTGTTTTATCGGGTGACTCCGTTCAGAGGCTCTTGTACTATCTGTTGCATTGCCAACCCCCGCTGTTACGACGGTCAAGAGCGAAAATGTTTCTTTTTCCCAAAAACCATATGCAACATCCTTCAACTGAACCGCCGTCATCATGCCAACAGTTTGTGAGAGGTCAAACCCATAATGTGTAAGATATTCGTTCATTTCCGCTTTATGATCGGAACAATCATAATCACTTGGGACATGACGATTAATAAAGTAACTGTTCCAGCCAATGCCAGCTCCACACACGCCTGATGATAGGGTTCTTAATGGTAGTGGTGCACGGATAGTAATGTGTTCCTGTTTCACGCTCAACAAAGATGAATCAATTATTGTTTTATCCGGTAATACTTCATCTTCAGCTGGAATTAAGTGCATTTGCGGTTTAGCGATTGCTGGATGCGGATGTTTTTTCACCTCGGTTTGATATACCTCGTTAACCATGGACTCTGTTAACACACCATCCGGCATATGTAATGCCTTCGTTTGTCCGTCATGCATTAATAACAGGCGATCACAATATAGGCTTGCAAGGTTCAAGTCATGAAAAATTGAAACGACAGTCAGTCCTTGCTGTTTCGCACCTTTTTTCAACAAATCAAGCAAATCCTTTTGATAGGCTAAATCAAGATGATTCGTTGGTTCATCCAACAGCAATATGTCCGGTTGCTGGGCTAAAGCTTGGGCAAGAAATACACGCTGCTGCTCACCACCTGACAGCTCCTGTAAAGATTTATGCTGGAAGCCAACTATATTTGTCTGTTCCATTACCATTTGAAGCACTTTTTCATCCTCAGGTGACCAAGTCTGAAATAATCCCTGATGATGTGCATACCTTCCAAGTGCTACCGTTTCCTTCACAGTGTATGGAAAAGCGTGTGTAGTCAGCTGGGATAAAACCGCCATTTTCCGAGCAAGTTCTTTCTGTGAAAAATTAACCAGATTCTGGTTATCCACCTGAATCGATCCAGAAGTACATGGAATTAATCCACTGATTAGTTTCAAGAGGGTTGTTTTCCCGCTTCCATTTGGTCCTAATATCCCAAAAAATTCACCTTTGGAAACGGAGAAACCAATATTTTTAATAACAGGCTTTCCGTCGTAGCCTCCTGAGACATTTTCCAAGTCTAACATTACATACCGCCTCTCGTTCCTTTGCGTTGTCCCATTAGAATAAATGCAAACACTGGTGCGCCTATCAAAGCTGTAATCACTCCTATTGGCAGGATTGTCGGAGATATGATTGTCCGTGATACAAGGTCTGTCAGCATTAAAAAGCCAGCGCCTGTTAAAATTGAAAGTGGTAAAAGATGAATATGATCAGGTCCCCATAGCCGCCTTGTTAAATGGGGAATCACTAAGCCAACAAAACCAATCGCACCAGAAACCGCCACGGCTGCGCCTGTTAATATTGATCCGGCAATAAGGACCACCATTTTCCGTTTCTGCACGTCGACACCTAAATGCTGTGCTCGTTCTTCCCCAAATGACATGGCATTTAATTCCTTACTATTAATAAGAAGTAATAGGGCACCGAGAATGAAAAACGGGATAATAATACCTATATAGCTCCAGCCTCTCATGGATACACTTCCAAGCAGCCAGCCCATAATTTGTTGTAACTGTTCACCCGTAAACGCAATGATTAAGGAGATTAATGAGCCCAAAAAGGAACTGAAAATAATTCCTGTTAAAATAATCGTCTCAACCCGCATCGTCCGGTCAACGCGTCGTGCAAAAAACAATACAAGAAAAATGGTCATTAAGGCTGTCGTAATACTCATAACCGGTAATGTATAAAGTCCAAGAAAAGGAATGGAAATTTTAAAAAACAGTGTTGCAACTGCCCCAACTGAAGCACCAGAGGAGACACCTAATATATACGGATCAGCCAGTGGATTTCGCAGCAAGCCTTGAAAGGCCGCCCCTGCAATTGCAAGAGACGCCCCAACTAGACCAGCTAGAAACACTCTGGGTAAACGAATTTCGAAAACAATATTTTTATACATCTGATCAACTTGATCAGCAATAGGTAGGCGAAAAATTTGAGCACCAATAATCCTCACTGTATCTGAAATAGGAATAGAAACACTGCCAACCGATACAGCAGTCAGCATGGATATAATTAAGAATGCCAATGCTAGTACATAGGCGAATAAATACTTACTCTTCAAATAATTCCGGGTAGACAACCTTAGCAATCTCCTTTGCACCCTCAGCTAACCGAGGCCCTGGACGACTTACAATATCGGAATTAACATCATATACTTGTTCGTTTGCAACAGCATTCATATCCCCCCAGCCATCACGACTAGTTACCTGCTTTACTGGATTCTCAACATAACCTCCATAAGTCGTTATAATAACATCAGGATTCATTTCCAAAATAGCCTCTGGATCAATTGGAACCCAGCCATCCAGTTTTCCAGCGGCATTATCTGCATTAACAATTTCTAAAAGTGCATCAAAAAATGTGTTTTTTCCTGCCGTGTAAAGATCTGGAGCCGGTGCAACTTCAAAAAAGACGGACTTTCGTTCATCCTCACTGATTGCTGCGGTCTTTTCTCTAAGTAAAGCGAAGTCCTCTTCCATACCACCGACAACTTCCGATGCTTTTTCCTCTGTACCCGTGACCTTACCAATCTGCTTAATAGATGTATAAGTGCCTTCAATATCCTGTGCATTATTAACGACAAACACATTAATACCAGAATCACGAAGCTGCTGCAGTCCTTCCTGAGAACTTTGTGCACTGGACGCATGCGCAAGGACGAGGTCAGGTTTAAGACTAATAATGACCTCTATGTTCAATTCCATACCACCAATTTTTTCTATTTCCTTTACCTCTTCGGGATAATTATCATGGTCTGAAACACCTACTATTTTATCCCCTAATCCAAGTGCAAAGGCAATTTCTGTATTACTTGGAATAACAGAAACAATTCGCTCCGGTTTTTCATCGATCGTCAACTCATTATCAAGTGCATCCGTAACAGTTAATGGAAATGTGGAATCCGCTGTTTCCCCTGACTCTTCTGTTTGGTCCGTATTTTCATTTGTGCTTTGATCTTGACTCTCAGTATCTGTCCCTCCAGAAGCACAACCAATTAAAAGCCCCGCTGTAAGCACTATCAAAAGTAAAAATGAAAGAATCTTTTTCACGTTATTTCCTCCTCGGCGGGACAGGGGGACAGGTACCTTGTCCCAGTTTGATACGCGGGACGATAATCCTGTCCCCCCTGTCCCACTCCTCTTATTTAGTATTTTTTAGAAAACTCGGCTTATCGCCAAGCATTAATGGCGAAAGCCTTAGTTGCACTTATGCAGTAAGAAAGGATTTATACTTTCTTAACTGCGAACATAAAAAAAACATCTTCACGAGAAATGAAGATGGATATGTAAAAGGGCAGCCAAAAGCAAACTTGTCCCATTTACACCTTCCTATTCCCCGTAGGTTTGGTGCACAGATGGTAACAGGCAGGTCTCCTGGCTTATGGTCATCACTTACTGTACCTTCCCATACATATAAATGCACAGTGGACATTAACAGCTAGCTCGCAAATACAGTGACGGGATCGCGCTGGACTCTCACCAGCTTCCCTATTAAGATTTCTAATTGAAATCACCTGTACCTCTAAATCTATTAAATTATTCGCTACATTTCATAGTATACATATTTCTACAATTCTTGTCACTGTTTTTAAGAAAAGACGATAGTTAGGGACAAGTAGTACTTAAACAAAAGAATCCACAAAAATACTTTAGCGGACACCAAAGCCCTTATTTGCCAGAAACACCCTTGTCTTATCCTGATATATGTAAAATAAGGTCCACTGTGGCCGCTTTAATACAAAAAGTGTTATTTTTAGCAAAATAGTGGCTCCTGTGTCCGCTTAGAAAACTTGTCTTATCGCCCTTAATGGCGAAAGCCTTAGTTGCACTAATGCAGTAAGAAAGGATTTATGCTTTCTTATCTGCCAACAAATAATCTGGCTTTTAGGTTCCTTTTGAAACATTGATTCCTTCACCGGCGACAGGGAAACTTAATATGAGGGGGCCCCCCTCATTACACTTACAATTTCGCCACATCCATTTAGCTCCAAAAATTATACCATCCCTCGCATAAACACAAGCACCGGTCTATATTTTTCATAATGTGATTTCACTTTTCGGATAAGACCCTTGCACTCCCTTTCATCCATACATTTAACAACTTCTATTGCATTGTCGTCCCTCTCGTTGCTAATTGTTATATTTATTAATTCATCTTCATTCGTAATGTTAATGTATAAAGGGCGTGCATCGTGGTCTGCTACTGATCCTGAGAATGTTGTTAATAACAAGTCAATTGTGACATCCGCACTATCTTGATCTTCACATTCGAACACTTCCACAGCATTCTCCTTCACCTGTCTGCTAAGGTTAATAATCCGCCCTCCATCAGCCTCGAGTACATTGATATATCGAGTAGTGAAGTTTGGCTCAGTCGGTTCCCGGTTTTCGTTTGGGTCCACACCAATATTTTCATACCTTACCTTGAATGGGGGGATGTAGCTGTTTTTCGGTGGTTTTCTTAAATAATTAAAATAGAACAACGATGCAATTAATATTCCTATAAAATAAGCCATTAAAAACACCTCCATAGCTGCTAGCCGAACGTTCACATTTACACTATGGTACATTCCAAGGCTCTGTTCTGTATTTTCACATACTCCTGTTATTTTCAAATACATCCCTACAATGTATGGATTCTTCCTGTCCATAATTCCCGCAAATACTCTTTTCATCAAACTGTAATATTGGTGTTATTAAATGGTAACAGCCAGGCGAAAAAAGGGGAATGTCCCTGTTTTTGTTTGCATATCAGCTTTTAGTGTTATAATATACATAGAAAGACATACAATAGTAAAGACCGAAGATACAGACATATCTTCGGTCAGCAATAAATTGCTTCCCCTTCAAGAGGGGGCAGCGCTAGTAAGGAATAGACCTCACACTGACTGGTAATCTAAGGGAGGTCTATTTTTTCTGGTTAATAATCATCACAACAAGTGTTGCAAATGCAATCATTACAACCAATGTTTCAAAAACAGACATAGGCAACACCTCCTTTCGTTATAGCGTATCGCAGGCCACTACAACGACGGAAATGCGCCGACCCCCCTTAAGAAAAACGATTATTGCATGTATTCATTATACCACTATAGTTACCCTTGTTTAGTTGAATATTTTGGATTCACATTAAGTTTTTATATTGGCAGATTTCTCCTATGGTGGGAAGAATATTCGGTTAATTGATACTTTTCTCTAAGAACGGTGAATTTTTATAGAATTAAGCAATTAGTATTGCTACTTCCTTTACTCTTCCAAGATCTCTCGCGTCCTCTCAAGAATCTCTTCGTCCTTCAACCTGAATTTAAATTCCACTCTTCTGGAATCAGCTGCACTGTAATCACCTGAGTCATTTGTCCGGAAATCGGTATAAGACTTGCTGTTCACTGTTAATTTTTCCTGCAAATGGTCTTGAATATTTTTATATGGAAAGTCGTCGCTAAGAATGTAAGCTGCAACACTGTAGGCCCTTTCCTGTGCGAGCTCAAGATTATATAAATAACTGCCATCGCGATCGGTGTGACCTTCAATAATAATTTCCGCAATATATTCTTCATAGCCGTTCTGCAGCAAAATGTCCAAGTACTTAGGGACGAATTCATCCAAAAACTGAAAGGACGCAGGCTTCAACTCAGCCTTATCATATGCAAATAATATTTCTGTATCAAAGATGATCGCACCTGTCTTCTCATCCACTTCAATTTCCAGAGTTGAATCCTTGAATTCCGTCTGCAGCTCATTAACAAGCTTGGCTCGTACTCCCATTATTTGATCGATGGTCTTTTTCATTTCTTCAATTTGCAGGGATTTAATAATCATCATCGTAATGAAAATTAAGATGAAACATAATAGGATAATTGTCAACAGATCGGTAAACGATGGCCAAAAATGTCCGTCATCCTGTTCCTTTTTAAACAGTCTCTGGTATTTAGTAGTCATTTTGTCTCAACCCTATACCGTTCGTTCCTGGTTGCTGACCAACGGAATTCAACTGCCGATTTAACCCCTGTATCTCCCGGCCAAGGTCCTGAAGTGTTTGTTGGGCACTACGGGAATTGCTTTGACCGATCTCTTCAGACAAACGCCGTATCTCCTGGAACTCCTTCTTGATCGCTTCATTCGTCATTTCCACTGAATCAGTGATATTTCGTGCTACTTTATCAAGCTTATCCCCGAGTCCTCCCTCCAGATTAGCCACATAATTGGAGAGTGTATTTTTTAAAACGTCAACACTTACTTCCAACTGATTTTCGCGTTGGTTGAATGCATTGTTCATCTGGGATATCGTCTTGTTTATATCGTTAATCAGCTGGTTATTCTGCATGCCGATTTTCTCGTACGTATGGGTTGCTTCATTTACTTGTTTTTCAAATGCCTTCGATTCCTCGGAATGTGCTTTTAAATGACTATTAAAAGTTCGGTTAAATTCCTTCAACTCGTCAAAACGATCTGTTAACAGATACTTGTATTCGGCCTGTGTTTGATTGATCACTTCAAGGGCTTGTGGCAACTGGACAATCGAATTGCCCATTTTATCAAATTGCTTTGACAGTTCCCCAATATAGGAGATAATTCCGGCCAATTTAGAGCTAAGGTCGCTTCCGAAAACCTGTTTAAACTCTTTATTATGCGCATCCATTTTATTGGCTAGGTCATTATTTTTCTGGGTAATTTTTTCAAATGCAGCTTGTATGGATTCCTGCCCCTCCATGATCGAAGTGGTAAACGATTTTAATTCAACAACAGATTCCTCGAATTGATTCAGGGTATCCATCTGAGCTGTCGAAACTTCCTTTACTCTTTCATAAGTATTCTCAAACGCTTTAGCCATCCGCTCATTTTTTCCGTCCATTCGTTTAAAATAGGAAAACAGTGAATCAAAATTGTCATTTAACTTTTTGGTAGATTCACCAAATCCATCTGTCACCTCTTTCATATGGTGGAACAGTTCCTGAAACTCTTGCAGGTTGCTGGAAAGCCCTTCATTAAACTTGGCCAAATCTTTGGCAGATTGCTGCAGCCCGCTTGTATATTCCTGAAAGCCTGAAAATGCATTTTCAATCCCGGTTAGTGATTCCTGGTTCGTTTCCTGCAAATGCTGAATGGAATGATTAATGGTCTCTGACACTTCAATCAGCCGGCTTATCCCTTCCTGTTCATCCCCATCTAAATTGGATTCTACTTTTAACATGATGTCCGTAAGCATATATTCCGTGTTAAAAATTTTAATAAGCACGGTCATGATGAGGGAAAGCCCCATCCCCGCTATACTCGTGTAAAATGCCACATCAATTCCCGATAGTACTGCAGCTATATTCTCAACCAATTGGGCTCCCGTCGCATTGATACTGCCAAGGGAAATTGTCAGACCGATAAATGTTCCCAGCACCCCAATCAATATAAAAATGGAAACAGTCATCTGTACCATTTTGATGAGATTGACAACGGGCACGTTAAACACGCGCCAACCGGAAAATTTCTCTTGTACAAACGTCTCCGGTTTCACCGATTCCTTGGCACTGATTCTATCAAACTTTCCTTTAAATGTTTTTAGTGGTTCAATATCCATTTGATCTGTTGTTTCTATATAATTTCTAATTTTTTTAAGCTTGGTAAATAGACCAAGATGAACAAAAACAGTTAAGAAAAAGCTAATGAACAGAATCACGAAAATAAGCTCGGTAACTGGATTTGATAAAATGTCTTCTGCTATACGCTCACTCGTAAAAACCTCCAACAATAATTGCAGCATAGATACTCCTCCTGATAGAATCTCTTTCTATATTGCTATTCAGGGGGTGGACAAATCATGTTTGTTTTTGTGGACATGAACACGTACTTTCGGGACGTGGGGACAGGTCCCTTGTCCCATTTGATTGGGCTATAAGGAATAGCTACAACAGGGATTGTTTTTTCATCCAAGTTGAATTATCATGGAATTAACTTATTAGAAAAGGAGGCAGATGAAATGTTTACGTTAGTTAAAGTTGTACATGAAGTGAAGCGATTTATTGCGTTCATGGCAACTGTTTTTGGAATTTTTCAGCGAAATTGGATACGTATGTCTAATTTTAGCTTAATATTTCAAAAAACTTATCTGACGTAAAAAATTCTTGCCTCGATAGTATCGGTATTTAATTGAGATGGGAAAGGTTTATCCTTCGCTCGCGCCACAGGTAAGTTATTTTGCCTGTGGTTTTTTTTTGCGTCAGTTCACGGAGGATTTAACATTGAAAACAACAAGTTTAACAAAAAACATTCGATTTATTTATATTTATATATTTGTCGCCCAGTTATTTTTTGACCGGGCTTTATGGGTTATTTATTTGAACGACAAAGGATTAAGCATGAGCGAGATCGGAATAGTCGAGGCACTGATGCACTTAAGTGTCGTCCTGCTTGAAATTCCAACCGGTATAATCGCCGACGTATATGGACGGAAAGTGAGCCTGTTTATCGGTAATATCTTAAGTGTTGGGTATGGGACGTTCATGCTTGTCGGTGATTCCCTTTCCTTATTCGGCCTGGCTCTCATGACACTTGGAACAAGTATGACATTCCAGTCAGGTGCCGAGGAAGCACTTATTTATGACACACTGAAGGAAAAAAACAAGGAAAAACAGTATACACGCGTTTTCGGCAACATGACGGCGCTCGCATTGCTATCGCTTAGCTTTGCCAAACTGGCTGGCGGCTGGATGGCTGAAATCAACTGGGAGCTTGTTTATGGAGGTATTATTATCACCCATTTGCTGGCCCTAATTCCTATTGCCATGTTGCACGAACCCGAACGGGAAAAGAATTCCAGCTCCCATACAGGTATAAAGCGGCAATGGCTGAGTCAGCTAAAGGCAGGCATCCGAATTTGGCGAACCAACCAGGCTGCCCATATTCCGATTATCTTTTTTATCATGATTGGAACGTCGATTGTTATCCTGACTTTTTATGGTCAGGAATACTTCACACGCTTGGGTTACAGCTCGATGATAATCGGAATTATTTTTACAGTTGAAGGGCTGCTAGGTGTTTTAATGGCTAAGTTAGCATACAGACTTGAATCAAAATGGAGCTTTGGCAGTATTACAAACTATGGGTATCTGTTATACCTTGTGTTTTTCCTGTTATTCATTCTGTCACCGGACTGGGCAATCGTCATGTCATTCCTGATTCTTTCGCAGCTTGTGACACTTTACGAACCAATATTCTCTAACTTTATACAAGGAGGATTGGAATCCAATGTCCGTGCCACCTTCTTTTCGATGATTAGCGTGGTCGAGAGCTTTAGTATTATGCTCCTGTTTCCATTGTTCGGACTGATGATCGACACCATAGGATTTCGTAACGGCTTCCTGGGTCTGTTCGTGATGCTGGGGGTACTGTATATTGCTGGTGTAAGGCGTGTTGTTCGGTAATCGGTAATAATTGTAATGTGGGAACTTCTTTTTAATGAGAAGTTCCCTTTTTTATGTGCTAATGCCACCTTTTCTGCCTGGCATTCGATTTTATAGATAGAAAGATGTGGTCACTATTACTATCGAATGTTGGGGTGGAAAAGTGGCATGGGGAGGAAAAATATTTTTTTAGTCAATACGAAACAAAGCTAATCTGCTATAATAAACCTACTCAGACAAAATCTTACATTATTCGGGTTTACTAGGATTTTGAAAGCAAGACACCAATAAATAGTGGGGGTATTACATGTCTTTTCTTAAAAGTGTATATAATGTGTTAACAGATAAAAGAGAAATTAAGGAACCTATTGTATATAAGGATCTTGTTGAAGAATCTAGTTTTATGCAGAATTTAACAAAGCTATCAGAAAGCAGTGATCAAAATATAGATCTAAAGAAAGTAGATCATGATTTAAAGTTATTTTCTATTGGTCAGGCTGGAGAGAAAAGCGTCATATTTGAACTGCAGAATTCAATGCTTCCCTTCATAGTATTACATGATGTTTACCTTGAATTTGAGGATTACTATGCTCAAATGGACTTTGTTATTATCACTCATAAATTTATTCTCGTACTAGAAGTAAAAAAGCTGTTTGGCAATATAAAAGTTACGGATAAAGGTGAATTTCAACGCGTTATAACTAAAAATAACAGAGTGATTAATAAAGAAGGAATGTACAGCCCGATTAATCAAGTAGAAAGACAGGTAGCAATTCTTGAAAAGTTCCTTAAAGAGAAAGGACTTGCAAAGAAATGTCCAGTAAGGCATGCGGTTACATTTGCAAACCCAAAGACCATTTTGGATATTTCGAAAAAAGCACCTTCAAACATTCAATCCAGCATCATTCGGCACGACCAGATCAGGTCATTTTTAACCAGTGAATTAGAGAAGGATTCAAAAGTATTCATGTTCGATGGGAAACTGTATGATATAGCCGAAACACTCTTACAAAACTGTAAGGAAAAAAACTTCAACATTGAGAAGTACACCATAGACAATGGACAAGCTTTGCAGGAAGAGGTAATTCCAATACCTAAGAAACAAACGAATAATGAAAAAACGGATGACCTTAAAACCACACTTACTGAATTTCGCTTAGAGCGGTCAAAAAAGCTGGATATGAAAGCCTATCATATTTTCACCAACAAAACATTGGATGAGCTAGTTGAGAAGCAACCTGGCACAATGGGACAACTTTTAAAAATTGAAGGAATTGGTCAGAAAAAGGCTGAAGACTTTGGTGAAGATATAGTAGCTATTATCGTGAACAGCAAAAAAATAGCTGACGTTAAAAATTCAACTGTTAAGCAAGGCGATATAAAAACTATGCTGACTACATTCCGCACGAACCATTCCAAGCAACTAAATGTAAAGCCATTCTATATTTTTACCAACAAAACATTAGAAGCAATTATTGAGACAAATCCCAAAACTATAAAAGAGTTGCTGGAGATTGAAGGTATGGGTCCTAAGAAAGTGGACGAATTTGGTGGGGAAATTCTAGCGATTGTTCGAGATGCGGACTAATTCGATTTAAATCTATTATTCTGGCAAGCCATGGGGGTGGGCTTCCCTGTCCCCATGGCTTGGCTGATACTTATTTAATAGATACAGATAATTCCTGATTAGATACATGTGTAAGTATTTACAAAGTATGTAAGTTAACATTGAGCAATACATTCCTCTATCCGCACAGTAAAAACGACCACATAAAAATCCGCTCAGAACTCGAAAAACGCGGGACATGAGGGACAGGTTCCTTGTCCCACCTAGTTAAACCAGCAGCTCTGCCACCACTAATGCATGGTCCGAGTAATTGTTAAGCCTTTCCTGTTGTGACAAATTACTACTATTCAACAGGTTGACTATTTTCCTGGAAAGAAAGATGTAATCCAATCGAAATCCATTTTGCTTAGTACTATACCACGTATAATCCGTGGTAGTTAGGTGGCGTTTTTTCCATGCATCTATCCAGCCAAGCTGCTGCAAAATATGAATATAATTACTGTATTTTAATGGAGCCTTAGCATTTTCTTCTCGCGATACTGTATTAAGATCACCCATGATGACAGCGCGATTATCTATCTTGATTTTTTTCAGCAAACTCAGTTACTTTTTCCCAAAAGAGCCTTTTATCATATGTTTCATTTACATTTGGTACATGTACGCCTAAAAAATATAAGTTAAAACCGGGTAAGTAAACCGTCTTCCACCGGTGACTGCCTTGTTCAGGACCATAGGCAGTTGAATAATCTTCAAGTGGAAACCGTGACAAAAGCGTGGATCAGAGGAAATTGTGTAGTGCCAGCCATTTGCCTGCATTTCCTGTCTTAAAAATTGTTCTGCAGCATTTTCTCTGAACTCAGTTAACACAATCAAATCCGCATCATAACGAACTAATGATGCTACGATTTTTTTTATCTCCCTCTTTCCACCCTGGCGTATATTCCAGGTCAGTAGCTGTGGTTTATACATTTTATAAGCACTTCCTTCACACATTACAGGGTCCTTTAATGTAAGGTTACTCACTTTTCCCACTTGCATCAACCACAATATTATTATGGTCACTTGTTAAAAATAACCACCCATATATCGTAACATCTTGGCAAACCTATAAAAGTAATTAACTTAAAAGGAGATGTTCTCATGCCACAACAAGAAATTGATGTAAATCAGCTAAACCAGGCTAAAGGTAATGTTTCTCTTACAAAGGAATTATTGACACAAGCAATTGAGAAATCTTCATCTGATCAAACAATGTCGCAGGAAGCAATCAAACAAGCTGCATCAGAAATTGCCCAAGCTCAAACTGCCGTAAGCCAAGTCCAGAATGCTATAGCTGCACAACAAACTCGACAGCCAGAGCAATAAAGGGACATAAGGGACAGGTTTCTTTCTCGTCCCTGTCCCTTCTAATCCCCCGACCTTATAATCTCTCCTCTTATTCGAGCACCAACAACGGAGTCTGCAATCCGCTCCAGTAACTCCTGTTTTGTGTATCTCTGACTTACATAGACTCCTTGTACCTTGGCAAATGCGGTGATATCTTTTTTCAACCGTAGTATACTTTGGTTAGCTAGAAAACTCTTGGCCTCATCCAACGTGCTGCAACTTTGTAAGGCATTTTCGATTTGCTTCCAATTTGATTCTGCTATCTCATTGGCTGGAGAATGATTGATGTTCAGATGAGATGCTACCTTTTTATAAATTACTTTTTTGGTATCGTTGGGTTTAATGCTTATATTATGGCAGCCGCAGAATAAAGCGAGTTCTTTTTTCGTATAATTTTTCAGGTTTTTTTCAACATTCCAATCCTGCTTAATCTTATCCATGATCTGGTCATAATCAACTGTATGACCAGCCTTTGCTTCAAAACGAATAACAGCTTTCTTATCTACTAAATCCTGAAATTGTTTATTCGTTAACCCTTCCAAAAATTCCATTGTGATTCGCAGCATTTTTTCCGTTTCCTTTTTACTCATGATCTACCCCATATAATTCGAACAATTCACTTGTAATCTGCCTGATTTCGTCTCGCACTACTTGCTGTGGAAGGCTATTCCCCTTGGTTAACATGACTGGAATACCTGTTTCAGGAGCTGTGGCAAATTGTGTTTTCCCCTCGCGTAATACGTTACGAAAACATGAATGGCTCTTTTGTACTTGATTTATATATTCTCTTTGTACGGCGATCGGCCTCCCTTTATTAAAAGCAACCATTGTGAACACTACACCTAACACGCGAGGTGAAATTTTTTTCGAAACAGTTGAATCAGCTTCCTCACTATATTGATTATATTTTTCCGTTAGTGCATTTACATGGCGCATTAACGTATCGATTCCAAGCGTGGATAAATAATCCGCTTTTGCCGGAACAATATATGCGTCACTTGCTGCTAGTGCGTTTTGTGTGACTAAATTAAAGTTCGGCGGACAATCGATAATTACTATATCGTATTCATCCTTTATTTCATCCAGTTTCGTCTGAAGACGTGATAACACCTTTAGATAATTGCTGCGAATAGTTCTCTCTGTGTTCCCACCAAGCAGGCTTGAAAGTTCCATGTCGATATGAATTAATTCCAAGTGTGAACAGATCATATCGATTCTTCCGCCGATTTTCTTTAATCGGCCGTTAACGCGATTTGGGGTAATTATTAAATCCCCAAGTGATGCCTCCCCGTCTTTATCCAGAAAATCATCATACCAGTGCTTGATTGTCCGGCCCTGCCGATCAAGGCTTTGCCATTCTTCTATGTTCATAAATGATAAGGTCAGATTAGCCTGTGGATCCATATCAATCAGTAATACCTTCTTACCTCTGTTTGCTAGATCAGCTGCAATATTGGCGGATAGCGTCGTCTTTCCGACACCACCCTTATAATTCATAACAGAAATTACACCCAATAATATTCTCCCCCCAAAAACACTGTGATGTTGTTATGTATATGCGGGGGGAAAAAGCACTACTATTAAAATTGCCAAACTAACAGGAGGATGTAATTTATGAGCATTAACCCTTATTCTGGATTCGTACAATTTACTGGACAACGGTATATAAAGATTTTATGAGTACCCAAACTTGAATCAAATTACGTGAAACGGTCACTCATCAGGGTTATGAAAATCCAAGATCAATAAGATACTGTTTCTCCTAGCAATATATAAAGTCCCAAATCTAAACAACAGATCTGGGATCATTTCCATTATTGTTTCGCAGTTGAAAATATAAAGCCCAGACAATTCCTATTGCTATAAGCGAAATTACTGGGAGCATATGACTGATTGCAACTAAAATGGTGAGAACAAGACTTAACCCTTCCCGCAATTGAAGGAATCCAGATTTTTTAGCCAGCAGGATGATTGTTTTATCCATATTCACGTGATACGTATACAAGAACACACTAATTACGAACACTAACTGAAAAGGAGCCCATACGTCCCAATGCCTGATAAAGTATGAAAAGATGGGCAGAAATAAGAGCCCTCCACCCATTGCCATCCATTTGAAATATGTCCGCTTATACATAAAAAGATCCCACGGAAGCACTTCGACAACGTCTGCATGAAAGCGGTTCTGAAACAGGTTGGCGCACAGGGCTGAATAAACATGGATTCCAATTGCCATCCCAATATAATAAATCCATTCCTCGAAAAATTGAAACGCAACCAGCATCAGCAGGATTGCACCAATCACCTGTGTAATCACACCAAGGTTTTTGAGAAGGTACAGCTGCCAAAGCCTATGGTAGATAGATAATTTAGTAGCAAACGAACGCTTCCGCCTCGCAGAATTTTGAAGAATACTGTAGGTCTTTTTCTTTTTAAATTTAGTTTGAGAAACTTTCGAGACCACCAGCATGTTCCAAATATAGTAATCACTGATTTCAGTTACTCGTTCCCAGTTAATTCCCTTGAATAAGTGTGGCAGGATAACAATATGTGCGAGAATAATAACTACAAGTTGTACGAGTCCAATCAATTCCGACTCCAGTATAACTGCAATAAGATTACTTAAAATAAAAAGCAGCAGCCAACCGGCTTTCACCCAAAAACGCTTTTGAAACAGTTTCCATTGCGGCACTGTCATTACCAGATCATACACAGCAAATAGTGTTAGGTACGAGATAATTAATGAACTGGAAATGGGTGTTACTAAAATCATAAGTGCTGCTAGTGAGCCGTAAAGCAAGAGCAGTTTCAGTAATTTTTCCACCACTATAAATGCCCAAATTTTTTCTCTTCTAAATGGCAGCAATCCCAACTGATACTCAGAGGTGGAAAATAATATACCTGGATGCTGGAAAGACCTAACGATATAACGGATCGGCAGCACACTTAATAATAGTAAATAGCCTTTGCTCGCATTCTCTTCTATGAAAGCAAAAAATGGTGCGAGCTCCTCGCTGATATTACCGGTAAGAAACAAACTCAGCCCTATATAACCAACTAATGCAGCAACATAAATGGCTGTCGTTAGATCAAATACTACTGCTGCTACTTGTTTGTAAACCTTTTTCTTTTTGGCGAAACGGCCCCTGCGAATTAACCAATAGGCACGAAGATCAGTCTTTGTAGTTCTCATCATGCTTCCTCCGTCTAATTGTTTTAAAATCACTTATCAGGCCTTGATCCAACACTTCCCCGTGCTGGAGCATAATATATGTATCTGCAATATCCTTTACCCGCTCCAGCTGATGGGATGTTAATAATACTGCTGTTCCGCTCAGGGCTTTTCCCTGAATTAATTCCTCTAAATAATCCATTGCATAGACATCAAGTCCCATGAATGGTTCATCGATTAACAGTAGCGGTGTATCCGGAAGCAGCGCACAGATGGTTTGCACTTTTTGGCGCATACCTTTGGATAATGATTCAGGATATTCGTTTAGTTTGTCCTCCAGTTCAAAGCCAGAGATATAGGTTTTTATTTTCTCCTCCATTATTGCCTCTTCTATCCCATAACTCGCTGCGTAAAGCTGAAAATGCTGCATGACAGTAAGCTCTGTAAGTAAAAGCGGTTCTTCCGGCAAATAGGAAATTTGCTCTTTATATGTTAAAAAATCATCGTCTTGTGTTGATGTTTCTTTAATGGTTATTTCACCTTTTGCTTTTTCCAGTTCACCTAATATTGTCTTCATTAATGTCGATTTCCCTGCGCCATTATGTCCAACCAGTGCCACTACGCTTGATTCCTCTACAGCAAACGAAATATCGCTGAGCAGTACACTGCCACCTAGCTGCGTCTCAACATTTTTCAGTTCTAAAACTTTCATATGTATCCTCCAGCATAATTAAAGTGATGTTTTCTCTAAATATTCGACAACACTCATGGTTATTCCTTCTTTTAAGTGGGACATTGGGGTCAGGTTCCTTGTCCCACTTGTGCACCTTAGCTGAATGCACTGGGACGAGGGAGCTGACCTTCGTCCGCGAATCATTCGTATTTTTAAAAAATCCAGTGGTATAATAGGTGTGAATTTTAAATCACACTTACCGTGGAGGTCTCATGCTTACATTTGAAGAAAAACTAGCAATTATTGAATCATTTCCTGAATTACAGCGTCACGATGTTTCACTTGGTCGTGTCAATTTCCATTTTGATGAAAGTGTACTGGATAAAAAAATAGTAGTATATCGGCTCCATCCAAACGGAAACGGCTTTGTTTTCGCTGAAGAAATAGATGATAACTACCCGATCGATTCGAAAGGCATGGTAAATATCCGTGACTTTACGGAACAGGAACTACGAAAAGTGATAAAACAATCAATTGATTCGCTGTCAGAATCCGAGCTAATTGAAGAGACATGGATAAATCCTGAAAACCAGACATTAATGTTAACCAACGATTATAATGCTTGGAATATCTATGCTGGGGAAGACTTAGACGGAACCCATGCAACGTATAATGCCGCGGCTGACTATCTCCACCAGGAGGGATTCAGACGGTTGAAATAATGCGGTATTTAGTGGTTAAATTTTCTAATCCAAACCACAATGTGAATCCTCGTTCCGCTAAATGCATGAAAAGCGGCTCTAAAAGGGATGTGGCGGATCCTCGTTCCGTTAATTGTACAAATTCAATGGAAAATAGGGCTGAAAATGGCAAATAGCGGAATGAGGATCCGTAACCATGCTTGAAACAGGGTTTTTGTAAGGAATAACGGAACGAGGATTCATCAGAAGGCAAGCAAGGTTCGCTGGTTCTTGTAAACCCTTTTCTTGTTCCATTAAAAAACGCTCAGAATCTCCTGAGCGTTTTTCCTTGCGAATATTTATTCAGCCGGGATCACTGGCAATACGACATGCGATGAGTGTTCGCTGTCATGTACTATTGTTTGTGTTACCTGTACCATTTCTGATGTATCCAGCGTAGTTTCACCCGTATTTGGGTTAACATCATACCACGGGTAGTTACTGGAAGAGATTTCGACCCTGATCCTATGTCCAGGCAAGAATACATTACTTGTTGCCCATAGATCTATTGCATATTTAACAGTCTTGCCACGCACTCTCCCCTGTCCATTAATATGCGATACACGAACAATTCCGTCCGTAAGATTATAGGCAGTTCCATCCGGAAATACATCAACAAGTTTGGCTGTGAAGTCTGTGTCAGGCGCATCCGTAGACGCCCATAACACAACTTTCACCCATCCTGTTATTTCTATAGGTGTATCAATTGGGGCAGACGAATAGATAAGCACATCTTTCCTCTGTTCTATTCCGCTTTGATCTCGAGGTCCAGCATTTTTCCCATTGTAAAATAAGACACTGCCTCCGTTAGTCGGAACTGGACTTTCTGGGTCGTAAACAAATTGATCGGCTTGTTCTGCTTCAGGCGGAACTGTAGTCAAAGTACCAGAATCCATATTAGAGTTTGCTTTTCCATCACTATGAAAATAAAATGGTGTATTGTTTGTGCGTTTTAATGGCCATTCTTTCTCAGAACGCCACTGATTTATACCCATCACAAATATCTTAATTGGCTCGTCATCTTCCGGTAATACAGTATTTTCTTGATTAAGCCAATAGTCAAACCAGTTTATATGAAGTGATGTGATATCCTCCTTGCCTTCAATCGACAGACCTGAACTAGTAATGCCAAATGAGCGTTCGCCGATTTCAGAACTAAATGCTCCATGTCCCCATGGTCCAATGATTAACTTCTGATTATGATACGATTTTTTCATATCCTGATAGTTTTTGATAGTTGGTCCCAAAAAGTTATCATACCAGCCAGCAAGGTGATATGCAGGCAAATTCAAATCCTCTGAGCTGAATGTTCCTTTTGAGAGTGATTCCGTCAGATATACCTTATTAAGATATTTCCCAAATAATTCCC
Source organism: Virgibacillus sp. L01 (assembly GCF_052246775.1). Lineage (NCBI taxonomy): Bacteria > Bacillati > Bacillota > Bacilli > Caryophanales > Bacillaceae > Virgibacillus > Virgibacillus sp. L01. The sequence goes on along the minus strand of NZ_JBQQCP010000002.1, from coordinate 304,806 downwards.
TCAGTTCCGGATGTTTCATAACTGGCGGCCATTGATTTATCGGCTTAAAGTCATGCCATTTTTCGATGTTATCAAGATCATTGGTAATTTCTTTGATTGTTTCGGCATATTCACTGCTATCCTGTTTTCGTTTTAGATAATCAGGTGCTACGGAATCCAGAATCCACGTCTCTGCTGAAGCAAAATTAAACACACCATCCCTGCTAAATGCTTCTCCAGAAATACTTCCAGTCATCGCAGGAAAAATAGCTTTTAATGATGGTGGTTTTTCAAGTGCTGCATACAATTGCGTGAAACCATAATAGGAAAGCCCAAACATCCCAACATTTCCATTCGAATATGGGAGCTGAGCTGCCCATTCGACAGTGTCATAACCATCTTCTGCCTCTTGTTCGAAGGGCACAAATTCTCCCTCAGATGCGAAACGCCCCCGTACATCCTGGATAATCACAACAAAACCGTTCATTGCAGTTCTGATTGGATCTATGTACCGATGCGAAAAGTCAGGAAGATTTTTATTATATGGTAACCTGCATAATAAGATTGGATATGTTCCACCATCATTTGGACGGTATATATTGGCGTACAGCTTAACTCCATCCCGTACGGTACATGGTACTTCCCTGTCAACAATAATCTGGTTGCTTTCTTTTACTTTTGCCATGTTCAACACCTCCCTATTAGAAAACTTGGCATTCGTTAAAGGGATTCTTATGAAAGCGTATTTTGCTTTCTTAGAACCCCTTATACTCTGGAGTGCAAGCCTTTTGGTGAATGCCATAGTTGCACTTATGCAGTAAGAAAGTAGTTATACTTTCTTAACTGCTAAAAATAATGCCTGTGCTGATCATAACTACAATCAGCACAAGGCATATTCAAGTTTTATTTACCAAGCATTTTATCCACTTTATCTTGGTTATTATCAATCCAGTTTTGTGCTACTTTCGTTGGATCCATGCCTTCTTCTTCAATCTTAACGATCATGTTCTCAACATCGTCAATTGGAATGCTCCAATTGCTCAAAAACTCATATGCATCCGGGGCATTTTCCTTCAGCTTATTGTTGGTAATAACATGTACAGATGACTTTTCAAAAAATCCTTCTCCATCTTCAAGTATCTTGAGATCAAACTTGTTGAACATCGTGTGTGGGCGCCAGCCGTAAAATACAACCGGTTCTTCATTTTGCATTTTACGCATTGCCTGGGCCATCATTCCGCCTTCAGAAGAATTGATTTGTTTCATGTCAAGTCCGTATCCTTTAATGGCTTCATCAATAACCTTGGTTACACTTGCACCTTCTTCGATGCCAAATAATTTATTATTAAAATCGTCTTCCATTCCTTTTAGGTCACTAATTTTGTTGACATCTTCCATATAAGTTGGAACTACCAGACCGGAAGCTGCTTCAGGATAGCTTACTGCGGTATCTGTGATATCATCTGAATATTTATCTAAATAAATTTGGTGAACAGGCAACCAGGAATCCATAAATACATCAATATCGCCTCTTGAAAGACCAACAAATACACTGCCTGCATCTGCCTGTGTTTCCTCAACCTTATAGCCCATATCTTCTAATAAAATTCGAGCAACCTTTGTTGGAGGAACAGTGCTTGTCCAGGGTGTAACACCAAAAGTAATTGTTTGTTTTTCATCGGAATTTTTACTGTCTGCACTTGCCCCATCACTTGATTCTGATGAACAGCCCACAATCATTAATAGTAATAGCGTTGCAAGTGAACTTAGTAGAATTTTCTTCATTATAATCTCTCCTTGTTGATTTATAGTTTGTTGCCGATGCTTTGTGTTAATCGGTCTAAAATAATTGCTAGTACAACGATTGCTAATCCCGCCGTTAAGCCCAGACCAACATTAACCGTTGATATACCTTTTAATACTTGCGCCCCTAATCCAGGTGCGCCAATCATTGACGCCACAACCGCCATTGATAGTGCCAGCATAATTGTCTGGTTTATCCCAGCCATTATAGTCGGAACTGCCAAAGGTAGCTGTACTTTAAATAATAATTGTTTACGTGTTGATCCAAATGCCCTGGATGCCTCGACAACTTCTTCAGGTACTTGCTTAATTCCTAAACTTGTAAACCTGACTGCAGGTGGTGTAGCAAATACGAAAGTTGCAATCACAGCCGGAACACCACCAAGTCCAAATAACAGAATAGCCGGGATCAAGTAAACAAATATCGGCAGTGTCTGCATGAAGTCTAAAATGGGCCGCGTAATTTGATCTGCAACTTTATTCGTCGCACTGAGTATTCCGAGTGGAACTCCGAGAATGACAGATATGATAGTGGAAACAATTACAATTGCCAGTGTCTGCAGAGATTCAGGCCACAGCCCAACAGAACCCAAGTATAATCCACCAATTAATGTGAACAGGGCCAGCCCCTTACCAGATAGCTTCCATGCAAACAAAATGATGACAATGGTAATAAATTCAGGAGGGATTGCAACCAGAAGATTTGTAACACCTTCCACGAATGATCTCAGGATCATACTGATTTGGTTAAAAAATCCACTCATCTCAGGTAATAGCCAGTCATTTACGAAAGAATTTGTCCATTGCTCTAATGGGAAGTTAAAGTAATTCATGTTGTAACCTCCTCATCTTTTTCTTTACCAAGCACTAATCCGGAAAGAATTGAAACTCTGGAAATGATGCCAAGCAAATGGTTATCCTCCAGTACCACAATCGGATATTTTGCATCGGCTGCAACGCCAAGCAGATCATCCAGCGGTGTATCCGGAGAAGTTGTATGAACATCATTTATCAGAAAATACTCCATAGATATATCCTCTTTATATGCTTTTATCGCATCATCAATCGTCAAAAGTCCTTTGAATTTCTTTTCTTTGTCAACAACAAAAATACTGGATGCTCCAACGTCTTCCATTTTCCGTACTGCCATACGTGGACCATCTTTATAGGACAGCAGTACTTCTGGTTTCCGCATGACATGTGATGCCTCCAATACCTTGGAACGGTCAACATCCTTAACAAATTGTGAAACATAGTCATTTGCCGGATTTTCCAGAATTTCTTCGGCAGTACCAATTTGAACGATTTCGCCATCCTTCATAATTGCAATGCGTTCACCAAGTTTCAATGCCTCATCCAAATCGTGGGTAATAAATAAAACAGTTTTCCCTAACTTGCTCTGCATTTTCAACAGTTCATCCTGCATCTCAGTACGGATAATTGGATCTAATGCACTGAATGCCTCATCCATTAATAGAATATCCGTATCGTTGGTAAGTGCCCGGGCAAGCCCAACACGCTGTTGCATTCCTCCGCTCAGTTCACTTGGCTTACTATTCTCATAACCAGTTAGGCTAACATCCTCAATGGTTTTCATAGCTTTCTCTTTACGCTCTTCTTTGCTGACACCTTGTATTTCCAAACCATAGGCCACGTTGTGCAGTACGGAACGATGTGGAAGCAATCCAAACCGTTGGAAAACCATTCCTAGCTTTTTCCGTCTTGTTTCCATTAGCTGTTTCTTATCCATTTTGGTGACATCCTCACCATCAATCAATACTTCGCCTTTTGTAGATTCTATTAATCTATTGACTAATCTGATTAACGTAGATTTCCCACTTCCGGAAAGACCCATAATGACGAATATTTCTCCAGGCTTTACGGAAAAGGAAGCACGGTTCACACCCACCGTCATGCCTGTTTCTTCTAAAATTTCACCTTTCTTCTTACCATTTTTTAAATGTTTTAGCCCTTGTTGAGGATGAGAACCAAATATTTTTGTTAGATTATTTACCTCTATTTTATTCATATAAATTCTCCTCCTTCTATGCTTTTTATTTCTTTATTCCAATACGTCTTCCAACTTGTTCAGGTGTTTCTAGTTGTTTATGCTCGTCCCATAATTTCCCCATTTCAGTTGCAACCTGCTTAGGAAATGGTGCTGGTCTTTCCTGCTGCGTATCCATTCCCATCAGCATCTGCTCACTAGTTGCAAGTAAAACACCATTATCGTTTTTCATTTCAAAAAACACGTGGACTCTTTTGCTGTCAATATCCAACAATTGAATAGAAACAATAAGTTTTTCATCCTGATGCGCTTCCTTGAGATAGCAAAGATGTGTTTCTAGCGTGAAAATCGTATAGGACAGGTTAGTTCGTCCATCTTCATCCAATCCTATAAAATCCATAAACCGGTCAACGGCAATGCTAAATACGTTCGCATAGGCAGAGTCATTCATGTGACCGTTATAATCAACCCAATCAGTACGGACAGAATCCTGGTAACTAAACATGATCATGCTCCTCTCTATTTTCCACTCGCAGTAAGACCTTTCGATTCAGGCCAATATTCTTCAACAAGATCAATAAGCTTCACCAAAAATTCATCCCGTTTATCTTCCAATTCTGCAACAGACTTATCCCCAGCATGCGTTTCGCAGCCTTCAACAACCTTTTCTTTCAATTCATCAGTTAATTCAGGTGCTTCCAATTTTGTCCATGGAAGTTTTAACGTTGGACCGAATTGCTCCAGCATGTGGCGCATTCCCTGCTCTCCACCTGCCAAATGGAATGTCAGGAATGGGCCCATCTGTGCCCAGCGTAAGCCTGCACCGTACACTATTGCTGCATCAACTTCTTCAGTTGTCGCAATGCCATCGTTAACTAGATGCAAGGCTTCGCGCCACAGTGCTTCCATTAAACGGTCTGCTACATGCCCTTCAATTTCTTTTTGAACCACCAATGGTTTCATTTCTGCAGATTCATAGAATTTTGCAGCCTTATCAATTGCCGTCTTGTCTGTTAATTGTCCTCCGACAAGTTCGACAAGCGGCAGGATATGAACTGGATTAAAGGGATGTGCAACGATTAAACGCTCAGGATGTTTTAAATTTTCCTGTAATGTACTTGGTTTAATACCGGATGTACTAGACCCGATAATCGCATCTGGTTTTGCATATTGATCAATTGATTCCAGTACGCTTTTTTTCAAATCTTCTCGTTCCGGAACGTTTTCCTGAATCAAATATGCATCTTTAACTGCTTCTTGCACGGTAGGAACGAATGTTAAGCGATCAGGTGATGCACCATCAGCAAGGCCAATTTTCTCCATTGACTCCCACGCACGTTTAATACTTTGGTGGGTACGTTCTTCTGCGCCCTCTGCCGGGTCAAATGCAACTACATCATAACCTTTAGCTAAAAATCGGGTGATCCATCCGTTACCGATTACCCCTGTTCCTATGACAGCTAGTTTTTCTATTCGTTGTTCGTTTTCATGCATCGTCATTTCCTCCTCAAGGGGTTCTTAAACCATATTGAAGGCGTGCTTCTTCTGGTTTCATAATTTCAATATTATTTGCCTGCAGCATGTTTACTGCTTTTTCAACAAGTTGATCGTTACGTGCAAAAACACCTTTTTCTAGATATAAATTGTCCTCAAGACCCACACGGACATTACCGCCACGGATTGCAGTCTCTTCTGCTATTGGAAGCTGCATGCGTCCAATTCCAAATGCTGACCAATGCGCATTTTCCGGCAGACGACTTTTCAAATAGTTAATTGTCTCTATATCTGCAGCCGCCCCCCAAGGGATACCTAGGCAGAATTGAAGCATTGGGTCACCATCAATAAGTCCTTCTTTTACTAATTGATTGGCAAAACGAAGATGTCCTGTATCAAAGCATTCCAGTTCAGGCTTCACACCACTTTGCTGGACAAGTTTCGCCTGCTCTCTTAGCCAATCAGTTGGACTCATATAAATCATGTTGCCAAAATTAGTAGTGCCGCAGTCGAGTGTGCACATTTCCGGCAGCAATTCTCCTACCGGTTTATGACGTTGTTCAGGTGTTTGAATGTCTGTACCGTCACCACCAGCGGCTGGCGTGTCTAAACTCGGAATGAAGTCACCGCCACCACCTGACGTGATGTTAATGATTACATCTGTTTCAGATTCGCGAATACGATCAACAATTTCACGGTAATGATCAACTTGATGACTTATACCACCAGTTTCAGGATTACGGGCATGAATATGGGCTACTGTTGCCCCAGCTTTAGCAGACTCAATAGCCGCTTCAGCAATTTCTTTAGGTGTTACTGGAACATGGCTGCTTTTTCCCGTTGTATCACCAGCACCAGTTATAGCTGCAGTTAACATGACTTTATTACTCATCAAATTCTCCTTTATGTAAAATGTTTTAGTTGTTCTTTTAATACTGTACCATCCGGACGGTTTATAATCACAAGTGATACTATACCATCTGGACGGTTTGTTTGCAACCGGATAATTAGAAAAAATTTGTCGAATTATCTTTGGAAGAAAGCAAAAAAAAACCTAAAACCCTTAATATAACCGGGTTTTAGGTTTTTTAAAATTTAGAAGAAAAGGCTTATTCTTTGGAGTCGTTCGCCCATTCAATTAATCTCTTATATACAATCTCTTTTTTCTCTTCGCCAATATGATATATATCAAAAAGTTCTGCCAACCATATTCCATCCGTAGCCAATCGAATAATGGTTGCCTTGGTCGGGTCAATCCCATCGTTTTCTATCTCTTCCTGCCACTCAGAATACAAATCACGAATTGGATCCAGTAATTTTTCATTAACAGCTTTAGCAGCTAATAATCCTGAGTTCATATCTTTATTCTGATATGTCTGATTAAATGTGACATCAACATAGGAACGTGTCCATTTCCCATTGTCATTTGGATCAGCGGTGACATTATCAGCTATTTTCTCCCGATAATTATTCGTAAGGTGATCCACCATTCCCTTAACCAAAGCTTCTTTTGAGGGAAAATGATAAAGCAAGCCACCCTTACTTATACCTGCCTCTTTAGCTGCAGCCTCCAGCGTTAAATCAAAGATACCGTGCTTGCTGACAACCCTTGAGGCAGCATTTAGGATTTCCATTTTTCTCGAATTTCGACCCATTCCATTCACCTTTTTCATTAATTGACTTACTCATGCCCTTTACTATACCATCCAGACGGTTTTATTGCAATCATGCAAATGGAAAAATATAGTTGTTATGCTCAAAGACTTCCCCGGTAAAGTATGTCCAATCCAAACCACAATGTGAATCCTCATTCCGCTAAATGCTCGAAAGGCTGCTCTAAAAGGGATGCGGCGGATCCTCATTCCGTTAATTGTACAAATTCAATGGAAAATAGGGCTTAAAAAGACAAATAGCGGAATGAGGATCCTAACCTATGCTCGAAACAGGGTTTTTGTAACGAATAACGGAATGAGGAATCATGAGAGGGGTTTTGGTTTCCAATGTGCTACTTAAGATCATCCATCAATTCAAATAAATGCTGATATTGCCAGGCGCGTTCATTATTATTAGCTTTGGCAGCATAATTCGCAGCATGGACTGCGTGACCGGCAACGTGGGCGGTTGCTGCAGCATGACCGGTAGCACGAGCAACTGCACGGGCTTCGTCTTCTTTAGCATCACGTGCTGCAGCGTGTGCAGCAAATGCAGCAGAACGAGCTTCATTTACTGATAGTTCACCACGTATCCATGCACGTCCTGCTTCTACTGCTTTTCTTGGTCGGCTGTCATGAGGGTGCTCATCTTCAAAGAAAAACAGTACATGTTCCGCACAGTCAGCAGCCCAAATGTCTAATGTTCTGTGGTCCATCTTGCTCGTAAATGATACTATCTCCTTTTTCATGTCACTATCAGCTTCCATTATTAACCCTCCAATTCCAGCCTGTTACCTTATTTAAATCTATTGTCAGCATTGAAAAAACGCAAGCTATACCACAGTTAATTAGCTTGCGTTTTCGCTTTATAATTCCAGCACTTTAGGCGCTTTGCCTTTTTTATTCATTAACCGAATTTGAATTGGCTCAATCTCAAGTACAATGAAATTTGGGTCCTCTGGTCCATCAAAATAATGCTTCATATCTTCAATCCACAGCTGTTTTTTTAGCTCTTCGGAATTTCTGATGGTAGCCTTTCCTTCGTATTCCACATATTCATCACCAAACCCTTCGCCATCATATCCGAGTAGAATGTGTGTGAAAGGGTTTTTTTCAACTTCTTCGGTTTTATGTGTTTTTTTACTTGTTGCTGTATAAAGCTTCAGGTTTTCATGAAAAAAAGTCATATACCTGGAATGCGGTTTATCATCTTGTACCGTAGCCATCGGCCCGACATGACTATCCTGAAGTATTTTTTCAACATTTACTTTAATAGCATCACTCAATGAAATTCACTCCTTTTTCAAATTTTCTGCATGGTTAACTTATATGGAAAAATAACACACTCTTCATTTTGTGCTGTTGGCTGAAATTGTATACCAGAGTATAATATACGTTTTTATTTTCCCTCTGTATGATGTAGTTATAGATATGTCACCTATAAACGAGGGGAATGTACTGTGAAAAAGATTTCGAAAACCAGAGAAGAGTTCGATCAATTTTATGAAGAGGAAATAAAGGGTGAAATTGAAACGTTAGAAGCGAACAGAAATAATTTAAAAAAGAGGCGTAATAAACAAGCCAAAATAACTGCAGTAGCTGCGTTAATTCCTATTGTGTTTGGCCTGATTTTCTCAGACTACTTCATTGCGTTTTTTATTGCAACATTTGTCGTACTTATTATTGGATTTAGTAAGCTATCCAAAACATACAAGTCATTCGAAGGCGTCATGAAGCAACGAATTGTACGTAAGGTTGTAACATTTATTAATCCCGAGTTTCAATACGCACCAGAAAAACATATACCTAAAGAAACATTTTTAGATACGAGGGTTTTCCCAAAGAAACCAGATAAATATCTGGGGGACGATTTAATTTGGGGAAGTGTCTATGATCAGGATCAGCCTGAAACCGAGAAGGAACATGAATTATCAGCACAAACTGCTACACCAGAAAATATTAAACAGGTTACTTCCAGCCTGGAACGAAATGTGGGAGATTCACAACCGGAAGATATCCCCAAAACAGATATCGCTTTTTCCGAAGTGACAGCTATAGACGCATGGTCAGATACCGATGGACACCCACAAGAAACCGTCATTTTTCAAGGATTATTCTTTGATGTTGATTTTAATAAAGATTTTCAAGGAACTACTGTCATTGCACCAAGAAAAGATCTATTTTTCGACTTTAAAAAACTGGACATATTTCATAAGCAGCCTAAGCTTGAGGAAATCGAGCTTGACAACGTGGAATTTAATGAACGATTTGCAGTTAAGACTACAGATGAAGTTAAAGCACGCTATATTTTAACACCGGGCTTTATGGAAAAAATGTTAGCCTTGGCAGATGGAGCAAAAGAAAGGTCAAAAGAGCGTATACCGAATCAGCACTTAAAAATCGTCGCTAAAACTATTGAAAAGATTGTTCCTTATTTTTCATTTAAAGATGGGAAAATGTATTTCTTATTAAACACGCTCCAGGACCATTTCGAATTTAATATCGACAAGAAGGCTGACAAGGAATCGATTTATAATTATTTTGAAGATATTAACCAGGCATTAATGCTAGTGGAAGAATTAGATTTGAACCTAAAGCTATGGAATAAGACGTAAATGGGGTGATTAGTTATGACGATTTTTATAATCATTGGTGTAATTGCACTGTTTCTTCTCTATATCATTATCACATACAATAACGTTAAAAAAGGCGCAGTAAAAGTGGAACAATCCTTTTCCAATATGGATGTACTCTTACAAAATCGGGCAGATGAAATTGTTAATTTAATTTCAACGACGAAAAGTGCTGTGGAAAATGAGAAAGAATTACTTGAAGAAGTGACCGCTTTACGTTCACAGGTGAATCGCAATTCAACTAAAAATGTGGAAGAAAAATTGGCAGATTCCCAACGCTTAGAAGGTTCTGTCAACACCCTGTTAGGCAGACTGGAAGCGTATCCCGACATTAAATTCACCTCTCAATATAATCACTTGCAAAATCGAATTACAAATATTGAAGAAAATATACAGGCACAACGAAGAACTTTTAATGCCAGAGTAGCAGACTTCAATGCCTATCTCGTAACATTTCCAAGAAACATCATCGCATCTATCTTTAATTTCAGCCAAAAACCATCATTTGAAGTAACAGACCAATCCAAAAAAGAAAACCCTGACGTAGGTGCAATGTTTGAAGAATAAGGGACATGAGGGACAGGTTCCTTGTCCCGCTCAACAGAAAAGCCTGGCATGACGGACAATACTAATATCCGGTTACCAGGCTTTTTTTCATAGGTTAATAGATACTAATTAAACTTAGGATTTGGACCGTATTTATTCTCATATAAATCACTATCCAGACACATGAAAATTAATAAAACAATTGCCCCTGCCACAGTTTCAAAAAATACCTTAACTGCAAGAGAAAGGACCGAGCAAAAAGCCGCCCGGTCCTTAAATATATTGTTCTTATTTCCAATAGTTATTTACTGCAGCAACTGTCTGATAATGTATTGCAATAACTTGTGAAGCCATTGTTAAACTATCAGCGCTTTCTGCGTATTCCTTAGTTTTTCACGAACCTCTGGAGAAGTCTGGGTGTACCCCACACCTTTTCTGGAAATTGTGATCGCAAGTTCGAACCCTTCTTGAGGTGTATCTGTTTTTAAACTTGTGAGCCAATCTGCCATAAATATCATCTTCTTGTCCTTTTCCAAAAATATACATTATTTAGAAGAAAATACCAATTAAAGAAACTTACCCTCTTCTAGTTCGGAAGCATTCTGGGACAATAAACCTGTCCCCATTGTCCCGCCTAGAAGATTCCGATTGTGGCTAGTAGGATTACTACGAGTACGGATATTACTGGGATTAATACTGCAACGACAAATAAGTCTTTATAGCTGTCTTTGTGTGTCATTCCTGTTATGGCGAATAATGTTAGTACTGCTCCGTTATGTGGGAGGGCATCAAGTCCGCCTGACGAAAGTGATGCAATCCGGTGAAACTGCTCAGGATCTATCCCTGTATTCTGGGATATTTGATAATATTTATCTCCAAGAGCTTCCAAAGCTATTCCCATACCACCTGAAGCTGAACCTGTAGCACCAGCAAGTATATTAACAGCAATTGCTTCAGAGATTAATGGATTCCCTTTTACTCCCATTAGCAGTTCAGTTAACCGTTCAAATCCGGGAACAGCCCTAACTACTGTACCAAATCCTACTGCGGCACTAGTATTAATTATCGCTGTTACAGAACCAACCGCTCCGGCATTAATTGTCTTTACAAATCCTTTAAATTTCGAAATATTAAGCGCCATAATTAATATAATTCCTGCTATCAGCGCCACTACAACGTCCCACCCAAATACATTCAAGGTAATAAGTACAGTTAAAAGTGGTAATATCGATAACAAAAATGAAGGTGTATCCCCTTCTACATTGATAAATTTGTTATCCTTTGGCTCCGTAAATACTTCTCCTTTCGCTGTCATCTTTTTTTCACGCCAGCGTAAGTACAAGTAACCACCAACAGCCATTACTATCCCTGCAACTATCCCCATAACTGGAGCTGCCATCGCATCCGTATGAAAATAATCCATCGGAATCAGATTTTGTATCTGTGGTGTTCCGGGTATTGCTGTCATGGTAAATGTAAATGCACCAAGCGCAACTGTTGCTGGTATTAATTTTCTGCTGATATTGGCTTCACGGAATAGTGTTAACGCAAGAGGATAAACAGCAAAAACAACTACGAATAAACTCACGCCTCCATATGTTAATACTGCTGCTGAAACCAACACACCCAATATCGCACGCTGCGTGCCAATAACTTTAGTGAACGCAACTGCAACTGATCTAGCCATCCCTGTATCTTCCATTAACTTACCAAATACTGCCCCAAGCATAAATACAGGGAACCAGTCTTTTGCGAACGAGACAAATCCACCCATATATGTGTCTTTGTATGCCTCGAGAATATCCAAACCACCTGTAATTGCCACTACGCCGGCAGCAATTGGCGCTACCCATATAATCGACCAACCCAGATATGCTAATACCATTAATACGACAAGTCCTAATAAAATACCAAACATTCAAAAACCCCTCCTAGAAATATAAACCATTAAATTTTATGTTGCTTCTACAACCATAGCGATTCCTTGGCCGCCACCAATACATAAAGAAGCTATTCCATATTTTTTATTTCTTCTCTGTAATTCTTTGATAACGGAATAAAGCACTCGTGTACCGCTGGCGCCAATTGGATGCCCTAGCGCTATAGCTCCACCATTGACATTCACTTTTCCCCGATTAAGACCTAACTCTTTTTCAACAGCCAGATATTGGGCTGAAAATGCTTCATTTACTTCTATTAAATCAATTTCATCTAAAGATAAATTCGAGTTTGCCAAGGCTTTCTTAATAGCAGGTACAGGTCCAATGCCCATATAGGCTGGGTCAACACCGCCTACACCCCAAGAGATAATCTTGGCGATTGGGGTTGCCTTGTTTTCCTGCACAAACTTCTCGTCTGCCAAAACCACTGCCCCAGCACCATCATTTATTCCGCTGGCATTTCCGCCAGTTACCGTGCCATCCTTTTTAAAGGCAGGTTTTAACTTAGCAAGTTTTTCGGTGCTTGTATCTTCACGGATCTGCTCGTCATCTTCAACAAGAGCAGTACCTTTTCTAGATTTCACCTCAACTGGTGTGATTTCTTCAGCAAACTTCCCCTTCTCTCTCGCCTCTGCGGCCCGCTGATGGCTTAAGTAAGCGTATTCATCTTGGTCCGCGCGAGATATAGAGTATTTTTCAGCAAGATTTTCTGCCGTTACGCCCATACCACCGCCAATGTATTCATCGGTCAAAGCAGCCCAGAGCATGTCATCGATTTGCGGTGTTCCAAGTTTTGCTCCAAAGCGACTCCCTCTCAGCGCATAAGGTGATAGACTCATGCTTTCAACACCACCAGCAAGCGCCACTTGACCTTCTCCAAGCATGATCGATTGAGCCGCAGAAACTACCGATTGTAACCCTGATCCACACAAGCGATTTACTGCAAGAGCTGGACTTGCATGTGGGATACCAGTTTTTAAGGAAACATGCCTAGCGAGATATGGTGCATTTTTGGACGAGTGAATAACATTTCCCATCACGGTTAAGTCGATATTTTCAGGACTTATCCCACTGCGTCTGATTGCTTCCTTGCTCGCTGTTACACCAAGATCCGTTGGGTCACTGTCTTTAAGACCTCCTCCAAAACTTCCAAATGGAGTCCGGGCACCTTCTAAAATATATACATCGTTCATCTTCTCACTCCTCATAGATTAGCAGATTCTAATTATCGAGCTGTGTATGATTGTCCGGGACAAGGGACCTGACCCCACGTCCCTTCTATTGAGCTGTGTAGCCTCCATCTAATACAACTGCCTGGCCTGTTACACCTTTTGCTTTGTCACTGGCAAGGAACATTGTGTAATCAGAGATTTCCTTAACAGATAACAGGCGTTTCTGTGGTACCAGCGGATAAATAACATCCTCTAACACCTTCTCGAGCGAAACATTTCGGTTACCTGCCAAATCTTCAAGCTGATTTCGGACAAGCGGGGTATCAACATAACCCGGGCATACAGCATTAACCGTAATTCCGTGTTCTGCACCCTCTAATGCGGTAACTTTTGTTAGCCCAATCACGCCATGTTTTGAACTGTTATAAGCGGCTTTTCCAGCAAAACCAATCAACCCATTAATTGATGCCATATTTAAAATTCGGCCAAATCCTTGTTTCTTCATGATTGGAAATACATGTTTTGTTGCCATAAATGGTGCAACGAGCATAACCTTCGTAATGAACTCAAATTTTTCAGTTGGAAAGTCTTCAATTGATGCAACATGCTGTAACCCGGCATTGTTAATCAGGACGTCAATTCTGCCATAACGTTCAACCGTTTTATCAATGGCAGAAGTGAGCTCATCTTCATTTGTTACATCACACTTAATTCCAAAGCAGTCATGCCCTTGTTTACTCAGTTTTTCCGTAACTTCATTTACTTTTGCTTCGTTAATATCTGAAAAAACAACTTTTGCTCCATTTTCAACAAAGTCAACGCCAATCTCGTACCCTATTCCACTTGCTGCACCTGTAATAAAAACGACCTTGTTATCTACTAACATCTGAACCCCTCCATTTTCTTATAGTGATGCCGCTTTCAAATTTTCACTTACAATAAGTTCTGCTTCTGTAGACTGAACAACTTCCTCAACTGTCCAGCCATTCGTTACCTCTATAAGTTCCAAACCAGCACCAGTAACATCAATTACCGCTCGATCGGTTATAATTCGGTTAACCACACCTTTTCCTGTTAACGGAAGTGTGCACGCTTTTAATATTTTCGGCTGACCATGCTTATTGACATGATCCATGATAATAACAATTTTTTTAGCCCCATGGACAATATCCATTGCGCCACCCATTCCTTTGATCATTTTTCCTGGGATCATCCAATTAGCCAAATCCCCTGTTTCCGAGACTTCCATGCCTCCGAGAATGGCAAGATCAAGATGTCCCCCGCGAATCATGCCAAAAGATTCCGCACTGCTAAAATAAGATGCACCTAATGAAGCTGTCACAGTTTCTTTTCCAGCATTTATCAAATCAGGATCAACTTCTTCCTGTGATGGTGATCTGCCAATCCCAAGCAAGCCATTCTCTGACTGAAGAACAACTTCTTTACCTTCTTGGATATAATTTGCAACCATTGTAGGCATGCCAATTCCTAAATTCACATATGAACCGCTTACAATTTCCTGCTCCGCACGCTTTGCAATGTTTTCACGGATTGTGGCTTTATCGGCTTGGTTTGTCATAAATCATTTCCCTCCTTCTTACGCTTGTTTTCTTAATGTTAAACGCTCAATGCGCTTCTCTTGCTTGCCTTCAATTAAACCTTGCACATAAATGCCTGGGGTGTGAATGTGGTCTGGGTCAAGATCGCCCGGCTCAACAAGCTGCTCAACTTCAGCAATTGTTACCTCTCCCGCTGCAGCAATTGATGGACTAAAGTTTCGGGCTGTTTTGTTGTATACAAGGTTTCCGTTTTTGTCTCCTTTTGCTGCCCGGACAAGACTGAAATCTGCCTTCAGCGCTGTTTGAAGCAAGTACTCTTTGTTATCAAACGTTCGTACTTCCTCACCTTCAGCAAGTGGGGTCCCCACTCCTGCTGGTGTATAAAATGCAGGAATTCCAGCTCCGCCTGCACGAATTCTTTCTGCTAATGTGCCTTGAGGAACAAGCTCAATCTCTAAATCTCCTGATAAAACCTGTCGTTCGAATTCCTTGTTTTCCCCAACATACGAGCCAATCATTTTATCAATCTGTTTATTTTTCAGCAGCAGGCCAAGCCCCCAATCATCAACACCGCAATTGTTGGATATAACTGTCAAGTGCTTCACGTTTGATTCTACTAATGCCAGTATCAGATTCTCAGGGATTCCGACAAGGCCAAATCCGCCAGCCATAATCGTGGAACCATCCTGAATGTCCTTAACTGCTTCCTTAAATGATGTATAGGTATTTTTCATCTTTTACACTCCTCTCACCTTTATATAAGCAAAAAGTATGCCAACTTTAGTTATCCTTTGAAAATGTCATAATATCGACTTTTTTAGCTTGAACGAAAAAAATCCATATTCCAATTTTACGGAAAATGGATTTAAATTCTTATTCAATAGTAATGTAAGCCCTTACTTATTATAGCGTTTCCACGAATACGGAATACTTTTCCGAAATCATGGAAAGATTATATTCCGTATTTTTTTATCTTATCGTACAATTTCGATTTGCCGATTCCCAGCAGTTTTGCAGCTTTTAACTTATCCCCATTGGCTTTTCTTAAACTTCTTTCGATTGTTTGTTTCTCTGTGTTATTCAAAATTTCCTTTAACGTACCATTCTGTTGCAGAGAATAGGAATTGGGCCGGATGCGATCTGGTAAGTCTTCCAATTTAATAATTTCTGTATTCGTTAAATGGACCGCCGATTCAATGACATTTTCCAACTCCCTAATATTCCCCGGCCATTGGTATGTCATAAAGCAATCCAATACCAACTGGTCAAAGTCGATAACCCGTTTGCCTGAGCGCTCTGTAACTTTAGTAAGAATATATTTGGATAAAACCCGTAAATCCTCTGTTCGTTCTCGAAGTGGAGGGATCTGAACCTGTACAACATTTATCCGGTAAAATAAATCGTCTCGGAAGCGCTGCTCTTCGATTAATTTTTCCAGGGACTGATTTGTGGCAGCTATAATCCGCACATCTATCTTCTGTGTATCATTTGCCCCAAGCGCTTCAACTTCTCCTTCTTGTAAAACCCTTAAAATCTTTACTTGGGCACTTAATGGCATGTCACCAATTTCATCTAAAAAAACGGTACCACCATCAGCAAGCTGAAACTTACCTAATTTGCCACCTTTTTTAGCTCCTGTAAAAGCACCTTCTTTATAGCCGAATAATTCCGATTCCAGTAAATGTTCAGGTATCGCTGCACAGTTAACTTTAATAAAAGGTTTACCACTTCGTTCACTCAAGTGATGAATACTGTGCGCAAACAATTCTTTACCAGTTCCACTCTCACCTCTGAGTAATACGGAAACATCGCCAGGCGAAACTTTTTTTATTTTATTTTTCAGTTCATTCATTTGCGGGGAACTACTTACAATATCATGAAGCGAGTATGTTGTTCCATGCTGATTTTTCAATTGACTGCGATAATGTTCCAGTTCCAGCAATAAATCCTTAATATGGCTGTTCATCTTTTTCCATTCTTTTGTATCACGAAACAGGACCGTTCCAACGGCGCCAACTACTTCCCCGTCAGAACGTACAGGAATCCGATTTGCGATCATATGATTACCACGGATATATTGAAGATC
Organism: Virgibacillus sp. L01; assembly: GCF_052246775.1. Classification (NCBI taxonomy): domain Bacteria; kingdom Bacillati; phylum Bacillota; class Bacilli; order Caryophanales; family Bacillaceae; genus Virgibacillus; species Virgibacillus sp. L01. The sequence goes on along the minus strand of NZ_JBQQCP010000002.1, from coordinate 287,934 downwards.
AGCAATTTCTTCCTTTCCGGATTTGGCAACTATATGCATTCTGCTATTTTCAATGACATCTGTAACATGTTTGCCAATTGCTTCTTGTTTATTTGTTTCAAGAAAATCACAATACGTATTATTCATGTATGTTATCAAGCCATCACCATCTACTACAACAAAACAATGGTAAGCGTTCTCAAAAACCGTTTCAAAAATCTCTTCTTTATATTTATCTGCTAAATGATGCAATGTAACACCCCTCCACACGTTATATTTATTATAACAAAAAGAATAAGAAGGTATGTAGGATCCTATTGAGAAAAATTCTTGAGCGCTGTGAGATTCTTGCTCACCTAAGGATGGCTGGCGGGTCTCATCTGGAAAAACAAGGAGGGCACTAAATAACTAAGAGGATGAAGTACTGCCACTTAAAATGAGCCTCCACCAAATAATCGAAGTGAATCCTCATTCCGCTAAATAGCAGAAAAGGGGCTCTGAGAGGGGTGAGACGGATCCTCGTTCCGCTAAATGCAGAAAATCAGCCAAAAACGGGGCAGAATTAACAAATAGCGGAACGAGGATCCGAACCCGAGCTTAAAATGAGGGTTTTTAAGGAATAACGGAATGAGGATCCGCCAAACAGTTGAAGTGGATCCTCATTCCGTTCCTCGAAGCAAACAACTAGTCCCAAGGCAGAGTGTATTCCAGCTGTGTGGCCAAAGAGCCAGGCACACTTTGCACTTCAAATCGGTTACCCCTAATTTGTGTTGCCACTTAAATCAATAGCAATAATTTTTTAGAAAACAACGATTAAAAAAGTTATAGTTTATTCCGCTGTCATTTCGGTTAGTAACTGTGTTTCGTAATTTCTGAAAGTAATACCCCTTCTATCCAGCTCATTCATTAATAACTCAAGAAAATCTTTTTCCAGCTTTAGCCTTAACGCCTTCTTATATGCGTTTAATAGCGCTTCGTCACTTAAATACATCATCATTTTAATACCCCTATTTTTAATTATATTTTTTCTATCAAATATAAAATCAGAATTTTCATGGTATAATATAACTTAGTAAATATCTATCTTTTTAATCTAGCGATCTCTGTCTCTTTATTTAACATAATAAATGTTACCTACAGGATGCTTTCAAATCAAGGTAAAAAGCGAAATGTGTCGAATTGCCACAAATAAAGGCATATTAATCAAAATGGTTATAGTATTAAAAACTTGAACATTAAGACTGGAGGGGGAGTTATGAGGAGAGAATGGTTAATCCGGCTTCGGAAGTCAAAACAATTCACGCAGGAAAAAGTGGCTTTGGATGCTTATATTGATAGGGCATTTTATTCACAAATTGAAACTGGAAAACGTAACCCCAGTTTTGACATTGCTCATAACATCGCAAAAGTTTTAAATTTTGATCCCATGATATTCTTTCAGGATACGCTTAATATTGAACAGAGTTCCCCTTCTTATCGTCATATACCTGAATATTTCAGGAGCTTGAATAGAGGAGATATACTGTACCTCTTTACTAATTTCGATAACTACCTTGAACATGTAATAACATTCCTTATTACGGGTGTTCAAAAAGATAATTATTGTATTATCATCGAGCAAAATAGGAACTACATACAGATTCAGCAACGATTGGAAAATTTCTTATCGAAGAGTGAAATAGAAGCTTATATTTATTTTATTGACCAGGAAGAAATCCTTCAGCGTGAACCTAAGGATATTGTGGATATATTTCGTAAATTACAGGATTTATTTGAAGAAAAAAACCCTGTACGTATATGGATGGTTGAAGAGCAATATACCGAAAATGATTGGATTGCGGAGTTAGGCAATCACCTTAATTTAGAGGAAAATCATAATCTGAAAGTAACTTACAGAAATATATTATTTTTACGTGCTTATGATGCTTCGCAGATTTCAGCAGGTCTGCATATCAAAAAGATGCAATGCTACTCCTATCTTATGACAGATTCTGAAATAGTAAACTCTCCATTTTATCGTTCATGTAATAAATCGTTTGTCTTCCCTTCCCTGTTCATCCAAGAGAGTTAGCAGAATAATAATATGGGAGTAATTTGAAGTTGCCCGTTAGGCGTTTGGTTCCAGATTACTCAAAAGTCAGCTACTATAATATATCAAATGGAAGACCTCCAATACTTTTTATGCATAGAGGAAAAGAGGTCTTTTAAAATGGCAATTATTCAGTTGCTGTATTGAATTCACAGGGGATTGTTTAGCAGCCGATGTCATGTTCTTTCACAAGTTTAGCTATAACGCAAATCATACCACCGAACAAAGAGACTTACCGCCTTCCAGAACTTTCATCACTTCTTTGGCAATCAGCATAGCTGTACGGGATTGCGATTCATCTGTTAAACCGGCAATGTGCGGGGAAAGCTGGATGGATTCAACCTTGGAAAGCGGAGAACCCTTCTGAACTGGCTCTGTTTCCAGCACATCAAGATATGCCCCAGCAATTTCCCCAGATTGTACTGCCTCGACCAAATCCTGCTCGTGTATGATTCCGCCTCTTGCTGAATTAATCACATAAGCATGGTGCTTCATGTATTTAAAATTATCTTTATTGATCATATGTCGCGTTGCTTTTGTCATTGGAACGTGAATCGAAACAAAGTCTGAGTTAGTGAGCAGTTCATCAAGCGTTCCCACCGGATGAACTCCGGTTTCTGTCAGTATATGATCAAATGGTTTAACAAATGGGTCATACCCGATGACATCCATTCCAAAAGCATTGGCCCGTTTGGCAACACGGTGGGCGATTTCACCCATACCGACGAGTCCGAGCGTCTTCCCGTTTAATTCGTATCCGGTAAAAAACTTTCGATCCCAATTACCCTTGCGAACATCAGCATCTGCTTCAGCCAAAGGACGGTAGGCATCCAGCATCGACGCCATCACATACTCTGCAACTGACGTGGCATTCGCATGTACGGCTGGAATGACCGGCATGTTTCTGGCTTTTGCCGCCTCCAGATCAATGTTATCCAGTCCAACACCAAGACGGCCGATGACTCTGGTATTTTTTGCTGCATCAAGCAATTCTGCATCGACCTTTGTTTCATTCCTGACAATGAGTGCATCATAAGCCGGCACCAATTCAAGTAGTTCACTTCTTTTCCGTCCCAATTCCATATCATAATCCACGGAATAGCCATTATACTTGAGCTCTTCTATTCCATCATCCCACATCAACTCGGTTACGAGCACCTTCATGAGCCTTCACTCCCTATGCGAGTAATTTATTATCTATGTATCTGTTCCTAAATTTTGCCTGAAGTAAACTGTTCTAAAGTTCCTACTTGATTATATGCAGGGAAAGGGATAAATAATCTCATCGGACGAAATTAAAAACAGAGCAGCACCATTAATGATACTACTCTGCTTTCAAGCTATTTTTTTTATAAAAATTGACTATTTTGCCTTCTGCATATCCATCCGGTTATTTTTCAGGAACATATAAAAAGATGAACCAAAGATGATGATATACCCAGTCACACTGAATAACGTTGGAATCTGTCCGAATAGAACAATGCTTAATAATGCCGAATAAACGACAGTCGAATAAAAGAAGATTGATATTTCATTGGCTGGTGCAAATTTATAAGCAAGTGTCACTCCAAATTGTCCGACAGTGGCACAGCATCCAGCCAGGATAAGGAACGCCCATTGCTTCATACTCATCGGTTCGTAAAATAGAATTGTGAATGGCAGCAGAACCACTGTTGCAAAAGATGAAAAGTAAAAAACGACGGTATAGTATTTTTCTTTATTTCCCAAAACCCGAAGAAATGTGTAAGCACCAGCTGCGAATACTGCCCCGAGCACACCAATGATGTACGGGAAAATCTCGACCGAAAATTCGGGCTGAATGATAAATAATGCGCCGATAAACGCTACAATTACGGCAAAGACCTGAAACCGGCGAGCGATTTCTTTCAGAAAAATTGCTGAGAATATAATAAGAATGAACGGACTGAGTTTATTCAGCATCTCGGCATCTGATAAAACCAAACGATCAATAGCATAAAAGTTCAAAACGATTCCAACAGTCCCAAGTGCTGAACGGGAAAGCAGAAGCTTCTGATGCTCTTTTTTTCCAAACAGTCTTTCTTTATGATGCAGTACGAATCCTAATGTAATAATAGCAGCTACTATATTGCGAAAAAATGCTTTTTGCGCTGTTGGCAAATCACCGGATAGCTTCACGAAAGCCCCCATAAGTGAAAAACCTAAAGCGGATACCAATAATAATATAATGCCTTTGTTGCGATCAGACATCAGTTGTTCCTCCAATTGCTAAATTCTAAGTCACTTGAACTATGCTATTACAAAACCAGAAGAATGGAAAGAAATCTGTTTAATGAGCGGGGGAATGGCTTTTTGTTGTGGCTATCATTCCTGGATTTGTACTTGGAGCAGGATGCATTTTAACTTAGAGGTAAAAAATATATTGACAGAATTTATCACTCTACTATATAGTTATAGTTGTCCGATAATTTACAATTTATACGATTCCGTAGCTCAGCTGGGAGAGCGTATGCTTGACAGGCATGAGGTCGTTGGTTCGAGCCCAATCGGAATCATTAAAGTTATTCAGCTGTGATCCCTTGTATATAAAGGGTTCACAGCTTTTTACTGTTAATAGAAATGTTTAACTTCCAGTGGACTAAGTACAGAAAATATTGCCCCCGCTCGCTTCAGGTATTAGCAACTCAGTTTACTCAGTCTTCGCCACGGTTATTCAGTCTCCATACGATGATTCTGCGTTTATTCAGTTTTCATCCCCAGGAATTCAGGATTCGTAGTACAACATTCAAGATTCACCCGAGTTTATTCAGTTTCCGCGCCCCCCTCCCTCCTACCAAAAAGCGCAAAAAAGCACTTCCACACTCGAAATAAAAACGCTTTACTATTATAATAGATTTTACACATATCTCGCCTTTCAAGCTGGCGATAACTTGCATCGGAGGTTCAACACGTGAAGAATATTTTTTCTTTTTTGAAGCCTTATAAAATTCCTATCTCTGTAGCCTATAGCTTGACGATGATTGAGCTTATGGTTGAACTGCTTCTCCCCTTCTTTCTTGGAAAGATGATTAATGATGGGGTTATGAATAAGGATCTGGACACTATTATGATGTGGGGCTTTATTATGATTGGCCTTGCGTTTACTGCGTTTATCGCGGGGATTTTTAATTCCTTTTTTGCGTCGCATACGAGTTTGGGATTTGCTTATGATATTCGGGAGAAGCTATTTCATAAAATTCAGTCGTTCTCGTTTGCAAATTTGAATCAATATCCGACATCCGGTCTTGTGACACGGTTTACGAATGATGTCCGCCAGCTGCAGAATACGATTTTTATGGCATTGCGGATCATGGCAAAGGCCCCATTGATTGTTATCGGTGGTGTGGTGATGGCATTTATTGTGAATGGCAGGCTAGCACTGATTTTCCTAATTACGGTGCCACTTCTTGTTGTTTTTATAGTATGGGTGCTTAAGGTTGCAAGCCAGATGTTTGATAAAGTGCAGAGTCGTGTCGATAATGTGAACCGTGTGATGCAGGAAAATCTTGCTGGGATGCGGTTAATCAAGGCGTTCCTGCGTCGCAGCCATGAGGAAGAGCGATTTACCAAAGCAAATAGCGATTTGGCGACAATGACGCGGTCAACATTCCGCTTTATTGAAGCATCAATGCCGATTCTTCTTTTTGTTATGAACTTAAGTCTGATTTTCATATTATGGTACGGGAACTCACTGGCGGTATCCGGGCAGACATCAGTCGGGGATGTTGTTGCAATAGTAAACTATGCGTTACGCGTTGCAATGGCAATTTCGATGTTCACATTTATTATCCTGGCATTTTCACGTGCAAAAGCGTCTGCAGAACGTTTGGATCAGGTGCTCCGCGTTAATGTCGATCTCGTTGATTATCAGGATGCGCGGGATGAGGCTGCCGTACCCAGTGGAAAAATTGAGTTTGATGACGTTTCGTTTAAGTACCCAAACCAAAAAGAACCAGTACTTGAGGACATTTCATTCCAGGTGAATCCAGGTGAAAAACTTGCGATAATTGGTGCAACAGGCTCTGGTAAAACATCATTATTCCAATTGATTCCACGGTTGTACAATGTAAAAAACGGTACTATCTATATTGACGATGAACCAATAACGTCCTATACATTGGAACAGCTTAGGCGGAGCATTGGCTATGTTCCTCAGAACCCGCTTCTGTTTACAGGTTCTGTCACGGATAATATTGCATGGGGAAAAGAAAAAGCATCACAGGAAGATGTTTTTCAAGCTGCACGAGACGCGCAAATTCATGACACGATTATGGACTTGCCTGACCAATACGATACAAAGATTGGCCAAAAAGGTGTTAATCTATCTGGTGGTCAGAAGCAGCGGATTTCAATTGCGCGCGCATTGATCCGCCGCCCGAAAATACTAATGCTTGATGACAGCACGAGTGCTTTGGATCTAGCGACTGAATCCAGGTTGCTCGATGCCATTCAGCATGATGATTGCACAACATTAATCATCACCCAGAAAATCTCGACTGCTATGAGTGCTGATCGTATTTTACTGCTGAATTATGGTGAAGTACTTGCCCTTGGTACACATGATGAACTACTGGAACAGTCCAGCCTGTATCGCAGAATCGTAGAATCACAGTTTGGAAAGGAGCTTCCTGATGTCACTTAAAGCTATTAAACGCCCTTTTCAATATAAAAAAATTCCGCTCGAGAATATAAAACATGATAAAAAGGATAAAGCCCGCAACACCTCTGGTACGATCAAGCGAATCTGGCTATATCTTGCTCGTGAGAAAGCGATGCTCGCACTGGTGATTTTCATGGTCCTTATCAGTTCCGGATTAAGTCTGCTTGGGCCATTCATGGTCGGGATGGCGATTGATGATTACATTGTGACACAAGAGGCATCAGGACTAGGCATGCTGTTAATCTGGCTGGTTATTATCTACCTGTTTCATTCGTTATCGATTTTTTTACAAAATTACTGGATGGTAGGCATTGCACAGAATACGGTTTATTCGCTGCGTTCAAACCTGTTCCATCAGTTCCACCGCCTTCCGATATCCTATTTTGATAAACGGCAGCATGGCGAATTAATGAGCAGGATTACCAATGATATTGATAATGTAAATAACACACTGAACCAGTCCGTTATTCAGATTTTTGCGAGTATCCTGACCCTTGTTGGTACTTTTGTTGTCATGCTTATCTTGAGCCCGCTCCTGACAGCTGTGACGATGACGATTATCCCAATTATGTTTCTTGGAATACGCTGGATCACTAAGCGTACTGGTCCATTGTATAAACTGCAGCAAAATCATTTGGGCGAGCTGAACGGGTATGTTGAAGAAACCGTTTCAGGACAGCATGTTATTAAAACTTTTTCCCAGGAAAAGCGTGTGATTAATGAGTTTAAGGATCGGAACAAAGATCTGCAGCATTCCGGCTTTTGGGCGATGACGATTTCCGGATTTATTCCAAAGGTCATGAACATGCTGAACTTTTTAAGCTTTGGCCTGATAGCATTGGTCGGTGGCATTCTTGCAATTGAAGAGATTATCACAGTTGGGGTTATCGTAATTTTCACCGAATATGCACGTCAATTTACCCGCCCGTTAAATGAGCTGTCAAACCAGTTTAATATCCTACTGTCAGCTGTTGCTGGTGCAGAGCGGGTTTTCAATGTAATCGACGAAGACCAGGAAGAAACCGATGAACAAACGGCAAGAGAACTTAAGCACACGGACGGAAATATACAGTTCCAGAATGTCTCGTTTGCTTATGAAGATACACCTATATTAAAGGATGTCACGTTTGAAGCGAATTCTGGTCAAACGGTAGCATTCGTTGGTCATACTGGTGCCGGAAAAACAACAATCATTAATTTAATTTCTCGTTTTTACAATTATGATTCCGGCAAAATAATGCTTGACGGTATTGATATAAAAGAGATAAAGCGTTCAAGTTTAAGACAGCATATGGCGTTTGTGCTGCAGGATGCATTTCTTTTCAATGGAACCATCCGGGAAAATATACGTTACGGACGCCTGGATGCCACGGACGATGAAATAATTTCAGCTTCGAAAAGTGCGAATGCACATGACTTTATTGAACGGCTTCCTAATGGATATAATACCGTTCTGGATCAGGATGGCAGTGGAATCAGCCAAGGTCAGAAACAACTTATCACGATAGCTAGGGCGATTTTAGCCGATCCAGCAATCCTTATTTTGGATGAAGCAACAAGTAACATTGATACCGTAACCGAATTAAAAATTCAGGATGCGTTGAAAGGACTGATGCATGACCGGACCAGCTTTGTAATTGCCCATCGGTTAAATACGATTCAGCAAGCAAATAAAATAATCATGCTTGAGCATGGCGAAATTATCGAACAAGGTTCCCATGAGTCATTAATTGAACAAAAAGGAAATTACTATGACCTGTACAAAGGCCAACTGAATCAGCACAGATAGAATATCCATTCCAAACATGATAGACTATTTGTGAACTAGACTATTTGTGAACTGCATTTATTTAAAAAGACACATTCAAATGAGGTGGATACCATCGGACGAAAAGGAACAATGGTCGACAAAGAAATTGAAAGCAACTATCTGAATGAGACAATGACACTTAAACTTTACCAGCCGGAATCGTTTTCTCCTCTTTACAAATATCACATTTGTATCATGCAGGATGGAGATGATTACTATCAGCTTGGCCGCATTGCTACATTGAGTGATAAACTCCATGCCAGTGAAGAAATTAATAATACGGTTTTTGTTGGTATTCATTATCAGGATAAATATGACCGCAGAAAAAAATATCACCCAACAGGTGAACAGCAGCAGGCCTATATCAAATTTCTCGTACACGAAGCAGTTCCATTCCTTGATAACCTGCTCCCTACTTATCATATGGGCCAATCCCGTGCATTAATGGGAGATTCGCTAGCTGGAACGTTAGCTCTGATGACAGCATTGAAGTATCCAAACACATTTGGCAAAGTAATTATGCAATCGCCATATGTTGATCACACTGTTACAGAAGCCGTTAAAAACGCAAAAAACTCGCACTCCATCGATATTTATCATACGATTGGTACAGCTGAAACAGCGGTAGATACAACAGACGGAAAACAAGCTGATTTTATAACACCAAACCGTGAGCTAAACGAACTACTTCAGAGCAAAGGCATGAGCTATACGTACCATGAACTAGAGGCTGGAGAACACACGTGGAAATATTGGCAAAAAGATATGAAACGAGCACTATCAACGCTTTTCGGCTAAATATTTACTAATTTCTGAAAATCTTTTTCCTACACGAAGTAATTTTTTGTTATAATAGAAGATAGACCAAAATTTAATAAGGAACTTTTAGCAGTCTGGAGTATAATGATTACCCTACTGCAAAAGTACAACGAAGGCATCAAACCGTAAGTTTTCTAAAATTAAAAGGAGGATTCATTCTTATGACAAAATATGGTATAGCAATTTTTCCATCAAAGCCAATCCAAGATGATATCAACTCTTACCGAAAACGTTATGACCCGCATTACGCACTTGTTCCACCACACCTTACACTTAAGGAAGCGTTTGAAGCGGATGATGAAACCATCGATGAACTTGTTACCGAATTAAAGTACATCGCAAACGACGCAGAACCGTTTAAGCTGCAAATCAACAAAGTAAGTACGTTTGCACCGGTGACAAACACAATTTATCTGAAGGTCGAACCAACGCAGCAGCTGCTGGATTTATTTGAAAAAATGCAAACAGGCAAGTTTCCTGAAAATATGGAGTACAATTTCGTACCGCATATTACGATTGCTCAGAAGCTTTCCCAGGACGAGTATTCCGATGTGTTTGGCAGCATGCAAATGAAAGACATTCAATTTGAGGATACGATAGATCGTTTCCAGCTTCTCTATCAATTGGAAAACGGAACATGGACAGTATATGAATCGTTTGTTTTCGGGAAGGAAAAAGTGTGAGAATAGAAGTAGTTGAGACAAATGACCAGAGGCAGCAGGCATATAACGTACGAACAGCAGTCTTTGTTGATGAACAAAATGTACCACCCGAAGAAGAGCTGGATGCGTTTGACGAGCAATCCATTCATTTGATTGGCTACGATACTGACAAACCTATCGCAGCAAGTCGGGTACGTTTTGTAGACAACTACGGCAAGTTAGAGCGCATTTGTGTGCTTAAGGATCAGCGCGGTAAATCCAATGGCGCACAAATGATTGAGTCAATGGAAGCTATTATCAAAAATGAAGGCTACGCGAAAGCTAAATTGAATGCTCAAACCCATGCGATTGATTTCTACCAGCGTCTTGGATACAAGGTGATCTCCGGTGAATTCATGGATGCTGGCATCCCGCATGTAGCAATGACAAAAGAATTAAGTTAAAAAGCGACAGTTTGTGTTTTAAACCAGACTGTCGCTTTTTCAATGTATGCTAACTCCCTTTTCGGATATCCTAAATGATGAATGTGCTGTGAGGGGGAGCTTAAATGGAAAACTTATTGCCCATACTTAGTGAAACATTGTTTGGCTTTTTCGCCTTGTTTGTATTAACTAAGGTCCTAGGTAAAACACAAATAATACAACTGACTGCATTTGACTTTATTGCAGCATTGGTTTTGGGTGAACTTGTGGGAAATGCTATTTTTGATGACCAGGCGGGAATAATTGAAATTTCCTTTGCAGTATTAGTAGCCGGAGCTGTTTTATACGTGACAGAAATTATTACGCAAAAATATAAAGGATCCCGTTCCCTGCTTGAGGGAAATCCTGCAATTGTTATTCATAAAGGAAAATTAATAAAGGAAGAAATGAAGAAAAATAAATTGGATATTAACCAACTACAGCACCTATTAAGGGCAAAAGATGCATTCTCCATTTCGGAAGTGGAATATGCAATCCTGGAAACAGATGGTACGGTTTCCGTAATGAAAAAACCCGTTCACCAGACAACGACGAAACAGGATTTTAATATTGCCCCTAAACCTGTCAGGCTGCCAACTACACTAATTAATGATGGAGAAGTCCTGTGGGATAATTTGAGAGAATCGAATTTATCGGAAGAATGGCTGGAACAGGAATTAACCAAGCAGAATTTCAATTCGGTAAAGGAAGTATTTTATGCAGAGTGGAATGAAGGGAACAACGAATTATTTGTCCTGCAGTTTACTGAGAAAGAAACATAGCTTATTTCAGACATAATATTGAGCCCTTCCACCATTGGCAAGGGCTCTTTGTTTTCATATACTATCACTAAAATAACGGCCTTTTCCGGTTACATCTGCATGTATTTTCTCGGCTGATGGCGTTTTTACAGCAGATAACTTATAACTGGATTCCCTGGTTGCTTCTACTCGCCCTTCCTGTCTGGCTAAATCCTGGTGTTTTGCTTCTAAAATTGCTTTGTACGGTTTCTCGATGTAATAAGGATCCTGTTTATCTTCTGTTACACGCTGCTGGTAATCTTTATACTGATAATGATTTATCGGTAAAATATAGCCCACCGTGAACATCCCCCTCCACCTTCTATTATAATTAAACGTATAATAAAGAAATTTTTACGAAGATGTATTTTACTTTTTTAACAGCCAGGAACACCACTTAATTCATAATATATTCGGTACCTAACTAACAATACCCTTTTTTAGTGGAAATTATTCCATTCTTTTTTCAAATTCATGCATTATTTTTTCAAAATCAGCTACTCCTTGCAAAAACTCCTTATTCCAGGTATCCATCTCCTTTTCAAAAACATGCATTTTCTTCTCCGGATATTGGAACCACTTTTCATTTTTAGCTAAATGCTTTTCGATTATCTTCAACTGCCTAAGCAATCGAATATCACGCTTCTCTCGCATTCACTCACTCCTTAAGAAGACTTAGCATACGTAAAAGGAATTCTGATTGCTTTCTTAAAAACCTTACACTGTGGAGTTCCTAAGTTGCATTTGTGCAGTAAGATAGGATTAACTGCTAAAGAAAAAGACAGCTAACCAAAGCTGTCTGCATCCTTCTGCTTATTATATCCAGGAAAATGGTCCACGATTTTGGTTATCATCGGAATCGGAACTTGAGCTTTCATCATCACGATCGTCGTGTCTTGTATCTTCTGCACCTTCTACACGCTCATCATCATCATCTCTACCTCCGAAAAAAGGATCTCTTCGACGGCGATCAGGTCGATCAAAGTACACATTATCTGCTTTTATTACTAGGTCCTTGACATGAATGACTTTTCTGTTATCAGACATTTCATTAACACTCCTTTTGAGATTCATGGTCGCTATTAGTCTATGTATCTTTTTTCAATGGGTATAGACAAATGCCCCAAGTTAAAAAGAATTTCTGTTATAAATATCTCTATAATGCTGACGAATGCCCACACCATATACCTATTAACACATATCCTATTAAAGACAACAAGTCAATAACATTTAGGAAGGAGATATAATTCATGGGTTGTGGAAAAGACTTTGATACAGGTAGCTGTGTATGCGATATTTTAAGAGAAATAGTTGATGCACAAAACGATGTTGTAGAGAATTGCTGTGACACGAGCTGCGAACGTTCCATCAGCGATTTGCTAGGGGAAACAGACAATGGGAATGGATTAGACACAGTACCGGTAATATTATACTGTAAAGATAGTTGTAAACCTTTTAAAGGCTTCGGTGCTCATCCAGATGATATCGGGGATGTTCAGGCTAGCTTCTACTTCCGCGTTAAACGTGTGATGGATGACTGCTGTGCTGTAGTTGAATTATTAAGAGACCCGGATGATAATGACGACAATCCAAAGGACCCAGTAGATCAGGATACAAATCCTTTACGTGCTACAGGAATTTGCATGACAGTTGACTTAAATTGCTTCTGTCATATAACATGCCTTCCTGCAGTCTCAGCTTTTAACTAATCAAAAACTAAAAGTGCGCCAGCATAATGTGGCGCACTTTCTTTTTTTTAAAAACCAATAAGACGAATATCATTAATCGAATTGAAGGGAATTTCTGTTGTGGAAGTTCTTCTGCCGACACGCATGATAACATTCTCTTCCTTAAAATCAACAATGGTACCGCGATAATTTCGTTCTTCTGTTTTAACCTCACATTTCATTGCAGGAACATGCTTTGGTGGATTAACAAAATAGTCAATTCGCTCATTTAATGTCATATCCTTAAATTTTTTCCGTTCCTGGTCCGAACTTTCATCACTCTCATCTGCTTCTTCATTTGTATCTTCTGCTTTACTTTCACTTTTCTTACTAAAATTATCCCGTTTTAGGGGTCGCGTCTGTACACTTTTCGTTTCCTGAGTCACCGTCTGTTCAGCAGGTGCTTTTTTCGGTGTTGTGTATTGATGTTGCATTGGAGCTTTTGGGGTTCCTATTGAAGGTTGATGAATATAGAGTAATGGGCTTTTGGCAAACTTTTTTTCTCCCATCATGCATTCTCTCCTTTGTATTCCATTAGTCAGACCATTATATGAACCCAGTTTCGAATATGTGTATTTCGCCTATACCAAAAAGCTCATAAATACTGTCGCCATCCCAAAATAGATAAGAATTGAAATAATATCATTTATTGTTGTAATAAATGGTCCAGATGCAACAGCCGGATCAATATTCAGCCGATCCATCAAAATTGGGACAAGTGATCCTGCCAACGTCGCCACAATCAGCGTTGCCATAATCGATAAGCCCACCAATAGTCCAAGGAAAAATTGACCTTGCCACAGGAAAATCATAATGGTAATCACTATACCACAGACAGTTCCAGTAATTAAACCTGTACCTGCTTCCCGTAATACAAGCTTCATCTTTCCCTGTTTGCCATAATCACCGTTTGCAAGTCCACGAACGGCAACAGCAAGTGCCTGTGTTCCCGTATTTCCGGCCATTCCAGCAATTAACGGTATAAAAATTGCCAGAACTGCCACTTCATCAAGTGTACTTTCAAACTGTCCAATCAGACTCGCTGTCAGCATTCCCAAAAATGATAATATGACAAGCCATGGCAGGCGTTTTTTTGCCGAGACAAACGCATTATCGTTTGGCCGATCGATATCAGTTACTCCAGCCAGTTTAGAGTAGTCATCACTTGCTTCCTCATCCATAACATCCAAAATGTCATCGACAGTAATAATCCCTAATAAATGATTTTGAAAATCAACAACTGGTAAAGCGAGGAAGTCATAATCACGCATCATTTGGGCAATTTCTTCCTGATCTTTTGCAACAGATACGGAGACAATCTTTTCACTCATCAAATCAGAAATCAGTGTATCATCTTCTGCTATAATCAGATCACGTAACGATAGAACCCCAACAAGCTTCTTGTCCTCATCAACTACATACAAATAATAAATTGTTTCTGCCTCTGGTGCTTCAGCCTTTAAATACTGCATCGTTTCCTTCGCAGTCCTAGTTTGATATATCGCCACAAACTCAGTAGTCATAATACTGCCGGCAGTTTTCTCCTCATAATGCAGGAGCTGTTTAATTTCATCGGAAGCTTTTTTATCCATTATGGTGAGAAAACTGACAACAGCATCTTTCTCCAGCTCATTTAAAATATCAACCGCGTCATCTGTTGACATGTCAGCAAATACCATTGCAGCAAAACGTGGATCCATTTCCATGAAAAACGGTTCAATATCGTCAAGGTCGATGTTTTCCATAAATTCTGCTGTTTCTTCAGGGGACAGATACATGTAAATTCGTAATCGGATATCTTCTGGCTGTTCCATAAAAAACACGGCTTGATCATATGGATGTAAATCAAGAAATTCATCTCGGAATGCTTCTGTTTGTTCATTTTTTATAAAGGTTTGCAATTGGTTATCTATATTTTCCACATGATCACTTCCTTCTGCTAGCTTTGTTCTGCAATAATTATAGCATGGAAAAAGACATTCTGAAATCAACTCCTCATACACGTCTTATTGAAAGGCGCTTGTAATTTTGTTGCTTTTAAGATGCGTGGTTGAAATAAACAGGGTAACAGTTTATTATAACGTATTCAGTTTTAGGAGAGTAAAATGCTACTATCATTAGAAATCAATTAGCGTAAATTTCGCCCCTGCTTTGAAGAATCTATTTTTAATGGAATGAGGATCCGGTTTACCGCTTTGGCGGATCCTCATTCCGTTATTTCCTTTAAAACCCTCGTTTTAAGCTTGGGTTCGGATCCTCGTTCCGCTATTTGTCATTTGCGCCTCAAATTTGGCTGATTTTCTGCTTTTAGCGGAACGAGGATCCGTCTCGCCCCTTCCGAGAGCACCTTTTTGCAATTTAACGGAATGAGGATCCACTTCGACTAATTGTCAGGACCACATTCCGAGTTTTCACTTATTATGCATTTTATACTTCTAGTGCATTTACAAATAGTTTGGGCTATTTGTAAATTATAAGATTGCTAAGCTATGAAAGTATAAATGCTTTCATACTGCATAAATACAGCTATGCCATTCTAATAGAAAACTCCTTTTTGAAATGAGGTCTTAATTTATTTATCATTTTCGTGTAAAATTATTAAAGATACAAACAAGATCTATACAGAGAGCATGGTTATTATATGAAAAATATTAATATTGATTATACATTAGTGTTCATCCTAATCCTTTTAGGTTTAGTAAGCCTTTTTACTTTATATACAATCGAACCAGGTTTACCTAAAAAATATGACGGTTCCAACTTTCTGCTTAAACAGGCTTTATGGCTCGTAACAGGCGGAATCGTAATTTTTATAATTATGTTAATTGATTATGATCGTTTTCACCAGATTACATGGATTTTATATGGAGTTGGCTTAACTTCACTATTTATGCTTTTTCTTGGTTTTCCAGCTGGTATTGTTCATCAAGCAAATGGGGCTGTCAGTTGGTTTAAATTTCCTGTAATAGGTACAATCCAACCTGGGGAGTTTATGAAGATTATCCTAGTTATGACACTTGCACATGTGATGGTTCGTCATAACAGTAATTATTTTGATAAGACAATTAAAAGTGATTTGGGTCTGCTGGCAAAAATACTTCTAATATCCGCACCCCCAATGGCTTTATTAGCAGTACAGCCGGATTTGGGTGGGTTGTTAGTACTGATAGCGATAACTGGCTTTATGATTCTCGTGTCAGGAATTAAGTGGCGAATTCTCTTCTCAATAGCTTTTATCGTCATCGATATTGTCCTGCTGGCCATTGCCGCGTGGTATTTATTTCCGGGTCCAATTGCTGACTTTCTGGAAGAATCCGTATTTGATCACGTATCAAGCAGGTTCTATGGCTGGTTAAACCCGCAGCAGAATTATGATGCAGGCTACCAGCTGATTCTGGCTATGATGGCAATCGGGTCAGGTCAGTTATTTGGAAAAGGTATTGGTAATATGGAGGTTTATGTACCGGAACGCCATACCGACATGATTTTCACGGCAATCTCAGAGCAATTTGGCTTTGTCGGCGCAAGTCTTGTTGTCATGTTGTTTTTCTTATTGGTTTATCGTCTGATTCACATTGCATTGTTAAGTAATGATACGTATGGCAGTTATCTTGTAACAGGGTTGATTGGGATGTTTGCCTATCAGATTTTCCAGAATATCGGAATGTCCATCCAGCTGCTGCCTATCACGGGACTTCCACTTCCCTTCATAAGTTACGGTGGCAGTTCAACAATTACTTACATGCTGGCAATCGGTATTGTTCTTAATGTCCATTCGAGAACGAAAGAATATATGTTTAGCGAGGCTAGGTGGAAAGAATAATGAGCATAGACGTTATCGGTGATGTACATGGATGTATGGAAGAGCTTCAAGAACTCTTCCATGTATTAGGGTACAAATACGAGCAGCATATTTTTGTACACCCTGACGGCAGAATCCCAGTATTTTTAGGGGACATTACTGATCGGGGTTCTCATTCTATAGCGTTAATTAAGCTTGTATATGACATGGTTATCGAACACAAGAAAGCCTACTATGTTCCGGGCAACCACTGCAATAAATTATATCGTTACTTTTTAGGAAATAATGTCAAACAGCGTTATGGCCTGGAAACAACAGTATCGGAATATATTTCATTAGCCAAAACTGAACAGCATGCGGTTAAACAACAGTTCATTGCGTTATATGAAAATGCTCCATTATATCTGACGTTACCGGAAGTAAATGCAATTGTGGCTCATGCCGGAATTAAAGAAGCTTATATAGGACGAACGGATAAACGGGTAAAAACCTTTGTCCTATATGGTGATATTACGGGCGAATTTGACGAAGATGGCCGTCCGATCAGACGTGATTGGGCCCAGGATTATTTAGGAAGTAACTGGATTGTTTATGGCCATACACCGATTATAAAACCGCGTATCATTAACAATACGATTAACATTGATACTGGATGTGTATTTGGAAATTCACTGACTGCTTTTCGGTTACCTGAGGAAGAAACTGTTTCTGTACCATCAAAACAGCCATTTATTGAGGAAAAGTTTCATTCCTATGAGTGAATCAATTCGGCCATATCATGAGCTGTCGGTATCGTAAAATGCATGATTTCTTTTGTTAATGGATGCATAAAGGAAAGCTGATAACAATGCAGTGCCTGACGGTTAATCGTCTCAGTGGAAGCACCATACAGGTCATCCCCTGCTATCGGATTGCCTAAATTAGAAAAATGCACGCGTATTTGATGCGTCCTCCCTGTCTCCAGATGAACATCCAGCAATGAATGGACTACAGACTCTTCCAAAACGTTATAATGCGTTATAGCTGGTTTTCCTGAAGCTGTTACTGTTCGTTCAATAATCGAACCATCTTTGCGTCCAATCGGAGCATCGATGGTTCCTTTTTTATGTAGTAAATGACCTTCTATTATTGCATGGTAGCGTCGGTTTACGTTGCCTGCCTTCTGTTCTGCTGCCAAAATCGAGTGACTGTAACGGTGTTTAGCAATAAGCATTAGCCCTGAAGTGTCCCTGTCAAGGCGTGTAACAATGTGAACCGTGTACGGTAAATCGTGGTTTTCATAGTAGAAAAGAACCCCATTCGCAATAGTTCCAGAAGGGTGAATACTGGATGGTATTGTCGCAATGTTTGCCTGCTTATTAATAATTAATACATCCTCGTCCTCATAAACAATCGAAAGCGGCATTTCTTCAGGTATCATAAAAGGACCCTTTTTCTCTTTTGGAAATGTTACAGAAAGCTCATCACCAACTGCTAATTGGTAGCGAACTGTTTTGGGTGACCCATTCACACTGATTTCCCCACCATCATGAACGATTGCTTTAATGACATTTCTGGAGAAAGCTTGTACCCGCTGTAAATATTCACGAATAATCAGTCCTTGATGTTCATTTTCAATTATCCACTTCAACACGCTTCACCTTCCACACATTTTACCTTATTACTAAAATTCCTTATCATCATCTGCAACAAATGAATCGCGTACTCTATCCCAGAATGGAAATGGTCTGAATCTTGCAAATCTGACGCGCTCTTTTGCCACACGGCATTGAATTGATTTTACATTTGTATAGTTTTGCGTAAAATGATCGATGGTGATTAAAAAGCTGCGGTCCACGATAGGTTTCAAAAGGCATGTGTGGTGTTTTGGTAAAATTAATGGTGAGCCAATCGTACGGAAAACACGATTGTTAATCGATGCCATTTCAGTAAGCTGAATCGCTTCAAGTGATGGATGAATGATTCCGCCGCCTAATGCCTTATTATACGCTGTACTGCCTGAAGGGGTTGAGATACATAAACCATCACCACGGAATGTTTCGAAGTGGTCACCTTTTATCTCCACATCAAACACAACTGACCCTTCTGTTGTTTTTATTGTTGCTTCATTTAAAGCGAGAAAACGGTCCTCTTTTCCTCCGTTTTGACCACGAATAATTACTTCTAATAACGGATATTCGACAACCTGGAAAGGAGTTTTGGCGATTTCAATTATTAATTTTTCAACCTCATCCGGCACCCAATCCGCATAGAAACCTAAATGACCTGTATGTACGCCAATAAATGCAGTGGAATCAATACAATTAACATAGCGATGAAAAGCCTCGAGGAACGTGCCGTCGCCGCCCACCGAAATGACTAGCCCAGGATCATCTTCATCATATTCCAGATCAAAATCAGTTAAGTATTGTCTCATGGTCGCTTTAATTTTGTTTGATCTTTCATCGCCTTTTGATACTATCGCAAATTTCACAGTCAGCTCTCTCCTTACTTTCGATGGAATATACGTTGTGCTTCTTGCACTTCATTTTTAATAATCGACATTTCTTCATCCAATTTGAATGCTGCTTCCGACGCTCGTTGCAGTCTTGATTTAATGTTTGTCGGAATGCTTCCTTTATACTTGTAGTTTAATGAATGTTCATTTGTGGCCCAGAAATTCATGGCTAATGTGCGAATCTGAATCTCAGCTAGAACCATCTTAACGCCATGTATCGTTTCAACTGGATACTCAATAATCATATGATATGATCTATAGCCACTTTCCTTCTTTCTTGACACATAATCTTTTTCCTCAATAATCGTTAAATCTTCACGTGATTTGATCATATTAACAATTGTATAAATATCATCAACAAACTGGCAAACAACTCGAACACCTGCAATATCCTGCAGCTCCTGTTCAACTTGATCCAGTGGTATTTCTCTACTATCCGCCTTTTCCAAAATACTAGGAACTGGTTTTACCCGTCCTGTTATAAACTCGATTGGCGAATGTCTTGATTCGTGTTCAAATTGTGCACGAATTCCTTTCAGTTTTACTTTTAATTCTTCCACTGCTTGTGAATAAGGGGCAAGTATTACATCCCAATTCATTCTCACACCACCCTATATCATCTTTTATCTCATTTTATCATACTATACGAAAATGGATAATCTTTGCATATTCGTATATCATTCGCCATAATTAACAAAAGTGAAAGTGACAGGTTACTTTTGGTCGCTTACTTTTTAAACTTCTATTAATAATTATAACGGAGGTTTCCAATTGGCACAGGAAATTGAAATCGAATATAAAAATTTATTAACAAAAGACGAGTTTGATCGCGTCTTATATAGTTTGCCTTTCCCAAGTGATGCCGAAACACAAACAAATCATTATTTTGAAACTGCTGACTTTTCTCTTAAAAAAAATGGTTGTGCATTAAGGATCAGAGAAAAAAATAACACATTTACACTAACATTAAAAGAACCACATGATACTGGACTGCTTGAAACACATGATACGTTAACAAAACAGGAAGCTAACCAATGGATAAACGAAGAATTCATTGGAAAAGAATACACATCAAAGCAGTTGGAAAATAAAGGTATTAATCTAAATGATTTAAAATACTTAGGAAGCTTGACAACTGAACGACGTGAACTAAATTATCATGACGTGTTATTGGTGCTTGACTACAGTACATATGGTGACACATCTGACTATGAAATGGAATTAGAAGCTGCTTCCGAGGAAATTGGTCTTAAAACGATGCAGGATGTTTTGGATAAATTTAACATTAAACGACGCCAAACACCTAATAAGATACAGCGTTTCTTCACCTCCAAGACGAAAAACGACAGAAATTAACCTGTTTTATAAATCAGATTAGTTGCTCTAGAATTTTTACGTTGCTACAATTAAAACAAACATAGTAGGAGAGAATATCTGTATGACCAAACTTGGAACAATGTTCGAAGCAATTGGCGGCTTTGATTCGATTGATAAATTAGTGACAAATTTTTATAAACGAGTGGGCAATCATCCAAAGCTGATTCCAATTTTTCCAGACGATTTAACGGAAACTGCCCGAAAACAAAGAATGTTTTTAACACAATTTTTTGGTGGACCGAGACTATATTCAGAAGAACGCGGTAATCCAATGCTGCGCAGACGTCATTTACCTTTTGAAATTACACCGGAACGAAAAGACGCCTGGTTGGAATGTATGAATGCAGCACTAAAAGATGCAGAAATTGATGAACCATATAAAACAGCTATATTTGAAAAACTGACCATGACCGCACACCATATGATGAATACACCGGAATAACAGAAAGGAGAATCGATGTGAGTTGGAGTCAATCTGGGCTAATGAGCTCAAAAAGTACAAACACATCGGCAAAATATAGCTACTTCGATTTTGTAAAAAAACCAATTGAAATTTATGTTTTTGTAGACCCGCTCTGCCCTGAATGCTGGTCGTTAGAACCTTATTTAAAGAAGTTATCTATAGAATATGGGCGATTTTTCACTATACGCCCAATTATCAGCGGGCATTTAAATACACTTAATAAAGATAAATTTGATAAACCAAAACGATTACGGGATATCTGGGAAAAAACAGCTAATCGCACGGGGATGAGCTGTGATGGTGATTTATGGATTGAGAATCCTGTTTCATCCCCATGGATTGCATCACTTGCTATAAAAGCAGCAGAACTGCAAGGAAAAAAAGCGGGTCGAATCTTTTTGCGAAAAATACAGGAAAATGTTTTTCTAAAAAAGCAGAACATCTCCGATGAAGCAGTATTGATGGAATGCGCAAAACAATCTAACCTTGATATTGAGGAATTTAGAGATGATTTATATTCGACGTCAGCTAAGAAGGCATTTCAGTGTGATTTAAAGCTGACAAAGGAAATGGAAGTAGATTATATCCCGACGATTGTGTTCTTTAATCAGGTTTCTGAAGAAGAAGGAATTAAAATTTCCGGCCTTTATCCATATGATATTTATGTTCAGGTACTGAAACAGATTCTACAGAAGGATCCAGTACCTTCAAGCAAACCACCATTGGAAAACTTCCTTAAAAATTATGGTGTTGTCGGCAACAAAGAAATTTCGGTAGTATATGACTGGACAACAGCTAAGACAGAAAAAGAAATGAAGAAATTACTGTTAAGACGATCAGTAGAAAAGATTCCCGTGAAATACGGAACATTCTGGAGATATAATGATGAATAATACGCAAAGCATTGTGTTGTGCTTTGTGTATTTTTTTGTCTT
This sequence comes from Virgibacillus sp. L01, assembly GCF_052246775.1. Classification (NCBI taxonomy): domain Bacteria; kingdom Bacillati; phylum Bacillota; class Bacilli; order Caryophanales; family Bacillaceae; genus Virgibacillus; species Virgibacillus sp. L01. The sequence goes on along the minus strand of NZ_JBQQCP010000002.1, from coordinate 265,835 downwards.
TTTTTATAGGGTTCTCTTGATATTGGTGAGCCGATTACAAATTTTTTTCATGACAGCTGGCGGCTGCGCATTCTGCAACCATCTCATTCTTAACTGCCAAGAAAAGAAAAAAGGATATACGGGGCAGCGTATATCCTTAAAAGTCTCCGACCTTTATATTAACAAAGGGGGGATGGGAGAAAGTTTCATAATCAAACAAAAGGGGTTTTTGTTTGTGATTCATCTCACATTTATTATGTTATCAATAGCATGTGCTTTTATCAATCGCAGGTGAACCTTTTCACAAAAATGTCACACTTCTAATTCAATTTTTTGTCACATATGATTTACTAACATACTAATGATTGGAGTGGATAACTTGCAGGAACTTCTCCCACTTATTTTTTTAATCACAACGGTTGTTGTCATTTTCGTAAATATTCTCGGACTCATGCAGTTGATTCCACTATTTATTACATTGCCAATGTTGTTTATTTCAATTTATCTAACCATTTATACATTTACACATCGAAATGTTTACCGTGGAGGAATGCGAGGATAATATTAGAAAACTAGGCTTATCGTCAAGCCTTAGTTGCACTTATGCAATAAGAAAGGATTTATACTTCTTAACTGCTAACAAGACTGTCACCACAAGTAAAATGGTGACAGCCCTTTTTATTATCCCAATAACAGTTCTTCCATTTCGTTAAGCTTTTCTTCAAACACATCAATTGCTGCCAATATCGGCTCTTTCGATGTCATGTCTACGCCTGCTTTCTTCAGTACTTCAATTGGATAATCACTGCTTCCCGCTTTCAGGAAGTCAAGATAACGATCAACTGCTCCTTCTTCCCCATTTAAAATTTGGGTGGAAAGTGCAGTTGCTGCAGAATATCCAGTCGCATACTGGTAGACATAATAATTCATGTAAAAATGCGGAATTCTCGCCCATTCCAGGCCAATCTCCTCATCTGAAACAACGTCATCCCCAAAGTATTTTTTATTCAGATTATAGTAAATTTCCGTCAGTTTCTCAGCAGTTAAGGCCTCACCCTCTTGCATGCGTTTATGAATATCATGCTCGAATTCAGCAAACATTGTTTGACGGAAAACAGTCCCGCGAAATCCTTCCAGAAAGTGATTTAGCAGATAAAGCTTTTGTTTCTTGTCGTCCACATGGTTTAACATATAATCATTGAGCAGTGCTTCATTACATGTTGATGCAACTTCTGCTACAAAAATCGAATAGTTGCCATACCGAAATGGCTGCGATTCATGCGTGTAATAGCTGTGTAATGAATGTCCAAGCTCATGTGCTAAGGTAAATAAATCATTCACCTTTCCCTGCCAATTAAGCAATACGTATGGATTTGTTCCATATGCACCTGACGAATATGCTCCGCTTCGTTTTCCTTTATTTTCTTCAACGTCGATCCAGCGATTCTCAAAGCCTTCTTTCACTTTACTCACATAATCCTCACCAAGGGGAGCAAAGCTGTCAATCACATATTCCTGGGCTTTTTCATAAGGAATCGTCATATCGACATCTTTTACAAGTGGTGTGTACATATCATACATGTGTAACGCTTCGAGTCCGAGTACTTTCTTACGTAATTCGGCATAGCGGTGCAACAATGGCAATTTGTCATTAACTGCCTCAACCAGATTATCATACACCTGCTCAGGAATATTATTACCATCCAGAGCTGCGTGCCGTGCGGAATCATAATTACGTACCTTTGCATTAAAATTATCTGTTTTAACCGTACCAGTTAATGTAGCGGAAAATGTATTTTTAAACTTGCCGTACGTTTCGTACATTGCTTTAAATGCAGCTTCACGTACACTGCGATCTTTAGACTCTAGAAACCCGATATAACGTCCATGGGTCAAATCAATTTCTTCCCCATCTTCATTTTTAATTGTAGGGAAAGTTAAATCTGCATTATTAAGCATGCCAAAGGTATTATCAGCGGTGGACATTGGCTCTGATGCTTCTGCCAGTAACGCCTCCTCTTTTTCACTTAATACATGTGGGCGCTGACGTGAAATCTCATCGAGCGTTTTTTCATATAACTTTAATTCTTCCTTTTCTTTAACAAAGCTTTGCAGTTTTTCTTCGTCCGTAGACAGGATTTCTGGAACAATATAACTCATGGAACTTGATGCAATTGTTAGCAGATTTTCAGCCTTTGAATTCATCTCCTGATATTTGGAGTTGGTTGTATCCTGATCAGAGCGCATATGTGCATATGTAAACAGCTTACCTAGTCGTTCTGACAGTTGATCCTGCAGTTTTAATACATCATACAGATTTTGTGCCGATTCCGTAATTTCACCTTGAAATTTTTCAATTGATGGGATATCATCCTTCAATGATTGCAATTCTTTCTCCCATGCGTCATCTGTTTTAAAAATATCTTCCAGCTTCCACGTTTTTTCTTCTGGTATTTCACTTCTTTTTGGTAATTCCTTTGTTGCTTTTGCCACTATGGTTTCCTCCTTTGTCCTCTTTCCTTACTATTTCTAGATTAAATGAAAAAAGTCCTTCATTTCATTAGTATAACGAAATAATTGGTAATCATGCCCGTATTTTGTTTGCGATCAGCAAATTTAATAGCTTCTCATCACCAGCAAGGGCATCCTCAATATTTTTATAAAATTGGATGGAATTTTTTTTGGTAAAATAATTAGGAGAAACTTGCTGGATTACATCTAACTGTTCCAGGAACTGAAGGTATTGATAGACCGGGTTATCCGTTTGCTTGATTAAGGGGAATTCTTTCGGATGATGGATATGACGGCGAAGTAGATGCTGACATGATTTAAGTGAAATACGGCTGTCTATTGGGAGGGAATCTATGACTTCAAGACAAAGCCTGCTTTGCCAGTCCCATGGTGGTGTTTTCATCATAAATTGTGAGTTAATTGGCAAGTGGATTACTGATGGAAGGAACTCCTTGTGTGTCCGTTTGAGATAAAGCCATTGATACCATTTCAACTCCCTGCCATATAAACGGTTTGTCGCCTTTAATCGAAAAGAACGTTTTTCCCACTTCCAGGATTGCAGCAAATCATTTTTAGAAAAAGAATGGGCTTTAAATAGTTCTTTAAATGTCATTTGATTTAATTTTTTCGTATGAAATTTGCCGATTGCCGTTTGTGTTTTTGAAAAGTAGATATCCTGAAATGTAATGAACTGAAGACTATTGGGACAAAAGAAGAATAACATGAGAGGTAATGCGGCAGAAAATTGGTGAATAAATTGAGATAGGAATTGATCAATTTTTAAGTAACTCCGGTTACTTTGTGTGAGGCGATTCGCACCCAGGATCCAAATCGGTGTTATACCTGCACTAAGATATCCTTCATTGCGCTCACGGACTTGATATGCAGGAATTCGTGCACATTGATACTCAATTGCTACGAGTTTGTTGTTAATGGTAATCAAAATATCCGGCCGCTGCTTAATCTCAGGTATATATGCCTCTAATTGGACAGTAAGCTGTTGATGCTTAAGCCATTGGTATAATAACAGTTTCCCCTTTTCATGATACGGCCCTTCCCCACCCTCACTCGAAGGACAGCTGCTATTAGAACGATGAGCAAAATGCGGAATCATTTGCGTACCAGCTTTTAAAATTAATGGCTCATTACAGGTTGGACAGGTAAATTCCTCCCGTTCTTTTAGTATTGAAATTTCTTGCTTTGTTAAGGCTGCTGGCGTTACAAAAGTTCCATATTTGGTTTTAGCCTGAAGCATTAGAACGACACCTCCATCTTTAATTATTCGACAGAGAGTGACAAAACCCTTTAATAAAATAGGCTCTTTTTTTAAGATAGAAACAAACTGCAATTTCACGTTTACTGAACGTATCGCCAATTTCTAATACAGATAAGCCCTAGTTGCACTTATGCAGTAAGAAAGGGTTTATTTCTTAACTGCCAGAACAAAAGCGCAAGCGCCTGTTCAGCGCCGTATGGACTGTGCCCGCGCATCGCGGGTAGGTCGACGTCGCCACAGAAAGTGGTGGTTTTAGTCGAACATCCTTTATTTCTTATCGCAGACATGGGGAGGGAAGTCCGCTAGGCGCTAGGGCTGGCCGGTGAGAACGCCACGACCTGTGCGTCACCGGCACTAGTACGTCCTGTACGTCGGAGTTCGACGTCGCTGATTCGGAAGTCCAGTTATCCACAGTATTTTATAATTTCCTATACAATAAAAAAAGACACTCTATTAAGAGCGTCCAATAGTAGCTGGAAAATGGGAACGTACTTGTTCAAACGTATTATCTGAAAATATTTGTTTCCCGTATTCTTCCAGAAAATGAATGGTTACTTCCGTGTCATTTGCAAATTCAAATACCTGACTAATCATGTCTTCTTGCTGATCATCTTTAACTTCCTCGTCTTGAGGGAATTCTATATACAGATAATATTTATCGTTGTAATGGAAGAGGGTATCTTCTATTTTATCTGTGTTATCTTGGAAATAATGACTTAACTGAATAACATCTTCAAAATCATTAAACATTACATTTAGCGACAGATTTCCATCTTCGTCCTCTTCTTTTTTAGACTTGGATGATTTTTCATCATTATCACCAAACTTGTCATCCAGCATATCCTCAATTTTATCATCAACTGAAATATCGATTGTCTTACCATTCTCAGTTGGAAGCTCGATATTCTCACCATTTTTGGATACCTGTGCTTTCGTCACAACAATTTCAAGACCCTTATCCAAGGCTTGCACCTGAATCCACAATGGACCTTCGACATTAAAGTCTTCTTTATAATTAACTTCATCCATCATTTGCCAGAATAATTGTTCACTACGTTCGCGATTATACCAAATTTCCTCACGTTCAAATCCACGATCTTCTATATCGATATAGGTAATATAGAATTTTACCGTATTCTCATTTATACGTTCTATTTCCATCTTATTTCTCTCCCTTCTATTAGAAAAAGCTTGACTTCACGGTCAATAGTAATGGTGGAAGAGACTACTTCACCTTTAATATTTATTTATTATTCGTGTTCCCTTTTTTACACGTTATTAACCATTCTTTAATCTATATTATTATTGTATGACATCTTATACAAATTGAAAATTCATATGCCTATAAATTGATAATTAATTTCATATTTTAACCTATTTCACTCGATTTGTCACTAGCTTTTTATGAAAAAAAAACGCAGACCTCTGACTTCAGGATCTGCGTTTTTGTTAGTGAATGTATTACATCGACAAGTAAATTAGTTTACTAATCGTTGAGCTTCACGTAATTGAAAAGTCCTAACCGTTCTTGGCAGGAACCTGCGAATCTCATCTTCGTTATACCCAACTTGCAAACGTTTCTCATCAAGAATAATTGGCCGACGTAATAATCCAGGATTTTTTTGGATCAGATTAAATAAATCTTTCATCGGCAGCTGATCAATATTGACGTCCAATTTTTGAAAGACTTTTGATCGTGTTGAGATAATCTCGTCTGTACCATCTTCAGTCATACGTAATATTTCCTTTATCTCATCCAGCGATAATGGTTCGGAAAATATATTACGTTCTGTGAAAGGTATATCATGTTCTTCTAACCATGCTTTTGCTTTTCTGCAAGATGTACAACTTGGTGAGGTATAAAGTGTTACCATGAAACTTCACTCCTCAATCTTAAAAGTGTGTATGGTCATTTCATAAACATTTGAATAACTTATTAGATTAAAATAAGTTTAAATAACCTATATGTATAATTATACTACATTTGTCAAACAAAAGGTAGGGTGTTTCCCAGAAAATCTGCTATATTGCTAAATGTTCATGAAATGTTCTCATTTAGTTTTAACATACCCCAAACCATTTTTAATTAAACCTTTTAATTGAAAAAAGCTGAGAAACTTGGATGATTGTTAAGGGATTTTTAGAAAACTAGGCTTATCGCCAAACCTTAATGTCGAATTCCTTTTTCCACTTATTCAGTACGAAAGGTTTTATACTTTTGTATAAAAATACCTCTATAACTTATTTTTAGCGGACACAGGAGACGCTATTTCTATATGAAAGTAACTTTCTCGAAGTTATCCGGACACAGAAGCCCTTATTATACATATATCATGGTTATTTGACTGTATTTGTGTAAAATAAGGTCCTTGGTGTCCTCCCCTCAAATTTGCTATTTGAAAAATAATTTTCGTTACAGATGGTGGCTGCACATTCAGCAGCCATGGTAGTTTCTTAACTACTAAAAGGTGCAATCTCACTACCCTTACACTTAGTGCAACATCTGTAGTTTCCTTACTACTGAAAAAATTAGCCTCTAGCTGTTAAGCAGCAAGAGGCTAATACCTGTTTATGCTTTTTCTTTTAGATTCTCAAATATATTATCAGACCCACGTTCTTCATCGTAGCTGAGTACTTCATCAACCGGTTGATATGCTTGACCATATATTTCTTCGTCTTTATATGTATGAATATCTTCATACATTTTCTTCATTTTTTCATAAATAACTTCTTCGGAATCATCAGTTGGAGACCAATAAAGGATTTCCATAGGAGTATCCTCATTTGTAGCTAATGATCGGCGATTGTAGCCAATGGATTGCGCGTGGGAAAAACCTTCCCGCTTATAAAAATGAAGTCTCTTGGCTGTATCTGTGTCATCGTAATCAACTGGTTCCACTTCCAGAATAATTGGCTTATCTTTTTCTTTAAGCTTTTCTATCAGCTTATGTCCAGTTCCTTTACCTCTTGCATTAGCTGAGACCCATACATAATCAATAAATAAAAATGAATTAAACTCAGCAAACATTAAGACGTGATCGTCACTCTCATCTTTATAGTAAACATCGCCTTTTTCCTTTAAAAGCATATCCATATGCTCTTTGGATTTCATTTCCTCAACCGGGAAATATTTATTTAACTTTTGATACCAATTCATAGATCTACTCCTTAATCTTTAGTAGTCTTTTACATTATAACGAATGAGCCTGCCTTTGTTAAATCGATTGTGATAGTGAATATGGCTTATGAATAACAAATAATGGGTAAATCCATAACTTATCTGCTACAGAGTCCATTATCCTTTTATTTTTTAGAGATAGCCAGTTATTTCCTCAAATTTGATTTTGAAGCTTATTATACGTAAAAAAACCGGGCTCTATTCATTAAGAGAGTCCGGTTTTTTCATGATCATCACCTATGTTTATATACTTTTTTCTTAGTTGAGCGGTGTATAGTCAACATTGTCAGTGTAAGAATTTCCTGCATTCCAAATTAGAAATTCATTAATTCCATTTTCCTGCAATGCCCTTATTTGCGCTTCAACTTCGGCTTTCCCGTATTGTTTAGTAGCACCATTATATAGCCATGGGGCTTCAAAATCCTGAATCCATGGTCTGGAGGTTGGTGGTTCTTCCAATTTTCCCAACACTTTATTCTCAACTTTGGCATATTCCGTCACCAATTTATATGGCTCCTTATCTGGCACAGGAATATCAAAATAAGACGTCCAATGACTTGGATAAATCATAGAAGAGATAACATCCACGTTATTTGATATCTTCGTAAAGTTCTGTCCAATACCTGGTGCTTCTAGAATTGTAGCAGCATAACCAAATATATCGACTGCGACATCTACATCATAATATTCCAATTCTTCCTTTGCATATGAAACAAAGTCAGTTACTGCCTTCACACGCCGTTTAACATTGTTCGTTTTATCATCTTTGTAATCGCCTTGGCTATAACTCAACTCACTATCGTAATTTTCAAATCCTTCCGGAAAACGCACATAATCAAATTGAATTTCCTGAAAACCAAGCTCTGCTGCTTTCTTGGCAATTTCTAAGTTGTATTCCCATACTTCCTTTTGAAATGGATTAACAAAAGCTTCCCCTTTATTATTAGTCCAGACTTTTCCATTTTTAGTAAAGGATAATTCAGGACGTTTATTTGCTAACACGGAATCTTTAAAAACAACTACTCTCGCAATTGGATAAATCCCTTTTTCTTCGAGGACTTTAATCAATTTTCTCGGGTCATCAATATAATTAATGCCTATATCCTCATATGGTGAGCCTTCTTTTGGCTTAAATGTCAAATTCCCGTGATCCTCTTTTATATCAATTACCATTGCATTCAGATCTGACTTTTCTACTAGATTACTAAGTTTTTCAAATCTGCTTCCCCCAGCAGATGGTCCTGTAACATAAATACCCCGAACAGCATCCGGATATTCAAAATCTACTCCAGCATCATATGTGAAACGCTGCAATTTTTTGCTCGTGTCAATTGGGGTTATGCTTGTCTGTCGTTCCATATGTGGATTGGCTTTATAGATTTCCTCGCCACTGCTTGTATGTAAAGTCATTGGAATTGCAATACCAAGTAGGAGAATAATACTTATTGTTGCCATTATCATGATGTTTTTCTTCTCCATTTTCTATCAATCTCCCATTCCCATTTTAATTATATTATAACGGATAACGAGATAATTTAGAATACAATATTATAAAATTTGTCGAAAAAATTCGCTTGATTTCGCTTGCAATTTACTTGCAGATGGTGTATATATCCTTTGTTCATTTTCAAAAAAATTTCTTTATAAAGTTTACGGTGTGAAACAGATGAATAGAACCAGTTAATTTGTTTAATAATTCCATGGCTATCAATAACAAGTTCACTCCCCGGCAACAATTTCACATACAAGGAGTTATGCCGTATATCAACGTAAAAAAATGGCTTGTTCTTCCAAGCCATTTTCTTACTACTACATTCCTCGTTATAACAATCAATGATCATGCTGGTTAACTGCTTGTTCATGATCGCTCTGACACATCAGCGAATCTTCATGCGGATGTTCATTATTTTCCATTTGAATCGTTACATGCCCAACACCTTTATGTTCCAGATCGTGTTCGATTGTTCGTAATAGTTTTTGACTTTCATGAACAGATAAGTCTCCATCTACAACTGCGTGACAAGAAAGTGCATTTTGACCACTTGTAATACTCCATACATGCAGGTCATGTATGCTTTTAATGCCTTCAGCGTTTTCCATCGTATTAATTATGTCATCTAAATCTACGTTCTTTGGTGTTCCTTCCATTAACACGTGAATAGCATCTTTTGTAACTCTCCATCCACTAACCAGCACTAAAACTGCAACAATAACACTTGCTAGTGGGTCGGCCCATCCCCAATTGAAAAATATAATGAGCAATGCAGCAACAATTGCACCGACGGAACCTAATAAGTCACCTAATACATGAAGAAAAGCAGCACGTAAATTTAAATTTTCTTCTGTATCACCGCGCAGTAATATCCATGCCACAAAAATATTAACCAACAGACCAATAGAAGCAACAATTAACATTCCGGTCGTCGCAACTACAGGTGGTTCTGTAAATCTTTTGTAAGCCTCGTAAAAAATATAAATTGAAATAAGTATGAGTGTGACTCCATTAAATACAGCAGCTAATATTTCAAATCGCTTATATCCATATGTTTTACTGTAATTAGCTACTTTTTCTCCAAATTTAAAGGCTAAAAGTCCAACTCCTAGTGACACGGAGTCGCTCAACATATGACCTGCATCCGATAACAATGCAAGACTATTAGTAAGGAAACCTCCTATTGCTTCAATAATCATATAGCCCGTTATTACTATAAAACTGATCATTAAAGCTTTTTTATTTGCACCATGTGTATGGTCATGATCGTGCCCCATTCTGTAATACCTCCTATGGAAAACTTGCTCATATTAAATGTGTAATTTTAATGATGGCAAGCGTGATCTAACGTTTGTTTTAACATATTCATTACATGTTCATCATCATGAGAATAAAATAACGTCGTACCTGCTCTGCGATATTTAACTAGTCGTAAATTTTTCAGGAAGCGTAATTGATGTGAAACAGTAGATTGTCTAAGGTGCAACGTTTCTGCAATCTCATTTACGGAGTATTCTTTATTAAAGAGTAAATGAAGAATCCGAATTCTTGTTGGATCCCCTAATGCCTTGAAAGTTTGAGACACCACAAACAATGTTTCTTCATCCAGATCTTTACTAATTTCGTTTTCTTCTGCTTCTTTATTATCCTCCATTATAATTCCCCCGCCTTCCGTTTCAATTCCGTTTTTAATATATGTGTATATCAGTATATGTTCATATTGTACTTTTAATACATGCTTCATGTCAATCATTAGTACAATAGCTTCATGCTCCTTTTTTATTCCATTTCTATATTCTAATATAGTATAATAAAACTAGATTCTATAAATAAGTGGAGGTGGAATATGCCCTATAAATCGCGTACTATATCGAATGCATTAATAATCTTAGAATTATTAAACAAACGAAAGAACTTAGATAACAAGGATAAGCATCACTATTTTAATCTAAAGAAAGGCTATCAAGGAGAGGTACTATTTGATAACTTAACAGAAAAATTGCAGTGTGAATGCTTAATATTAAACGATTTGTTACTAGTAGTAAATAATACCACGTTCCAAATTGACACCCTCATTATAGTGGCAGGTAAGATCTATTTTTTCGAAGTGAAAAACTATGAAGGCGATTATTATTACGAGCATGATAAGCTATTCAAGAAACCCAACTTAGAAGTTATTAATCCATTTCACCAATTGAGTAGAAGCGAATCCTTACTACGTCAGTTACTTCTCAGCCTCGGATTCAAACTCCAAATTGATGCTTCCGTTGTTTTTATCAATCCCAAATTCACCTTATACCAAGCACCTCTAGATAAACCAATTATTTTTCCAACTCAAATTAGTCAATACATGGAAAATTTAAATGCAATACCTTCAAAATTAACGGAAAATCATAAAAAACTTGCAGAACAATTATTGTCATTGAACAACACCGATTCTCCATTTAAACAAATACCTCCCTACGATTATGACCAACTAAAAAAAGGGATTACCTGTGCTAAATGTGATTCACTTTCCGTATCTGTAATGAAAAAGAAATGTGTTTGTCACGAATGTGGCTACAGAGAACCGATTACAAGCGCTGTATTAAGAATTGTTAAAGAGTTTAAGATTCTATTCCCTAATGAGAAGATTACTACCAATACCATTCATGTTTGGTGCCAAGTAGTGCAACGAAAAGGACTATTCGAAAAATACTGGCAACTAATTTTCATGTTGTCGGAGTTCATCAATGGACTTACTACGAGTAAAATATTAAATGACTTTAGTCCTTCATCACTTGATGAAGGACTTTTTGCTGGTTTCACACCAGTTTTGCGCTCTCATTTCTTTCATGAGAACACTTTCGACAGCTTCATCGTCACTTTCGGGCTCTCATCTCTTTCATGACGACACTTTCGACAGCTTCATCGTCACCTTCGCGCTCTCATCTCTTTCATGACGACACTTTCGACAGCTTCATCGTCACCTTCGCGCTCTCATTTCCTCCATGAGGACACTTTCGACAGCTTCATCGTCACTTTCGCGCTCTCATCTCTTTCATGACGACACTTTCGACAGCTTCATCGTCACTTTCGCGCTCTCATTTCTTTCATGAGAACACTTTCGACAGCTTCAACTTCACTTTCGCGCGTGAAATCTGTTTGAGTATATACTAAAATAAGAATGTAGCTATTTGTTTATTTACTCAAATAATAGATGGAGGAAATATAAATGACAAAACATCCAGATACACTGAAAAGCCGCCTAAATAAAGTATATGTTTCTCCTGAAGATCTGGCCGACCATATAGCCGACATTTTCAAGTGTCCGATCACAATAGAAGATTCCAATCATCACCTTATCTCCTACAGCAAACATAAAGAAAATATTGATGAAGCACGAATTTCAACCATCATGAATCGAAAAGTTCCCGATAAAGTGATAAATGGGCTATGGAAAAATGGTATCATGCCCAGGTTAATTGACAGTGACGATCCTGTCATCATTCCGGAAATAAAGAAAATCGGTCTTGGAAGCCGTGTTGCCATCTCAATCCGTAAATCCAATGAGATTCTCGGGTTTATTTGGGCACATACTTCCGATCAAACACTATCCGATGTAGAAATACAATTATTTAAGGAAGCTTCAACATATGTTCAAAAGTTTTTCCTTCAAACCCGGCAGCGGCGACAAAAGTCTGAGGAAGGTTATAAGGATTTCTTTTGGCAGCTTTTGCGGGGAGACTTCCAGGATGGTGACGAAATTTTCCGTAAGGCCCAGCAGTTCAATATCAATCTTGATGGTAATAAAGCCATCGTCGTCATCAACTTTTCAAATGAAGTTACGGAACAAATTGAAAAGCATGCCTACTATCTTTCAGAATCACAAGTAAAAGTTTCAGTCGTTACCCGATTATTTGATGATAATGAATTTATTATGCTTGTCAGATTAAAAGATGAAATGCATCCCAAACAAACGATAAGTGACTTTGTGCAGCAATTTATTCAGAAAATGAGCAATCAGTTAAAACTAGATAATGTCTATGGCTCTGCTGGATTATTCTATCACGTCCCCCAGAATATAACCGATTCCTATCATCAGGCTACAGAAGTATTAAGACTGAAAGAAAAGTTTCCGGAGAAGCTTAATGGTATTTTTCTGTATGAGGAATTAGGCGTCTATCAGTTTATTGAACGATTATATGAATTCCAGAAACAAATTAATTACCAAAACCGGCAGATTGAAAAACTTCGAAATTATGATAAAAAACATCATACATTCCTTGTGCTCACACTAGATGTCTACCTGCAATGTGATAATAATGTATATCAGGCTGCAAAATCATTATTCATCCATCCCAATACAATGAACTACCGGTTAAAACGTATTAGGGAGGTTAGCGGAATCGACCTGAAAGACCCTAATCAAAAAATAACGCTTTACCTCGATCTGATTATAGAAAATCTAAAAGAAGTATGATTTGTGCATTTACACAAATCATGCTTTTATATTTCATCATTTCACCTAATGGAAACGCTTCAAAAAACAGCTATGATAGGATAAGAAACTCATAAGAAGGAGCTGTTAAACATGATTATTGGAGTACCGAAAGAAATTAAAAATAATGAAAACCGTGTTGCAATGACACCTGCTGGGGCGGCTAATTTAATAAAAGCTGGACACACAGTCTATATTGAAAAGGATGCCGGTTTGGGAAGCAATTTTAAAGATGACGAGTACCAGCAGGCTGGAGCGAAAATTATCGAAAATACTTCCGCCGTTTGGGAAGAAGCAGAAATGATTATGAAGGTTAAAGAACCTCTTGCTTCTGAATACAACTATTTCCGGAAGGGGCTCATCCTATTCACATACCTGCATCTTGCTGCAGAGCCAGGGTTGGCAAAAGCATTGGTTGATAACGAAGTAACTGCAATCGCCTATGAATCTATAACAGTTAACCGCACATTACCTTTGCTTACTCCAATGAGTGAAGTAGCGGGACGAATGGCTACACAAATTGGGGCGCAGTATCTGGAAAAATCTAAAGGCGGAAAAGGTATTCTGCTTGGAGGGATACCAGGAGTAAACCGCGGAAAAGTAACCGTTATTGGTGGAGGAGTTGTAGGAACTAATGCTGCCAAAATCGCCCTTGGCTTTGGTGCAGAGGTTACAATTCTTGATTTAAATCCAGTGCGTCTGCGTGAATTGGATGATATTTTCGGGTCAAGTATTCAAACACTTATGTCCAATCCTTATAACATCGCTGAGGCAGTAATAGATTCCGACCTTGTTATAGGTTCCGTATTAATTCCTGGCAGAAAGGCTCCAAAACTTGTAACTGAAGAAATGGTTAAATCAATGCAGCCTGGATCTGTCATTGTCGATGTCGCAATTGACCAGGGCGGTAACTTTGAAACAGTCGACCATCCAACTACACATGATGACCCAATTTATGTAAAGCATGATGTACTTCAATATGCGGTTGCCAATATTCCTGGATCTGTACCACGCACAGCTACGGTTGGATTGACAAATGTTACCGTACCATATGCTGAGCAGATTGCTTCCAAAGGAATTGCAAAAGCCGTTCAGGATAATCCAGCCGTACTTTCCGGCTTAAATACTGCAAACGGAAAAATCACCTATCAAGCAGTTGCACAGGATCTCGGGTATGAATACGTAACACCAGAAGCTGCACTACAACAAAATAATTTTGCTTAATAAGCATAAAGTATCCTTCTACTTAAAGTAGAAAGGATACTTTTTTAGCAGATAAAGTGTAACTACTTTGATACTGCATAAGTGACCAGGCCTTAGGAGCATAGGTTAAGAAGGACACTAAGAAAAATTCATCATGGGAGGGATCATAATGCATCATGTAAGCTACAGAGATACATGGGCAGAAGTATCACTAGATAACATTAGAGGCAATGTATTGGCTTTTAAAGATCATATCAGCAGCGATACGAAACTAATGGCAGTTGTCAAAGCTGACGGCTATGGGCATGGAGCAGTTGAAGTGGCGGAAGAGGCTATTGCCGCAGGTGCTGATTATTTGGCAGTTGCCCTATTGGATGAAGCTGTTCAGCTCCGCAAAGCTGGTAATAATTTTCCAATACTGGTACTCGGCTACACACCACCGGCAGCTGTAAAAAAAGCTGTCGAACTAGATATCACCTTGACCGTATTCACTGAAGATGCAGCCCAAAGTATAAGAGCAACCTCAGAGTCATTAAAAAAATCAGCACGTGTTCATCTTAAAATAGACAGTGGCATGAACCGAATTGGAATAAACAATCAAGAAGAAGCACTTAAACTGATGGAGGTACTTAAATCCAAATATGTCTTTCTTGAAGGTGCTTTCACTCATTTTGCCGATGCGGATAACCCTGATCCTGCCTATACCACAGAACAATTTAATGTGTTCAACCAGATTATCGAATTTTTGGAGCAACATGTGCCAATTCCTATCAAACACTGTTGCAACAGCGCAGCCACAATTGCCTATCCAGGCATGCACCTGGACATGGTTCGTGTTGGAATAAGTCTATACGGCTTATATCCGGGTGAACATCTTAAAAAGGAAATTTCCTTAAAGCAAGCAATGAGCCTAAAGACCAAACCTGTCTATATCAAGACACTTGAAGCGAATAATGCTATTAGCTATGGTCTTTCGTTTAAAACAAAAAATAAGAGTCGCATCGCTACCCTACCAATTGGTTATGCAGATGGTTTTTCGCGTTCCCTATCAAACAGGGGTCATGTAACAGTCCGTGGAAAACATGCTCCAATTATCGGCAAGATCTGTATGGACCAATCGATGATTGATGTTACTGAGGTCGATGATGTTGAAGTAGATGACACGATTACTATTTTCGGGGATCCTGCTGAAGGCTTTATTCCGATGGGAGAAGTGGCTGATCTCATGGACACAATTCATTATGAAACAGCTTGTCTTATAGGTGAACGTATTCCAAGAATCCATATAAAGAATGGAGCAATGAAGAAAAAAGATTTATTGAACAAAGAACAGGAAGGTCCGGTTTACGGTCACTAGTTTGTCTGCCATTCTCTGTTTGTATACTAGTAATTTCGTTTTATTATATGTTGTACCTTGTGATTGATTACACTTACACCCCTTATCCGTTTATGGGTACTTAAGTTCGATAACCAGAAGAAGGACAAAAGTGTTTCAGGCAAAGTGAAATCCGAACTATGATTCAAAATTCTTGAAATAGAATTCAAATTAGTTCGGATCTATTTTTCATTCTGATATAAATAAAATGTGAAATAGTACGGAAAATATACTCGAGTGCGTGCTTGACATCGTTTCAGAAATAGTTTCCGCTTGCTGCTGGTACTTATAAATTTTAGAATTCTTAGCTTAACGCAGCAGTAAGAAAGTATTTATACTCTCTTACTGCAAAAAAAACTTCCTCATATCAAGTTGGCCGATTGTTTTGCCTGGCAATTCCCTTTTATTGTTACAATGATTCCATTTCCATTTCCGACATTCGTTTCGACTTCAACATCCTTTCCTTTGTAAAAATCAGCAATATAGGTAACTGTTCTTTCTTCTTCAAAAGAAAGTTCAGGATACTAATGTAAATCGCGACGGATTTCAATCATTTCATCTTCCCGTTCTTCCAGCATTTTCATTAGTTCATTTCTCATCAAGTAAGACCTCTTTCAATTTTAATTAGGTAGTTCAGCCATTGTTGTTGTTTTATTAGTATTACCAAGAACAGGGAAATAGCTGCCATTATTACATATGATCATTTACATGTGTTATATTCTTTACTCTTTTTCATTAATTACAATTAAAGCATTAGCATAAGAAACTAAGTCTAGTTTACTTCAGAACCCATAAAACATATGGATAAGTTATATGAAAATGGCTTGCAAGCAAAATTGAAGTACCTACTGTTTCAAAAGATCACACCAAAAAATGACCATCAAATTAATGGTCATTTCTGCATTTTATAAATATCGTTTTACTTTCTTTTTCACTCTCTAATTACTATATTAAATTTTGAAGAACAGTATAAACTTCAGGAGTAACTTTATTGATACGTGCTGGTTTCCACTCCTGATTTACCCACATATGCATTGTTGAACCTTTTGCAAGGAGCTCCCCGGAAGGTTCAACTGTTTCTTTCTCCTCGCTTCGTTTGAATTCTTCTTCACTAATTTTCCTTGCTTCATATGAAAACTCCAAACGCACTGGAGAAGCGTTGGCTATTTTTGTAAAAATAGCGATACAATCGTCAAAGTGAGCAGACTTTTTATAATTCACATTTACATCTATTACCGGAAGAAGAAGACCTAGGACTTCCATCTTTTTATAAGCAATCCCGTAATGACGCATCCATTCAGTACGGCCAACTTCAAACCAGGTTACATAATTGCCATGATGTACGATACCCATTTGATCCGTATCCTTATACTGGACACGCATCTTTTCCCGTTGCCAGGCTTCTGCCATTTTTAATCCTCCCGTCATGAAAATTTCATCACTTGTTTCTTGATAGTTTTTCTTCTGCTATTTCCGTTAAACGGAATTTCTGCACTTTCCCTGTGCTCGTCATTGGCCACTCAGAAGAATCTATAAACCAAATATGACGAGGAATTTTAAAACGGGCAAGTCGGGAAGAACACCAGTCTATAATGTCCCTTCGTGTACAGGTTTCATCCTCTATTAGTTCAATAAAACCAGCACCTATTTCTGTTGTTAAAACATCTGGGACACCAATAACGTTTACCTGACTGACTGCTGGATGATGGGAGATTGCTATTTCTACCTCACGAGGAGATACCAGCTCTCCTGATACCTTGTACATCTCTTTACTTCTGCCAAGAACCTGAATATATCCATTTTCGTCAATTCTTCCCACATCCCCTGTTCGCAGCCATCCATCTTTATCGATTGTCTTTGCCGTTTCTTCCTGCTTTTTATAATAGCCATGGGTAACCGTCCCCCCTCTAACTGCAAGTTCACCTACAGAACCAGCAGGCAAATCTTTCCCGGTATCCCGATCAATCGTTTTATACTGAACTGCACTGCCATTAAATTCCGAAAGTCCACTGACCCCATTGAGTTTCGGACGTCCAACCCTTGAAGAAATGCGTTCCAGCGAATCACCAATTTCCGTCGTAACCCCTGATGAAGCCACCTCTGTTTGACCATATCCAGTAATTATTTCGGTTAAACCAAGTACGTCTATTGCTTTTTTCCATACAGGAACTGGAGCTGGTGCTGCACCACACCACATGGCAAAAAGATTGGATAAATCAAATTCAGAAACACGCGAGTGATTCAATAATGGTACCAATGTGGAGGGTACACAGAGATAATCGTTTGCTTTATATTTCTCCATTAACTGCAGTGATAAAAGAGGTGACGCCCCAAGTGCTGATATGAACGAACCACCGACAAACGACATCGCAAAAATCGCTTCAATAATAGCAAAGCAATGATAAAATGGCAGAGGCGCATATGTCACCCGTCCATCTTCAATTGCCCTGCTCATACACGTACCATATCCGCAGCGAAGAAGCATATCATCTGTAAGCATTACACCTTTTGGGCTCCCGGTAGAACCGGATGTATACATTATGATAGCAACCTCGTCTGGATAACGGGACTCATCCCACCTTTGTTCCAATTGCCCATCTGTCACAGATTCTGATCCTTTGGTAAAGTCATCCCATGTTAGAAAATGATTTTTGACGGTAGGCTGTTTTTTATTTTCAAAGCAAATAACTTGCTCTAATTCACTATCTTCTTGAAAATCCGCTTCATCCAGTAATTCGGAAATCGCTTTACCATGTTGTTTATCCTTTATCGTTTGCTCTAAAATTAAATACTGCGTGTCTGACTGAGAAATTATATATCTCAATTCATCCTTCGTAAGCATCCCATTGATTGGAATAAATACTGCTCCAACTAGAGAAGAGGCAATCATCAATGATGGGAAGGTGGAATCATTATCCATTAAAATCGCCAAATGATCTCTTCGCTTCACCCCTAATTTTATAAATGCCTTTGCATATTGAACAGCCCTTTCCCAAACTTCTCCATATGTAATTTCCTCATTATTTATGTAAATATAAGGTCTATCTTTATATTGACTACATGCTTTTGAAAAGTGTCTCGCAATTGTATCCCGTGGCCATACTGGAAAACGTTCCTCTAATACCTTTCGTCTTTCAGAAACACTCTGACTTAGAGTTGTTTGATTTGTGATTGAAGACATTCATACTCCTCCTTCATATTTTTATGAAAAAAATATCGCAAAAAGTCAGCCCTTTTTAAAAGCAATAACAGCATTATGACCGCCAAATCCAAAACCATTGGACAAAGCAAAAGTAATCTTACCTTTCACAGCTTTATTTCCTACATAATCCAGGTCACACTCTTGATCTGGATTTTCCAAGTTAATCGTCGGCGGAAAAATATTTTCGGCCATACTTTTCAGTGTAATTATCGCCTCAATGCCTCCTGCTGCACCAAACAAATGACCTGTCATGGATTTCGTCGAACTGACTTTGAGATGTTGTGCATGTTCCCCAAAAACATCTTTGATCGCTTTTGTCTCAGAAATATCACCCGCCGGAGTACTTGTCCCATGGGCATTAATATAGTCTACATCTTCCAGCTGAACCTGTGCCCGCTCCATTGCCAGCTTCATCGCTTTTGCTGCTCCTTGAGAATCCGGCGCTGTAATATGGTATGCATCTGTTGTACTTCCATAACCGATAATTTCACCAAGTATAGGTGCACCACGATTTTTTGCATGTTCATATTCTTCCAAAAATAAAACACCTGCTCCCTCTGACATGACAAAGCCATCACGGTTAAGGTCAAATGGACGAGAAGCCGTTTCAGGTGTATCATTTTTAGTTGACATTGCACGCATTTTTGAAAACCCGGCAAAATAAAGTGGTGTAATGGTAGCCTCTGCCCCACCAGCTAAAATTGCATCTGAATATCCATGAGCAATATTTAAGTAGGCTTCACCAATAGCATGATTACTCGTCGCACAGGCAGAAACTGTTGCAAAGCTTGGTCCTCGAAAGCCTGTTTTAATCGCAACTAATCCCGAAGCTATATTATTTATAGACGTTGGTATTAAGAACGGAGAAACCCGTTTCACCCCTTTTTCCAGCATTGTTTTGTGATTTTGTAATAGAGTTTGCAGACCCCCAGCACCAGAGCCGATATAAATTCCAACTCGATCCTTATCCACTGTATCCAAATTTAGTTTTGACTGATCCAATGCCTGCATTGCAGCAGCATACCCATATTGTGTGAACAAATCATACTGTTTTAATTCCTTAGCTTCAAGATACTTCTCCCCTTGAAAATCATCTATATAACCTGCAATTTTTGTGTTAATATCCTCATATTCCTCGGACTCCAGCTGCTTGATGCCGGACTTTCCCTTCTTTATGTTATCCCAAAGGGTTTCTGCATCATTTCCTAGTGGTGAAACAACACCCGTCCCTGTAACCACAACTTTACGTTTCAAGCTTAATCTTCCTTTCAACATTTCTTATTATATAGATAGGATTAGTGCTCAATTTATACTTGTATTTTATCATAATTAGAATTATTTTGTTAATTTGTCAAACGCCTTCCTGGACTTTTTTGGGTAATCTCCTACCAATTGTTTGATAGCTTCTTTAGCTAAAAATAATCATCTTCTTTCTGTAAATATACCAGTTTATCAATGAGACTTGATTTCCACCTCTACTTTCATATATAATAAAGCAAATTAATAAACTTAGTGTTGACAAAGATATAGTACAATTACCCTCTGGATTTTCAGAGAACTTGTGGCTGGTGAGAACAAGTACCACGGTAAATTGGAATTGGACTTTCGAGCTAAACTTTTTAAAGTGATTTCACCATTAATGGTGAGATAATCAGGGTGGCACCGCGGTTCATTCGTCCCTTTTCGACAGGGATAAATGGGCTTTTTTTAATGGAAAAAATATACTGGAGTGTGGAAAATGAAAACAATATTTTCTGGGATTCAACCTAGCGGAACGTTAACGATTGGTAATTATTTAGGTGCAATACAACAATTTGTAGAGTTTCAGGAGGATCATGATTGCTACTTTTGTATTGTGGATGAGCATGCAATAACCGTACCTCAGGATCGACTGAAGCTAAGACAAAACATTCGTTCACTTGCAGCTTTATACCTTGCAGCTGGAATTGATTCGGATAAATCAACCTTGTTCATTCAATCGGAGGTTCCAGCACATACACAGCTGGGCTGGATGCTGCAGTCCATCAGCTATATCGGTGAACTGGAGCGGATGACACAGTTTAAAGATAAATCAACAGGTAAAGAGACGGTTTCATCTTCATTACTAACATACCCGCCACTAATGGCTGCGGATATTTTGTTATATAATACAGATATTGTCCCTGTTGGTGAAGATCAAAAGCAGCATCTTGAGCTGACACGAAATCTGGCACAACGTTTCAATAATAAATTCAATGACATTTTCACGATACCTGATGTCCACATACCTAAAGTTGGCGCACGCATCATGTCATTACAGGACCCAACAAGTAAAATGAGCAAGTCAGATGAAAATGAAAAAGCATTTATTTCCATGCTTGATGAGCCAAAGAAGATTGAGAAAAAAATCAAAAGCGCTATCACTGATTCAGAGGGTATAGTTAAATTTGATAAAGAAAATAAACCTGGCGTTTCTAACCTGATTACCATTTTGGCAAGCTGTACAGGAAAATCGGCGGAAACAATCGAATCAGCTTATGCCGGAAAAGGATATGGTGAATTCAAGCAGGACGTCGCGAACGCTGTTGTGGATGTACTGAAACCTATTCAGGATCGCTACAATGAGTTAATCGATTCAGAAGCATTGGATGAAATTCTAGATAAAGGGGCAGAAAAAGCTTCATTAACAGCTAATAAATCATTAGCAAAGGCTAAAAAAGCAATGGGATTAGGGCGCGTGAAGAAAAAGCGTTAAAAAATAAGGGTACTCCGATTTTTATAATCAGAGTACCCTTATTTTGTGTAGATTAACTTTATCGATTCTGTGTCGATTTTTATTGATTCCTTGTCGAACTTTATCGATTAAGCCATATCCTCCCTGAATTTGGCAAACCCAATAAAGCTCTACTTCTGCTTCGACGTATTTTGCTCTGGCGCTTGTTCAAGCTCCCACATTCTTTCCAGAAATGGCTGTCCTTTAATCATCTTACAGCACAACTCTTCATGTCCAATACTCCAGCCTTGCTTAACACCCTCGTAAAGTGCTTCCCATACTTTATCCTCGTCCATATATCTGATATAAGGGTATTTTTTTGGATCCCATTCAGTCAGCCAGTAGCGGAGTTCCTCTAAATTATTCGCAGTTCTTAATTGATCAAGGGCAATCATCAGCAATTGCTTGAGCTGTCTTTCTCGACGTGTCAATCCATGAACAAGCTGAGGTGCCATTGAAAGCATGTGATATTCTTTTTCTACTATTTCTCCTTCGAATTTAAACGACTCTGGTTTGGTGGTTTTGATCATATCGAACACTAGCTGCTCCTGACGTGGAATTAATCTGCTTTTGCGAATAGGTATCATGTACCCAATTGAATCAAAGGCAATTATATCCTTTCCATCGGTAACGACACATGCGTAATCAAGTACTGTTCTCTCCTGACCCTTGCGGACATATGCGCGTTTATGGATCATATCTAAAAGTCCTTTAGGTAAATCATGCATGTCATTTTCTATGTAGTTGTAAAGCACTTCAGATATGTATAGTAATGGAACCTGATCTAACAACTCTATCCCGTCTTCCTTCCGCCACTCATGAAAATAGCAGACACTATAGCCATTTTCTTCACCTTCAAACCAGTTAACCCAAACATCGTGTAAATACAACATATACAACCCTCGCTTCTTTGCACATTATGTTTTCTAAAATGAAATCATTTAAAATACATTATGACCATCATGCAAAAAAATATTCGATTTGCGAGAAGTTTACATATTGTTTGGATATCGGAAAAGCGCGATTGCCATTAAAATGAAGCCAATTGGTAAAAAATAACATTCAAGCCGTCCCGTTATAAAAATAAAATAATCCGCCCAAGAAATCCCTGAGGGCAGGAAATTCATATATGCTATCGTTGTTACCCCGCCAGTAACAGCTAGTCCAAAGCCTATTAAAAATAAAAAGACAGTCCCCATCTTTTCCACCACCCATGCTTGTCCAGTACATTTATTCTATTTTATGCATGGGCATTGAAATACATGAATAGGAGTAAAAAGATCAAGCTGAATCAAAGATTACCTGGGAAAATCCACAGAAAAGGAGGGCGCGACAAAAATGTGTTTTAGTCAAAATAAAATCCGAACTACAATTCAAAATTCCTGAAATAGAATTCGAATTAGTTCGGATTTTTTGGTTCTTATTAGATATAAAATGCGACGTACTATGGAAAAATAATTTCAGTCTAGGACACGCTGCGGAAATACACTTCGCTTTCCGTGGGCGGCTGATGAGCCTCAGCTCCCACAGAAGTCTACGTGTATTTCCTGCGCTGGATTGTGTATTACAATCCTAAAAATAAACAAATGTTATTGTGATAGCTAAAAAAAGATCTAAATTATCATTTAAATTAGCAACTCCAAGAAACGCGCAGTTCTTTATAATTCTAACTGCAGGGAAATACTCACTTTCACCGACCCGGATACCAAGGCGGCATCTGCTCAATCTGACGTTTTTACAGTTTCTTCTTAGTCACGGGCACCCTCTGACGCTAAGAGGCAATGTCACGATAAGCATTGATTAATTTACAGGATATAGTGAGAGCAACACCTAGCGTAGGAAATACATGGAGACTCCAGCGGGAATAGCAACAGCTGAAGATCCCGCAGGAAGCGGCTTTTGCTTCCGAGGAAGCTGAAGCGTTGCCCGCGGAAAGCGAAGTGTATTTCCGACAACGGTATCATAGCATTCATTTTATAAAGGATGGGAGGAAATTACCATAAATTTTATGTCGCATTTTATATCAACTACATAGTATAAACATCCTACCCTGTTAGTATTCCTCTTTAAGTGAAAAGTTTCAGTTATATCCCTGTCTCTTTCATTTAAACTAGTTAAACTTTTTAAACAGCAAAGAAACATTATGCCCGCCAAATCCTAGTGAATTACTCATCACAATGCTGACATCCTTTTTCCTTGATTCGTTGGTAACATAATCAAGATCACAATCCGGGTCTGGCGTTTCATAGTTCATTGTTCCAGGGATTAGACCGTCCGCAATTGATTTTATTGAAATAACTGATTCAATACCACCAGCTGCTCCCAACAAGTGTCCTGTGATCCCTTTTGTCGATGATATAGGCAATTTGGATGCATATTCATCAAAAACTGTTTTGATAGCAACTGTTTCAAACTTATCGTTGAGATGTGTACTTGTTCCATGGGCATTTACATAATCGACATCTGCAGGGGTAATGCCTGCGTCTTCAATTGCCTGCTGCATGGCACGTGCAGCTCCTTCGCCATTCTCAGCTGGAGCAGTAATGTGATATGCATCACCTGTTGCACCATATCCGACAATTTCACCGTAAATGCGTGCACCTCGTTCCTGGGCAGATTCCAGCGTTTCTAGAATCAGAATTCCTGCTCCTTCACCCATAACAAATCCATCACGTTCCAGATCAAATGGACGACTCGCTTTCTTTGGATCTTCATTTGTTGATAGTGCTTTTGCAGATGAGAACCCTGCAAAAGCCATATTCGTTATTGGTGCTTCGGTTCCGCCTGCAATAATACAATCAGCATCCCCACGTTCAATAGCCTTAAACGCGTCACCAATTGAATTGGCGCCAGACGCACATGCTGTTACGGTACATGAGTTAATCCCTTTTGCACCAAACTGAATAGATACTTGACCTGCTGCCATATCAGGAATCATCATTGGTACGAAGAAAGGACTCACACGACGGTATCCTTTTTCCAAAAACTTCGTATGCTGATCCTCTAATGTTCCCATTCCACCAATGCCAGAACCAATCCAGACTCCGACCCGGTAGGCATTGTTTTCATCAATTGTCAGATTTGCGTCGTCAATTGCCATCTTGGAAGCAGCCACTGCATATTGAGTAAACAAATCCATCTTTCTTGCATCTTTTTTTTCCATGAAATGGGTTGGATCAAAATCCTTCACTTCTGCCGCTACATGTGCGGGAAAATCATCTTTATTAAGTCTAGTAATATAATCAATTCCGGAATTCCCTGCGACAACATTGTCCCACATTGTCTGTACATCATTACCTACGGGGGAAACTGCTCCAAGTCCTGTTATAACTACTCTTCTTTCCTCCATTGCGTATTCCTCCTATGACGTAAACTAAGTTATTTGCCCCAGCGAAGCGCAATTGCACCCCACGTTAATCCTCCGCCAAAGCCAACTAAAACGACTAAATCATCATCTTTTATCTTACCACTCTTCACACCTTCAGATAAAGCTATCGGAATAGAAGCAGACGAATTATTTCCATACCGTTTAACGGAAGTTGCCATTTTATCCTCTGAAATACCTAATTTTTCACGAGCCGCTTCCATGATTCTAATATTTGCTTGGTGCGGCACTAAATAATCAACATCTTCTTTATTGTATCCAGCTTTTTCAACGACATTTACCGAAGAATCCGGCATTTGTCTCACTGCAAATTTAAATACTTCTCTACCATTCATAATAAGGTGATCTTCATCGTTCTGGTATAATTCTTTTCCGCCTGAACCATCTGCTCCAAGTTCAAATGAGAGAATTCCTTTACCTTCTGAAACTGGTCCAACTACTGCAGCACCAGCACCATCACCAAACAGTACGCATGTATTACGGTCTGACCAATCGGTAATTTTAGAAAGTTTCTCGACGCCCACTACTAAAATGTTTTTATAGGCATTTGTTTCGATAAACTGTTTAGCTGTAACTACCCCATACATAAACCCTGAACAAGCTGCACTAATATCCATTGCCGCAGCTTTATTTGCTCCCAATCTATCCTGGATCATACACGATACAGATGGAAATGGCGTATCTGGTGTTACCGTTGCAACAAGTATCATATCAATATCTTCTGCCTTTACATTCGACTCTTGCAATGCATTCTGGGCAGCAAAAAAAGCCATGTCTGACGTATTTATATCATCGCTCGCAATTCTGCGTTCTTCAATTCCAGTTCTTGTTCTTATCCATTCATCATTAGTATCAACAATTTTTTCCATGTCATGATTAGTCACTACGTTGGTTGGGACATAATGTCCAGTACCTAAAAGACCAACATCCATATTTTCATCCCCTTATAACTAATGTTAATATCAAATCTTATGACTTGGTACTAATTTTAATGCATTCTTAATCAATGTGCAAGAAAAATAATTAACCTGACTCTTGTTCATTTGGTAATAGTCCAGTCTCTTTATATTCTTCAACAGCTTCGTTCATCTTATCCTTAAATTCCTCAGGGACGTCCGGGTTATATTTCCCTAAGGAGATAACTTCATCCTTAAAGTCAAACGTCAACACGCCGCCACGCAGTTCTCCTTCATTGAATTTTTCTGCCGTTAGGACATATAATTTTTCAACATGCTGTAAGGTACTTGTCAGAACCGTTTCTTCAGCGATATCAGATTGATCTGTAACATACCCAATCGCATAAAGTCCATCCTCACTAGCACGTTTAATAATCGAAGCGCTAAACGTATCACCAGTTGGATAAAAAACATCCACATTATTGCTCTGCATTTGTTCATACTTCTTTAGCGCAATATCTGTGTTATTATTCCAGCTGTTTACATAATTTAAGTGTACCTCAACTTCAGGGTTTTGGTATTTTGCCCCTTCATAAAAACCCTCTATCTCAGGCTGCCATTCAAACGCTCCAACAACCCCTACATTACCTGTTTCCGTCATCCTAGCTGCAATCATCCCACCAAAAAATCCCATGGCATGTGAATTAAAGTTAAGACTTGTCAAATCTTCGCCAAATTCACCACCATTAAAATATACAAAATGAACGTCCGGATATGCCGTAGAAATATCTTTAAAGTACTTCCCATATGTACTGCTGTGACCAAAGATAAGATTCACTCCTTGGTTAACCAATTCATCGACTGCCTTCGCAATTTCCTGTTCCGTTTGTACACCTTCCTTGAAATATACATCAACATTAAACTCCTCTTCGATTTCAAGTAATCCCTGGTATCCCTTTTTATTCCATGGCTGATCATGAATAGACGTTTCAACAAGCATTCCAGCCTTCTGTAAGTTACCTTGATTAAAATAATTCGAACAACCAGATAAAATCATAATTATAATAACTGTTAATGTAACTATCGAAACATTTTTCAACGTTCGCACTCCAATCCGGACAAATGTTAGCTTGTCTTATTTTAAAACATAAAACATATTAAATGCTTCACATTCTCAAGCATTAATAAAGTTCTTTAAACTTATCATAGTGCTTTATAACCATTTCCAGATTCTCTTCTATAGTTATATTGTTTCGAATATAGACGGAATTTTCAAGTTTTATCTCCTTACTTTGTTTATTATTTATTGATTTGACCTCTAAAATTTCTGGTAATTGGGACGACTTCACCCACTGGATAAGGCTTTTCATAAAGTCTCCAATATAAATTGCCTCATTAAAAAAAATATCTGAATCAAACGAAATGAACGTGTTTTGATGGTACATTCCATCTTTTCTCATAGGCATCCACTCACCAAAAAGTATTGGGAGTTTAATTCTATGGCTTATATTCTGCTGCATTGTTAATACAAGTTCACTATCTTTGATGGTAATTGATCTATCGTAAGTTGTACCTCTTTTTAAAGACGACAAATGCTGAAATGATGCATTCCTCCCGACATACATGGACAGGTGTTCTTTTTTATCTGAGGAAAGATCATCCAGTCCATCTACTTTGTAGCCATTTTCCAATAAGCAGTTAACAAGATGAAAGCCCATCCATTGAAAACAATTCTCTACCAAAAATAACATAATATCCATCCTTCACTTTATTCTTTAACTCCCTTTCATAACGAATTAATACTTTTATTTTTTATGTGGATTTGATAAACTATATGAGGAAAGTTTCACGAATCAGTACTTGTCGTAAATAAAAAAGAGGTGTAAATTATGCGGTTTCTACTTCCATTAGTTTGGGCACTTTTAATTAGTGGTGTTATTTCATACGTTTTAAGCAGTATGGCTGGCAACCCATTCAACTTGACGAACACAGTTATACTTGCCGTGATTATTACAGTAGCTATTAGTGTTTTAGGTGAAGGTGCTTTAAAAGGCGAAAGTGAACAAAAATATTAGTAAGCTTATGCAGTAAGAAAGGGTAAATCCTTTCTTGCTTACCAGCTAAATCACTTATGTGTGTACCCTTGCCTTCAAGGTAATGAATGGCAAGGGTTCTGTGTTTTAATACCAGGGTAAAACGCTTAATGCCGTAAGTGCTGCCAAAGGTAAGATGAGCCGTCTGAATCTTCTTGGACGTCCATAACCATATCCGTAACCAGGGTATCCGTAACCGTAACCAGGGTACCCGTACCCGAAACCAAATTGGCGCTGGTTCCCGTATGGATATGCATTTGCATGCTGCTCATCCCCTTGCCCTAAAGGAACAGCAACATATACATATTCATCATCAAGACCTGTTATGATGCCATCTACTTTGGCACCATCATTCATTTCAACCAGTACATAGGAATGCATATGATTCTTACATAAATCGTACATATGTTGGTAATTCTGATTCATATTTTCAACCTCCTCACCAACTAGACTATTCATTGGCCTATAGGTTGGTGACTCGTCTTGGTTGAAAATCCATTTAACATTTGGAGGGAATACAATGGAAGTAATAAATTCGCTTTGGGTATTAATAAAATATTTCTTTTTAGGCCTTGTACAAGGTTTTACGGAGCCAATCCCAATTTCATCTAGCGGTCATCTTGTTATTTTACGTGAGCTTTTTGGCGTTACCGCAGTAAAGGGACTTTCTTTTGAAATACTGGTAAACTTTGGCTCACTTCTTGCCGTACTTATTATTTACCGGAAAGATATCTATCGATTGGTTGAAAATGGAATCCGGTATATTACAACGAGAGATAACGCTGCAAAAAGTGATTTTCAATTTATCTTATTTCTCGTTATTGCAACGATTCCAACTGGTGTTCTTGGAATATTATTTGAGGATTATATTGAAAGTGAGTTAAGCAAAGTATCTGTAATCGGGTATACGTTGCTTATTACAGGTATCGCCTTATGGATCATTCGTAACTTACGCGGTAATAAGAATGATGGTGACATAACCATAAAGGACGCGATTATTGTTGGTTTAGCTCAAGCTGTTGCTCTCATTCCAGGAATCAGCCGGTCAGGTGCAACGATTGTCGCAGCAATGCTTGTTGGCATGAAATCAGAAACAGCTTTACGTTTTTCATTCCTGCTTTATATTCCAGTAAGTTTAGGAATCACGATTATGTCTGCCGGTGAAATCCTTGGAGATGGTAACATAAGCGTACTGGCGATACCTTATATCCTGGCATTTGCAGCATCACTTGTTGCCTCCTATTATTCATTACGCTGGTTTATGAATGTAATGGCACGCGGAAACCTAAAATATTTCGCGTTCTACTGCTTTATCGTAGGAATTCTTGTTATTCTTTTCCTATAATTAAGTTTCGTAAATCCCTCCATTTGGGTAATTTAACCCTGTGGAGGGATTTTTTATGGCATTTATTAATGATGAAAAAAATTTCCTGGATATCCATCTCGGAACCTATGAACTATCATTTAACAAAAAATATCGATTGATCAGTTTGTTGAATGACTTCACACTTGGACTTTGGTTCTTGATTGGAAGTGTGTTTTTTCTTTTTGAACCTTTAAAAACTGCAGGTGCCATTTTATTTATCATAGGAAGTGCTCAGTTGATCGCCCGGCCGATTATAAAAATAGTACATGCCTTTCAATTTCATCATAAAAGAAAAAACTTCTAGCCATACACCTGCTAGAAGTTTTTGAAGTCTAGTTAACTTGTTTCTTCTTTTTTCGCATTGTTTTTGGAATATAAACGCAATATGGCTCGCTCTCCATGTAATCACCGGTAATGTTATATGCCCTTGATCTTGACCCGCCACATACATGGCGGAACTCACATACCCCACATTTACCTTTATATTTATCGGGGCTACGCAGGTTTTGGAATACCTCTGACTCACGATAAATCGTTGCAAGTGGTGTCTCGCGCACATTTCCGGCTTTTATTGGTAACAAACCACTTGGAAGGACATCACCTGTATGGGAAATAAAGACAAATCCGTTCCCATCATTGACCCCTTTAGGTGCACGGCCAAGCCCGTCAATTTGACCTGTTTTGCCGCTCATTAGTGCGTCCTCATAGCGAATTGCATCATCATGATCTTCATTCTCACGCATTTTTCCTTGAATAACAACACGACGATAATGCTGTGCTGCGGTTGTTTTTATGTCGTATGGAACCCGTTTTGACAGTTTATATAGCCAGCGTAATACTTTCTCATGTTGAGCAGGTGAAATCATATCACTTTCTTTTCCACGACCAGTTGGCACAAGGAAAAATACACTCCAAAGCACACAGCCTAATCTCTCCACCATCTTAGCCATTTCATCCAGGTAGTCGACATTGTATCTTGAAATTACCGTATTTATCTGGAGGGGCATTTCCAGCTCGTGTAAGTAGTTTATCGCATTCATCGTTAAATCGAACGAACCTGACGTACCGCGGAAATGATCATGAACCTCTGCACAATGCCCATCAATCGAAAATGCCCATCTTGCGAGCCCAACGTTTTTCGCCTTCTCCATTGCTTCTTTCGTTACATTCGGTGTCGCGGATGGTGTCATCGAAACACGCACACCTTTTTTTACCGCATATTCAGCAATATCAAATACATCCGGACGCATCAATGGATCACCACCTGTAAAAACAAGCATCGGATTATTCATTTCATATATATCATCAATTAATTTTTTGCCTTCTTCAAACGTTAATTCTAACGGGTGCCGATGGTATTGTGCTTCTGCCCGGCAATGCAGACATTTCAATTCACAGGCACGTGTCAATTCCCAAATAACGATAAACGGGTTTTCATTATAGTCTTGTGAAAACATGTTACCCCTCCTAAAATGATTGCTGCATAAAGCTTATCTATTTTTTCTGCAATTGGATGTGATATTTTTCACTAATCTGCAACTGTCATAATATCGACAACATTAAAACCCTTGGAATAATCACCAAGGGCTCAATAAATTTATTGTTTACCGATTGCTACGCGCCATAATGATGGCCCTTCTTCTAGGTATTCCCAGGTAAATGTATCTTCACGTTCAATCATGAACTGATAATGAAGCGGCTTTGGATTATGATCATTTGAAAGTTCCATAAACTCTCCTGACTTTAGCTCATCAAACACTTCAAATATTTTCTGATGTCTAAACCTTGGCTCTATTTCCGGTGCTTGGATTTTCACTGCAAACTGTGTATCATTCATTTTATTTCCCCCCTTAAATTGGAATTTGTGATAACCTTTAACCAACTACATCATAACTGTAAATTTTACTCTAGGTTGTGAGTGAGAACACACCTTGTTATGATATTTATCACGCTCACATAAAGTTTTCACATTTCCTAATTATACATAGCCATATAACGTGTTAGAATGTAAGTGGGACTAATATAAGAGTTAGTTTGCAGAAAGGAGCATGACTGTGAATACTCAATCCATCCAGGAACTATTACAAAAAGTTCCATTATTTAAAGATCTAACAGACTTTGAAATGGAACCAATTGTTGACTTAGCCAAACACCGCATGTACCGTCATGGCACACATATTTTTATGCAAGGCGATCCATTGACAAATGTATACTTTATTCATCAGGGCAAAGTAAAGATTTATAAAACTGACTTTCATGGTAAAGAACAGATTGTAAACGTTCTGCAGCCTGGGGATATGTTTCCTCACCAAGGCTTTTTTAGACAAGACGATTGTCCAGCACACTCTGAAGTTCTGGAGGATGCCATCTTAATTTACATTCCTATTAAGACCTTCGAGAATTTTCTTATTACCCATCCGGAAATTTGTATCAAGCTTTTCCGTGTATTAGGTGACAAAATTATGGATTTACAAAATAGATTAGAAGAAAAAATTCTACATAACACATATGAACAAATTATTATGTTGCTTTTAAGACTTGCCAAAAATTATGGAAAAGAAACTAAGGATGAAATGATAAAAATAAATACCCATTTCACAAACCGCGAGCTTGCGAACATGATAGGCTCCAGTCGTGAGACCGTCAGCCGTACACTCACACAATTAAAGAAACAAAGCCTGATAACTACTGATAAATCAGGATCTTTCGTTCTAGATACTGATGCATTGGAAGAAGAATTATTTTAAGTAAAGGTCATCCCAAATTGAGGATGACCTCTTTTCGTCTGTTGAAAATTTACTCTTCTGGTGATTCGAGCACTTCTTCTGCTGATTATCGCTCTCCTTCTGCTGATTCACGCTCTCCTTCTGCTGATTCACGCTCTCCTTCTGGCGATTCATGCTCTCCTTCTGGCGATTCACGCCCTCCTTCTGCTGATTAACGCTCTCCTTCTGCTGATTATCGCTCTCCTTCTGCTGATTCACGCTCTCCTTCTGGCGATTCACGCCCTCCTTCTGCTGATTAACGCTCTCCTTCTGCTGATTCACCCTCTTCTTCTGCTGATTCACCCTCTTCTTCTGCTGATTCACGCTCTCCTTCTGGCGATTCACGCCCTCCTTCTGCTGATTCACGCTCTCCTTCTGCTGATTCACGCTCTTCTTCTGCTGATTCATGCTCTCCTTCTGGCGATTCACGCTCTCCTTCTGCTGATTCACGATCTTCTTCTGCTGATTCACGCCCTCCTTCTGCTGATTCACGCCCTCCTTCTGCTGATTCACGCCCTCCTTCTGCTGATTCACGCCCTCCTTTTGTCGATGCTCACACTCTTCTCGAATATTTTTTCATAACGTGATACAAGTCACTACTTTTTTAATTGAAAATCATTATCATGATAGTAGATTCAGAATAAAACATGAGGTGATTTCATGAAAACAGATGTAAAAGTTATTGAACTTGAATGCGCGAGGATTTGCGCATGAAGAAGGAACCTTTCGATAAAATCATGGGTGCTGTCAAAGAAGTAAACGATGGAGAATCTCTTATCCTGCATGCACCATTCAATCCTGTTCCACTGCACGCAATATTAAGACGTAAGGGATTTGACCAGGTGGTTGAAAAAGTAGAGTCAAAACATTGGAAAGTAACCTACACAAGAAAGGTGGCTGTCACAAAATGATTATTGATAATCGAGGCCTAGAACCACCTCAACCCATGATGCGTACGTTAAAGACACTGGATAAAATGGAAAACGGTGCATCATTTTCAATCATTAATGACCGCCGTCCATTATTTTTATATGAAGAACTGAATGGTCGCGGATACCAGCACGATACGGAAGAGCAAGATGATGGAAGCTTTAAAATTACAATCACGAAATCTGGTGAGTAGTATGATGCCTGGCGGAAGCCTGAATTCAGACACAAATATAAAATTGCCTCTAGCCTTTATCTTATATGCACTAGCGGCACTCGTTATTTCACAAACAATTTTATTTCTTAATAACGATATACTGGCAACGGGACAATTCAGAATTCCAGACATTTGGATGGGAGACACTTTTTGCTTTTAGGGTATGCGGTAATGATTGCAATGGGAGCGATGTATCAGCTCGTTCCTGTTGCATTCATAACACCAATCTGGAGTCAGACATTTGGCTTTATTCAGTTTCTGATAACTGCAATTGGTGTAACAGCATTTGCTTTATTACTTGGACTAATGCCTGAATACGCATTATACGGTGGGATAGTAGCCATTATAGGAATTATTATGTTTATCATTCAAATGGCTAAAACAATCTTTAAACAAAAGAAAAAGAACACCATGACACTATTTGTGATTGGTGCGATTACAAGCTTTTTCCTAACAATCGTTGCTGGCTTTTTACTAGCCTGGAATATCACGGTTGGTGGTATCGTCAGCCATGGGACGATTTTATCATCTCATATTGTCCTCGGAGTTTCCGGATGGTTCACATTATTAATCTTTGGATTTTCCTATAAGCTTGTTCCAATGTTCAGTTTGTCACATGGTTATTCGATGAAATGGGCAAAACCCGCATTCATCACATATATTACAGGCCTAATTAGCTTAATAAGTTCATTCTGGATGGAAAATACACTAGTACAATCAATCGGCTGGTTTTTACTTTTAGCAGGTTTTTTCTTTTTTGTTCTTGATATAAAAGAAATCTTAGCTAAACGGCTCAAGAAAAAGTTAGATAAGCCATTTTCATTTTCTGTTTTAGCTATTTTTAATGGACTGGGTGTCCATATGCTTGCCTTCACGTTCAGTGTTAGTGGTGTTCGTGAATCTGCTGTTTGGGGATGGCTGATATTTTTGTATGTTATGAGCTGGATCATTTTTAGTATTCTTGGCTATCTGTATAAAATCTTCCCTTTTCTGTGGTGGACTCATAAATACGCAGATAAGATTGGCAAAGAAAAGGTACCTACACTGAAAGAAATGATTAATGAAAAGCATGCCGTCATTCTATTCACATTATTTGTAATCAGTGTTGTTGGCCTTACCGGAAGCGGCTTACTTTATATCGGATTTTTAGTATTTGTTTTTCAGGGGCTGCTTACAGTTACGTCCCTGCTATACGCTTTATCAATTATTCATGTGCTTGTTAAGTAAAATCAGAAAGGAGACTTTCTTCATGTCATTGGATAAAAAAGTTGGAGCTGCCTTATTTGAAGTAATTGATCCGGAGCTTGGCATAAATATCATGGACCTTGGACTTATTTATGGAATCGAGGTTGATTTTGATGACAATATTAGAATTGTAATGACACTAACAACTCCCGGATGTCCAATGCACGACAGTATAAAATCAGGTGTCCTGCATCGTGTCAGTCAAGTTGAAGGTGTTGGTGAAATAAAAATTGACCTTGTATGGGAACCAGCTTGGTCACCCGTAAAAATGAGTGATCGTGCTAAAGAAATGCTTGGAATTGGTTGATAGCGTATCGTACGGCTGCAAAGATTGAGCCGAACGATACTTTTTTTAACCACCACTTACCGGCGGGATAAATGCGACAACATCCCCCCTATTTACAACGCTATTTTCCCTCGCGTATTCTTCATTAATCGCTACCATCGCATTGTTCAGCGTATCCAATTTATACGTTGATAAGAGATTGTTTTTCAGCTCTGTCACGGTAATTCCATCCGCTTCAACAGACACTTTTTCGTTTCCTACATTCTCTTGTAACTCAGCAAAAAATAACACATCAATCATTTCGCAATTCCTCCTCGGAAGGTATATATGTCGTCTGTTCCTTCTGATCTCCTACCCATTTTGTACCGTCTTCCCAATGCTCTTTTTTCCAAATAGGAACAATCTCCTTGATTCGTTCAATTGCATACCTGCTTGCTTCAAAAGAATCATTACGATGCGGTGTCGATACAGCAATCACTACCGCTATATCTGATATATCCAAGTGGCCAATCCTGTGAACAATTGCTGTCTCTGCATCATTCCACTTATCATTTATTTCGTCACCAATTTGCGCTAATTTCTTTTCGGCCATTGCCTGATATGCCTGATACTCCAAGTATAATGTTCTTTTGCCTTTGGTAAACTCGCGAACTGTACCAATAAACGTATTAACTGCTCCTGCTTCGGCACGGACCACTTTCTCTATACAATTATTTATTTGAATCGGCTTATTGGTAATCCAAAAATTGTTATCCATCTTAACACCTTCTTACGTATTCAGCTAGTTGTTCTATGTTTGCATCAAGATTATTTATATTAAACGTGGGGAACTTATTATTATTCAATAATTTTTCATCCCATGTTCCTATTGCAATTATATTGGATAAATCACTTAAATGCGAAAAATCCTGCTCATTTTTGACCAAAACAATTTTGGGATAGGAAGCATTTTTATAACCTTCTATCAAAAGTAAATCAATCGGAAGGTTACTATATAGCTGAATGAGCTTATCCAAATTCATTTTTACTTCGAATGTCAATTGGGTTGTATTCTCACCCTGTACACCACTGACCAATGACCCGGATTCAATATGCGTCGTACTATCGGTATTATCCACTACCTCTGGCTCACCACCGTGTCCATGATGCTTCAGTGTACCAACTTTCATCTCACTTGATGAAAAGTAACGGATTAAGCTGTTCATTACCGTCGTCTTCCCCGAATTTTTATAACCAACTATCTGACAAATTTTCATACGTTACCTCATTTTATATAAATGACATTTTCGAAAGTATTGTTGCTATTTTAACCTTCGCAGTTGATGTAAACAGTCACGCAACTTCTTCTTGATTTCCTTCCACCCTTTATAGGGTGAGTGCTAATCCAACGCTGCGAGAAAACACTCACTGTCCATGGGAGTCGCGTATTTTTTCCGCAGCTTAGATTTACTCCACGAACTCATGGACCATAACTACACATTAATCAGAAAACCTCTTCCAGTGGAGGCATAATACGTAGACTCCTATGGGACCAGCACGTATCCGAAGACCCCGGAAGAAGCGTTCTTTGCGTCACGAGGAGGTTAGGCCGTGCCCATGGAAAGCGAAGTATTCTGCCGGAACGATTCAAACAACTCCACCATCATCAGAACGAGTGAAAACGTCATAAAAGAAAATTTTCTAAAAAGTAAGTATACTTTCATTCTGCATAAGTACAACTATATAAAAAAAGGCCGATTCATTTCATATGAACCAACCTTGTAATTAAAAATCAATCTGGAACTCCAAGTGCAATCTTTGCATAACGTGACATTTTATCTTTTCCCCATGGCGGATTCCATACGATATTAACATTAATCTCTTTAACCTCAGGAATATCTGATAGTGCATGTTTAACATCTTGTTCAATATGTGCAGCCAATGGACAACCCATAGCTGTTAATGTCATCGTAACATCACAGATACCTTCATCATTTAAGTCCACATCATATATTAGCCCAAGATTAACAATGTCAATGCCTAGCTCAGGGTCAATTACATTCTCAAGTGCGCCCATCATATTTTCCTTCAGAGCTTCGTCCATAACTAATAACCTCCTTCATTATACTACCTTTATTTAAACATATTTTCGGTAATTTTTAAATGATATAACTCACACTAGAGATGTTTTATAAACCATTTTACAGTTTCGAGTATTGCATAGCGACTTACTTTATGACCAGCGTTTGTCTCTTTTAGAAACTGAATATTCTCCTGGTTGGTATAATACTGCTTTGCATCCTCAAAAAATGTATATGAATGATCAAATGGTACGACAGAATCATTTTCCCCATGCCAGAATAGCAAAGGGCGCTCCTTGAGTTTCTCTGCATGATTCGATAAATCATAATGCTGCAACTGTTCGTAGAGCTTATCAATCATTTCGTCTGTTACTGGTAAATCACCCATTTTTTTAAAGCTGTTTACGAGCGTTTTTGCATAAGTTGTTATTTTGGGTGATCCCATTAATACCCCAGCAGCTTTAACCCATGGAAATTGTGTCAAAGCAGCGGCCGTTGTAATTCCGCCCATACTGGTGCCGGCAATACCAAACCGATTATCCAAAATTAAGTTTTCTTCATCTAATCCATCTTTTATAACTTTTAATTCATTTACATTTTGCATAACGATATCCCAAAAGGAGATTTGCTTTTTAATTGAGGAAATCTCTGCCTCGCGTTCCCCATGATACATACTGTCAGGAAGAATAACGCGGTAACCTTCTTCTGCCAACAGGTAAGCCAAAGGAAGATTATGCTCTTTAGCACTGGTAAATCCGTGGAAATATGTAAGTGTTGGTAATGGTTCCTTTTCCTTTATTGAATCAACAATAACTAAACATGGTATGGATTTAATTTCTTGGTGAAATATCCCAATCATTATCAGGACCCTCTCATTTAATATTATTTCATATATTGAACATCATATTATTAAATTTGTGTAAAATGCAAGCAACAAGCAATATTATCCTTTACATATTAGGAAATGACTTATAAACTAAATTAATATGAGGTGAAAACTTATGAAAAATAAACGACACTTAATTGCATTAGATTTAGATGGAACGCTCCTGTCCGATGATAAAGAAATTAGTACCCGCAATCAGCAAACACTTCAACAAGCAAAAAATGATGGGCATATTATCGTTATAGCAACCGGCAGACCACACCGTGCAAGTATTAATTATTATCATGCGCTCGGCATGGATACACCAATGGTTAATTTTAATGGTGCATTAATCCACCATCCAACAGATCATAAGTGGGACGCATTGCATAGCCCGATGCCAATCAGAACAGCTCATAAAATCATTGATGCATGCCATGATTTGAATGTTAATAACCTTTTAGCTGAAGTTATGGATACTGTCTATCTTGATCAATACGATGAAAAAATTATCGACATTTTTCAAACAACACAACAGGATCCACCTTTTACAATTGGAAGTATTAAAAATGAACTGAAAGAAGATCCAACATCCTTGCTAATTCACCCAAAGGAAGAACATATTCATGAATTAAGAAGCCATTTGGATGATTATCATGCTGAACTTATCGAGCATCGTAAATGGGGTGCGCCTTGGAACATCATTGAAATTGTCCGAAAAGGAATGAATAAAGCAGTAGGACTTCAAAAAATTGCTCATTATTATCATATCCCACAAGAGCAAATTATTGCTTTTGGTGATGAAGATAATGACTTGGAAATGCTTGACTATGCAGGTATAGGTGTTGCAATGGGAAATGCAATAGATGAATTAAAATCCATTGCAGGACATGTAACGGCAACTAATGAACAAGATGGCATTGGCGTTTTTCTTGAGGATTATTTGAAGCTTCAGCCACAGAAGCCCTCTAAAAATTTCCTATAATATATAGTAAGAAATGAACCATACTAGTAGTGAGCGCATCAAAGCGCTCACTACTTTTTTCTTAGTTGACTTCCAGACAGATAAACACCATTCACAGTTTGCTGGTGAATGAACATGTTTTTCTAAGGAGGAATCACCGATGGGAAAACGTAACAAATCAAGGCGATTCAGTCAACACAGTGCTGATTCTGTTAAAAAACATGATGAACGATTTCCTTACCGATCACGATTCAGCGATGTTGAACGGAAGCGTGAGGAAGCGGACAGCCACACAGTAGGAGGGTTTTAGATGGAAAACAACCTATTTCAACAAGCTAAAACTGCCGTTAACCGCATAACCAATGCTCAAGGAGGAGCAGCAAACCAACAGGATAAACAGGCTGCACAAAACGCCATACAATCAGCCAAAGCCGAAAGTTCTCCTGAAGAGCAACAGCAATTACAGCAACTTGAGCAGAAATTACGTCAACACAATCAGTTAAGTTAACCTCCATTAAGAAAGGCGAAGATGACCGATTATCCATTTGGTGTCTGAGCAATGCAACAAATATGTGCGTTACTGATTTTCAAATCATTTTTCTGATGATGAGGGATTATAACGTGCAAATAAAACATCCTTACCATTTTAAAATATGGTAAGGGTGTTTTCCTTTTTTCCAAATAAAATTTCTGCTAAAATATAAACATGTAGGTACTAACTAGGGAGGTAATTATCAATGGGAGTAAGAGCTGAAGCTACGCCAAATCCAAATGCACTGAAATTTACAACGGACAATCTTATATTTCAGGGAGACAGCAGTATTTCTGTAATGCCTGGAGATACTAGCGAGCATGAAATTTTAAATGATATGATGCAGCTTGAAGGTGTCGATAATGTTTTTGGATATCAAAACTTCATTACAATCAATAAAATGTTTGATGCAGAATGGGATCAACTGGAAGCAAGGGTTAAAGAAGTATTTGAAAAACATGGCTATTAAAATTACATAGGCGATATGTAAAACACAGAGGTACAAATCATAACTGATTTGTACCTCTGATTTTATTATTGATGATATTACAGATTTCTTAAATCGACAGGAAAATAATTTTTATTTACTATTGTTCCATCTTCTTTTTTATCATATAGCGTAATAACCGGCATTACTTGTGCTTCTCTCACCTTTTGGGTAAGTTCTAGTTCCAGCTGAAAACTCCCCCATCCTTGCTCATTTTTTTCAAGTTTAACAGAAGTTTCCTTTACAATTTTCGTATCCCCCTGTTCAAATTTATAGAAAAAAGTATCATCTTTAGCTTTTGCTTCACCCGAAAGCTGAATCGTACTTCCCTTAATTTCCATGCCAACATTCCTGAATTGAACCGCTGCACTTTCATCAGCTTCTTCAGTCTTATCACCTTTTGATTCGGTGTTTGATTCTTCTTCACTATTCTTATTAGCTGATTTGGAATCTGCTCCATCTTCACTGCTGCATGCTACCAAAATAAGTGCACAGAATAGCATGATGATTAATTTTTTCATTTAAAATTACCCCTTATATTAACTCGTTTTAGTTATCACGTCTGAAGAAGCCAAATATTCCTGTTGTCTGAACGATATTTGTAAATGCATTCGGATCTACTTCACCGATTATTCGTTCCAAATCATATAATTCATACCGTGTTATAACAAGGTACATCATGTTTTTGTCTTCTTTCGTGTACGCTCCTTTAGCTGGAATTATCGTAATTCCACGCACCATTGTATCATGAATTGCTTTTTGCAGTTCATCAGCTTTATGTGTAATAATCATTGCTGTCAATTTCTCGTGACGAGTATGGATTGCATCAATTACACGTGTTGTGACATACAGTGTCAACAATGTATACAGTGCGTTCTCAGGTTCATAAAGGAACCCAGCCATTGCGATAATTATTGAGTTTAACACCAGAAAGTAAGTCCCAATTGGTCTGTCTTTCATACGGGATAAAACCATTGCTACAATATCCATACCACCTGTTGAAGCACCAAGCTTCAATGTGATTCCAACACCAGTTCCGGCTATAACCCCACCAAAAACCGCATTAAGTATAATATCTTCTGAAAACGTCACTATAGGCAAGAGTTCTAAAAATAGTGTAGTGAAGACAACAGAAATACCACTATAAACAGTAAAACCTTTACCGACCTTATGCCAGCCTAATATGGCAACTGGAATATTTAATATGAATAATAGAATACCTGTACTTATGCCGATTCCCAGAAAATCATTAAACACACTGGAAATAAGCTGCGCAGCACCTGTAAAGCCACTTGCATAAACATTTGCTCCTATTAAGAAGAAGTTTAGTGACATTGCATTCAGCATGGCACCGAATATAACAATAATAATTCGTCTTGCTTCAAATAAAAACATAGCTAACCTCCCTGCTGCTATCAGCCTCGATTAATTTTATCATTATTTTTACATTTCATACAAATATACTTTGACTATCTTTCTATATAGCTTTAAACTT
Organism: Virgibacillus sp. L01; assembly: GCF_052246775.1. Taxonomy (NCBI): domain Bacteria; kingdom Bacillati; phylum Bacillota; class Bacilli; order Caryophanales; family Bacillaceae; genus Virgibacillus; species Virgibacillus sp. L01. The sequence continues at coordinate 224,804 of NZ_JBQQCP010000002.1, read as the reverse complement.
AAATAGATACAAGTACTTAACAATAATGAGGTGATTGAAATGAGTATTAAAATTTTAGCAGACTCAGCATGTGATCTCTCAAACGAACATTATAACGAATATGACATCGAAATGGTATCACTAACGGTTCACTTAGATGAGAAAGAATATGCAGATGGTAAAGAAATAAAGCCTAAAACAATCTATGATGCAATGCGAGAAGGAAAAAGTCCCAAGACATCTCAAGTTTCTCCACAAACCTTTAAAACTATTTTCACATCGTACGCTGAATCAAACCAAACATTAATTTACCCTGCATTATCTTCCGAGTTATCTGGTACATATCAGACAGCAAAAATGATGGAAAAGGAAGTTAAGGAAACATACCCTGATGCATCAATTCACGTTATTGATACAAAATGTGTATCAATCGGACTTGGACTAATCGTCCTCCGTGCCGCCCAGCTTGCTAGCGAAAGCACAAGTGTTGATGAAATCATCGATACTATTACATATCATGCAAAACATATGGAACATATTTTTACTGTTGATGATTTGGAATACCTTTATCGCGGTGGTCGTGTAAGCAAAACAGCAGCATTTGTTGGTACGCTCCTAAAAATCAAACCAATTCTGCATGTCGAGAATGGAAAGCTTGTCCCTCTCGAAAAAATAAGAGGTTCAAAAAAATTATTGAACCGTATGCTTGAAATTATGGAGGAACGCGGAACTGACTTCACAAACCAAACGATTGGCATCAGTCATGGCGACGACTTGGAGACAGCAGAAAAATATGCTGAAATGTTTAAAGAAAAATTCGGCGCTCGCAATATTGTAATTGAAATGGTCGGTTCAGCTATCGGATCTCACGCAGGTCCAGGAACAATCGCAATTTTCTTCTTAAATAATAACTATAAATACTGATCCAAAAGTGGGTCGGTATTTTTTTATCTAAAGATATAACGTATTAGTAGTTAAATCAATTGCGAACTAATATCAGCTTTCGTGAATGCGAAGTACTACTATCGTTGATTTTTACTGCGGACAGCGCTCATGACCTCGGAAAGCGTCCGCCTGCAGGGGAAATCAACAGGCCTAGCACATTTACTAATCGGTTTTATTTTTGAAGATGAAATTGGATCACATAAGAAACCTTTTCCATTTTCCTGTAATACATTTGTAACATTATTCCCCTTCTGTCGTCTAACAAATTAAAGACGAAATAATAATTTATGAGGTGACTTAATGATGAAAAAGAAAATCTGGTGGATAATTGGTTCAAGTCTGGTTGTTATTATTGCAGTAGCATTTATTTTCTTTTCCAACACAATAACTGCTAATATTCCTTCCAAATCAAGCTATGCACCTACGTTTAAGGATTGGACCATTCATTTTACTAAAAAAATGAATCCCGATACCTTTACAAGCGAAACAGTAACAGTTGTGAACAACAGCAATGAGCAGGTTGACGTTTCATTTAAATGGAATCCAGATAATACGGTGTTGACACTAGAAGCACCAAATGACGGGTATAACATTGACCATACGTACATGATAACCGTTTCAGATGATGTTGAAACAATTGCAGGCAGCAAATTGGACAATACATTTACACACTCTTTCACTGCTGTAGCAGAAGTACCAAACATAAAAGACAATGAACAACTCATGACATTACTTAACGAACGGATGGAACAACGAAAAGAAATGACCGTACAGCAAAATGATAGCGCAACAGAAGAAAGTTCCAGTGGAGATGCAGCAATGGATACAGCAAGTAGTGGTGAAAAGGCCTCTACTACAAATGTTCAAGTTGGTGGTATTGATGAAGGGGATCTTATCAAAACAGATGGTGAGTTTGTGTATTTTGCCAGAGAATCTGATGTTGTAATAACCAGCGCTAATAAAGATAATAGTAACGTATTAAGCACAATTTCCCAGAAAAATTTTCGTCCATCTGAACTTTATTTATACAATGAAAAACTGATTGTGATTGGACACAAATCAAAACCAATTAGGGAACAGCAATCCGCCAAATCTAGTAGCATCGAAAGCTTTCCGAGCCACCGTATGCAAACTTCCGTATTGATTTACGATGTTTCAGATAAAGGTAATCCAAAACAGGTTCGTGAAGTATCATTCGAAGGTTCCCTTACAGCCTCCAGGCTAATGGATGGACACATGTATTTAATTGCAAATCAGCATCCTCCTTACCGTATTCTTGAAGAAGGTGCTAAAGATACTGAGATGCGGCCATTTATTAAAGATACAGCCATTAGTAATAAAGCTAAGCCATTAAGTTTTGATTCCATGTACTTTTTCCCTGAAAGTCAGGATGAGAATTTTCTGCTGTTAGGGTCAATTGACTTAGACAATATGGATAAAGAAATAACTATGGAATCCTACCTTGGCGCTTCCAATCAAATGTATATGTCTAAAAAACATATCTATATTGCAGTAAATAAATACAACTACCAGAAAAATGATGCAAGTACTAGTAACAGTACAGCTGATATTGCTATCGCCAGACCACCAGCAAATACAGAAATCAATCAATTTAAAATTGATAGCGGGAAAATAACCTATAACGCCTCAACCATTGTTAATGGTACGCTAATTAACCAGTTTGCCATGGACGAACGTAACGAAACATTTCGTGTTGCAACAACAAAGGGAGATATGTGGAATGAAAAAGAACCTTCTACCAATAACCTGTATACGTTCGATTTGCAAATGAACTCGATAGGAAAATTGGAAGGATTAGCCGAGGGTGAGCGAATCTACAGCGTTCGATTCATGGATGAAGTTGCATATATGGTAACATTTAAACAAGTTGATCCGCTTTTTGTTATCGATTTAAAGAATCCCGAAAAACCAACCGTTCTAGGCAAATTGAAAATACCAGGATTCAGCAACTACTTGCATCCATTAGATGATAACCATGTAATTGGTTTCGGTCAAAATACGAAGTTAGTTGAAACAGAGGATGGACGTGAACCGCGAGTCAGAATTAACGGACTGAAAATATCAGTATTTGATGTAACTGACCCAACAGATCCTAAGGAAAAATATAGTGAGATTATTGGCCAGGGACACTCCTACACGGAGCTCAACCATAACCATAATGCATTATATAAGCATCCTAAGAAAAACATTTTCGGATTTCCAGCAACACTGTTTGAGACGAAAACAGTTCATAAAGGGGATGCAACCTATGAAGAGCAATCACTGGTTTATGAAGGAGCCTTTCTATACAACATAACACCTGAAAATGGCATCAAGGTTAAAGATAGTATTACACATCAAGAGAATATGAAACAAATGCAACACCCAAAATGGGAATCTGAGGTCAAACGGATGGTATCAGTCGGCGACACATTGTACACATTCTCACTAGACCAAATGAAAGTTTATGATATGACAGAAGACAATGTAACTCAGACAGTTACATTGCCAGAACTGAAAGAAAGGTATTAACAATGATATTGGGGCTCCCTTTAATTTTAGGGAGCCCCTTTTTTGTTAACCTCCCCCCTATCTTCAGCAATATCGTTTAAATTTTCCTATTTTGTAGTTGATATAAAATGCAAAGTAATGTGGAAAGGATTAAATGCTAAGATACCGCTTCGGAAATACACTTCGCGCACCTAGGGCAACGCTTCAGCTTCCTGCGGGATCTCAGCTGTTGCTTTTCCCCCAGGAGTCTTCGTGGATTTCCTCCGCTGGAATTGCTTTTACCTTAATCCTCTTAGCCATGGGGAACACATCAAGCTCTAATCAAGAAAGTCCCTACTAGTGTAGGCAGAATACGCAGCCTTGAACAGCACGTTCCGAAGACCCCGGAAGAAGCGTTCTGTGCTTCGCAGTTAAGAAAGTATAAATTCTTTCTTACTGCATAAGTGCAACTAAGGCATTTGCCATTACGGCCTGGCAAATACCAAGTTTTCTAATGAGGAGGTTGAGGTCGTGCCCATGGAAAGCGAAGTATTCTGCCTAAACGAATTTAAGCACTCAACCATCATTAGACAAAAGAAAATCTTCACTACTTTGAATTTTATATCAACTACATACCGTTGATCCAAAGTCAAATCAAGTAGTGTAGCTTCAGCCTTTGATATTTCTTCAAGGTTTATGCTTTCATTTTACGCTGCAAAAGTTGAACAATAACATTAGAAATCACATAAAAATCAGCATACATTCTCCCCTGTTATTGAAGAACCCATTTTTTAACGGAATGAGGATTCGCTTCAATTGCTTGGCGGATCCTCTTTCCGTTATTCCTTGAAAACGCTCGTTTTAGGCTTAGGTTCGGATCCTCATTCCGCTATTTGTCATTTTCGCCCACGAATTCGGCTGATTTTCTGCTATTAGCGGAACGAGGATCCGTCTCACCCTTCCTAGAGCACCTTTTCGGCTATTTAACGGAACGAGGATCCGCTTCGATAGTTTGGCGGATCCTCAGTTGCAATACTTCATCCTATCCTGCCAGTTTAAGTACAAACATACCATAAAACAGAAAAACTCATTTATTAGTACTATTTTTACCGCCCGTAGCGACCCCGGACGGCGGGACGAGAGTTTATAGAGTAGAGATCATTCTGGCAGTTACTTCGCAGTTTATATCAAATATGTACCGTTGATCTAAGTCAACTCAAGTAGTGTATCTACAGCTTTTCTTATTCCTTCAAAGGTTATGCGTTCATATTCCGCTCGAAAGTTGAATTAATTAGCATTATATAAATACCTCCAGCATATATTTCTAATAGGACAACCTTAAGCGAATTTTTTTATGGAGGGTTTATATGAGTATGAGTATTTTTGAACTAATAACGATTTTTGAAACGGACCGAAATCAGCCACCCGATTCCATTAACGCCCTTTTGGATTTCTACCAGCAAAAATACATCCACAGTGAAATTGACATAAATGAGTATCGAAAAATATATTACTATTTGCATAGACAAGGCGCTATCTCAGCTCATGAATACGCCTGAACAAAACAATTAGTCCTCCAATAGAGGGCTCTTTTTTAGCAGTTAAAAACCATAAATTCTTTCTTACTGTATAAGTGTAACTAAGGCTTATCTATATTAAGGTTTGGCGATAAGCCACGTTTTCTAATGATTTAAATTATAACTTCCGGGGAATGGATAAAACATCAATAATCATTCCAGGAGGAGATAAAATGGTTAAACAAAACGAAAGGCAAACACCACCACCCCAACATCAATCCAAGCAACCTGGCATAGAGTCGAAAATGCACCCCGAGCCGGAATATATAAGTAAAGACTATAAACCAAGCAACAAATTAAAAGGCAAAACTGCCATTGTTACCGGTGGTGACAGCGGAATCGGCCGTGCAATCAGTATACATTATGCAAAAGAAGGTGCAGACGTCGCGATTGTCTATCTTAATGAACATGAAGATGCAAAAGAAACACAGCGATTAGTTGAACAGGAAAATCATAAATGCTTGCTGATTAATGGTGATATTGGTAACCAGCCATTTTGTGAAGCAGCAGTTACAGAAGTACTTGAGACGTTTCCGAAGATAGATATCCTTGTAAACAATGCAGCTGAACAACATCCGCAAGATACATTCTCGGACATCTCAAGTGACCAGCTTGAACGAACATTTCGAACGAATGTTTACGGAACGTTTTTTATGACGAAAGCAGCATTACAAAATATGCACGAGGGCAGTGTAATTATCAATACTTCATCGATCACAGCCTATCAAGGAAATGAAAATCTAATTGATTATTCAGCTACAAAAGGGGCCATTACTTCCTTTACACGCTCATTGTCACAATCATTGGTGGATAAAGGGATACGTGTAAACGCAGTAGCACCAGGACCAATTTGGACTCCGTTGATTCCTTCTACTTTCAGCGCTGAAAAAGTTGATACTTTTGGCGGGAGTACGCCGATGAAGCGCCCTGGAGAGCCAAAGGAATTAGCACCAGCATATGTTTATCTCGCAAGTAATGATGCAAGCTATGTGACAGGACAAGTAATTCATATAAATGGCGGGATGATTGTTAACGGGTAAAGGTAAGAGCCGTTTGACCGTTAAATCACACAGAACCTTTATTTCAATAAAACAGTGCTTTTACATGGACAAGCGGACACAGAAGCCCTTATTATACATATATCATGGTTATTTAAATGTATTTGTGTATAATAAGGTCCTTGGTGTCCGCAAACACCACCATTTTCGTGAATTTTTGCTAAATAAGGTCCCTGGTGTCCGCTCCTCAAATTTGCTATTTTAAAAATAATTTTCGTTATAGATGGTGACTGCGCATTTAGCAGCCATGGTGGTTTCTTATCTGCTAAAAATGACCATCAATTATGTACAAAATTGATGGTCATTACACTTACGCTTCAGTTTCTTCTCTTTTTTTCTGCTTACTGCTTAATAGGATGACACCTAAGACGAATAATAGAAAAATGCCTATAACTGTTCCAATGAATGTCCAATTTAGTCCTGTATTATTCTGTTCAATGTAAACTTCGGCGGTTTCACGGGCAAGACCAATCTTGAATTCACCTTTTTCATTTTCCCTGACAAGGTTATCACCAAGCAGCCCTTTTAACTGTATGTTGGAGTCAATTCCATCAATAGATATAGCTTGTGATTCTGTATCATTGTTAATGGCGATATAGACCGTTTCACCTTGATACGAGCGCTTCATCAGACTCATAGCACCGCTTGAATCCAATAGCTCATAATCCCCTTTTTGGAGTACAGGAAATTGTGAACGAAGTGCTGCTATCCTATTAATAAACTTTTTTAAATCTTCATTTCCACTGTTAAATTGGACCATCTGTTGGCTATCCGGAAATTCACCACCACTCATCGGAATTTCAGACCCTTGATAAATCATTGGCGTTCCTGGTGCAGTGTATAAGTAGGTTAAAGCTAACTTCCATGTCGTTAACGGGTTCCGGCCGTTTTTAAGCAGCTTTTGCGTAAACCGCTCCGTATATTTATTATCCAAATAGGTTAGATTCTCACTTTTGCCACTGTCTACCCAAGCATCATAAAGGGGTGAAACAGGCTCTCCCGCATTTGCAAAAGTTTCTGTCATGGGTTGATATAACGAATGATTCTCCACCATATCAATTTGGGTATCTTCTTTAATATTGCCTGTATAATCTTCGACGTTCAAAATGTCACCAAGCATGTAAAAGTTCGGGTTTTGCTCATTAATGTGAGCTGTTAATTCTTTCAAAAAGGATTTATTTGTATAATCAGCTGCATGAAATTTATACCCATCAATATTGGCTTCTTCAATCCAGTAATCTGCAGCATCTATCAGGAACTCTTGTACTTCCGGATTCGATTGGTCCAGTACAGCAGTCTTATCAAGCCACTGGTATGATTGAACATTATTATTCTCTTTCAGCCAGCCACTTTTACTTGGGTCCTCTGTCATGGAATGTGTCGATGAAACATAGTTTGTTACAAACTCCATTACTACTTTCATGTCAAGTTCATGAGCTTCTTTTACTAGTTCTTTTAGTTCTTCCATTGTACCAAACTGGTCATCAACTTTATAAAAGTCTTCAATCCAATAACCATGATACCCACCAGGTGCGTTTTCCATAATTGGCGACAAGACTATCGTGGTATACCCTGATTCTTTTAAAGAACCAAGTTTCGCAGTTACGCCTTGTAAATCTCCCCCATGATAAGCAAGGGGATCATCCAAATTAACCTGTTCACCTGCTGAAGGGTCACCGTTATTGAAGCGATCAACTAACAGATTATAAATAATCTCACTATGTATGGTTTCTTTTTCCGCCGCTTCTGCCGGGGTAGTTATCCCGAGCGAAAAAGAAATAATTATAAGTGTTACTAGCAAATGTTTCATCACTGTACTCCTTTTGGAAAACTTGGCTTATTGTTAAATGGATTCTTATGAAAGCGTATTTCACCTAACTGCTTAGTTGCATTTATGCAGTAAGAAAGGATTTATACTTTCTTATCTGCCAGAAAAATAATAGTTAATACCTTCCTATTATTAACCTTTTTCAAAAATAGTCAATAAATACTATAATATTGTCGAAAATCCTTCATATTTTAGAGAAATTCACTCCGAAAAGTCATAGGTTGTGGAAAATAAGTGAGATAGTTCTTCCTCTGGGTGTATATGCAATTTTGCGCTGTTTACTGCAATTGGCCCTTCGTTAAAACCGCCAGCGATCAATTGAAGTTTGTGTTGATAGTTGGCTATATCACCGACTGCGAACATACCTGGGATTGATGTCTCCATCTCACCATTTACTTTAATGGTGCCACCTTCCATATCCATCCCCCAGTCTGCAATAGGTCCAAGGTTAATTTCGAATCCATGATTTACGATTAATGCATCGATTTCTAGCTCTTCCACTTCGCTTGTTTGCAGGTTTTTAACGAATGCGCTTGTAATTTGTCCCTCATCCCCTACTAACTTATTGACGGAATAAGGAGTCTTAACATTTACCGATGAGTTCTTCATCTTCGTAATATTACTTTCAATTCCAGTAAAAGCTGTTTTGCGGTAAACCAATGTGACCTGATCTGCCACAGATTCCAGTTCATTTGCCCAGTCGACCGCGGAATTTCCTCCACCAGACAGGAGTACACGTTTTCCACGATAGCTTTCCAGGCGCTTTATCGAATAATCCAGGCTCTTTCCTTCAAATTGACGTGCATTCGGTAACTCCAATTTCGTTGATTTAAGCGTCCCAAAACCTGTTGCTACGATAATCGTTCGTGTATAGTGTTTTGCACCATTGTCACTTGTAAGGATAAACGTGCCGTCATAACGTTTTTCTGCATGTAAGCATTGTTCTCCTAAAACAATAGTCGGATTAAACGTCATCGCCTGTTCAATCAATTGATCGGTCAGCTTTTCACCGGAAATGTTCGCTATACCTCCAATATCCCTTATTACCTTTTCGGGATAAAAATAAGGAACTTTTCCACCTAAAAATGGCAGGTATTCAATTATTTTTGTTTTCATCTCACGCATGCCGCTATAAAAGGCAGTGAACAGGCCTACAGGTCCTCCGCCAATAATCGTAACGTCATAAATCTCGTGTTGTTCGGACATAAAAAAACCTCCCAGGCTTACTTGGTTTTAGCTAAAAGATATACAAAATAAGGTGTACTAAGGACAGCCACAACAACTCCAGCAGGTATTTCTGTTGGCGTTAACAGATTTTTGCCGATTGTATCTGAAACCATTAACAAAAGTGCACCAATTAAGGCGGAAATTGGAATAATGTATTGATGCAACGGCCCTATTATCCTACGCGCAATATGTGGTACAACTAGTCCCAGAAAGGCAATTGCACCACCAGCAGCAACACTGGCTCCAGCTAAAGCAACTGCTATTAGCAGTAGCAGACGTCTATCCCCTTCAACTTTAGACCCTAATCCGGCAGCCACATCATCACCCAGGTTTAAGACATTGAGTACGTTTGCCTTGTGGAGTGCATATGGAACGAGTATAAGAATCCATGGCAAGAGGGCTAACACAAATAACCAATTAGCGCTCCATATATCACCGGAAAGCCAAACAGTTGCCTGTCTGAAGTCCTGTGGGTTCATTTTCAGCTGAAATATAATTAACGCTGCACTGAATCCTGCATTAACACCTATCCCCACAAGTATCAGCCGTATTGGGTTAACACCATTTTTCCAGGCTAATGTATATACTAGAAATGCCGCAAATAAGGCTCCAACTAACGCAAATAGTGGCATTATAAAAATGGAAACCGTTGAATTTAATGAATCTTGTATAAAAAATATAAATAATACGACCGCAAGTCCTGCTCCCGTATTAATTCCTAGAATGCCAGGGTCAGCCAGGTCATTTTGGGTGACTCCCTGCAGAATTACACCAGATACCGCAAGTCCTGAGCCAATCAGTAATGCTAATATAATCCCTGGTAATCGAAAGTCAAACAGCACAAGACCTTGTCTCTGGGTCCCTTGCCCAATTATCGTCTTTACTACATCTAATGGCGCTATATTAATAACACCAGTACTAAGGCTGATAAAAAACATAGTGATAATTAATACAATTAATAACGCTATAATACCAATAAATCGACCTGTTTTCTTTTGATAAATCGGGTTCATTATTTTCCACCCCCACTACTGCCACGGGCTAGATATAAAAAGAATGGTACACCAATCAGTGAAGTTATCGCACCAACTGGCGTTTCATACGGAGCATTGATCAGCCGTGAGACGATGTCTGATAAAACCAGCAGAAGTGCACCAAATAATGCCGATGAAGGAATAATCCAGCGATAGTCCGTGCCCATAATAAATCGGGACATATGAGGGATGATCAGACCCATAAAACCAATGGCACCAGCTACAGACACCGCTGCTCCAGTTAAAATCAGTACGGTTAGTATGCCGAGCACTTTAATCACTATATTATTTTGTCCAAGTCCTACTGCAATATCTTCACCAAGGTTAAGTACTGTAATTGATTTCGCTATCATAAAAGCAATAAATATTCCGATAGCGCCGGATATCAGCAAAATCTGAATAGAGCTCCAGTTTGTTCCTGCAAGTCCCCCGGCAAGCCAAAAGCCTAATTGCTTTTCAAGTTGAAAATGAAGTGCAATTATAGTTGAAACCGAACTTAACAGTGTCCCAATTGCAACACCTGCCAACGCCAGTTTAACCGGGGTCAAGCCACCCGTTGAAAAAGAACCGACCATAAACACCAGCACAACTGCAATACCAGCACCAGCAAACGAAGCCATCGTTAAACCAAGGCTGGAAACACCTGGAATAAATGCCATTGTTAATACAAGAGCAAATGCAGCTCCATTGGTAACCCCCATGATTGAAGGTGAAGCTAACGGATTACGGGTCATACCCTGCATTACGGCACCTGATACAGCTAAAAATGCACCAACAAGTGCTGCAGCAACTGCTCGCGGAAGCCTCAATTCCTGAATGACCTGATGGGATGTTATATCTCTATCAAAGTTAATAACCGCCTGCCAAACAGTTGATAGATTTATTTCTACGGCCCCATAAGCAATTGATAGTCCCATTGCAAGTAATAATGCTATTATGGTTAAGATATTGATTATTATTTTTAAGAATGACGAATGCTGAATAGTAGATAACATGATTTTCTCCTGCAATTACAAATTATTTCCTAATGTAAAAGTATAAGCCTTCAATCTTCCCACTGCAATGACAAAAATTTAATTGACATTACAATTGAAAATGATTATCATTTACAATAGGAACTTATTATAACATAAGAGGAGACATACATATGTTTAAAACTAAAAAATTCCGGCTAATCGTGGCGTTTTTTGCATTGGTCTTGCTACTGCTCACTGCAGCATGTGGCAATGATAATTCAGATTCAAGCACAGATGGTGGCAATCAGGAGAGCGGTCAGAAATCCGAGGTAACGGTAGACAGTAAGATGGGTGAAGTTACCCTCCCAACTGATGCCGAACGGATTATTGCCCCCTATCATGAAGACACATTAATCGCACTTGGAGTTACTCCGGTAGCAAAATGGGCAATCGGACAAAGCATCCAGGATTACCTGGAATATGAACTAAAGGATCTTCCAAAAATCGAATGGAATCTTCCACTTGAACAGGTATTAAATCAGAACCCTGATCTAATCATACTGGAACATGGTATCGACAGTTATGAAGGATCATATGAAGATTATCAAAAAATCGCCCCAACTTATGTCATGAAAAAAGAAACCACAACAAGCTGGCGTAAGCAAATAGAAAAGTTTGGTAAAATTCTCGGCAAAGAAGATAAGGCCGATGAAGTCTTAAATCAATATAAAGAAAAGGTAGCAAAAGCAAAAGAAACATTAAGCGGTGCAATTGGTGACGAAACTGTTGCAGCGATTTGGGCAACAGGAAATCAGTTTTTTGTATTTGAAGAAGATCGCCATAGTGCAGAAGTACTTTATTCAGAATTAGGGATTAATTCACCAGAACTCATCAAGAATCTTGGAGAGGCCCAAACACAATGGAATCCACTTTCACTTGAGAAGCTTTCCGAATTAAAAGCTGATCACGTTTTCCTGCTTGCATCAGAAGGTGAACAAGGAATCGATACATTGAAAAACAGTGATGTCTGGCAAAGTACCCCAGCAGCTGAAAATGACAATGTATATATTTTGAATGACCCAAGTAACTGGACTAATAAAGGATTAATCGCTTCCGAAAAAACAATCGATGACCTGCTTAAAGCGCTAACGAAATAACTACTCACCAATACAATCGAATCTAACAAGCTAAAAGTGTCATTATTTATTAAATTAAATATGACACTTTTTTGCGTGGGTATTCGATTGTAGTGATGAACAGACACAGTTATATCGATATGATTGGGGAAATGTGACAGCTTGAGCCGGGATATTGTGAACTTGAGCCGACTTTGTGACAGCTTGAGCCAAAAAATTGTGAACTTGAGCCGATTTTGTTACAGCTTGAGCCAAAAAATTGTGAACTTGAGCCGATTTTGTTACAGCTTGAGCCAAATGGCTAAAAACCTACTAAAAAAGGACCTCTCCACATTGGAAAAGTCCTTTCTTGATCACTTATGGTAAAAATCCGAATCCCAGTCGTCCAAAGCCTAAAATTAATGTGAGAATAATTGCAATAGCCAGCTGAATCCACCAGCTTTTCGTTGCTTCTTCTCTTCCCATTTTCAAGCTGATCATTTCCATGGCAAAAATAGCCCATATTCCCGCAAGTCCTTTAAAGATAGCTTCTCCCATTTGCGGACCGCTGAAATATGCTGCGAGCAGCGTACCACCTGAATAAAGTATTAATAAATAGTCCAGACGCAGTATCATTTGTACTATTTTTGCACCTTTTGCCTTGCCTGATTTATGTAGTAAAACCACTACAACAAATAGAATAAATGCTAAGACCCATGCGGTAACGTGTAGATGTGTATTCATTTATGTCCCTCCTATGCATTAATACATAATAAAACTATCATATCATGTACCACAAAGAAATTCATTTGAAAATTATTTGAACATCCTAAACTAGAAGTAAAATAGATTAAAAACTGTTATACTATAATATGTAATCGAGATTTATAATCGGAGGGATAGTATGGTACAAAACAGTCAGCAAATAATTGATCAGACACAGGAGTACGGCGCTAAAAATTACCACCCGCTTCCTGTTGTCATATCAAAAGCGGAAGGCGTTTGGGTTGAAGATCCAGAAGGCAACCGCTATATGGATATGCTAAGTGCATATTCAGCAGTTAACCAGGGTCACCGGCACCCAAAAATCATTGATGCATTAAAAAAACAGGCAGACCAAGTGACACTAACCTCACGAGCTTTTCATAATGATCAGTTAGGTCCATGGTATGAAAAGATTTGCAAATTAACCAACAAAGAAATGACACTCCCAATGAATACTGGTGCTGAAGCTGTCGAGACAGCTATCAAAACAGCACGCCGCTGGGCTTATGATGTTAAAGATGTTCCTGAAGGCCAGGCAGAAATAATTGCATGTGAAGGTAACTTCCACGGGCGTACGATGGCAGCGATTTCGTTATCTTCCGATGCAGAAAACAAGCGGGGATTTGGCCCAATGCTTCCAGGAATAAAGGTCATTCCATATGGGGATATTGACGCTTTGAAGGAAGCTATTAATGAAAATACTGCAGGCTTCTTATTCGAGCCAATCCAAGGCGAAGCTGGAATTGTCATGCCACCAGAAGGATTCCTTAAGGAAGCATATGAAGTATGCTCAAAAAATAATGTACTATATATTGCTGATGAAATCCAAGCAGGTTTAGGTAGAACCGGGAAAATGTTTGCCTGCGACTGGGAGAATGTATCACCTGATATCCTCATTTTAGGAAAGGCTTTGGGTGGTGGTGTATTCCCTATCTCGTGTGTCGTTGCCAACAAAAACATTCTTGGCGTATTCAACCCGGGTTCACATGGCTCTACGTTTGGCGGTAATCCGCTTGCATGTGCAGTTTCAGTTGCATCTCTCGAAGTATTAGAGGAGGAGAAATTGGCTGACCGCTCATTGGAACTTGGTAATTACATGATGGATGAGCTTAAAACCATTGATAATCCGGTTATAAAAGAAGTACGAGGCAAAGGATTATTTATCGGTGTTGAATTGAATGAGGTGGCCCGCCCATACTGCGAGGCATTGAAAGAAAGAGGCCTTCTATGTAAAGAAACACACGAAAATGTAATCCGATTCGCGCCACCACTTATCATTGAAAAAGATGATTTGAAATGGGCAGTAAACCATATAAAAGATGTTTTAAAAGGCTAAAAATTAGAGGTGCTCCTATCGTAAGAGCACCTCTTTCCTATTCTCCGGAACCTCGCTCTGCTTTTCGCAAAGGCTGTTTTTCTTTATACGTAAGACTGCGCCAGAGCCATTCAAGCGGTCCAAAACGATATCTTGCCAGCCACCATCTACTGCAGATAATTTGCAAACTGAAGACAACTGCAACAATACCCATGGCAACGATTGGCCTTACTGAACCATATAACCCGAAGCCTATTCCATAAAACAATATAAAACAGATAATCGATTGTGTTATGTAATTTGTCAGGGACATCCTGCCCACATAGGTGAACGGTTTTATCAACTTTTTTCCAAAGCTGCTCCGTGCCAGCAATGTTATTGAAGATAAATAAAATAATGCAGATGCTGTTCCGCCAAGATTATCCTGGATGTAGGAGAACCAAACTGGATTTCCGTATAAATATGGACCCATTTTTAATGCTGCAAAAAATAGCAGGCTAATAAACCACACTGTCAGGATTGTTCCTTTGTGTTCGTCTGGCTTGTGCAGCCATCTTTTCCTCGCTATGAACATACCAAATAAAAATAAAGGCAATAATGTTGTTGATAAAAGTAACCACGATAATAATCCGTTTGAATAAAGCCAGTCATTAGCGTTCTGTGTCAATATTACAGCCAAATCACTGCTGCTGTAATTTTCTTTTACTAGATTAATTTTGGAAACATCATAGCCTCCCAATAATGCCCTTAAGTCATATAAAAAACTGGAGTAAAAGTACACACTCATCCCTAGTAACAATGAGCCCCAGATTAATAATGTTTTCTTAGCACGGTTTACAAATGCCACTAAAAATAAACCAACAACCCCGTACGATAACAAAATATCACCATGCCAAATTAAAAAGGCATGGACTAAACCAAAACAAATTAATATAAATAGTCTCCGAAATAAGAATGGATAGACGTCGATACTTTTTTCTACCAAACGTTCCTTCAAAACCTGAAAGCCAAAACCAAATAATATAGAGAAAAGTGTATAAAAGCTAGCCTGAAAGAAAATATCAATAAACACTTGAGTATTCTGATCGATAGCGGATGTCCACGCATCTTCCTCTCCGCCATACATAAAATACGGTGCAGAGAAAGCTCCAATGTTTACGACAAAAATTCCTAAAATTGCGAAACCCCGAGCAGCATCGATCCATGTTAAACGCTCAGATTCCTGCAATGGCGAAACACTATTCATAACACCACCAACCTTCCATTAATTTTTATCATATTATCATTCTATTACTACATCCATTGTTTCACAATTTCAATTAATAACATAAACTAACAATAAAGGAGGATTTACCATGCCCGCAACAGTTGGAGCAGTAAAAGTTTTAAACATGGGTTCCTCGAGCGTCTTTAACATTGGGGACGTTTATTCAATGTGTCCAGTCAGCACTGCAAAAACATATGCTGGTGGCGGATCCTTCAATACCGGTGACGGAACCGACATCATACTTGGAAGCTCAACTACGTATGTACGGGACAAAGATATTGCGGATCAAAATATAGATTCCTAATGGAGTGGTTACAATGATATTCACCATTCATCAATCAATAAACATTCATTTCCTCAAGATAGGTTCGATTTCCAATTCTTCGGTTGTACAAATCGGGAGCACTGGGTGTATTCAGGCGCAATCAGATGTTTACAATACTGGTGGATACACAGAAGCTGCGGAACCAGCAGAACCTGTTGGTGAACCTTCAATTATTCGGTTACAGCAGCCTGATCAATAGCACATCTTTGACTGTTATGCATATATTACTATAGGTCTTTGCCTAGTTGTAAGGAGGGAACTCTTATGAACGACTGGAACAGTTATATGTATAACATATTAAAACGCATGGAGGAACAAGATAGAAAGATCAAATCATTTGAATCAAGACTAGGTCAACTGGAACAAAAGGAAACTAATCCTCAAAATACTATAGAAAAAATTGAATATAACTTTGATCAGTTAAAAATAGAGAACCTCGATGGGACACTTCATATCGGTTTGTCCCCTAATGACTTAAAAGATATTGAAGACCTATCCCTTCCACAAGGAAAAAAACCATTCAAGGAAGAGTTACTATCTGATCTGAATTTATATTTAAACGAAAATGGACCAAACCTAATCAGGACCATTGCTGAGCAGAATAACTTTTCTACTGGTGATACAGACCCAAACATACTTATTCAGGACATGGTAAAGCAATTACCTGAACGAATAGCATTTTATGAAGAAGATTGCAAAAGGAATAACCAAGAATTCTCAGAGGATCAGAAGAAAAGGCATATCGCCCAACAAATTAAGAGTGAAATTCAGCATTCTCTTTATACTTACTTGGAAAGGAATGATCAAAGTCAATGAATATGGAAGTTCATAATTATGATCTGCAAGTCGGAAGTGTACAAATCGATGCAATCTCTGCATCATCTGTCTTTTTAGTCGGAGATAATGAGGAAATAATACTCTCTTCATTTTTCGATACACCACCAGAGGCAGCCATGATAGGTTCTATCGTTCCCTTATCAATATAAGGAATCATAAATATGCAAAAACGAACAGCATCCGTCAATCATATACTAGTTCACGGAATTACATTTAGTGGTATTTTTAACATTGGCGACACGGAAAGCGCACAGCCCAAGTCAAGAGGGATTGCAGTACAAAAAGAAGGTGCAACATTTATCGATGACGAAGGGTTGGATTTTAAAGATTTCTCATTGTTCCATCGTGAAGCAAATTGGCCAACAGTAAATGAATCGATTATTGTTAGAAAAAAAACAATTAACCATACCGATAAAATCCAAGTTGGCAATATATCTGCTCTCGGCGTATCTCAGGCATCAATATTACAAATTGGCAGTATTGAGGAAATATGTGCTGAAGCTAGAATAAAACACTTCCGACAGTATTTACCTGAGTAATCTTGACGTTCATTAAAAAGGGTCTCATGAAAGCGTACTTTGCTTTCTTTGAACCCCCTTATACTTTTGAGTTCACGCTTTAGTTACACTTATGCAGTATGAAACTTTCTTAACCACTGCGTAAAGTCCACACAATAACGCTTGGACTTCAATATGCTATCTTAATATAAATTAATTTACTCTGGAGGAGTTATCATGCCATCAATTGTTGGACCAATAAAAATTAATAGCGTGGGCGGTGGCGTCATAAATTTTGGTGATTCTTTTTATCTGGCACCAAAAAGCACTTCCAAGACAGCTACAGGGGCAGGATCACTTAACACTGGTGACTTCATATGTACCAATAGTGGTCTAAACTCTACAAATCCAGTCGATCCTGATGTGAACGATCAAAACGTAACCGCAAATGCTTAATAATATTAAATGAACTGTCTCCATTTACGGGCAGTTCTTTTTGCTATTGTCTTTTTACTGCATCTGGTTGAAGGTCCACCCAATCTGGTTAAAGCTCCTCCCTATCTGCAGTTTCCACAGAGAAGGTTTAAATCCCAAATTCTAAAAAAATCCCGATTTACCTAACAAAAAAAGCACCCCACTAACAAGAGGTGCTTCAAGTTTATTCAAATTCTGACTGATCAATGAATAATAATTGCAAAACATAAATAAGTAAAAATGCTGCCATTGCGAGCGAGCCCCAGCCAAGTGTTTTTTGCTCCACTTCCAGGTAGTTATTGCATATCTGACTATCTGCTCCGATATACAACAACGCCATTAGGCCAAACATTATAACAAAGAATATATAGATGATATTTCTGCCAGCTTTTCCAAGCTTCATCCAGCTATCACGGAGGGGAATGCCTGCCAAAAACGGTAAACTAATAAATTTGAAAACCTCTACCAACTGAACAGTAATTGCTTCATCCATTGAACGTGGGATCATCCAGTAACTCCAAATAATAATAAATAAGAGAATTCCAGGTACCCCATTACGATTCCATTTTTCAAAAAAACCCGGAAACTTCATCTGAAAAAATCGTGCCATTAGGAGCCCGGATGCTAACAGTAACGGCATTTGCATATGCATATGAATGATCATTATCGATTCCAGTAAATTAGCTACGGGGGGAAGAATCATAAAGACGAACAGCAGTAAACCATAAGTTGCCTGTTTCATCGTTTATTCCCCCTCTTCGCTGTTTAGAATATTTACAACAGTATC
This sequence comes from Virgibacillus sp. L01, assembly GCF_052246775.1. Classification (NCBI taxonomy): domain Bacteria; kingdom Bacillati; phylum Bacillota; class Bacilli; order Caryophanales; family Bacillaceae; genus Virgibacillus; species Virgibacillus sp. L01. The sequence continues at coordinate 206,328 of NZ_JBQQCP010000002.1, read as the reverse complement.
AGCAGCTTCATCAATTTTGGTGTAGTCCATCACTTGCTGCAAATGACCCGTTTTCCCAATAAAATAAAAGGCACTGTTATGTGTGAAATCCCCGTTACCATCAGGAATTACAATTACACCCAGTTTTTCCAGCAGTGAATCCAGTTCAGCCTGGTCATTAATCCTGGCCATGCGCCACGTCTCTCCATCGCTGCCGAAATAAGATCTGTATTTCGTTAATGTTGATGGGTCATCCCTTTCAGGATCAAAACTGATACTCAAGAAAACGATGTCCTCACCAATATATTTGCTTGGAATTTGCTCATAAACATCTGCCATGTTCATTTCCAGTTGTGGGCATACAGTTGTACAACTTGTATACATGAAAGTCAAAAACACATAGTTTCCTTTTGCAAATTCATCAAACGCATACGTTCGTTCATGACTATCTTCTAAAGTTACTGGTGGGAATTCAGGCTTATCCTGTAATATTTCGTATGTTCTAGCACTTTCTGCTGTGAAAGCACGGAATCCATCAGTTCCAATATAAAATAAACCAATTCCAAATAAGATTACGAGAATGATAGCTATTAAATTATGTCTGTCTTTGATCATAACCGATCACTTCCCAAGTTTATAGTTTATCCTTAGAGGTTGTTCAAAAAGTCCGGTAAAAATGACGCATCGAATTTCATCGCTAGCTTACTTTTCCGTTCCTTGGAAAAGAAAAGCCCTTTTCCTGCGTGCGATGTAGATTCGGGATAGCTTTCCTTGTGCTCATGTATTAAAAGCATACATTCCGCTACTCAAAGCTACGCTGCTTCGAACTTTCGACGCACAGGACGTGCTAGTGCAGGTGTTGCAACAGGATAAGGAATGCTACCCTGAAATACATCGCACGAAGAAAATTGTCCTATATTTTCGAGGACGTTGCGAAATTAGCCGACCGCGGCCATTTTTATCCTCCTTTTGGAACACGCACTATTAGTTTTACTTTAAAAAGATAGCCCTGATCAGGACTATCTTTTTAGTTTTGTTTCAACTACCATGTTCTGATTGGTGGTGATCCTGGTGGTCCATTTACCACAAAGTCTACAATTGGAACAACATATGCCATAGCAACAACCATAAGCATTAAGATGATCCAAATGCTCCACCGTTCTGTCCACATCGGTGTAGGAGACTCGCTTTCTTCAGTTTCACCAACAGGAAATTCTGTTTCTCCTTTTGGAGCGAAGAACATCATATTAAATACTGCGTAAACTTGAATAATTACACCTAAAAGCAGTAATGTTCCTCCGAATGCCATAACATACTCGTAAGGCACCCAGCTTAATGCTATTTCATGGTCTCCATAAGTAGTGAAAGATGTCCGTCTTGGGTCACCTAACAGTCCAACTAAATGCTGAGAACCTGACATGAAGATCATTCCAACTGTCCAAACGATTGTCTGTATTACACCAAGTCTATTCATTTGAGGTGTTAGCTTACGCTTGGATAAAAACGGTACAAGCCAATAAGTAATTCCAAAGAATGTTAGTACAACTGTTACGCCTACAGTTATATGAAAGTGTCCAACAACCCACATTGTGTTATGAATTACCTGGTTCATCTGGTTACTTGTATTAACAATACCACCAGCTCCTCCAGGGATAAAGGCAATCATTGCGATCATAGGAGCTAGGAAACGAACATCTCCCCACGGCAGTTTTGTAAACCAGCCTAATAACCCTTTACCTCCACGTTTTCTGCCAGCTCTTTCAAACATAGCGAATATGGCGAACGCAGTCATTAATGAAGGAAATGCGATTGATGTACTCATAAACACGTGTAAAAATTTAACTGATTCTGAAATTCCCGGGTCAATAATTTGATGGTGAAATCCACCAGGAATATTTAAAATAACTAATAATATTACTACAACTCGTGCAAGTTTATCACTGAATACTTTGCCGCCGATAATCTTTGGTATTGCTACATACCATGCGGAAATTGCTACAATATACCAAATATTTACCAATGTGTGCCCAAAACTCCAAAATAGTGTTCGGCTAACCATAACGTTAATTGTTTCTTTCCAGCCCAAAGACCAAGGAATTAGAGTGAACACTTCAATTGTGACACCAATACTTCCAAAGAACCAAAGTACGAATACAGCCATTGCGAAGAAAGCATACAGCGGGGTAACTTGACCGCGATGATTTTTTCTCCAGTGATTGTAATTGATGAATGCTCCAAAAGCACATGACCATATGCCTACTACTACAAATACTAATCCGATATAAAAGATAGGTGATGCAGCAAGTGGTGGATAAAAAGTATATAATACAGATGCCTCATTCATTACAATAGTTGCAACTACTAGCACCACTCCTAACAACATAAGACCGAGTCCTATCCAAGCCATTTTCCGTACTTTTGGAAGAAGCCCTTCTAATGTATGGGATAATACTGCATATAAATAGCCAATTGTGAAAGTAGCTGTAAAAACCAAAATTAATAAGATACCATGAGCTGTTAATACTTGATAATAGTTCAGCCATGTTGGCAATTCCAAAAGACCGGCCCTCTGAAGTCCTTGTACTAATCCTAAAACTCCGCCAATAAGCAATGTAATAAAGGCTACTGATAAGTATGATTTCGATATTTTTGCATCCAGAGGATTTACGCCTAATCCTTTATTCGCCTTCTCGCGAAACGTTTCTTTTACTGATTGTTCCATTTGACTTTACCTCCTTTACTTCACCGTGATTGTCGTGGACATAAGTTGGTGCCCAGCACCGCAATATTCATTACATAACACTAGATACTCGCCTGGCTCATCAAAGGTGTGTGTAATCTTCTGGATGTGACCTGGCATTACCATCGCGTTAATATTTGTTCCAGCAACCTGAAATCCATGAACAACATCTTTTGATGTCATCGTAAATGTCACCTCTGCTCCAGCTGGCACTTCAATCTCACTAGGGTTAAAGCCAAATGCTTGTAATGTCATGATAACTTCATATTCATTTTCTCCAACCTTATTTACACCAGGCTCATCAAATGGAGCTGTCTGATCTACTTGCTCAGGATCAATCGTATCCTTATTACTTGGTGGTCCCATACCTAAAGCAAATGTTTGATAACCAACTACTACCATAAATAAAATTAAAATTCCGGCACTTAATCCAAGCCAAATTTCTTCTAAACGATGCATATCATTTCCCTCCTATACTCTGGACATATATAACCAAAAGACTCCTACCCACATAACAACGATGACTCCTAATACAAATAACACGGAAACCATTGTACCTTTTAATGATTTTTCTTCTTTATTTTCGACTGGAGTACTCGTTTTTGCTGCTTCCATCACAAATCCCCCTCCTTGTTAACTATCTTTCTACTACATCTTATTTTTTTAAGGGGTGTTTTGAAGTGAACTAAATCACACACAAATGTGATTTTAGTTACAGGCAGAATTTCGATGAATATTTACGGGAAATTCCAATGAAATTAAAGAGCCAAACCCTTGATATAACAGGGTTTGGCTCTTTAAATATAATTATTATAATTTGTAACTGCTTCGACACATTTTCAGAAATTATATTTGTTATAAAACGTTAAAGTGATTCCTAAGCAAGGATTTATGTTTTACTAACTGCCAATAAAAGTTGCTTGGAAAAGAAATAAAGGTATGTCTCTTTTACTTGCTCATACCAAATATTTTCAATCGCATGTTTGTAGAGATCCATTTGTACTTCATATCTGCCCAACAGTTTATCTTCTAATCGCTCTGTTACTTCTTCGGTAATTGCATCAGTCTTATAGTCAAGAATAATCCATCCATCTTCTTTTGGTATAACACAGTCAATTACACCTTGCACCAATACTTGTTCATCCGTATCATTAGCCCAATTTGCATAGACTTTCTTTGCAGATAGCGAAATACTGAATGGTATTTCACGATAGATAACTGGGGAGTCCATCATTAACTGAGCAATTGGTGTCGTAAAAAATTGTTCAACAGCATTACTATCAATCACTTCTGCTTCCTGCTTTGTCAGGATTTCCCTTTCAGCCAATTGTTCTATAAATTCTTCTATTTCAGACGTGTTCATTGGCCGTGTCATTGGTATATGTTGCATGACGGTATGCATTGCGGTACCACGTTCTGCTGCTGTGACCGGTTTTTGTTTTTGCATGAAAGCTGGTCGCTTAACGATCGGTGCATGAAACGTTTGAATGAGCTGATCACCACTGTATTCATCCTTAATCTCACGCTGCCGTTTAATTTCTGTTACTGTTTGTTTAGCACGGTATGTTGCAGCTTCAAGATATGGATAGGTGTAGGAAAGACGATCGTTAACTGCTTCATCCAGTTCATTGTCATCTAAATCCAGCTGCTGCCACTTCACAATATTTTCCTTACGTTTTAGGTCAGTTTCCGTAACTGTTTCGTCCAAATTAGTTAGAGAACTGCCGTGAATAATCGAAACATTCCATTCTGACGGGTCAATTTGGATTTCCTTCAATACTGCATCGTCAATATCCATCGTTCGCAGTACATCATTCTGTCTGTGGCGAATTAAAGCAGGACCAACCCAATCAAGGTACGTTTTCGATTCGATCCTGTAATGTGCTGGAAGAATCCATTCGGAATGATCAATCATTTTTTCCCATTTCTGCTGTTTTTTCTCAAACGACGCAACATTACCGACCATCACTAATTTCTCTTTCGCACGTGTTAATGCAACATATAATACACGCATTTCTTCGGCCAGAAGCTCCCGCAGCTTTTCTTTCTGCAATGCATAGTGAAACAGTGTCGGATACGTTATCCGTTTGACCGGATCAATATATTTACTGGCAAATCCGAGATCTTTATGCAATAAATAACGTCGCTTCAAATCCATAAAATTAAATTGTTTATCCATGGCACCCAGAATAACCGCTGGGAACTCCAGCCCTTTACTTTTATGAATGGTCATAATTCTAACAACATCCTCTTGCTCACTTAACGCACGAGCTGCCCCAAGATCATCACCACGCTCCTCCATCCGTTCAATAAAGCGCAGGAAGCGGAATAATCCGCGGAATGATGTTGACTCATACCCTCTTGCACGATCATACAACGCTCTAAGATTCGCTTGACGCTGCCGTCCTCCAGGCATACCGCCAACAAAGTCATAATACCCTGTTTCCCGGTATATCTGCCAAATCAATTCAGATAAAGCACCCTGCCTTGATGCAAGCCGATAACGCTCAAGCCGCTCCAGGAAATTACTCACTTTGATTGCTGTATCACCTGAATTCTGCCTGTCGAATGCCTTTAATGCATCATAGTACGTTCCTTTTCGATCTGCTAATCGAACGAGAGACAGCTCCTCTTCATCCAACCCGACAATAGGTGACTTAAGTACAGAAGCAAGCGGGATGTCCTGTCTCGGATTATCAATTACCTTAAGCAGGCTTAACATAATTTTTACTTCAATGGCATCAAAATAACCTGTTGAAAGTTCAGCATATACTGGTACTCCTTGTTTTTTTAATTCGTCAACAATCGTTGGGGCCCATGTCATCGAACGCATTAAAATAACAACATCACGATACTGCAGATCCCGCTGTGTATCTGTTGTTTTATCATAAACTTGTAAGGGATTGTTTTCTTTCTGTCCAATCCAGCCTTTAATTTTTTCAGCATATGCACGTGCCTCAAGCTGTGCCTTTTCCAGATCCTGATAGTCCTCTTCTTCTTGTGAAATATCCTCTCTTTCCTCTGGTACCTCACGATCAATAATCATCAGTTCTGGCTGTGGTTCAGTATGTGGTAATGTATCATACATTTTATTTGCATAAATCAGCTCAGCATCCTCATCATAGGCAATTTCCCCTAATTCTTCGTCAAGGATTTGTCTGAAAATATAGTTGGCACCAATCAGGACATGTTCACGGCTGCGGAAATTACTTGCCAAATCGATTCGTCTGGCGGGAATCCCTTCATCAGCAAAACGTTTGTATTTCTGGATAAATAACGATGGTTCTGCATGCCGAAAGCGGTAGATACTCTGCTTCACATCTCCAACCATAAACCTGTTCCCTGGTCCTGTCTGATCGCTAATTAGGGTTAAGATTGTTTCCTGGACAAGGTTTGTATCCTGATACTCATCTATTAATAACTCACTGAACTGTTTTTGCAAATTGACGGCTACTCCTGACGGTAAAACATTATCCGCAGTTGAAGAATCGTCAATTAACAATTGCAGACAGTAATGTTCCAAGTCAGAAAAGTCAACGATAGCTCGTTCTCGCTTTTGTTCTGTAAACCGTGTTTTAAATTGTTTCACAATCTCCGTCAATTGTCTGATGACCGGAGCCAGTTCCTGCATATCTGCAATATGGCCTGCCAAATCACGGCTAAACCAGCCATCTTTCATCTCATTCCAGCGTTTCTTATAGCTATCACGCAATTTTTTCACTTTATCTTTTTTTGCATCATCACAATCGACTTTCTTCCCTGATAGTTTTGCAAAAGAACTCGCCGCCATATGTGCTTGCAAATCGTTCCAGGAATTAAGATGTGCCAATGCTATTTGTAAATTTTCCGCGTCTGAATCAATTGCATCCGCATAATGGTATGGACCATCACTTTCCCTCGTTAATTCCATTGCAAGATTTATCTCTTGCTGCATTGCTTCAAGCTGGTTTTTAGCTTCCCTTTTTATGATTGATAGCCACGGCAGTTCATCTTCATTCCAATCATCCGGAATATCATAGACGTCTGCAATTTGGTCAAGCCACATATCAGGCCATGGATTTTGTGCAGCAAATGTATATAAATCAAGCACTAGACTTTCCACATCTGCATCACTTCGATCACTGGAAAAACGGTCTACTACGGCAAAAAATCTCTTTTGATCTTCGCCTTCTTTTCCGTACCACTCTTCAAATAAATCATCAATTACTTCCTGCTTAATTAAATCTGCTTCCATATCATTTGCGATACGAAAAGCGGGATCAATATCCAGTAAATAAGCATATTGTTTAACCGTATCAAGGCAAAACGAGTGCAAGGTCGATATGGATGCACGCTGCAGAAGTGATAATTGCTTTTTAAGATGTGGTGAGCTTGGGTCTGCTGCCAATGCTTCTTCCAGTGCCAGTCCAACCCTGTTCCGCATTTCCTGAGCTGCCGCATTGGTAAACGTTACAACAAGCAGCGAATCAATATCTACAGGGTCATCCTTTTTAATTAACTTTTGAATTATCCGCTCGACAAGGACAGCTGTTTTCCCCGAACCCGCGGCCGCGGCCACGAGTACATCACTACCATCCGTATAGATTGCCTGTTCCTGTTCCTTTGTCCAACTAGCCATTACATTTCCTCCTTATGACGGAGTCTATCCAGTATTTCGTCATCCTTTAAGTCTGTTAGCTTCCGATAATTATTTTCCTCAAGAATCGGATCAAATTGACAGACCGATAAGAATGGGCAATACGTGCAAGCCGTGTTCTGTTTATGCTGGAATGGATTTAAATGTACGCCACCAGACGTCATATCAATCCCTGCCTGCATCATGAGGTGATGAATATGCTGCTGCAAACTCGAAAACGTCTCATTGTCAGCAACCTTGGAGCTGCTGTAAAAACCACCATTCTTCTTCATTCCTGCCGGTATCACCTGACTTGTTCCTGACTCAAGTGATGTATCCATCATTTTTACAATCTGCTCGTCTGACAGCAGTAATCCTTGCATTTTATACTTTTTGAATATTTCTTTTTCAATTTCATCATCAGCCATTTTCAGCTTGCCTGAAATCATTGGATTGTGCACATGGAAGTAGAGAACCCCAGCTGGTGTTGCTTTTGCCCCGAGCCAATCTTCTGAATGGGACAGCACAACGTCAAGGTAGGTCAGCATCTGTAAAGCAAGACCATAATAAACCTCTACCAAATTTAATCCTTTTGCACTTGATTTGTAATCAATAATCCGCAAAAACAAATCGTCATTATGGAGCGCCTTATCAACCCGGTCAATTCGTCCGCGCAGCATTAGTTCGAACCCATTGTCCAACTGCATCGTGACAGGTGGCAATGCCTGATTATCGTCAAACCCAAAGCCAAGCTCCAGACCAACTGGGGAAAAATCGGTTTGTCGTGATTGTTCACTTAGAATATATGTTGCTCGTGTGATAACTTCCTGCAGTTTTTGCTGGATATATTTATACCGATTTGAGCTATGCAGAATCTGATGCTGTAAAATCGGTGCAAGATTGTCTACCGCTTTTTGCGCATAGCCTGCACTGTCATTTTTGGATAACTGGGAAAAGTCCTTCCCCTCAGCTTGAATCCATTCGGTTATTTTTTTCAGTGCCTCGTGGAATAGCTGACCAATATCAGGCGCATCCAATTTATATGTTTTTCGCTCATCCAATTTCAAACTATATTTGGCAAAATGCTGATAAGAGCAGCGATAGTATGATTCCAGTCTCGATACACTTGCTTTCACCTGTTTCGGATAGAGCTGTTCAGTTGTTTCTTTTGTTAAATTAATCGGACGATTCTGGTAGTATAAACTTTGTAAAATCGTATAGGTTGTACTATATTTCGGATGGTTTTTAATATACCAGTTCAGTACATGCCACCAAACAGGTTTAACAGGATATCCTTTTCGGCTTCGAGCCAACTGTGCTGTTAGTGCTGCTCTCGTTTTAACGGGAGTCGTGATAAACCGATCCGCATCTGTTAGCTCATCCGGATCCTGCAGTAATAAGTGGCTGCTGCACGAAGGGAATAAATCCTCCATCCGCTTGATTAGCTGTGATGGCATTTTTGATTTACCCTCTTCATCACTTAATGGGTAACTTAGCCATAAATAGTTGGTTGCAGATGTGAATGCAACATACATATAGAACCAATCATCAAGCAATTGCCGTTTACTGCTTTCAGCAAGTTGGATTCCGTGTCCCGCTAATAACTCCCGTTCCTGTTCGTTAATCATACCCTCTGCTGCTGGTTTCATTGGCCAAACACCATCATTCACACCAAGTAAAAAGGAGCACTTCATACCACTGATTCTTGACCGATCAATGGTACCGACGATGACATGGTCCATACTTGGGGGCACATGAGAAAAAGTTAATGAATCGAATCCTGCCTCAAGCGTCGTACGGAAAGTATCCAGGTTCATCGTTTCGTTTCCAGCCAATTCGACCATCTCATCAAACAACTGGATGACAGCATCCCACACTTGCTCCTGCTCGCGGGCCTTTTCAATTTGACCTTCTGCATCATACATTTCCCGCACCTGCTCCAGCCGTTGTGGTACCCCCAATTGTTCTATTAGCAGATAGACTGTTTCGCATAATCCGCTAATCGTATCTGCCTTTCTTATTTTTTTGTCAAATTTCTGCAATGCCTGCACTACTTGATTTCTATACGCATTGATTCGTTTTTGGGTTTCTTTTTCCGTGTCCGTTTGTGCTGATTGATCAAACCCGCGAAAGCGCTGAAAAATCCACTGTTTATCGCCTATCCATCGTTCCCGCGAGCGAATTCCATATTCAAGTACATAGTTCTCCAGTTCATCAATGGCATCATTCGTAAGTGGATACTTCTTGTCAGTGGATGGAATAAATCCAGTTTTCAGAACCCGAAAAATAGCATCATATCGCCAATTTCCTTCTACAATGTCCAGGACAGAACGGATAAACTCAATCAAGGAATGATTCAACATTGTCCGTTTTTCATCAATAAAAACCGGAATATCATAATCACTAAAAATAGTATCTATTAAATCATGATACATATCTGACTGGCGAATAAACACAGCCATATCCTGGAAACGGTAGTCTTCTTCACGTACCAGACGCAATATTTCCTGGGCTGCACCCTCCACCTCTGCACGGGGATGTACTGCCTCAGCAATTTGTAATGGAACTTTACCGTTATATTCAGGCGCAGGACGTACATCAAAATTTTGTTCTAAGTGGGCAAAATAAGGCCGTTCCTTAAATCTGCCATTCGCTGGATCAAGTACAACTGTTTCATCTACGTTAATACTATTTTCCGAAGCAATTGTTTTTAGTGTCTGGTATGTTTCTTTCGTTTGGTAAAACAAGTCCAGTTCAGATAGTTCTTCCTCTTCTGGATTATCGATCGTTAATGCAATGGTCACTGATTTACACTTTTTCATCAATGCTTCAACAACAAGGAGCTCTTTTGGCGAAAATCGATGGAATCCATCCAAGTAAATCTCAGCATCCTCAAGTAATGTGGCATCCTTAACTTTTTCTGCAAGCAACTGCAACTGATCCTCACTATCTATATATTTACCTTGTAAAGCATGTACCAGATTTTCATATATGTACGATAAATCATTTAATTTATCCGATAATGCAGCTTCACCAGATTCTTTATGAACAAACTGATTCATCTGTTCAATTTGCATGTATAGCATTTCAGGAGTAATACGATAACGTTTAAATTCGGTAATCATTTTTTCCAGTTGCTGCAGGAATCCTTGTTTTTCTAAAGCCTTTTGAAATACATTCCACTCTGATTCTTTCTCTTCAATAATCTTTCGGAGCATCATTTGAATACCGATAGAGCTAATAAACTGCCTTGTACCACCACCTGTCTGCTGCAGGACCCTCCATGCCAGACGTGAAAAACTGGTAACCTGTCCACGAATACTTCCATGTATATCCTGGCCATTAAACAAGGCATACTCTTGTTGAAAAGTCATTTGATCCGGTACGATATAAAATATTGGCCTGCCTTGTGGATTATCAATCAGTTTTTCTTTAATCTCATCCAATGATCTGCCACTTTTACCAGTACCAGATCTGCCTAATAAAAATCTGATCCCCATATTTTTCCCCCCTTATTGAAATTCCTTACTAAAAATTTGTTGTTGTTTGATATAAACTGCATCAGATTTATTTCCGTTTCGGGCAGTCGTGAACCTTGTGCAACGCTTAAACTGCTGCTACGAAGGACAGGACGTGACTGACCGGTTTTAGCCGGTGCCCCGCAGTAGTCTTCGGGGATTTTCGTCGCTTTTTTTGTCTTACTTCATCCTAAAAATTAACAAATCTATATTGTGAAGATAAAAAATGTTTTTAAACTATTTAAACCAGCAGTTGGAATATGCGAGACTCCTGTGGGACCGCAAGCCTAAGAGACCCCGCAGTGAGCGTTCTCGGCGAGCGAGGCGGACTAAGTACGCCACGTCCTGTGGCAACGTCTGCACTAGCACGTCCTATGCGTCGGAGGCTCATGGTGAGCCCTAGGTGCGCGAGTATAATCCAACTGCGTGGTCAGAGTGCACTTACAAAAAGTGCTTCAATATAAAAAACCTCTATCTCTTATTTTATCAGAGACAAAGGCTTAATTATAGCTAATTGCCGAAGCTTAATTGCATTTGGGAAAATGGCCAATACGTTATATCTACTTTCCCGACAAGTTTATTAACCGATACAAAACCAAATGTACGGCTGTCTAAACTGGATTCACGATTGTCCCCCATTACAAACAAGTTTCCGTTTGGTACTTTCGTCTCCCCAGTCTTTTCCTCCAGGGTAAAGTCATTTGTATATGGTTTTATCTCATCCATCTTCTTCAATGATTCCAAAAAGTTTTCTTTAACATACTTTCCGTTTATAAAAAGCTTATCATCCTTGTATTCTATTTCATCTCCAGGAAGCCCAATTACCCGCTTCACATAATCATCTTTTTTGCTTGCATGGAACACAATAACATCAAAACGATTAACATCCTTCAAATCATATACCACTTTATTTACCATTAACAGGTTTCCATCATAAAGAGTTGGTTCCATCGATTCACCGTCAACAACGTAGCTTGCAAATAAAAACGACCGAAAAAGAAACGCCAATACTATTGCTAATAAAACAATAGGAATAATTCTGCGTAAATATTTTCTTCTCATTCAAATTTCCTCCAGGGTATTTTCTTTGCGGTTAGCTGAAGCACCAAATACCGTGAATGGACGCTTCTGCTTTTCTCTTTGGCAGTTAAGAAAGTATAACTACTTTCTTACTGCATAAGTGCAACTAAGGCTTTCGCCATTAAAGCTTGGCGATAAGCCAAGCTTTCTAATCTAGCATACCCCGTTCAGATAATTTTTAACCTAATCTCTTTCGGATATTTCTTTAATTAATGCTTTTCGTTGTAAACGGCGCTCAATATATTTACCGATAAGCCAAAATGATGCAATGCATATCCCAACAACAATCGTTTTTACTGGTTCTTTTGCAAATTCAAATATGCTTGACCCCACATAAGCTATTGAAAATATCATAACAGATTTACCAAGCAATACTGCTAATATAAATTGTTGGATACTTATATTGGATAACCCAGATACAACATTAATCACCGACGATGGCGAAAAAGGAAAACACATTAGCAGAAACAAGGGCCCGAAGCCTCGTCGTTCAACCCAGCCAGTCACCTTATGTACTTGTTTATTGTTACGGATTGCTTTAAAAAGCCGCTTATCACCAAGTCTTCGTATAATTAGAAAAACCAAAATAGCACCAACTGATGACCCAGCCCATGACAGCAAAAAACCCTCCAGTAACCCGTACGCCGCTGCATTCGCAAACACAAAAACAACTAACGGTAAAAATGGCAGAAAGGCCTCGATGAAAGGTAACATAATCCCTGGCAGCGGCCCTAAACTCTCATATTCATTTAGTAGCTGCATGATATAGTCATCTAACTTGTCTTCCTGAAGTAATACTTTAAAATTAGCTATGAAATATAACAGATCCATTAATGAAGTCTCCCCTAATCATCTATCAACACAATACAATATTCACCTTAATGCAAGTTTATCTACTTTTATTTTAATTTAAACCTCATTATCTGGAAAGCAGAAATAAATTTTTTGCCTCTTTCTTTTCACCTGCAGATTTTTTAGTGTATTTTTTATTCATTTTATCATATAATGATTATAGAACAAATGTTCGATTAATGGAGGGTTATCATGCGCTATCTTAATGAAGAAGAATTACAGTTAGCTTCGCGCTTTCTATTCCTTTCGATGGCAATGGTTGTTATTCAACAGGATATTCAACACATCCAGCAAGGGGCTTTTAAAATTAAAGAACCTTATGTTGAGCTTTTGGAAAAAATGAATTCAGAAGCAGCAAAGGAACGAAGGAAATTACGAAAATTGATGGAAGACGGGAAAATACAAGTAGTGACACTAAATAAGAACGACTCATTTTCCTCGTTTTTATTTATTAGCAAAGGTCGGGAAGAAAAGCGTAATTATTTTAATCCTGCTATTCGTAAAAAAGTGGAACTAATTGTTCAGGAACTTATGCAAAAGGCTCTGCCACCACATCAGCATTCTGTCTCTGCAAATACTTAAGGCGATTATCCAATAGGTAGCGATATTGTGCAGTCCGATGTACCTGATTGAGCACCGTTCCGTGAGATACTTCCAGAAGAATAGATTTGCCATTATTGAATACTACTTTGGTAAACCGGTCCGGCCCTTTTAAAACCTGATCAATGTGAGAATGGGCAATCCATGAACACTTTGGATTTGTTGGTGCAATTGTAGGGAAGAAATACATGCCACTGGCAGGATCAACCGAAATGGGAGCTTTGTGTGTGATACCACAAATGTCACGAGTACCGTCTTGGCGGCCTCGGAGGCTAGACCCAAAGAACTTGCAGGCATAATCGATGACTTTACTTGGAGAATATTGAACAAAATACTCTTCCTGTTCTTCTAGAACAGTTGTATTGATATTTCCGTTTTCATCGTGTTTTGCTATAATTGCCATGGTAAGAGGAGTTACTTCGTACGATGGAAAATAAACATCATTTAACATATTATATCTTTCATCCTTTCATAATTAAATGAAAAGAAAGAGGCTTATCTATAATTTACCAAATTTCGATTAAAAAGTGTATTAAAAATTTAAATTTTCAACAAATTCCTAACAAAGTTCACAATTTAGACATAATTAATCTGTTGAATCTAATAAATTGTCGTTATTGCTAGTATTTTTGTCAGTTGTTTGTTCTTTTTCCTCACTTTGGTCCAGTTGTGCATGGAAATCTGGGTTTAAAATGGTAAAAGTAGCTAACTCAGGTGTCGTGTCATTATTTTTTTTCATCACTAACAAATCCTTTTATTTTTAGTATTCCAGGATTTGAGGTCAAATATACTAGCAAAAGTTTAAGTCCCTTAACAGAGAAAAGAGATGCCCCGAGTATCCGGAACACCTCTTTTCTTTATAAATTCTACTGTTCTACTTTATCACGCAAATTCTTTCGCAAAATTTTGCCTGTCGTATTCTTCGGTAGTTCATCCAAAAATTCTATTTTAGATGGTACTTTATATTTTGCTAAATGCCCTTTGCAAAAATCTAATAAAACATCTTTATTTAACGAAGGGTCTTTTGTGACAACAAAGGAAAGTACTGATTCACCAGTCTCAGGATGAGGTGTACCAATTACTGCTGCTTCAGCTATACTTGGATGCTGATAAAGCACTTCTTCCACTTCTCGAGGATAAACATTGTACCCGCCAACAAGGATCATATCTTTTTTCCGATCAACAATATAAAAATATCCTTCATCATCCATTCGAGCCATATCTCCAGTATGAAGCCAGCCATCTCTTAAAGCTACAGCTGTTTCTTCTTCCAGTTTATAGTATCCTTTCATCACATTAGGCCCACGAACAGCTAATTCACCGACATCACCAGTCTCAACTTCCTCACCAAATTCATCAACGACTTTGTTTTCGACATTACTAATACTTTTACCAATAGAGCCTGGTTTTCTTGGTTGGTCCAATGGATTAAAGCAAGTAACTGGTGATGCCTCAGACAGCCCATATCCTTCAGAAACTTTTGCATTAAACGCTTCTTCAAACTGGCCAAGTAAAGCAACAGGCATCGCTGCGCCACCGGAGATACATAGACGGATTCCAGTAAATGCTGATGTATTGCCTTCTGCACTTTGCAGCAAGTAATTATACATTGTTGGTACACCTGCAAAAATTGTTGCTTTGTGATCAATTACTATCTTAAATACTTCCTGAGGCGAGAATTTTGGCATAATCAATACAGTCCCACCATTCATTAATGGTGCATTCAACGATACGGTTAGGCAAAATACATGGAACATCGGCAACGCTGCAATAATACGATCCTCACCAGTAATTGCTAGATAATCAGCAGTATCCTTTGCATTCGAATAAATATTTTTATGAGATAACATCGCACCCTTTGGTTTACCAGTAGTTCCTGACGTATACAAAATAATTGCTGTATCATCGTCACTCATTTGTGGGGCATCAAATTCCAGACTGCCTTCCTGTACAAGCTGAGTAAACGATTTCAATTTAGCCGATAATGGGCTGTCTTCTAATGGAATATCTGCACCACTTTCACATGATATATAATGCTTCACACTTGGAAGCTGATCAGCGATAGCTTCAAATTTCTCAAGAAGCACATCCATAGTAATGACAGCTTTTACATCACCATTTTTCAGTATGTAACTCATCTCAGGTGCTGTATATAGTGGATTAATTGGAACGACGACCGCCCCCATACGAAGTGCACCATAAAGTGCAATAATATAATATGGGCTGTTTCCAACTACCAGAGCAATATGGTCTCCCTTTTTATACCCCATTTGTTTTAAACGTGAAGCAAATTTTATAACAGATCCTTCCAGATCCATATAACTTGTCTCGTTATCCTGAAATACATATGCAATTTTATGCGGATTCTCCTTAGCTGTTATGGATAATTGTTCTGTTAAGTTCACTTTATATCCCCCCTTACATTAATGGTATGAATGAATAATCATTCATTTTTATAGTAAAATTCATATTAATTATAAAATACAGAAAACGACAAATCAAGTGAAAGCGTTTGCTGTTTTGCTAAAAAACGGCCCACTTGTACCTCTTTTCTAGTTCTAATGATAGTTAAGTGCTTAGTTCATTCCGGCAGAATACTTCGCTTTCCATGGGCACGAACTCATTAGAAGGAGGATGAAGTATTGCAACTCGGAATGAGGATCCGCCAAACAGATGAAGTGGATCCGCATTCTGTTAAAAAATGGATTCTTCAACAAGAAATGTTTCTAATGTTATTAGCATTTTCTTTCCCAAAGGATAAAGTGAGAAAAACCAAGCGCAGGATACACGTAGAGTCTTGCGGGAACAGCGAGGATGATGAGATTCCGCAGCGTTTTTTATGAGGAGGCTCAGTGCGAGCCCGCGGAAAGCGTAATGCATTTCCGTAGCGGTTGTCATAGTACACAATTACAACAAAAAATGACCATCAGCATACAAAATTGATGGTCACTCTACGTTTAAATTAAGTAATGGAACCCGATATTCAATAAGTCAATCCTATTAATATAACAGGTTAATAAAGTCTTCTTTTGAAATTTTACCAAGGTAATGTGGTACGTCAACATCTTTTAATGCCTCTTCAATTGCTTCCCGCTCATGGCGAACACCAACCAGTTCATCTTCAATATCACGTACTTCACCAAGTCCAAAGAAGTCTCCGTAAATCTTGCAGTTTTCAATCGTTCCATTCTTCACATCCAAACGAACGTCGACAAGTCCTGCATCAAATTTATGTGATTCCTGTATGTTGAATTTAGGAGATTTACCATAGTTCCAGTCCCATTTCTGATAGCGTTCCTCTGAAATTTTATGGACGTTTTCCCAATCTTGTTCCGTTAACTCATAGCGTGGCACATCTTTTACATCCTCCACGTCGAATACGTAACGTAAAATCATCTCTTTAAATTCGTCCATGGTGATTTCTTCTTCCAGGAACTCAGAAATATTTGCAACACGGCTGCGAATAGATTTAATTCCTTTAGATTGAATTTTTTCCATTTTAACATTTAACGCAGAAACGACATTTTCAATTTCTGAGTTGAACATTAATGTTCCATGACTAAACATGCGTCCCTTTGTCGAGAACATTGCATTACCGGAAATTTTACGTCCATCTGCAGCAAGATCATTTCTACCTTGTAATTCTGCTGGTACACCTAATTTATTCAAGGCCTCTACCATTGGCTGGGTGAACTTTGCAAAGTTTTGGAAGCTTTCCCCATCGTCTTTTGTAATAAAACTAAAGTTTAAATTACCCTCATCATGATAAACAGCCCCGCCGCCGGACAGACGGCGAACAACTTTAATACCGTTCTCATCCACATAGTTCGTGTTAATTTCTTCAATTGAATTCTGGTTTCTGCCTATAATAATGGAAGGATTATTAATATAAAATAGCAAATATGTATCTTGCTCTCCGAAGTTTTGTAAAACATATTCTTCCAAAGCCAAATTTATGGTTGGATCTGTAATACCTTTATTGTCGATAAATTTCATCAATATCAGCCTCCCTATATAATGTATCCAATCATAAGTTTAATAGAAAAGGCTGACACAATCAAAACTAACGACTTTTCTCCCAGACAAAACCTTCCTTCGCGAGTTGAATTTTACCTGTAAAATAGTTGCCTGCTTCTTTTACCAAATCATAATTATCACCGAATTGTGGTAAATGACTAAGCAATAATACCTGTACATGTGCTTCCTCTGCGATCATAGCACCGTCTTTACTATTCATATGTCCTGCACTGGAACCATCCTGACCCTCATAGAAATTACAATCTGTTATCAAAAGATCAGCGTTATTAGCAAACTCGAACCATTCTTGTTTAATGGATGTATCAGCTGTATAAACAATTACACTTTCACCATCGGTAATTCGCATTCCATAGCATGGAACAGGGTGATTGGTTTTCAGGAAGGTGATGGATATCGGACCTATCTCCAAAGTTTCACCTGGATCATAAGCAATTCCTTCCGTATTTTTATGTGTTAATGATTCAAACCCTCTCAAATCTTCCGAATGACCATATATTGGCAAAATTTCATTCCGATTCTGTACAAATGAGTCCACTAACCATGCATACTGCAATACACCAATATCAGCAATGTGGTCGTTGTGATAATGGGATAAAACAACTGCATCAATATCCATTATGTGCTTATAATTCTGCACTTTGGATAAAACACCACTTCCAGCATCAATTAATAATGAAAAATCATCCTTTTCAATTAAATAACCTGAAGTCGCTTCATTTGGCGCAGGATAGCCACCCCAGCAGCCTATTACCGTTAATTTCATAGACATTCACCTCATTTTATAATTTTGTTGTAACACAGTATTGACTTTTCGCATACTGTTGTATTACAATATATTTATCAACTTAAAGGAGGATACACATGATAAACGTCGTTGAGTTTTTCAGGAATTTACCAAAGAAAAAGTGTCATCAGTGCGGGCAGGCCATGCATGAGAAAGCTGATTGCTATGGTAACCTATGTGACGAATGTGATCATCCTGCTAGATAGTAACTAGTATAAACCCAAAACATATAATTAATGTACTATAACAGAGATTCCTTCCAGTTAACAGCTATGCAAATAGCTGTTATTTTTTTGGCAGATAAGAAAGCATAAATACTTTCTTACTGTTTAGTGTAACTGACGCTTTTGCCACACTTGTTTTCTGAAAAATATTTCATTTCCGCTTTTTTTATTTTATAATTAGTTAGAGAGACGAAATAAGTATTTAGGAAAGGGGTATAGTTATGACAACCAAAAACAAACGCTGGACACGTTCAGAGGTTCCAACTGAGCAAACGTGGAACCTGACAGATTTATTTGCTACAGAGGAAGATTGGGAAAAAGAACTAACCGCCATACAAGCAAATGTTAGTGATGTTACACAATATAAAGGAAGACTGAATAATGCCCAGAATTTATTAAACTGTCTAGTAGCATTGGAAAACTTTGAAAAACGTCTCATTCGCATGGGAACTTATGCTAATCTTAGAGCAAGTGCTGACGGGACAGACCCTAAAAATCAAGGCGATATGTCCAGGGTCTCCGCTGTAATGGCAACTTTGGGTGCTAAATTAACGTTTATTGAATCCGAGCTACTGGAGTATTCAATGGGTGTCATTGAACAGTTTATTGCCAATGAACCAGAATTAGAAACCTACCGGAAAATGCTTGAAGATATTATGGAAAAAAAGCCATTTACACTTGCACCGGAGATTGAAGAAACACTTGCGGCGCTTGGCGAAGTACATAGCTCCCCATATATGATCTATCAGCGGAGCAAATCATCTGATATGACATTTGAACCGATTGAAGATCACAACGGAGAAGAGTTGCCAATGTCATTCGCGCTTTATGAAGACCGTTATGAATTATCATCTGATAAGGACATTCGCAGAAAAGCTTATGACTCCTTCATCAAAACATTAAATCAATATAAGAACACATATGCGGCTACATATGCCACTGAAGTCACCAAGGAGGTTACGATGTCCCGCTTACGTTCCTATAATTCCGTAACAGAAATGCTGCTTCAATCACAACAGGTAACACAAGACATGTATCATAATCAGTTAGATGTAATACAAAAAGAGCTAGCACCACACATGCGCCGATTCGCAAAGCTTAAACAGGATAAACTAGGCTTGGATGAGATGCATTTTTCCGATTTAAAAGCACCGCTCGACCCTGAATTCAATCCAGAAACAACTTATGAGGAAGCAACATCAACTATTCTTGAAGCACTTCAGGTAATGGGGCCAGAATACAGCGAAATTATGAAGCAAGGGGTTAACAATCGCTGGGTGGATTTAGCTGATAATGTCGGCAAGTCAACCGGAGCATTTTGTGCAAGTCCATATGGTGTCCACCCCTACATCCTGATCACCTGGACAAATAACATGCGCGGAGCCTTTATACTTGCACATGAACTGGGACATGCTGGCCATTTCTATCTAGCTGGTAAAAACCAATCACTTTTCAATACACGACCATCAACCTATTTCGTCGAGGCTCCTTCGACGATAAATGAACTATTGCTAGCTGACCACTTAATCAAAAAAACTGATAACAAACGAATGAAGCGATGGGTTATCACACAATTATTAGGGACATATTATCATAATTTCGTCACCCATTTACTAGAGGGAGAATTCCAGCGCCGTATTTATGATTTAGCTGAAGAAGGCACCCCCTTAACTGCAAACGTACTGTCCGAGCAAAAGAAAGAAGCCTTGGAGAATTTCTGGGGTGAGGCAGTAACATTGGATGAAGGTGCTGGTCTGACATGGATGCGCCAGCCACATTATTATATGGGCTTATATCCATACACATATTCAGCTGGATTAACAGTATCTACTGCAGTCGTACAAATGATTCAAAAAGAAGGTCAGCCAGCAGTTGATCGCTGGTTATCCGTACTTAAAGCTGGCGGATCCATGAAGCCACAGGATCTGATTGAAAAAGCAGGTCTTGACATGTCCAAACCAGACGCAATCAAAGGAGCAGTAGCATACGTCGGTGAACTTGTCGATGAATTAGAGAAAAGTTACGAATAACGAAAGTGTGCCCCAACGCAATTGAGCTTTGGGGCACCTTTTTATTTCAGTAGGAAGATTTTCAGCGGCAGCAGAAAATCAACCCCCTGCCGTACCTCAAATCCTGCTGAAAACTGAATTATATGGCATGAATACTGAATCAAGTGGTGTGAATACTCAATTACGCTCCACGAAAACTGAATTATTGCTAAAACTGCTGAACAAAGACTGAATTATCCGCATGAAGACTGAATCCGCCCACAGCACAACCTCTCACAAATTCACAGCAGAAAATCAACCCCCTGCCGTACCTCAAATCCTGCTGAAAACTGAATTATATGGCATGAATACTGAATCAAGTGGTGTGAATACTCAATTACGCTCCACGAAAACTGAATAATTGCTAAAACTGCTGAACAAAGACTGAATTATCCGCATGAAGACTGAATCCGCCCACAGCACAACCTCTCACAAATTCACAGCAAAAAATCAACCCCATCATCATATAAAAAACTGGCACCAGGCGATTATCCATCGCTTTGATGCCAGTCAGTCCAATCATCCACGCAAATATTCAAGTACATCAGCAACTGCTTGCTCACCTTGCCCAATACAGTCAGGAACACCGATTCCTTCGTATGAACTACCTGCCAAAAATAGACCAGGCAGCTCACGACTTGCTTTTTCTCGTACTTTAGCAATTCGCTCTTTATGCCCAACAGTATATTGTGGCATTGCATTTTGCCAGCGTGTAATAACACTGAATTCCGGCTTTTGTGTAATGTTCATCGTTTTGTTCAGGTCGTTCAATACGATTTCGGTAATCTCTTCGTCTGAGAGATCCACTACCGATTGATCAGTCGGCCGTCCAACATAACAACGTAATAATGCTTTGCCCTCTGGTGTAGACTGTGGCCATTTCTTATGAGTCCACGTACATGCGGTAATCCGAAAATCACTATTTCTGGAAACAACGAACCCTGTTCCATCAATATCCTTTTTAATTGCTGATTGATCAAATGCTAATGCAACGTTGGCTACCGATGTTGCTGGAATGTTATGAAATTCATTAAACATGTCATACTGACTAAACATTTTTGGCAATGTATAATGTGGTGTTGCCATTACAATCGCGTCGGCAATAGATACTTCACCATTGCTTAACAGCAAATGATAGCCATGGCCTTTTTTTTCAACATGGTCTACTGCTGTGTTCTTTGAAACAACGCTATCATCAAGGGTATTCTCAAGCGTATTAATCATAGATTCAAATCCGTTTATAAAGGAGAAGAACATACCTGGTTTCTTACCAGTTGACTTTTTCTTTTTTGGTGTTGTTTTTTGCAACCCTTTAATCAGGCTTTTATGTTCTTGCTCAAGCTGGTAAAAGTTCGGGAACGTCGCCTTTAAACTCATATCATCAATATTTCCGGCATAAATACCAGACAATAGTGGTTCAATCAGATTCTCTACCAATTCATTACCAAATCGACGACGGAAAAAGCCACCTAATGACTGGTCGCTTCCTTTTTTGCTTTTTGGAATCACAAAATCAAATCCGGCACGCAGTTTTCCTTTTGGTGAAAAGATTCCTGAAAATAAAAAAGGACGTAATTGTACCGGGATCCCCATAAATGCCCCTTTAGGCATTTTATGTAACTTATTGTTCACTAAAATATACGACTGACCGATACCATTACGAACAAGTTGATCGATCATGCCCAATTCTTCTGCTAATTTTACAGCAGGCTGTTTGCGTGACAAAAAGGAGTCAGGACCACGTTCAATCGTATATCCGTCCTGTCTCACTGTTTTGATCTTGCCACCAAGTCGGT
This sequence comes from Virgibacillus sp. L01, assembly GCF_052246775.1. NCBI lineage: Bacteria > Bacillati > Bacillota > Bacilli > Caryophanales > Bacillaceae > Virgibacillus > Virgibacillus sp. L01. The sequence goes on along the minus strand of NZ_JBQQCP010000002.1, from coordinate 184,054 downwards.
CACTTGCCTCAACAAGCTTGACCTCGTATGGTAAATTATTTTCTTTGATTTCTTTTTGTAAATAGTAAGCAGCGGTTAACCCAGTTATCCCGCCGCCTACTATTACAATTTTTTTTGTTTCGTTCATCGTACTTCACTCTTTGCTGTTTTTAACACGACATCAGATAAAGTAGCAATAAAATCAGGATGAACATTTGGCATTTCAGGGCGATAATATTTTGCGCCTAATTCATCACATACAACCTTACATTCATAATCATTGTCGTATAGAACTTCCAGGTGGTCTGCAATAAAACCTACTGGAGCATATACAAATGAACGATAACCCTTTTGTTCGTAAAGGTCACGTGTTAAATCCTGTACATCAGGGCCAAGCCATGGATCAGGTGTATTCCCTTCACTTTGCCAGCCAATCGCATAATCTTTTATTCCTGTTTTTTCAGAAATTAGCTTTGCAGTTTCTTTTAATTGATCAGGATATGGATCGCCAGTTTGCAGGATTTTTTCCGGCAAACTGTGAGCTGAAACGACTAATACTGCCTTTTCTCGTTCTTCAGCAGACATTTCATCATAAACTGCATTAATTTGATTTGACCAGTGCTCGATAAATCCAGGTTCATCATACCAACTCTCAACTGATTCTATGTTAATTCCGTATTTCTCTGCTTCATCATTTGCTCGAGTATTATAAGATTTCACACTGAATGTTGAATAATGAGGCGCCAATACTAGTGAAACAGCTTCTTTAATCCCATCTTCAGCCATCTGTTGAACAGCATCTTCAATAAATGGTGCAATATGCTTTAAACCAATATATACACTGTATTCAACTTCATCCTGGGAAGCATTCAGATTAACCTCTAAAGCTTTTGCCTGTTCCTGCGTAATTTTTGCTAACGGTGAAATACCACCAATTGCTTTATAACGGTCCTTTAAGTCTTGCAGTGCTTCTTCAGAAGGCTTTCTCCCGTGTCTGATGTGCGTATAGTACGGCAAAATATCTTCCTCTTTATTCGGTGTACCATATGCCATTACGAGTAGTCCCATTTTCTTTTTTTCCATTGTTAAACACCTCTTCTATCCTTTTATTATCGTTGTGAATAGGAATGAATTAGCTCGGTTAATTTTCTAAGTGTTTCTGGGTTAATATCTGGTGTTACACCATGACCCAAGTTGAAAACATGGCCTTCTTGCATGATTGCTTCATCTAAGATGCCCTTTGTTTTTGATTCAATTGTTTGCCAATCTGAAAGCAGAACGGCAGGATCAAGATTGCCTTGCATTACCTTTGTAACACCCATTTCCCTTGCTTCGGTAATCGATGTGCGCCAGTCCAAGCCAATAACATCTACTGGTAAGTCATTCCATTCCATCAATAGGTGTCTTGCACCTACACCAAAAATAATTAATGGCACATTTTCCTCTTGCAAGGCTGTAAAAATACGATTCATGACTGGTTTTATATATACACGGTAATCAGCAGCATTTAATGCTCCTACCCATGAATCAAAAATTTGTATGGCTTTTGCTCCTGCTTCAACTTGTGCCTTAACATAAGTAATCGTCATATCTGCTAGTTTGTCCATTAATGCAAACCACACCTCTGGCTGACGATACATAAAGGCTTTTGTTTTTGCATAGTTTTTAGATGGTCCACCCTCAATCATATAACTTGCCAATGTGAAAGGTGCACCACTAAATCCGATAAGTGGAACTTCCAGTTGCTCTTCACTTAATAAACGAATGGTATCCAGTACATAAGGAACATCAGTTTTAGGGTTAATCGCACCTAAATTCTCCACATCCTGGAAGCTCTTTACCGGATTGTGAATTACTGGCCCGATTCCCGATTTAATCTCTACTTCGACTCCAAGTGCAGGTAATGGTGACATGATATCCTTATATAGAATCGCTGCATCTGTTCCATAATGTTCAACAGGCAGTCGTGTCACATACGCACATAATTCTGGCTGATGCGTAATTTCAAATAACGAATACTTCTCCTTTAATTCCCGATATTCTTTTTGGGAACGCCCAGCCTGTCGCATAAACCATGTCGGGATATAATCCGTTTTTTCTCCTCTGTACGCTTTTAAAATTGTATCATTGATTTTTTTTGACATTATCTTCATCCTTTTAAACTGCCATTTTACCTACTTAAGGCCTACTACCTACTATTTACTATAGCTTTTTCCCATCCAACTGTATAGCAAACTACAGGGATTGTCACCAATTTGTCTAAATTATATCGACAACGTGATGGTGTTTGATTTTTGCCCTTCCAGTTTTGTTAAAGGATCATACGGAACGACATAATAGCTGGTGGCTTTAAAAATACTTATATTATCGACAGTAAATTTGCTCCCTTCAACTTTCGCAATTCGTTCATCAACGCCTTCTTTTTCCCGATAAACATGATAAACAACCCGCTTGTCTTTAGCCGGGGTCCACTGCAGCTTTCCTTTAAATAATGAAAATCCACCAATGGAATAGTCCCCATTCAATACCACTTTTTCAGGTAATTCAATCGGCTTTGGTAAATCCTTAACATTGTCAGGCTTTTCAAAAGCAGTGGTGAGTGATTGCTGTTTATCCAACTCAGAAAGTATTTCTTTCGTAAGCTTTGTCGGGAATTCACTTCCACCGGTTAAATAGTGCTCTTTATCCGATGTATCATACCCCATCCAAAGTGCACTTACATATTGTGGGGTATATCCCACAAACCACGCATCCTTCACTTTATTAGCAACATGCGGGTGCTGGGTTGAACCGGTTTTTCCAGCTAATGCCTTTGAATATTCACCAGCACTTGCTGTCCCCTCATTAACTGCTTCCGTTAATATCGATGTCATATTCCAGGCAACCTGTGGGCTGAATACTTCGGCAGTAGTTGCCTTTCCTTCATAAATAAGTTCATTTTGTTTGTCATAGATTCGATCAATTGCAAATGAATCAATAGTTTTCCCATCACTGGCGAACGTCCTGTAACTTTCAGCCATTTTCAACGGAGTTAAGCCTTCTGACAACCCACCAAGTGCAATAGCAAGACCTTCATCAGGAATTGAAATATTCATTTTAGTTAAGTAGTCTTTGGCATTCTGGACACCCAATTCATTCAAAAGCCAAACTGCTGAAGCATTTTTCGATTCCACTAAAGCTTCGAAAATTGATACAGCACCCTCATAATTATCGTCATAGTTCGTAGCAGTATATCCATTAATTTCCACTTTTTGATCACGTATTAGTGTATATGGCTGATATGCTTCCTGCATCATAGCTGGTCCATATACTGCAATTGGTTTCATCGTGGAACCAGGCTGCCGGGTGACAGTCACACGATTCAAATTGCCTAATTGGTAATCCCTGCCACCAATAGCAGCAACGATTTCCCCCGAATCCTGTTCCATCATGACGAAAGCGCCTTGAACACCTTTCGTATTTCCTGGGAAATAGTCCCCATTTTTAAATTTTCGATAGGCAATTTGTTGAGCCTTTTCGTTCATATTTACAACAATTCGATATCCGCCGCGTTTTAACTCCTTATTCGACAATTTATATTCCTCTTTAGCTTCCTGCAAAACTAAATCAATATAACTATCAGTCCAAGGATTTAGTTTCTTTTTTTTCATTTCCAGTCCTAATGTCTTGCCTTGAGCACTAATACGTTTCTCAGTCGAAATTTTGCCTGTATCATCCATCGCTTTTAAGACAACATTTCTTCGTTCTTTTGCTTTCTCTGGGTGATCAACTGGCGAATAGCCATTGGGTGCTTTAGCTAGTCCGGCCAAAAGCGCACCTTCCGTGACATTAAGATCCTTGACTGACTTCGAAAAGAACGTTTGTGAAGCAGCCTCAATGCCATATAAACCTTGTCCAAAATAAATTTCATTTAAGTATAGCTCTAAGATCTTATCTTTAGAATATTTACGTTCCAGATGTATAGCTGCCATCACTTCTTTGGTTTTTCGCATCCAGGTTTTATCATTATGCAAAAACAAATTCTTTGCTAATTGCTGCGTGATGGTACTTGCACCTTCCACCTTCGCCATAGCTATAATATCACGATAGACCGCTCGCACTACCGATTGAAAGTCGACACCCCCATGATCATAGAAGCGTCTGTCCTCGACAGCTACAAAAGCTTCTTTCACATGGTTCGGGACTTCTTCCAGCCTAACCGGGATTCGATTTTCATTATATAATTTGCCGATTATTTGCCCATCACTTGTTTCAATTGTTGTCGTTGCATCCAGTACTAAATCCTCTTCATCAACAACAAGGTTTCCACCAAATAAAATAGCTGTATATCCTATGATTGCAATAATTATAATAAAAACGGACGAAAGCAACAGCCATTTCATTTTCTTTCTTATAGAGCTTTTGGATTTACGCATTTATTCACCTCTATATTTATTGCACACACCTTATATTATACGACAGAATTCGCCATTAAAAAAGGAATAATACTTACTGTTACTTGATAATTATTTTAATTGAGTATGTAAGCCGAAATTAGGGTATGTTAAAATGGTGAGAAAGAAAGGAGTATACTATGAATGCATATATGACCAATGGTACGTTCGATTTCCTGGAAAAACTTAGAGACGATTATCCAGCTATTAATTTTTACTATATGAGCGGAGACTCTAGCACGTTAGTTTATTATGAAGCTAGCAGTAAAAGCATTTTCTCAGCGGGGAGATCCTACGAGAAGATAATCGAAAATGGTGACCTGCAGGAAAGTGGCTTTGTTGTTATGAACAATATTCCGGTTACCGAGGAAGGCACAGCATTATTCGAAGACCGGTTCAAGCAACGGCAGCAGAATGTGGAATCAATGCCTGGTTTCCAAGCATTTCGCTTGCTTAAGCCGAAAAAAGGCAATACTTATGTTGTCCTAACGCAATGGGCATCAGAGGATGACTTTGAAAACTGGAAAAACTCAGACCAATTTAAAAAAGCCCATAAAGACGGCGGAACAAAACCACCTGCATATTTTGCAGACAGACCTTTCATAACAAGCTATCGGATGATAAACCTAGATGACTGAGCAATACTGGGCACCACGCAAGAGGAACGCTGCGAGACACAACGGTGGGAGCCTGATTGGTAGCATTTATTGAGGCACCCTAACGACACAGCTGGTTTAAATGGTTTTATCCAACACATATATATTTGCTATTTTTTAGGATATAGTAGGTACAACCCAGCTGACGAAATACACGGATACTCCAGCGTGTCACCGGCTAAAATAGCTCACGTTTGTTAGCTGTGCTTATACGGTCAAAATGTATTATCGCTAAAAAAGCTAGCTGGGGTAACCACCCTAGCTAGCTTCTTCGTTTCCGTCTACTGCATACTCATTGAAAAACGCTCTGAATATTTCTTCTGATTGCGATCCATTTACGCGATCTACTTCTTTCCCATCTTCAAAGTGAACCAATGTTGGAGTACTTTGGATACTGTAGTTATTCCATGCAGCTTCAAATTCCAGTACATTTAATTTCTTCATATCAACACCCATTTCCTCTGCCAGAGGAGCAAGTATTGGTGTAGTTCGCTTACAATGCGGACATGTTGGGTCATAGAAATACACGGTTACATCTTCACCGTTATCCAGCTTTTCCTCCAATTTATCCGGGGTAATCTGATTTTGATAATCAGGGTTATCAAGCTGATCAATCGTTGCCTGATGCAAGTTGTCTTTCCCGTATGGATTTTCATTATCACCCATAGCCTGGTCATTTTTATAATCTATTACAAAGTATAGTGCAATAAATAAAACTAATATCGAAGCCAAAATAATCAGCATTTTCTTCTGCATTTATTACTTCCTCCTAACTTGTTTGATAATTATTATATGTAGAACAAAAATCACAATAAACGCAATTCCAGCTAGAAAAGGAATCGTAACAAATCCAAAATAGTTTACGTATTGCGTATTACATGGAACTGCTCCACAAGATCCACCAGCTTCTTGCAATGCTGGCATTTTTTGAATTAAATAATGATAAATTGAAACTAGTACGCCAACTCCACTCAATATCAAACCTGGCAATGCAACTGCTATATCTTTTTTGATAGCTGCAACACCATAGATAATCACTAACGGGTACATTAATATTCGCTGTATCCAGCATAATTCGCATGGAATATACCCCATTACTTCGGAGAAAAACAGGCTACCCAATAGTGCAAGAAGTGCCTGAGCCCAAACAAGCATTAACAATGTTTCATTTGATTTTGTATTATCCATGGTCATGCACTCCTTTTTCTATTTACATAAGAATTATACAAGACTCTATTATAAAAAATCAAAAAAGAGGATTACATAATACTAATCCTCTTGTTTAACTATGTCATTTTTGTGAACATATACTGCTGCTTGCGTACGGTCATGAACATCAAGCTTAGACAGTATATTACTAACATGTGTTTTCACCGTTTTAATCCCAATAAAAAGTTTATCACCGATTTCCTGATTCGTTAAACCATCACCGATACACAATAACACTTCAAGTTCTCGTTCAGTCAGCTCATCATGTGCTTTCTTTTGCTCTGTCCGGAAGCTTGTCATCATTTTACCGGCAACTTTTGGCTCAATTACATTCTCGCCAGCTCCAGCCTTTTTAACTGCATCTGCAATTTCGGATGCTGAAGAAGTTTTTAAGATGTAACTGAATGCGCCGGCCTCGATTGCTGGAAACACCTGTTTATCATCATAGTAGCTTGTTAGAATAATAATTTTGCATCCTGGCAGCTCTTTCATCACTCTTTTCGTTGCTTCAATCCCTGACCCATTTTCCATCATCAGGTCCATCAGCACAACATCTGGTTTTGTTTTTAAAATCAACTCTGCTCCGTCATTGCCACTGGAAGCTTGACCAACAACTTCAATGTCTCTTTCCGTCTGCAAATAGGCAACAATTCCTTTTCGCACAATTTCATGATCATCTATCACTACAACACGAATCATCAATTTCTCCTCCTAATTAACAAGGTATGCGAATATCCAAGTATGTCCCTTCCCCTTTAATTGAACGGATCGTGAACGTTCCACCAAGTTCCTCGCTTCGCTCTTTCATCGTTTTTAATCCATATGAGGTTTTCCGGTCCGTATCTTCTTCGACATTAAATCCTTCTCCATTATCACTAATATGCAAAAATAGCTCGTTTGATCTAATGAAAGCTTCGATTTTAGCTTCTGATGCAGCAGCATGACGAAGCGTATTAGATAATGATTCCTGGATAATACGGAATACATGCTCTTCCGTAGTTTCGGACAAGTCGATGTCTTCATCAATCGCTACCGCAAAATTCATATTCGTTTTTTGTTTCAATTCATCTATTAACTTTTTCACACCAATTGGTAAAGGGTCTCCAGATAAATGAACAGGTCGCAGATGCAATAAAAGTGCACGCATTTCCGTCTGTGCCTTTAATGCACTGTCGGCAACATCTCTTAGTTGTGTCCTTGCTACATCAGCGTCAATATCCAGCTGCTTCAGAGCCGCTTCAGACATCATTGTTATCGCAAATAACTGTTGACTTACCGCATCGTGTAAGTCGCGAGCTAACCGCTGCCGTTCTTCAATGACTGCAGCCTTATGTGACGACTTGGCAAAATCGGCTTTTTCGTCAGCCATTCGCCGTAATGACTTCACCTGGTTCTGCAGTTTTTCGCCAAGTTCATTCATTTCATTACTTATTCTGGTAACCTCGTCACTTTCATTAAAATAAACACGTGATTGATAGTTTCCATTGGCAAATTGGGTAATCAATACAGATAAATAATCCAAGCGTTCTTTTATCTCGCCACTCGATTTAAACCCGGCATAAACGGAAATAATTAACCCCACTAAAATATATAACAAAATAAAAACAAAAACACTCAATGCCGATAACCATTCTGGCCCAACCAAAACATGTATCGACAGCAATACAGACAATAGAACAACGGTTGTTAGAAATACCGCATATAAGTGGGAACGAATGTACATATAACGGATACTGCTAAGCTTTTTCATCATTTATTCGTCCCCCTCAAACTGTAACAACTCGAACGGATCCGGCCTTTAAATCTATCATAATATCTAACTTTCGTACCGCTGAGTTGTAATCAACCGTTTCGTGCATAAGACTTCTGTTTATCCCTTCCGCTTTTCTCCCAACTACTTCAATCTCCCCTGCCTTCACAGTTGCATCAACCCGAAACTCAATATTCTCAGGTATCAGAATATGAACATCGCCAGCCAATGAGTTTATGGTAATCGGAATTTCTTTTTCAGGAATAAATGCTTTGGAAAAATCAAGATAAAAATCTCCGGCCATACTTTTAAGATTCATTGGCTCTACTTTCCAGTTCGGCTGATTATACTCATGTTCGCCAATTGAGAAAAAACTGCTGTCATAGCTTCCTTTCACTTTATTTTTTTTTGCCCATTTCTCCGATTTGCTACTGACCTTGTTTCGGTTCCTCGAATTACCAATAAAAGAAAATCCTATATAAACAATCAGCAGTGGCCACAGTTTATAAACATCATTAAAGGTAAATTCAATCAATTCAAAGCGGTCAAGCAGTAACAATGAACCAAAAATAAAGAAAAATGATCCAAATACCCAGCTTCCTCCATTATACCTTATTTTATCAAGCATCCACTTTACACCAAATATAATAAAGAGAATTGGATAAATATAAATCCAAGCATTATTAATATTAAAATCAATAATTCCTATATTAGCCAAAACTAGCGCTGCACCTACTAAAATAAGTGTTATTGCTATAAAAGACCTAAAAAAATTACCTCTCAATTATCACACCTCTTTCCCCATTTGATAGCTAAGTATTGTTTTATTTCTTAAATTGTATACTCCGATTAAAACAATTATCGTACCACTCACAATGATGATTGTCCGAATATCAACATTTACAGCAATTAGTAATGATGTTACCACATATGAAATGGGGACAAGACCAGTAGCTGCTGTTACGAGAAAACTCATCATTCTGCCAAGCATCTTTTTTTCTGTTGTTTGTTGAAGCATTGTAAATAGCGGAATATTTATCAACTGTGTTAAAAAAGCCATAATCATAACGGTTCCAACCGTTAAATACAGATGATCTGAAATACCTGTAATTGTATAAATTATACCTAGTAAAATGAGACTTATAATTAGTACCAGTCCGGGTTTTTTCAGTTTTTTAGCTGCCAGGTAAATTGCACCAACCAGAGCCCCCGTACCCATCGCTGTTTGAACCATTGCAAGGCTGACCGCATCACCATTAAAAACATCTTTTACGATAATTGGCATCCCTATCGAAAATGGGCCCGAAAAGAAAAAATTAATAAAGACTGCTACACTAACGATCGAAATGATAAGGTTATTTTGGCGTGCATACCGAAAGCCTTCTACTAAATCCTGCAGAGGGGTTGCTTTTTCCAAATCACTTTCGTCTTTTGATACTTTTATAAAAAGAACTGCAATGGAAGAAAACAAAAGCATTCCAAATGCTACCAAAAACACACCTTCAAACCCTAATAATGCAATCATGCTGCCACCAAGAGCAGGTCCCAGGATCGGGCTTATCTGCATCGTCATTTGCATAAACGAATTGCCGCGCTGCAACTGATCATTTTCCAGTATTGTTGGTGTTAAGGAATTAAGTGCAGGGTAACTGAATGCATCTGATATCCCGAATAGTCCCGCAAGCACAATCAAATGATAAGCATTCACAACATCAGTCCATATCAAGAAAATCAATATCAAAATCAAAACTGCTCGTGAAATATCAGACAAAAACAAGATTGTTCGTTTATTAAATCGATCAGCAACTATTCCCCCCACAACAAGCAATAACAAACGCGGAATCGCTGCTGCAAAGAATAGCATCCCAAAGAAAAAACGATTGTCACTCAGCGATAACATTAGCCATTCAGCACCAATCAAATAAACAAAATATCCTGGTGATGAAAATATTGCTGCTATAAATAAAAACAAAAAATTACGGTTTTTAAATAATGGAATTTTTTCCTGTGTAACCTGATTGTGTGAAACAGCGTCCATTTCAAAAGCTCCCTCCGTTTTTACCTACTTCTATTTTACAAAGTAATATCTCGGAAGGTAATGGTCTCTGGAATGTTTTTGCCTCCGTCTTAAGACTGAACCTTAGATTTGTGCTTGTTTAACAGCTCATATAAATAAATTAATCCCACTAAAAAAATAAATCCAAAAATAAACCCGGCAAGAACATCCGTTAAATAATGTACATTTATTATATACCTGCTTATCCCGATTAGAAAGATAAGCAACGCAAACAGAATTTGGACCACAATATTAGCTTTAGCAGAAGAAATGTTCCTGGCAATAAAGTAAGAAAGCAGACCGTAACAGACCATCGATATCATCGCATGCCCAGACGGAAAACTGTACCCCTCTGCATTTGCCGCCACCAGGATACTTGGTCGCTCCCTCTCAACAAGACCCTTAATAAGTATGTTCAATCCATGACTAGTCAATGTTCCCAGTCCAAAGACAAGGCCTGGAAGCCAATCCCGAAACGCCCACCATAATACGAATGTAAAAATAATAGTAAATGGTACTAAAAACTCTTCCGATCCCAGTTCAGTTGTCCACCGAAAAAATGTATAAACATTAGTATCAGCAAGATTCTCAACAAGTTCACGGGTCCAGCGATCAGTATAAAGGAATTGTCCACTAACGATTCGCCAAATCCAAAAACCTATTGTTATTAGCACGATAGTAAATAAAAATAATATAATATAATTTCGTTTGTTCAACACGTCCATACCTCCTAACACTATAATACCCCATTTAATGTTTTAAAAAAACGGAGCAGGGAAAAGTATTTATATAGATAAAAAAATCATATGAAAGGTTGCGATATGCTATGAATAAAGAATTACAAAACTTGATTGATGGCCTAAATGAAGACTTGGCAAATGAATATGGAGCAGCCATCCAATATACGTATAGTGCTTCGGTTGTTTCCGGGTTGTATTGTTCTGCATTAAAACCATTTTTCGAAGCGGAAATCACCGATGAAATGGGTCACGCACTATACTTATCAGAAAAGATCAGTACTCTAGGCGGTACACCAACAACGAAATCAGCAGATATTCCGCAGCCTACTGAAGTAAAAGACTTATTAGAGGCAACACTTAATTCAGAAAAAGATACGATTGAACGCTATGAAGAACGTAAAAAACAAGCAGACGAATTAGGCTATACAGAGCTCGTTGTCAAACTAGATGACATGATAGCTGATGAAACACATCACAAAGAAGAAGTAGAACGATTATTGAAGGATCCAATATTTTCATCATAATCTAGTAAGGTTGTCTCACATTTGAGGCAACCTTTTTATATTACACGTAGCCGGTTGTGAATCGCGTTCTTATGTTGATTCCACCATCCTTCTGGCGATTCGAGCTCTCCTTCTGTTGATTCACGCTCTCCTTCTGCTGAATCAGCCTCTCCTTATGCTGATTCACGCCCTCCTTCTGTTGATTCACCCGCCCCATTCTACTTATCCACCGCCTTTTTCTGCTCATTCTCAGCAAAACTATTCAACTTGCTCCTAAAGATGTTATAATAATTAGAAAATATAAGGGGGAGTTTTTACTTTGCTAAACGAAATACATAAACAACTTGACGCGTTTTACCCGGAGATGGTAGAAATCCGTCGTTATTTGCATCAGTATCCGGAACTTTCTTTTTATGAAACAAATACAGCACAATATATCGCGAACTTTTATGAAAAATTAGGAATCCCCTATCAGACGAACGTTGGCGGAAATGGTGTGATTGCAACATTAAAAGGTGGTAAACCTGGCAAAACAGTAGCATTACGAGCAGACTTTGATGCATTGCCAATCCAGGATGAAAAAGATGTTCCATATAAGTCAAAGGTAGATGGCGTGATGCATGCGTGTGGACATGATGGACATACAGCTACATTGCTCATACTTGCAAAAACAATGAAGTCTTTTCAGGAGGAACTACCTGGAACAATCGTCTTCCTGCATCAGCATGCTGAAGAGTATGCACCAGGTGGGGCTAAACCAATTGTTGAATCTGGTGCAATTGATCATGTTGATGCAGTATTTGGAACACATCTTTGGGCTACTACTCCATTCGGTGTGCTGCAAACGACCAAAGATGTATTTATGGCAGGGACAGACCGCTTTACAATAACAATCCATGGTCAAGGGGGTCATGGCGCATATCCACATGAAACGAAGGATGCCATTGTAATCGGTTCACAACTGATAACGCAGCTTCAGCAAATCGTAAGCAGACGATTAGATCCACTGGAAACAGCAGTGCTAACGATCGGTGTATTTGAAGCAGGTACGACGTTTAATGTTATTGCGGATAAAGCAAAGATTGTCGGTACGGTGCGGTTTTTAAATACAGCTGTCCAGGAGAAAGTCATCGAAGAAATGGATAAAGTAATCAAAGGAGTATGTGTTTCGAGTGACGCTTCCTACTCATTCGATTATGTAAAAGGTTACCCGCCACTGGTTAACAATGCAAAGGAGGCTGAACTAGTCCTGAACGCTGGTGAAAAAATTGAAGAAATTCATACTGCTGAGGAAGTGCTGCCTGTAATGGGTGGCGAGGACTTTGCGTATTATACAATGAAAAAACCTGGTGCTTACTTTTTTACAGGGGCTCAAAAGGAAGGTAATGAATTCCCACATCATCATCCAAAATTTGATATTGAAGAACGGGCTTTACCAGTAGCAGCCAAGACATTAATTCAAGCCTATTTTGATTATCAAAAGTAATAATAATACCCTTCAGTAAGTGAAGGGTATTTCTTATTTCATCTTCTTTTTCACATAACCATTTATAAATAAATAATTAAATAGTGTCCCTGCAACCAGAAAAGCCAGCACTCCAACAAATTCACCCATCCCTAAAAATAATAGACTGAAAATGACAGTTTGAATAATTGTTAATTGAAAAAGCAATTTCACTAAAGATCTTTGGCGAATCTCCAAATCGACTGGGTACAAATCTAGCCACATAATTGTTCGATGATGATGGTAAAGTGTCATCATCTGAAAACTGCTCATATATAAAAATAACAATGCAAAGATTAATTTCATCCATATATTTGGTACATAGTAAATAAACAATCCACCAATAACAATGAGTCGAATATACATGCCCAGGTAATCACCACTGCGAATAAAGGTGATCCGATATAAATAATCAAATGTATGCTTGTTGGCAAATGGCACCTTATTAACGAGTGTTACGAGCCAATGCCTGCTTTTAACCTGATTTCTTAAATGCGGGACATCCGTAAACATGTTTGCCAGCCGGTAAAAAGAATGCATGCGATTACGATCTTTCTCAACTAATAAATCCCACACGATACCTGCCTGTTTTCTTGAAACATTTAAATCATATAAAAACACAAGCGTAAATAATAAAGTTGTAACCCCTGCTAATAGCATTTCACCTTGAATAATAAAATAAAATACAGCCATATTTAATAAGGTGCGAACGAGTAAATCAACATGGCGAATTCCAGGTTCACGTACTTTAAGCATCCACCAATTGGCCATTAGGTTCCAGCTTTTGAAAACAAGAACAACGAGCAACGTTAGTAAATATACACCGCCGGCACGATCAGGATATGTCGCAGAATATAACGGACCAAACATAGCTCCCGCGAGTAGGATAAGATAAAGCTGAATAATGAAGCTGTACACAATTCCATTCCGAAAGTAAGGTCCCATTTTATTTTCAGCAGTTATCAGAAAAACTAAATCTGGTTCTTTTAGTAATGTTCGCACCGGACTGTAACTGATAAGCAGCCCAAATACGATACCGATAATAATTGCTGTTGGAAAGTTTTCCGGAAGCTCTGTCAGCCATTGTTGATAATAATAGGCTAGGGCAGAAACAAAAAATAACATTGCAAAAGCAATATGCCCATTAAAAATATAACGTAAATAGCGGCTTGTCTCTTTAAGATGTGCCACAAACCGTTTCTTGAAAAAATCATGTGAATCAAACATGGCTATCTTCCTTCGTTAATTGCACATATAAGTCATCAAGTGTTGATTCAGGCATATTGAATTTTTGCCTTAACTCATCCAACGTACCAATTGCCCGAATTTCTCCATCATGCAAAATAACAAACCGATCACAATAGCGCTCTGCGGTTGCAAGAATATGCGTCGACATCAAAACACCTGAGCCATTTGCTTTCATCTTGTCCATTAATTGCAAATAGGATTTAATCCCAAGTGGGTCCAGTCCAACAAACGGCTCATCAACAATATATAATGGCGGTTCAATCAGGAAAGCACACATAATCATGACTTTTTGCCGCATCCCCTTTGAAAAATGAACCGGAAACCATTTTAACTTCTTTTCCATTCGAAATTCTTTTAACAATGGTGGCAATCTTTTTTCAAAAACATCCTCAGGTATATTATAAGCCATTGCTGTAAGCTGCAAATGTTCATACAGTGTTAATTCATCATACAGTATCGGCATTTCTGGTATATAGGCCATTTGATTCCGGTAAGTTGTTCTGTTTTCCTGAAATGTTTTACCATTAACAGCAACTGTCCCTTTTTTTGCATGCATTAAGCCGATAACATGTTTAATTGTAGTACTTTTTCCAGCACCATTTAAGCCAATGAGCCCTACAATTTCACCTGGAAAAACATTAAAAGAAATGCCTTTCAGGACGTTTTTGTGAGTATAACCACCATACAGATTATCAATATGTAACAAAGGTTCCACGAGTTTTCCTCCTAGTATTCACTTAGCTAAAATTTTACCATTTTTAACGGGTAAAGCCAAAACAAACTATTCATCAGGATTCGACAAAAAGTTGTGTATAAAATCCCTTAATCCGTCCAAACTAACAAATGAAGTCATGAGGATCTAACACATCATAAAATTTCGTATTGCACACAAATGAGGTGTTTGTGAAAGGTAATTCTGTGATTGACAACAATCATAAAATTCCGTATTAAACACAAATGAGGTGTCTGTGATCGACAATCTAATGAAATAAACCCTTTTGCCAGGTCCTCTCAATAACTTGAGATGCTGACAAAAAGGTTTTTTGTAATCACGTTAAGTAGCAACATGCGATTTAACATTAATTACAAAGTCCCCAACGTTAGAGTGTATAGCATCCTCATACTTCTTAAAGCAGGCAGGTCCATTAGCTTGGGCCTGACCTGTTTATTTAATTGCAATAGCTTTACATTACACCCTATTCCTATATACAATAAAGGAAAATGACTAGGAGTGATTTGTATGTCACATGAAGATTGTATTTTCTGTAAAATTTTAAATGGGGATATCCCATCTGCAAAAGTATATGAAGATGATTATGTCTATGCATTTCTCGACATTAGCCAGGTAACTAAAGGACATACGCTAGTAATACCAAAGACACATACCAAGAACATTTATGAAACACCACCAGAGGTAGCAAGTTCTCTCTTTGCCAGAGTTCCTACAATTGCAAACGCAATTAAAAAAGCGTATCAGCCGATCGGAATGAACCTTTTAAATAACAATGAAAAGCCGGCAGATCAATCAGTGTTCCATTTACATATTCACATCATACCGCGCTATGGTGACAATGACGGATTCTCATCAAAATGGGTAACACATGAAAAGGACTACACTTCAGAAGATTTGCGGCAAATAGCAAAAGAAATTAGTGAAGAAGTCTAATTCCCTCTTTTTAATAAATCTGAAAATTAATACTTTTTATTTTGCCTATTATTTGGTATAATAAATGTAAGTTTATATAATTGACAATGAGTGTAATCCTCTGGCACATCTTGTCAGAGGATTTTCTTAGAAAAACTTGGCTTATCGCCAAGACTTAGTTGCACTTATGCAGTAAGAAAGTATTTATACTTTCTTATCTGCTAAAAAGAACTGTTACACATATTTAAAAAACATGTTTCATACTAACCTTAAAAAAGGAAAAGATATACCAAGTGTTGAAAGGAGCGTATTCTCTATGGCAAACGGAAAATCACTATTTCTAGGAATTATGGTTGGCGGGACTGTGAGTGCTGCCGCAACTTTACTGAGTACACCTTCATCAGGAAGAGATCTTCGCTATCGTGCAAAAGAACAAGGTCTAGAATGGAAAAGTATGCTTGAAAATATCAAACTTGATGGGTTGCGTCTAAAAAAACAAATTTCAGAAACCTCAAAAGAAGGTGCCGCTCTTATCAAAGAACTGACGCAAGAAATGAAAAGTTCTGTTCAGGAGTGGAAAGGAACGGTTGAACCACATCAGGAGAATATCCATGAATATTTAGAACAAATTGAATCAAGCTTAAAAGATCTAGAAACGAAGCTTAAAAAAGAGTAAGACCAAAACGAGGGGTGCTAAGCGTAGGTCGATGTAATCACATCACCCTAAGGTTTCTTCGACACTAGCAAGTCATGCTCATCGAATCGAAGCTTGACATGACTTGTTTTGAGGTTCAGCAATCCTCCTCTAATAATTGTATGCTAAATGACGACAAGAGGCTATCAAACTATGATAGCCTCTTGCTATTATTTGGTAGATTTAAAATCTTCTATTGAATTATATCCATATACTCTGGAACTACAAGTCCAATTATTTTTGCCTCTTCAAGATTTGGACCTAAATCTTCAAATTCACCTTCATATTTATCATAGAATTTTTTTGTAGTAATAGGCATCCATACAGCAACAGTTGAATCACCATCACCATTTGCTACCGCCTTGTACATCACTGCCAAATCAACTGATTGTAATATCGTATCCTTTTTGCTTCATTACTTCAGCAACTGCATGTGTAGAAGATAGTTCCGAATCCCATTGTGTACTAACCAATTCGACTTCGACACCATCAACTTCTTCTACCCCTTTTGTCCACTCTGCAACAGCATCCGGATTATCCTTCACCCACTCTCCAGCTACCATACCCAATATCCTTTCCACTTTCTTGGGACTCCAGCATAATACCTTCCATATCTTCCACTTCCCATTTAAATTGATTAAACAATTTATATGCATTAGGTTTATCTTCTTTCAATCCATTTCGTGTGAGTGTTTTTATGACTTCTGTACGCCATACACTTTTTTAGGGTCATCTAAATACTTCAAATTATCATATTTAGCAAACATCCAATGTGGATTCCAACCAGTTACAATAATTGGTTCTTCTTTACTGACAGCGTCATCAAGTTTTGACATCATTGCCGCAGTTGATGATTGCTTAAGTGTCCAGCCATCTAAATTTTTATAGCTTTCCATAACTTTTTCTGTTGTAACCGTAATTCCTGCTCCCGGCTCATTTCCTGTTATCGTATAATCTACTTCTACACTGTAATTTTTTTCACCATCATAATTTGATGATCCTGACTTATCCCCTTCTCCACTTACACTACAACCGGCAATCACAACAATAATCATTAAAAATCCTATTGTTATTTTGAATTTATTTAATAGCCTTTTATTCATAGCTTGTAGCATCTCCCTTGAGTAAAACTTCTCTCTATCTATTCAACGACAAAGGCTGATACAGTAAATGCATCAGCCTTTAATTTTCTTCTATTATTCTGCAGGTTTCAGATCTTTTATTGACTCGATATCCATGTATGATGGAACAACTAAGCCTATTTTAGCGCCTTCAAGATTTGCTCCAAGATCTTCAAATTGATCCGAGTACTTGTCATAAAAATCCTTATGTGTTACTGGCATCCAAGCTGCAAGTGATGCATCACCGTCACCATTTGCAATAGATTCAAATACTACTGCAACATCTACTGGTGTAACCGTAACTTCATAACCCAATTTTTCCATTACAGCTTTCATCACAAACGCTGAAGAACGTTCGGAGTCCCAAGGGGTTGATACAAATTCAAACTCTTTTCCATCAACTTCTTCTACACCCTTTGTCCATTCGCTAACCTTATCTTGGTTATCTTCTACCCAGCGTTTAGCTACTGTTTCAATGTCGTCACCAGTTTCTTGAGATTCATACATAATACTTTCCATGTCTTTTACATCCCACTTAAATTGGTCAACCAATTTGTAAGCGTTTGGCTTTTCCTCTTTTAAGCCCTGTCTGACAATCGTCTTAATTACTTCATCTTCACCATATATACCCTTTGGATCATCCAAATACTTCATATCTGGGTATTTGGCAAATGTCCAATGTGGATTCCAGCCAGTGATAATGATTGGCTCTTTATCTTTAATTGCTTTATCCAGTTCTGAGGCCATTGCTGCAGTGGAAGATAAGGTTACTTCCCATCCATTTAACGAATCATACGCTTTAATTGCTTTCTCAGTTGTAACAGATATTCCTGCTCCTGGCTCAATACCGGTAATTGTATAATCTACTGCCTCACTATAGTTTGTTTCTTCACTGTCAGTACTCTCATCGTTATTACCTGCATTGCCCTCATTGTCCCCACCGGATCCACATCCAGCCGCAATAAGTATTGCTAATAGTCCTAAAATAGAGGTTATTTTTGTCCATCTATGTTTCTTTTTGAACATGCTTCTAATCATCTCCTTCATATCAATTTCGTTTAGACAACTTGGAAGCGCCAATATTTGTGGCAGCTACTATAGTTGTACTTATCCACCGTTAGTAGTAACTAACTTTCTAAACTAAAGGCCGATACATTTAGTATCGGCCTTTATTATTTTGTTTATTCTACTCCTGAAGTCCATTCATCTACTTTATCTTGGTTTTCTTCAACCCATGTTGCTGCAGCTTCTTCAACAGGAGTCCCGTTTTGGACTGAAAGCATTACACTTTCAATGTCTGCAGAACTCCACTTGAATGCATCAATAACCTTGTATGCATTTGGAAGATCTTCTTTTAGTCCTTTACGAGCCATTGTTTCGATTGTTTCAGCATCTCCATATACACCTTTTGGATCTTCTAAATATTTCAGGTCATATTTTTGGAACTTCCAGTGTGGAGACCAGCCAGTAACAACGATTTCTTCTTCATTTTCAATTGCTTCACCTAAAGCGGTAGCCATAGCACCACTAGATGATGTTTTGACTTCCCAGTCACTTAGGTTCTCGTAGGTTTTAACTGCTTCTTCTGTTGCTGCTACAACGCCTGCACCAGGCTCAATACCAGTGATTGTTTGATCAGCTTGTGAATCAAGATCTGCTAAGGAATTAACATCCATATACTTTGGAACAACTGCACCAATTTTAGCACCTTCCAAGTTAACACCTAGCTCTTCCATTTGGTCTGAATATTCTTCATACTGTGTAGCGTGTGTCCCTGGTAACCATGCAGCTACCATTGCATCTGCTTCACCAGTAGCAACAGCTTCCCACATTACTGAGTTATCAAGCGGCGTCATCTCTACATCATAGCCAAGATCTTTCAATACTTTTCCTAGAACATTTGTTGATGCAACTTCTGTATCCCACTCAACGTAAGCAAGTTCTACTTCTTTGCCTTCACCGACTTTAGCTGCTTCACCGTCAGATCCACCTTCACTTCCGGAATCTCCTGAACCGCCGTCTGAACCACAGCCTGCTGCAAATAATGATAATGAAAGTCCGGTAGCAATACCGAGACGTTTCCAGTTAAGTTTAAACATAACTATAAATCTCCCCTTTTTCTTTAATTTTTATATATGGAAACTCTTCGTTAAGAAAAGGTACCAACTTAATCACTCTTCGAATTCACTGTTTGTGTGAACCGATCAATAATAATTGCAAGTATTACAATTGCAACACCTGCAACAAATCCTGTCCCAACTTGTGCACGTTGTAGTGATGACAGAACTTCTCTTCCAAGTCCGGGCGCACCAATCATTGATGCGATAACTACCATTGATAAAGCTAACATAACTGTCTGGTTAATACCAGCCATAATGGTTGCTCTTGCCATTGGTAATTCTACTTTTACTAATTTCTGTGATCCGGTACTACCGAATGCATCAGATGCTTCAACCAATTCTTTGGAAACCTGACGGATACCTAAGTTGGTGAAGCGTACTGTAGGTGGTGTTGCAAATATCAATGATGCGAATATACCTGGCACCATTCCTATTCCAAAGAATGCAACAGCCGGTATTAAGTAAACAAACGCTGGCATTGTTTGCATAAAGTCAAGAACTGGCGTGATTATCGCTTCGGCTGTTTTACTTTTAGACATTAGGATGCCAAAAGGAACACCAATTATTACAGATAGAATACTGGATATTAACACTAGCGTAAATGTATTCATCAATTGTTCCCACAGTCCCTGGTTATAAATAAACCAAAAACCGACTATACTAAACGCTGTCAATCCAAGTTTTTTTCCAGATAGGAAAAAGGCTAGTATTGCGACAATCAGAATAATAATGACCGGGGGAACCAACATCAGCGTATCTGCTGACCATTCCATAAATACTCCAAAATTTTCTTTAATGGGATCAAATAGGAACGCAAACCAATCTGTCAGTTTATCAGTAAACCATTCTGTTCCCTGTGCTACTGGTATTCTCGGTACAAAATCCAATAAGTTATTAAGCATCTCCCAAATTCACCTCGCCATCTCCAGCAAGTGCAGCTATAACAGCTCCACGGACAACAATTCCAACAAGCTTATCGTTTTCAACGACTGCAACAGGAACTGGTGAGTCATGAATAACATTAAAGATCTCATTCATGGAAGTTTCCTTATCTACCTTTTCAATATCTGTACGTAATATTTCCTTAATATCCCGTACCTCATTCTTCCTTGCTTCAGATGCATCATCAGCAGTTACATAACCCATCAGATTACGCTTGCCATCAACCACTAAGATACTTGAAAGCCCTTCTTCACGCATACGTTCTAACGCAACACGCGGACCATGCTTTTCTATGTTTATGGTTTCTGGACGTTTCATAATATGCTGTGCCGTTAATACTTTCGAACGATCAACATCTTCAACAAACTTTTCTACATAGTCGTTTGCTGGATTAACTAAAATTTCCTCTGGCGTCCCAATTTGAACAATGGAACCATCTTTCATTAATGCAATACGGTCACCTAATCTTAATGCTTCATCTAAGTCATGTGTGATAAATAAAATTGTTTTCTTCATACTTTCTTGCAGATCAATTAGTTCATCTTGCATTTCCTTACGAATAAGGGGATCTAAAGCTGAGAAAGCTTCATCCATTAGTAATACTTCAGGGTCGTTAGCAAGTGCACGTGCCAATCCGACACGCTGTTGCATACCACCAGATAACTGACCTGGAGTTTGATGGATGTACCCAGCTAAACCTACCATTTCCAATGCTTCCTGTGCCTTTTTCTTTCTTTCTTCTGTAGGAACATTTTGAATTTCCAAACCAAATTCTGCGTTTTCCAAAATGGTCTTATGTGGAAACAATGCAAAACGCTGGAAAACCATACTTAATTTTTCTCTGCGAATTTTACGCAATGATTTTTTATCCATAGTAGCCAAATCATCGCCATCAATTAGAACACTGCCTTCAGTAGGTTCAATTAGACGGTTAACTAATCGTACTAAGGTTGATTTACCACTACCGGACAATCCCATAATGACAAATATTTCGCCTTCTTCTACAGAGAAAGAAGCTCGATTGACCCCGACTGTATTACCTGTTTGTTCCAAAATCTTATCTTTTGATACCCCTTCATCCAAAAGCTTTAAAGCTTGTTTAGGGTTTCTGCCAAACACTTTTGATAAGCCTTTAACATCAATTACCGGCACATCATTCACCTCTCTCTTTTTAAATAATGACTGCTCCTGTAAGACCAGGAATTTAGTATCACTACTTTTTCCTTATTTTTTACACACATGTATTTTATGAAACTGATTTCTAAAATATTTAGATCCGAACAGCATCACTCACTTGTAATACTATATATTTATTACAGCTATATTTCAAACACTAAGTACTACTAATTTTGTATGTATTTTTCGTACAGTTTATTCTGTATAAAGTTTTACGCGTTCATTCTTAAAATTACTCCTATTTGCTCCTGTTTGCTATTGTATCACTAATTTTAAATAAAATTCACTTTAGTGTAATCTTTATGTAGCAGTGTGTTGGGGGGATTTTATGTTGGAATCAACATCAGAAAACATTACAAATAAAATATTGATAGAATTTGCTAAAACAATTGAAATGTTTGGTTTGACTCCATTGGAATCGAGACTTTTTGCTTATATGTACTTAACTGAAAAGCCAATGACCTTAGATGATATGAGCGATGCATTGGGTAAAAGTAAGACCTCTATGAGCACAAGTATACGGAGTTTGTCCGATTCAAACCTTGTAACCCGTGTGTGGAAAAAAGGGGTGCGAAAGGATTTATATGAAGCCAATAATGAACTCTTTAAAAACTTTATGAGTTTCTATATAAGTAAATGGTTCGATGCAGTTAACCATCAGCAAGATTCACTTGAGGTCATTCTTGAAAAACTTAAACATCATGGTATGGAACAAGGCCACAACACATACGATAAGTTATTAAAAATCATAGATTTTCACAAACAGGTTGAGTCATCATTCCGGAACATGAGACAGAGTTAATACGTTACTCTCTATTTTTCATTTTCCTTTAATACCTTTATAAATTCGTTGACTAAAGAGGGATAATATCCTTCTTTTTTTAATGCGAAAATCGTTTCATCCGGATACAGCTTTTTATTGAGCATACCTGCAAAATGAACCAACAAACCAGTATAATCCAAGAAGCCTTCTTCTTTTTGCTTCTCTAATTGACTGTCCAGCATTTCCAAGAGAGTCATTAACTCTTCAAATTCTGTCCGTGAAATATCATTTTCAACAATTAACTTAATTAATGGAAACCGCTCCATATTAATAACATTAGCTAGTAAACATAGATGAAAGGCCGATGTTTCATTTCGTTCTGAATTATCCAATAAAATTGACCTCCCAGACGAATTATTTTAATACTTTTATCCCTTGTCATAGCAGTCCTCAATCGACTTTTTAAAAAAGGCTTATTTTTTTACGAAAAAACTATTGATTTTTCCGATGAAACGTACTATTATGCTTGAAGGATTAGTCATGCTTTTTAGCGAATTATATTACTGGAGGGATCAAAAATGAATTGCTGGAAAACCATTAATTTTAATAAGGACTATGGAGTAAATAGGTTATATCTTCTATCATTTTTGATTGGCCTAGTATCATTCGTATTTCTGTATGTACCATTCTCAATTATACATGGTGCAGTTAATTTGAACGAATTTGGGATTATCCCACTAATAATAGCAGTTTTCTTTTTGCCAACTGTTCATTCGCTCATGCATATCTTACCATTAATTATGATGTATAAACGAGTAAGATTGACCTATAAACGAAAAAATTTATTCTTCCCCATTATTAATTATTATACAAAAAAACCATTGACTAAAAAAGTTTCTTTACTAGTTGCAATTGCACCAACTTTATTTGTTACCATACCAGCCGGATTAGCAACTTATATGTTCGTAGACTATTATGTATATTTTCTATTATTTACTTCATTTCATATTGCAATGACTTTTACAGACTTTTTATATGTAATTAATATTTCAAAAGCTCCAAAACGATCCTTTGTTGAAAACAGCAATGATGAATTTGCAATTTTAGTGAAAACACAAAATTAAATATGACTGGGATCTGACATATTAAGTCAGATCCCTTTTTGGTTGTGCATAGAAAACTGTAATAAGTGTAATCCTTATTAGCACATATCCAGTAAGAACGTATTTATACTATCCTTACAGCTACGAATTAAACCAATTAATACTGTTCATGAGGACGATATTTTGATACAGTATTAAATATGAATTATGTATGTTGTATGTTTGTTAAGGGGGTTTTCCGTATGAGTATTCTTTTTCCTGTTTATGCTGTGTTTATATTATTAATTTTTAATTCTTTAACACATCAATTCTGCATGAAAATGGAAATGAAAGAAAGAAAGCAATCTACAGTATTCCGTGTCATTAATATCATGGTTCTTGTATTGCTAATAACTTCTTACGTAAAAGTGTTGATTGTAGTAACCTAAAATATAGATAATCACTACCTATTTTTTTGGCAAAAAAAGTGTTATATTAATGAATAGTTTAAAATTATTGAAACAAATTGATTAGGAGTGTTCACACATGAAAAAAATAGCAATCGCTGTCACACTATCAGCTAGTGTTCTGGGCTTAGCAGCGTGTAATTCAGATGATAGTTCAAAAGTAGTTGCAGAATCAGGTGCAGGAAACGTTACAAAAGAAGAATTTTACCAGGAATTAAAGGATAGTCACGGTGCAAGTGTACTGCAGCAACTGGTGACAGAAGAAGTACTAAGTAACAAGTACGATGTCTCCGAAGAAGAAGTTGATAAAGAGCTTCAAAGTGTTAAAGATCAATTAGGTGACAGATTTCAGCAGGCTATACAGCAACAGGGATTTAAAGATGAAGAAGCCTTCCGTAAGATGCTCCGTCTCAGCCTTCTTCAAGAAGCAGCTGTAGCAGAAGATATAGAGATTACAGAAAAAGAGCTAAAGGCACAATATGAGCGTAAGAAAACGGAAGTACAAGCACAGCATATTTTGGTAAAAGATAAAAAAACTGCTGAAGAAGTTAAGAAAAAGTTAGATAATGGCGGCGATTTCGCTAAACTGGCCAAAGAGTATTCCACAGATAAATCTAATGCAGAAGATGGCGGAAAACTTGGATACTTCTCAACTGGTAAAATGGTACCAGCATTTGAAGATGCCGCGTACAGTATGGATGTTGGTAAAGTAAGTGATCCAGTAAAAACCCAGCATGGTTTCCACATTATTAAAGTGACGGACAAGCGTGAAAAAGAAAAAGATATCGGTTCATTTGAAGAAAATAAAAAAGATATTCGTCGCAGTATTTTAAATCAGCGTATGGATCCGCAAAAAGCAAGAGAAAAAATTAATAAATTAATTGAGGATGCTAACGTTGATATTAAGGTAGAGGGATTAGAGGATATTCTTAAACAACCTAAGACAGGCAAAGCTCAAGGGTAAAACAAAAACGGCTAGTCCATCACTGAATGGATTAGCCGTTCTTTTTATTGGGATACATGTTGCTCCCTATCCTGTTTATGTTTACGTTCTTCTTCCATACGTTCCATGTAGACCTTGCCTTCACGTTCAATAAATTGGTGTTCCAATTGTTTTTCTGCACGCATTGCCCTAAAAGCCATATAGCCACTAAGAAATATAAAAATAATCATCATAAAAACCCACCAAGGTACTCCAACTATCAAGATTAGCCCTCCTTGTCCATCATCTATCACATATATATGAACAAAAGACCAAAAAAATGACCTATTTCCTCTAACAGGGTCCATTTCCTATCACAACATTTGAAATGACAACTATAACACACTCGCACTCGATCGTTTAAAGTGTATTTATTTCCTGACATAGTCGAGATCCCGTGATTTGGCGGATCCTGATTCCGCTATTTCCTGAAAAACACCTATTTTAATCGTGGAACGTAATCCTCATTCCGCTATTCACCCTTTTCAACCACATTTCTAGTTGTTATTGGATAAATAACGGAACCAGGATCTGTTTTAATCTTCTGTAACGTCCCTTTCACCCATTTAGCGGAACTACGATCCACTTCACAAGTTGATATCACATACCGTTCCTTTGAGTCCTTTATTTTATGCATACAAATTAATGGTCATTTTTCAATGTTTGTGATAGGAAACGGAATCCATTATGTTCCTTTAATTCTCCTCGAAAAGTGGTTTATAAAATGCTCGATTATCCATCGCAAACATTCGTTCTGTAAATTCTCCAGGTTTAACTTTATCTAGAGAGCGATTTAGCATATTCATTTTAGCATCTATTAAATCGATTAAATGTAATAGCTCAGCTTCTCGAACTAAAGGGGGTTTAGGACTTCCCCATTCTGCCTTTCCATGATGAGACAACACCAGATGCTGTAGAATTAAGACTTCTTCACCTTCAATTTGGAGCTCTTTAGCTATATGACCTATTTCCTCAACCATCATTGGTATATGACCCAGCAATTTCCCTTCGATTGTATAGGAAGTTGTAACAACACCGGATAACTCTTTAAGTTTACCAAGATCATGTAATATAATGCCCGCGTACAGTAAATCTTTGTTTAACTCCGGATATAATTTATGGAGCTCTTTTGCTAATGCAAGCATGCTTACAATATGATGTGCTAAACCTGATACATATTCATGGTGATTTTTCGATGCTGCTGGGTAGGTTAATAGTGCCTCCTGATATTTTTTTATAAAAGCACGAACGATACGTTGCATAGACGGATTTTTCATTTCAAAAATGGTTTCAGTTAATTTCTCCATAAGCACTTCTTTTTCTACTGGAGCTTTTGCAATAAAGTCAGATACTTGTACACCATCAGTTGATTGTGCTGGCCGGATAGAAGTAATTTTTAATTGTGACTTCCCCCGAAATTGGTTGACTTCCCCAGTAAGTTTAACAATCTGTTCTGGTACAAATATCTCCTCATCTTCTTTATTGGTATCCCAGAGCTTTGCCTCTATTTCCCCGGTTGTATCACGTAAAATTAATGTAAGAAACGGTTTGCCGTTACTTGTAACTCCACGTGAGGATTCTTTTATTAAAATGAAATTATCAAAAGAATCACCAATACTAAAATTCCCTATTCCGTTCTTCATAATAATCCTCCCCGTAGACCAAAAAGAGACCGACAAAGGCATTACAATGTGTCACGCCATTTCTATGTCCATCTCTTTTCGGTGTTTTTTATTTAGGTTTTGTTACTTTTAATCTGCACAATTGATATAATGCTGAGACGCAAAGTTGAAAAATAATATAAGTGCTGTGGCACCGCTACGGAAATACACTACGCGCACCTTTGGGCAACGCTTCAGATTCCTCTGAAGCCATTGCTTCGACGAACAGAACCGGTCTTAGCCGGTGACCCGCTGGAGTCTTCGTGTATTCCTTTCTTTATTTATCATTTTTGGGAATGTACTCAAATATCTTCCCTGATTCTATTAACTGTATAACTTGCATGAGCCACTCATAATAATTTCGTGCATACTGAAGCCGTTCAATATCCTGATGAATTTTCTGCTTTAAATCCTCATCATCCGTTTCTTCTAAAATAGCGTTCAGTTCTGATACAGTTTCATCAGCCTCTTCAATATTTGTTTCTGTATGATGGCGCCAGCGATTTCCGAATAATGATGTAAATGACTTATACCAGTCTTCTTCTGATTGGTATAAATCTTTTCGTATCCCTTTTTTAAAAGTAGATTCAACCATTTTCATATCAGATAATGCACGAACACCAGTGGACATACTTGTTTTACTCATAACTAATGCCTCGCGCATATCATCCAATGTCATTGGCTGATTGGAAAAATATAAGACACCATATAAACGTCCTACAGAGGAAGTAATTCCATATAGATTCATGTTTCTGGCAATCACCTGAATAAACTTTTCAATTGTCTCTTCATATTTTTCTATATCGTTTGGGCTGTTTTTATTAGGCAATGGATTTCCCTCCAACTGCATTATTCATCCGAAAACAATGTCAAATTCTGACTCAGTAATCTGAAAATAGTTTATCATTAATAACTAATTTATGCGAATAGAATTTCTCAATTTAATCACATTTGTATTCGCTGTTAAATCCATAACATCCCTCTTACATGTGAACAGAATAATTTGCTGGTTGGTGGCAACGTCAGACAGCATCTCTATTATCCGCTTTGTACGGTCCAAGTCAAAGTGAACAAAGGCGTCATCAATTATAAAAGGTAAACGATGCTTTTCGCTCATTACATCACTTATACCCAAACGCAATGAAACATATAGCTGATCTATGGTTCCTTGTGATAATTCCTGGGCTTCATAGCGTATACCATCAACCGTTTCCACCTGAAATGGGATATTGTCTTCTGGAGCATAGATATGTTTATATTTGTTTGCTGTTAATACTTTAAAATAAGCCGTTGTCTTTTCAATTACAACTCCCATATATTTATCACGATAATCACGCTTCGTTTCAATTAGCATTTCTTTAGCAGTTTTATAAACTGACCATTCTTCTGCTAATTTTTCTAATTGCTCCTGCTCCATATTATAACGATGCAATACTTCTGAATGTGATTCAGAGGACTCCATATTTGAAAGGTCTGCATCAATATCTGCACGTTCCTGGCGCATCTGGTCGATTTCATTTTCAAGTTTGTCTATCTGTGCTGTAATTTGTTCCTGTAACACTTCCAGTTCATTTTCCTGAATATCCTCTTGTTCTAATAAGGCTTTATATTCTTCTTTATTCGGCAAAATTCGTGCAATCTGTTCGGCTAACTGTTCCAGTTCCGCTTCATGTTTTTGCTTTTCTTCCAGTTGTTTTGCCTGTTTTAGAAATTCATCCTCTGTTTCTGTCTTAGCAAAAGCAATTAATCCGGCTATTTCTTGTTCATATACGTGCATTTTTTGTTTCGTTTCTCGTTGTTCATCAACATTCTCACTAATCCAAGTTTCATATTGTTCTACTAATCTAAATACATTTTGATGTTCAGTCAAGAAACTCTCTATTTCTTCAAGTTTTTGTTCAACTGTTTGATTCGTCTCCCAATTTCTTTCCTGGTAAAAAACAGATAGCTGTTGATAAAAATTGTTCATTTCTTTCTCTAATGCAGTATATTGGCTTTTAAATTGTTTTTTTTCACGATCAAGGCCTATTAACTTTTTCAATGTATGGAAAAACTCAGGCCAATACATTATCTCAATTTGCTTTAGTAATGGATATTGCTCATGCTGAGAAATCACCATCTCATTTATGCGATCTTTCTTTTGTTGTAAACCATTCTTTTTTTCTTCCCACTGCAACAATTCAATATCAATCGACCGCAGCCGGTCCTTTAGAGAAGCTAACTCATTTTTCCTTTGATTATTTGTTTCAAGTAGTTGTTCTGCCTTCAACCTTTCCTCATCTGTTACACGGCTGGAAATTTTCTCCCTATGTTGCAGCATGCTTTCCATTTCACGCATTGATTTCCCGCTGACGACCTGCTGAATAATCCCACCAGCTAGAATTAAAGCTGAAACACCGAATAATGCTTCCTGCCCCTGAACAAATGCTAAAATAACCACAAGGATTGCAGTGACAACACTCGCTGTCAGCAATAACTTTGTACGTTTTTCTTTCTTTTCCTTTACTATCTTCCAGTTTTTCTGTTGCTCAATTGTATCTTCTTTTGCTTTCTTTAAATACTCCTGATGTTGATAATCATTGATACGTTTCGTTAACTCACTCATCTGGTTCTCGCGCAGGAGTGAATCAGTAATTTCGGACTGTTGGCTGGCTAAATAGTCCTTGTTTTTCTTTAACTGCCTGTACTCGTCTTGTATATGTTCCTCAGTTATCTTCAGTTGATCCATATCATTTTTAAGCTGATTCCACGACTTTTCAACATGAAAGGGCAGGTTTATTTCGGTTAAATTCTCAGGTGTAATTCCAATATTTAATTGATCTAATTCTGTCTGAATTTGTATATCCAGTTTCTTTATTGACTTAGCTTGCTTATCTAGTTCCCTTTTATTCTCTATGTATTGTTGTTTTTGCTGAATTAATGCTTCTGCATTTTCATATACAAAATCCCCATATAAACTGGCTTTTAGCGAAGCTTTCTTTTCTTCATACTTTTTCTGATTGTCCTGCAGCACGGATAATTCACTTTTTAACGGCAATAATCTTTCCTTCAATGTTTCAAAACGCTCGACTCCATTCTCCGGAAACTTTATATCGTCAGGGAATGCAGTGAGGTGTTCCATCTCGCGTTGATATGCCTTAATACTTGGAAGGGCCTGCTGTTTCTTCCCTATACGAATGAGCTCCTCCTTAGCCCTTCTTAATTCTTCCTGATTCCTCTCCATAGTATTAGAAATAGCTGACACGTTTGATTTTTTATCTCGATAAGTAGCCTCAGTCTCTTGGTAGGACTGTAAAGTAGCGAATAAGTCATCAAGCGTTTCCAATTGCTGATTAATTTCAGGTTTCTTCCCGAAAGGTTTAAAAAGTTCTCCAATTTTATTTTCCAACTGCTTTTCAATAGCATGTATGTTTTTAGAACCGGTTAATCCAACTCCAAGCAGCACTTCACCAAGTTCATCTTCCTTCATGTTTCGTATATTGATTAAATCAGCAGCAGAAAATGAAAAAATAGATTGAAACGTTGCCTGTGTCATACCGTTCAGCCGTTCCTGCAGCCAATCCTCTCCATAGGATTGACCATCTGCCGTGTAACATATAGCTGCTCCGTTTTGTACTCCATCAATTCGTTCAATCGTAAATTCACCATAGTCATCATCAAATAGGGTTAGTCTTCCACCCATTTTGCCGCTTGTTTTGGGCCGAAAATATATCCGTTTTTTTGGAGGTAATCCGAATAGCATAAATAATATAAAATGCTGTAATGTAGATTTACCGGATTCATTCTCACCATATACGCATACAAATGATTCATTTGAAAAGTCAATCGAGTCATCCACCCATTTTCCAAATCCATAAATAGTTGCGTGTCTTATTTGCAAATTAATCACCTCCATTTTTTAAAAGTTCATGGACAAGCATATGTTTCGCTTTTTGTTTAATGCGCATTTCGTCTTCATTAGTCATTGTATCCATATACTTTCTTGCCTGTTTATGCTGATATAATTCCTTTAAATACGACTGGATGGATACATCATCAAAGTGGCGAATGACTTCCCCTACAAAGTGCTCTCCCTGTGCAAGTTCTTTATCTATCGAAAACAGACGCTCGACCTGATAACGGAAAATATATTTCCAGTTTGCCTGATGGAGGATCGTTTCGTTGACAAGCTCAATTACTTCATCCATCATTTGTTCATCGTCCCAATTTTGCAGATTATCCTGGTTGCTTTTTAATAGTAACTGAAGTAGTTGTGGCCCCGAATTCTTTGTACATTCATTTATTTCATTCTGAATTTTTGTTTCCAACTGATGAGGTTCACTGCAATCAGAAACATCAACAGTTAAAGCATTATATTGAAGGGACTGCAGCGGCATAAATGTCATTGTTGTATCTGTTTCGGATAATACAACATGGTAGCAGCCCTTTTCTCCAGTTTCTTTACGGTTCCGCCCCTGAATATTTCCAGGGTAGACAATAGGAGGGCTCTCTTTTAATACTTCCCGTTGGTGAATGTGGCCAAGAGCCCAATAATCAAAGTTTCTTTTAGTTAAATCCGATAAATAAAATGGTGCATATACATCGTGATCTGTATTACTGTGCAAACTTCCGTGAAGCATGCCAATATGGAATGGAACTTTTCCCGAAATTCGCTGATATTCCTTCGTTTTTTCTTCTAGTACTGCTCGATTTTCATAGCTAAATCCATAAATAGCAGCGGATGGATCATTATTTTTCTCAAACGTAAAATGAGATACTTTTTCATTAGGAAAAATAAAAACATTATCTGGGTATGTAACAGGATGGATATTGCCATTGATAAAATCATGATTTCCATAGGATAAATAAACATTTATGTCATGGCGCCGTAGCTCTTCAAAGGCTCTGCGCAAGCGCACCTGTGCTTTTAAGCTTTGTTTTTCATTATCAAATAAGTCACCAACAATCAGCACAAAATCAACCTTTTTATCAACTGCTGATTGAACCAGTCTATCTAATGCATCAAATGTACTGTTTCTTACCTTCTTAAAAATATGTTCCGGAATATGTGCAAGCCCCTTGAATGGACTATCCAAATGCAAATCTGCCGCATGAATAAATGAAATTTGTTCCGCCAAACGATCACCTCTTTTTAAAATAACTCTTTATTTTCATTTTACCAAAAATTATTTGCGAATGCACGTTCGTATAAAGGTCAATTAAAATTAAGTCTTTGTCTCTAGTTGATATAAATACGATGTAGTGTGGGAACAACCGGTTCTCATAACCTAGTTAAGTGAGACCATGGCAAGTAAAACTGCGAAAGTACAGGCTTGAGCAGATGTTGCATTGGTGACGGAGTGATGCAAAAAAACTTCACTATGTCGCATTTATATCTAACTCAACTTTCGGAGCGTAATATTAACGCATAAACCTTGAAGGAATAAGAAAATCTGAAGATACACTACTTGAGTTGACCTTGGATCAACTGTACGTATTTGATGTAAAGTGCGAACTAACTGCTGGAGTAATCTTTATAAACTCTCGTCCCGCCGTCCGCTCACCCGGACTAGTGTATGGTGTCACACAATTATTCTATAGCAATTCCTATTCCAATCAACAGCGGAGGAAATACACGTAGACTCCTGTGGGAGCTGTGGCCTAGATAAGACCACGCAGCGACGTAGGAGCAAGAAGGCCCATAGCCGCCCTAGGTGCGCGAAGTGTATTTTCGGAGCGGTATAATAGCACTCAAACTTGTTAAAAATTAGTTCGCAGTTTATATATTATGTGTACAAAAAACTTCTATCAATGTTGTCAAGTCAACAATAAAAAACGTTCTGAGTTTATCAATGATAGCCATTTGAGCCTATTCTATAGATGCGAAAGTTGAGTATCTACTAACACCAAATAAATCCGAACCAATTCGAAATATATTTCAAGAATTTCGAATAATAGTTCGGATTTTACTTTGACTAAAACACTTTTGTCCCAGCCTCTTTCTATACTATTCTTTCTTGGATAGGGCTATTGCCTTTTTCACATCCTTAAGTGAGCTTGAACGGCCGTACATTAAGACCCCACCTTTATAAACTCTTGCACCAATTGCAGCAAAGAGTAAAATTGTTGCTACCAGGATCCCTATGGATAACGCGACTTCCCAAATCGGAATATCAAGCATGCCAACACGCAGGAACATGAGCATCGGTGCGAAAAATGGAATATAGGAAGTTACCGTAACAAATGATGAATCCGGTGCTTCAAGCCCAAACATAGCAATAAAAAATGCAATCATGACCAAGAATATCATCGGCATTATCATTTGTTGGACATCCTCTGTTCTACTTACAAGCGAACCTAGCATGGCAGCTAATGTTGCATACAGTAAGTATCCAAGCAGGAAAAATACAATTGCATATATGTACACGGAAGCGGACGTGTTTTGAATTCCAAAGTAATCAAAAACGCCTCCAGTTAGCTCATTTTGTTTGGACATAATAAGGGAATAACCTACGCCGATAATGATTCCAACCTGCGTCAGTCCCAACAGTGCAATACCGATAATCTTCGCAAACATATGGGTAACTGGTGACGCGCTTGAAATTAAAATTTCCATAACACGTGAGGACTTTTCAGTAGCGACATCATTGGCAATCATCGTTCCATATGTGATTACGGATATATACAGTAGGAAGAGCATGACATAAACAATTCCTCTTGCCTGATTCAATTCTTCTGCAGTTTTTGCACTATCATCTAAAGCAACTTTATTAAAGGTTACAGGTGAATAGATTTCGGTAATTGTTTCCTGATCAACACCAGCTTGTTGTGTCGCTGCTGCCACCTTTAATTGCTGAAGTTGCTGCTGAATAACTGACTGTTCCCCTGCTTCAGCAATATTATTGGCAAAGTAGGTTGCTTCAGGCAATCCTTCATCGGTTAACGCTAATGATATTAACGCGGCATATTCTTCTTCCTGTACAGCGTTTTTGCCATCTTCTTCTGCGCCATCAAATGCAATCAGGTCCATCTCATCTGTTGATCCTTCAACACTTTCCTCCAGTGGTGTAAATAACTCTCCTGATTCATCGATCACAGCAATTTCGGCTTTGTCTCCAGAGAATGTTTCCATGATCGTCTGGATGTTAGAGATGGCAACAATGAACACTAACGAAATAATGGTACTGATTAAAAATGATTTTGTTTTAAATTTCGTCATATACGTATGTGATAAAATAATCCAAAATTTATTCATAGGAAGCACCTACCTTCTCAATGAAGATATCACTTAAAGTTGGCTCTTCAAGTTCAAACTTTCGCACAAAGCCTTTTCCATGGAGTGCTTTAAATAGTTTCTGTGCAACTTTCTCACTCTCAATCTGAAGCTCACAGCCCTCTGCCACAGCTTTATAGTGCAGAACTCCGGTATAGTCCTTCAGGAAGTCTACTGAAAAGTCTGCATGGACAATTAAATTCTTCTTTCCAAACGATTTTTTGATTTCCCGGAGTGATCCCTGAACAACTGGTTTTCCTTTATGTAGGATACATAAATGTTCACAGAGTTCTTCCACGTGTTCCATCTGATGTGATGAAAAGACAATGGATGTTCCTTGTTCCTTAAGGTTTACAACAGCTTCTTTTAACATTTCAACATTGATTGGATCCAAACCTGAAAATGGTTCATCAAGAATAAGCAGTTTCGGTTTATGGATAACAGCAGAAATAAATTGGATTTTTTGCTGATTTCCCTTTGATAGCTCTTCTACCTTTTTATCCATATATTCTGGTACTTTAAACCGTTCAAGCCAGCCTTCAAGCTCTGTAACCACTTCGCTTTTACTCATACCACGAAGTTTTCCAAGATAAATTAACTGATCACGAACCTTCAGCTTAGGATATAGCCCTCGTTCTTCAGGTAAATACCCGATTAAGTGACTTTTATCGTAGCTGATTGACTCTCCATTCCATGAAATGTCGCCTTCCGTAATATCCAATAGCCCAAGTACCATTCGAAAAGTAGTTGTTTTACCCGCACCATTTCCACCTAAAAATCCAAACATCTCTTTTTCGGGAATTTTGATGGAAAGATGGTCAACTGCAGTGTTTTTACCAAATCGTTTCGTTACATCATTAATTTTTAATGTCAAATTTCTTCTCTCCTTCCCCGTTTTATGATACGTTTACATTATCTAATAGTTTCATAATTTTTAATTTTAGGAGGAACCTAAAATGCGAACTTACGTATTAACAGTCTTTGACAAATCCGGGGAAATATTGCTTGATGAGTCCTTTGAGGCTGCCAGTAATGATGAGGCTAAAAAAATTGGCCAAGCAAAATTAGATGAAGAAGGTTACAGTGAACATACACATCGCTGTGTATCGCCTGATGCAAAATTAGTTTTATTTCACAGATAAACCACTATTCATTCCTACAATCGAATCCCAGCGTTAAACAGGTGGCATTAAAAATAAAATGTTTTTAGTGCCACCTGTTTGCATTCAAAACCGATTGTAATAATAAGAACAAGTTATCGTCCAATAAATGAAGGTTTACGTTTTTCTGAAAATGCACTTACTCCTTCCTGATGGTCTTCCGTATTTCGAAGTGCCCATTGTGACTTTCGCTCAGCTTCCATATAGGAGATTAATTCTTGCTCATTTCTTTGATGATACATCTTTTTGGTTTTCAGCATTGCCACAATTGGCGCAGCTAACATCTGGTTGGCCAACTCGGTTGCGTGATCGATGGCTTGCTTATCCGTAAGCACATCTACAAGACCCATTGCTTTTGCTTCAGGCCCTGCTAATTGCTGCTTACCCCAGATAAATTGTTTTGCTTTATGTGTACCAATACGTTCGCGCAACAGGAAGTGTCCACCTCCATCAGGTGCTAACCCGATTCCTATAAATAGCATTCCAAGCTTGGATTCATTTTGAGCAACAACATAATCTGCCGTTAACGCAAGACTTAAACCTAAGCCAACAGCTGACCCTTGAACAGCTGATATAACAATCTTAGGCATCATGTACAACTTTAAAGCAATTGCTTCAATGGTCTTCATTATGTTTTCATAATAATTTTTATCAGCAAATTCCGTCATCATGCTAATGTCTCCACCTGCACAAAATGCTTTTCCATTCCCACTAAGAATAACAATTTTATCGTCATTTTTTTCAATCTGCTCCAGCACATCAAGTAATTCCATAAGCATATCTTTATTAAGTGCATTGTAGCGGTCAGCACGATTTAAAGTAACGTAAGATATATTACTCTTGCTTTCGAATAAAACAGTACTCATCACAGTATCCCCTTTTTCAAAAAATTTCTATCATAATATATTATTCGCCACCTATAGACAAAATCCTTTTAAAGAATGGTGTTTTGATAAAAATCCTAAACTGCAAAACAGACTAAGGCGTAGTAGACCACGCATCCGGAATATACTTGCGAATCTAGAGCATCAAATGATTTAGAAATCCTGTTATCCTTCACTATGCAGATTTAAGATCCAGTTATTGATATAACTGAAATTCACGGAGACTCATGTGGGTAATAACCCTATAAATAACAAAAGCCCGCAACATTTAAGATGCGGGCTTGTACTTAATTATTGGTTTGATTCGTTTGATTCTTCTTCAGAAGTTCCATAAAGTTCTTCTAATGGCTTCGTAATAATTTGGCTCACTTCATTGATTACAAGGTTTAAACGCTGCTCTTGTTCCATCAATTTCGAAATGTCTTCATGCTGTTGTACTGTTTCTACAACTTTACGAGCTTGTTCTACTTCTTCTTCAGAGATTTCCTGACCTTGCATTTGTTTTTCCTGTAATTCCATTTGTGTATTTCTGAAATTATCAAACATTTGCTTGGCAGATTCATCACTCATTACTGCATCATATGCTTCTTTTAAACTTTTGAATTCATCACTTTCACGAATTGACTTTTCTAGATCGTACGCACTATCATAAATATTAGGCACGTTATATCCTCCTTCATTTTCTAACTAAAATAACTATAACAAACGTTTTGACACATGTATACTATTTTAAAAAATAGCTAAAAATGCAAAATTGAATTTTCCATTCAATGTTACTGCTATAATGGAAAAAACCCCTATAGAAAGAGGCGTTTTCATGATTGAACAACTACGTGAAATTTTTTCGTCATTAGTATTATATAATGATATATCTAACAGTAACCAATATAACTATAAATGGTTTATGACAGACAGTGGACAGGTTATCGGCATTGAAAGAAAAGAGCTTACTGAAAAGGATACAACTCTTTTACATATCTTCCTGCGTCCCTATAATGTTTCCATCCCCCAGATGACTGCAGAAGAACAGCAATGGAAAACTTATATAAGTACCGA
This sequence comes from Virgibacillus sp. L01, assembly GCF_052246775.1. Classification (NCBI taxonomy): domain Bacteria; kingdom Bacillati; phylum Bacillota; class Bacilli; order Caryophanales; family Bacillaceae; genus Virgibacillus; species Virgibacillus sp. L01. The sequence goes on along the minus strand of NZ_JBQQCP010000002.1, from coordinate 146,971 downwards.
CACAACTGATAACACGAATTCATTAACATATCGGTTTATTTATTTTTCGTTTCAGCCATTTCAAATTGAACCTGAATCTTTTAAAGAAGCAATAAATGAATTTTATGCCAGACAGGTTCCAGTACTTTTTGAGAATGACCATGAAGGAATTATCGTAGAAACAAACCCAAAAGATGCCATATCATATGAACAAATAATCGACGTACTAATGAGTGACTTGTACGTAAAGATTAAATTTTTTGTTGGTCCATATCTATACTCATTATCCTCAGCCAAAAGGTATCACCAGATATTATTAAACGGAGCTGGTTCCACCTTTGCTTATTCCGACAAGACTGTATCCACCTATATTGATGCTGTTCCATTTTTATTTATTGATCAAATAGGAAGTAATACACGTGCTGATATAATTGAGTCTGTGTTAGGTGAAACGGTACTCGACAAGGACCTGTTAAAAACGATTGAAATGTTTATTGCTTGTAACTTAAATGTGTCAGTTGCCGCAAAAGAATTGTACATGCACCGGAATAGCTTACAATACAGGCTTGATAAATTCACCGAAAAAACTGGTATCGATATTCGGCAATTTCACCAGGCCATGACAGTACAACTTGCCATAACTATAAATAAAAAGCTCATTAAGGAAACCTAACGAGTCTAAATGAGGATCCGTCAAATAGTCGAGGCGGATCCTCGTTCCGTTAAAATAAGCCTTAGCTTGGAAATTTTATTGCTACTTACCCCTTGCAACCAAACGGTCACAGACTAATGGTAACTGATTCGTAATATTTAGTGTGGAATAATACTCGTTTTCCGTGAGCCACCAGCCGTCCTAAGATACGTACAGAGTTGTGTCATAGCACACAAGTATTTTTCACAATACGAAAGTCTATAAATTGAAAGAAAAAGTGCACAAAAGAATTCAAATTCTTTGTGCACTTTTTCCATTTACGGCTGGACTAGTTATTAGCTACAATTATGTTATAAAAACGTTTACATAATTGGAGGAGAAATAATGGCTGAATTACGTTTGGAACACATTCAGAAATCATATGACAAAAAGGCAATTGCTGTAGATGACTTTGACTTAGAAATTAAAGATAAAGAATTTATTGTATTCGTCGGACCTTCTGGCTGTGGAAAATCAACAACTCTAAGAATGATCGCTGGATTGGAAGAAATTACTGACGGGGAACTATATATTAATGATAAGAAAATGAATGATGTTGCACCTAAAGATCGTGATATAGCAATGGTATTCCAAAACTATGCATTATATCCGCATATGAATGTATATGACAACATGGCATTCGGGTTAAAATTGCGTAAGTTTAAAAAAGATGAAATAGAGCAACGTGTTAATAACGCCGCTAATATCCTGGGCTTAGAGGCATACCTGGACCGGAAACCAAAAGCATTATCTGGTGGACAGCGCCAGCGTGTAGCATTAGGCCGCGCAATTGTACGAGACGCGAAAGTATTTTTAATGGATGAGCCTTTATCAAACCTTGATGCAAAATTACGTGTGCAAATGCGTGCAGAAATTCAGAAGTTGCATAAACGTCTGCAAACAACAACTATTTATGTAACACATGACCAAACTGAGGCGATGACAATGGCTACACGCCTAGTTGTTATGAAAGACGGGTACATCCAACAGGTTGGGGCACCAAAAGATGTTTATGACAAACCGGAAAATATTTTTGTTGGAGGATTTATAGGATCTCCTTCCATGAACTTTTTAAGCGGGATATTGAAAGATGGCTTTTTCGTAATGGAAGATACAAAAGTTAAAATTCCTGAAGGTAAAATGAAAGTTTTACGGGAACAAGGTTATATTGATAAAGATGTTACACTGGGTATTCGTCCTGAAGATATTCATGATGAGCCGCTTTTCATTGACTCAACTCCAGATACAAAAATAAAAGCTACGATTGAAGTAGCTGAATTAATGGGTGCAGAGTCATACCTATATTCGAAAGTAAATGAGCAGGATTTTGTTGCGCGCGTTGACTCTCGATCTGATATTAACGGTGGTGAAGAAATTGACTTAGCATTCGATATGAATAAGGTTCACTTCTTTGATACGGAAACTGAAAATCGCATTCGTTAATAAATTTGTGGGTATAGTTATAAGCATTAATGAAAATAATACCAATTGAGGCTAAAATTTAAGAGGGAAGTCACAAAGACTTCCCTCTTAACTATTGATTCTTTAAAGGGGCATCCCTTTAAGCCATAGGTTATTTAGGTTGTTGTCCACTGAACTGCTGTTGTGCAGATTGCACTAAGCGTTTAGTAATTTCACCACCAACAGAACCATTTGAACGTGAAGTAGAGTCTGGACCTAATTGAACACCGAACTCTTGTGCAATCTCAGTTTTCATCTGATCAAGTGCCTGTTGTACGCCAGGTACTACTAAGTTGTTTGAGTTGTTATTAGCCATGTTATCACCTCCTGTAAGCATAGTTTTAGCAGATTCACAAAACTTATCACAAATTACTGTTGGTAATTGTTGCTTAAAGAACCAGATAAGTGATGTCTGCAAATATAGATTAGAAAACTTGACCTATCACCAACTTTTAACGCAGATGAACCTTAGTTGCACTTATGTAGTAAGAAAGTATTTATACTTTGTATGTAAATACCTCTCTAACTTGATTTTCAGCGGTCACAGGAGAGCTATTTCTATATAAAAGTAACCTTCTCGAAGTTATCCGGACACAGAAGCTCTTATTTCACATATATCATGGTTATTTGACTGTATTTATGTGAAATAAGGTCTCTGGTGTCCGCAAACACCACCATTTTTGTGATTTCTGCCAAATAAGGTCCCTAATATCCGCAAAACCTCAAATTTGCTTTATAAAATAATCTTCATGTTAGTTGGCGGCTGCGCATTCAGCAGACATGGTGATTTTCTTAACTGCCAATTAAAAGAGCTCATTACATCGTAATGAGCTCTTTTTAATATAAGTTATTTTGGATATGTCATCTCTTTTGGATTTACATATTGTTTAAATTGTTCTTCGGTTAGCAACCCTAATTCTACCGCAGTCTCTTTTAAAGTTGAATTATTTTCAAAAGCTGTTTTAGCAATTTTTGCTGCGTTTTCATAGCCGATATGTGGATTCAATGCCGTAACAAGCATTAGCGAATCATTTAAGTATTTTTCAATTTGTTCATGATTTGGCTCGATACCTTTTGCACAACGCTCATCAAATGATAGCATGCTATCTGAAAGAATTTGGCAGGATTGCAAAAAGTTATAAGCAATTACAGGCTTAAATACATTTAACTCAAAGTTACCTTGACTTGCCGCAAATCCAATTGTTGCATCATTCCCCATTACTTGGGCAGCAACCATTGTAACTGCTTCGCTTTGCGTTGGATTCACTTTACCAGGCATAATCGAACTTCCAGGTTCATTTGCCGGAATTGTAATTTCACCTATTCCACAACGTGGTCCACTTGCTAACCAGCGTACATCATTGGCAATCTTCATCAGATCTGCTGCCAATCCTTTTAGTGCGCCATGTGCATGGACTGTTTCATCGTGACTTGTTAGTGCATGGAACTTATTAGGTGCTGAAACAAAGTTCTTCCCTGTAATTTCATTAATTGCTTCACAAACAGCGTCAGAAAAATCAGGATGGGCATTCAAACCCGTTCCAACAGCAGTGCCGCCAATTGCCAGTTCTTTTACATGATGAACACTCTCTGTAATCATGACTTCTGATTTTTCCAGCATACGGTGCCAGCCACTTACTTCTTGGCCTAATGTTAGTGGTGTAGCATCCTGTAAATGGGTGCGACCAATTTTTACAATGTCCTGAAAGGCATCCATTTTAACTTTAAATGTATCTTTTAATGTTTGCAGTGCTGGAATAACTTTATCCTCCAGCTTCAAAACAGAGGCAATATGCATTGCTGTAGGATATGTATCATTCGAACTTTGTGATTTATTAACATCATCATTTGGGTGAAGTTTTAAATCACTGCCCTCATCTTCAAGCCACTTATTGCCCGCATAGGCAATTACCTCATTTACGTTCATATTTGACTGTGTACCACTTCCGGTTTGCCAAACAACCAATGGAAAATGGTCATTTAACTTACCATCGATAACCTGATCTGCTGCAAAGCCAATTGCTTCTGCTTTTTTCTTATCAAGCAACCCCAAATCACTATTCGCTTTCGCTGCACTTTTCTTCAGAATAGCAAATGCTTTGATAACTTCAGTTGGCATTTTTTCGTCACCTATTGGGAAGTTTTGTTTGCTTCGTTGTGTCTGAGCTCCCCAATATTTTTCAGCTGGTACGTTAATTTCTCCTAGCGTATCTTTTTCTACACGGTATTCCATGTCTGTTGCCTCCTTGTATAACATAATCATATCTTTTACCATTGTAACAAAATTAAATGAAATATTGTTAGCTTAACAATAGCAGAAGTCACAATATAGTCCATATTTTACTAACAATTACAGTTGCTTTCATTTATAATACTATCAAAGGCTATTTAAGCAGTTGAGAAAGTATAATCCTTTCTTACTGTATAAACACAACGAAGGCTCATCAACATTAAAGCTTAGCCATAAGCCAATTTTTCTAAAATTGAAAGACTCTATAGAATTGCAGTTACTATACATTAATGAGCAGAAGTCTATCTTCTATATGCGTCTTAATGTAAGGAGGATTTCACTATGCCAAATATTTGGACACATATACTCTTTTGTGAAGATGTTGTGGATACAATCAAAAATCCATATCCATTCACACAGTATGAATCATATATGAAATTAGGTGCACAAGGGCCAGATCCATTTTTCTATTATAATTTTTGGCCTTGGATAAAAGAAGAACCCGTTCATGATATCGGAATGTTTCTACATAAAGAAAATTGTGGAGCATTTTTGATGGATTTAATTGAGCAGGCAAAAAACATGGACGGATATGTTCAAGCTTATGTGTTTGGGTTTGTCACACACCATATTCTTGACCGTAATGCGCATCCATATATTCATTACCGCGCTGGCTATGAAGGAAGTAACCATCAAAAGCTTGAAGTACTCATTGATACATTGATGATGGATAAATATCATAATTTAAAAACGTGGAAAGCACCAGTATATAAAGAAATCGATATTGGACATTCATTTAATGAAGCACTAACTAATTTACTGCATTTAACGATTAAAAGACATTACCCAGAAGTTAATTGTAATTCAACTTCCTACATCCAAAAAGCTTACCGGGATATGAAATTGGCACTAAAATTGTTAGCCGATCCATATGGTTGGAAAAATGTACTACTCAAACCATTAATTTCATCTTACTCACATCAGCCAGTTAAAAATAACGTGGATTATTTAAATTTACAGCATACAACTTGGTACCATCCAGCAACAAATGACCCTTCTTCTCAAAGCTTTATTGACCTGTATGAACAGGGACGAACTGAAGGTATTGAAATCATGACAGAAGTACTTTCCTTCTGGCAATCCAGGGATGATTCTGCCCGGAATAGTCTGAGTGAATTAATTGGTAATGTTTCATATGATACCGGAAAACCACTTGAGTTAAACCTAGAAAATAAATATAGTGAACCAATTGTATAAATAGTGGTGCAAGTCCCGTTTTAGCGGATGGATAGCACCTTACATCGCGGTTGAATCAACGCTATCGGACGAATTGGCTTACTTAGCCGACCTTTCTTAATCTTTGTTAAATAATGATTTATTAATTTTAAATCTACGGTGAATTTCTTATATGTTCTTGAATAACCGAGCTTATAATATGCAAAGAGTCCCATTCTCCCAAAGAAAAAAAGGTGATGGGATATTTTTTTGGAAAAAGGGTGCTGCTAATCTGCCTTGGTGACAGCCCATCTTCATAAAATTTAATAATTTTCCCTTGAAGGTCTAACAAATAATCCAATTTTCTTTGTAAAGCAGCACGTCCATCCTCAAAATAGCCGGCATGGCTGCAAAACACATCCTCAAAATTATAGGTTAATACTTTTTTCAAGGAATTAATAATGGTTGGAATGCTTTCCTCACGCAAAACGACCTTTGTTCTTTCCTTGCAATATAAATCACCTGTGAAAAGTTGACCGGTTTCACGATTTAGAAATGCTAAATGGTCAATCGCATGGCCAGGTGTTTTAATAACATCCCATGCTGCATTGCGAGATGAAAAAGTTTCTCCAATTACTTCTGCATGAAAAGGACTACGCTTACCCCAAAATAATTTTCGGTACATTGGAAAATCTGGCTTCTCTTTACAATAATCAAGCATAATACCATTCATATACACTGGCAGTTGCTGCTCTTCATGCAAAAACGCTGCACAGCCTGTATGATCTTCATGATAATGCGTGATTACCACCTGATCTATATCTTGTTGTTTGAAAAATGGTTTAAATTCCTTTTCTAAAGATTTTGCACCCGTATCAATTAAAACGCCATCCACAACGAAACAATGAACATTTAATTTTATCCCTTTAAATGCCACTGTACCGTTTCCCATTTGAACCGCGTTTATCGTCTGTTGTTTGAAGTCTTTCTTAAATAACATAGTAAAAACTCCTCGCACCCTCCACTTTGCTAAACTATAACACAAAATGAATGGCTATTCATTCACTGATGATGATTAGAATTACTTGGTTTTCGTTAAAAATCGTGATTGGCACATATGGCTGCGACTCCAGCAGGAATAGCATGAACCATTAATCCGTAGTACCAGCACGTAGAGACTCAGCAATGCGGAAAGTGTCCAAAATCAATAGGCATAGCATATTTAAAAATAGTTTAGATTTACTGCTATTCAACAGCTAAAAAAGGACGTCCAGGTAGGTATCAAAACCCTAGACATCCATTCAGTCACTAATCACAGTCTCTTCTTCTAAAAGGATCTTTATTTAAACAACTTCCCTAACAATTTTCCGGTTCCTTTTCCTGCTATCCTTCGTCCGACTCTTTTACCTACCTTGCCTTTCTTAACAGCATTCACATCTCCCAGAATTTTAGCAAGCCCATATAACAATTTACGGATATTATTAATGCGCATTAATTTCCACCTCTTACTGTGGTTTGATATCGATTTTTTCAGACTGATTGGTATGGCGCTTAGCTTCCAACACTCCCTGGTCAATATTTACAAACCGTAACAAAACAATTCCTACAATAAAGAAAATGACAAGCGAAATGATACCAAGTCTGCTGGATCCTGTTAACTGTCCTACGATTGCAAACAGGAATGGTCCAAATATAGCTGCAAATTTTGCCGAAATTCCATAGAAACCAAAGAACTCTGCATGTTTATTAGCCGGTACCATCCGTCCATATATCGATCTGCTGAGCGATTGCGCCCCACCTTGTACTAACCCAACACAGACTGCCAATAGATAGAAATGCAGAGCAGATGACATAAAATAGCCCAAAATAACAATACCAAGATAAGCATATAACGTTATATACAATGCCTTTTTGGCTGTTATTTTTTTCGCCAGCCAGCCAAAGAAAAACGTACATGGAATGCCGACAAATTGCGTGATTAATAATGCAGCAATTAATGAATTCGAATCGATACCAATATCGCGTCCATATATAGTTGCCATTTTTATAATGGTTGAAATTCCATCATTGTACATCCAAAAAGCTAATAGAAAGATTAATAAATGCTTGTATTGCTTAATTTCCTTAAATGTATTTGTCACCCTTGAAAATCCAATCGTTACATAAGACCGATCACGTTTTGGTGTTACTTTTTTCTCTTCCTTAATATTTTTAAGTAGTGGTAATGAAAAGATAAACCACCATATTCCAACCGTTACGAATGAAACCTGGCTTGCGACCGTTGCGTTTGGCATACCGAACCAGGAATACTTAAGTATCATTAAAATATTTATAGCTAGTAAAACGCCACCACCAATATAGCCGAAAGCAAAGCCATAGGAAGAAATTTTATCTATATCATCCTCATCAGCTATTTCCGGTAAGAAGGCATCATAAAATATATTTGCACTTGAAAAGCCAATTGTTCCAATGATTAATAAAAGAGAAGCAAATATGTAATCTCCTTCACCTACAAAAGCTAGTAAGATACTTGCGATAATCCCCATAAAAGCAAAAAACCGCAAAAATTTCTTTTTAGCTGCTGAAAAGTCACTGATTGCTCCCAAAAACGGTGCCATCACGGCGACAATCAGTGCAGCAATTGACTGGGAATATCCCCAATAACTATCTGCAAGTGATTGGTCTACACCTACTGCTGCAACATCATAGTAGAAAACTGGAAGAACTGCTGCCATAATCGTCGTTGCAAATGCTGAATTCCCAAAATCATACAGCATCCAGCTAAATACAGTCTTCTTTCTCATGTGAATTCCCCCCTGTAACTTTAGCATATCAAATAATCCCAGATATTAGGATGAAATAGTAAAAAAACTTGGCACTCACCAATCCATAATGGCGAGTGCCTTAATTGCACTTATGTAGTAAGCAAGGATTTATAATTCTTATCTGCCTAGGTAAACCCCGTAAGCAAAAATCCCTCGTATTCTCATCTATTGTGCTTTTTCTAATGTAGCTGCAACTTCATTAGTTTCTTCAATAGCAGAAACCAAATTAGTCATACGATCAACCTGTTCTTCAACCATTGCCTCCAATTGCTGGATGGTAGCTGTCGTTTCTTCAATTAATGAGGCTAATTGATCGACTGATCCATCTATCGTTTCAGATGATGCTTGTATATCATTAGCCTGCTTTGCTAAATACCCTAAATACTTAATAAAATTGATTAGCTGATCCGTTATTCTTTCAAAATTAACTTTGGTATCATGAACACTTACCGTACTGTTTTGCAGTTGCTCCTTGTTATCATCTACTTCCTTCTGAGCTTGTCTTGCATCGTCTTCAATAGATTGCAGGTTTTGACTTATCTGCTGTGCGGTGTTTTGGGAAACTTCTGCCAGCTTACGAACTTCTCCGGCTACGACAGCAAAACCCTTTCCTGATTCTCCTGCCCTGGCTGCCTCAATACTAGCATTTAACGCCAACAAATTAGTCTGTTCAGCTATATCCTGAATTTTTTCTGTAAATGTATTATTTTCCTGCATTTTATGAACAAGATTATTCATGTTTGTACCAAGCTGTTCAAAAGATTGTTGAAATCCATTCATCGTGATGGAAAGGTTGTCCATGGATTGTTGACCTTCCATCGATAACAGTTTCAACTCTTCTCCGTCTGCAGTACTCCGTGAAAAAGAATGTATCATCTTTGATAGTTCTTCACCAGTCTGTTCAATCGTTGTCGAAATCGTGGTAGCAGATTCAGCCTGTGACTGACTGGCTTTTGTGATTTCCTGAAATGCCTGGCGCATCTCCTGCATCGATTGAGAGTTTAAATTACTATCTTGTTCAATGATATTCATTTGTGATCTGACACTTGTTGCGCTTGCCTCTACTATTTCAGCTTGTTTCCTTTGATTTTCGGAATGATTTTCGCTAGCGGTTAACGCACTCTGGACATCTGTTAACAATCTCCTTGCTACCCTAACCTGGATTACCAGAACAACGAATACGAGGACAAAAAATACAATCGTAATAGCCGTAGCTCTCGCATCGAAACCAATTATTTCGCCTTTGGAGATAACAAAAAAGGTAAGTAATGACAGTCCAAAGACCCCCCCTGTAACTAAAACAGTCAACGAAAGAGAAATTGCTGCTACAGCAAGGACATAAAAGGTAAATAGCATATTCGTTACATAGTCAGAACTCAAAATAATAATAAATGCGACTCCGGATAGACTTATAACTGCTAAATACGGAACTGCCCTGGTAAATATCTGCTTAAAATGAAAAAGACCAATTAAAGCTACACTTACTGCACCGCCAATACCAAGTGCAATTAAATTTTCTATTGGTGCCCCAACAACAAGCTCGGCACCTACACCCAAAAGTAATGAAAATAACAAAATAAAAAAAAGTATACGATTTTGCTTATGTAAAATTGACTGATTACTATTTTCCATTCATTTTCCCCCAATAAAAATAGCTTCTATGAAAATTAAGTACTTTTATCCATTAAAAAAGCCTCACCAAACTAAGGTAAGGCTAATCTTGATGAAAAATGGGATTATTCCCAAATGTAATGTCTGTACTCCTTACTTAACTGCAGGAATTTTTCTTTATCTCCTGTATCAATAGAGCTATTTATTGCTGATTCCAGTCTTTCCTTATTCCAATTAAAGCATAATTCATCCAGTAGCATTCGTGATGAGAGTTTTAATTCGTATGAAACTTCCTTTTTGGCGTCAATTACTTTTCCATCATATCTTATATACCGATAAACTAATTTCTGCTTCTTCATGGAACACGCCCCTTTGTTCCTTTTTTCTATTATCCTAAAATTTACGAATAATTGCAACAATAATATTTCAGACTACACTATTTTTTTACGGGTTAATGTTTCGGTAGGCAAGTAATCCTGCTCCCAGGGCGAAAACAGTTAACAAGCTAACCATCCAGATAATGTTACCCTTCATCATAATTGCAATAACCGGTGGACCTGCTGCCACTCCAATGAAACGCATGGCACTGTAAATCGATGTGATCACACCACGCACATTCTTTTCCAGGCTCTCGGTTATTAAGGCATCCATACAAGGCAATGACATCCCAATCCCACTTCCACAAATCAGGAAAATAGACAAAAGATATACCGGATGGTCCATAAACGGAATGACAGCCACTGAACCCCCAGTGAGAATAATGCCTATAAATGTTACCCACTTCATTATTTTTAAATTATCTTTTATTTTTCTGCCGGCTATAAAAGAAGCAATTGATAAGGCCAGTAGTGGAATCGCGAGAAGTACACCTTTCCAAACACCTTTATAATCATACTTATCTTCCAGAATACTTGAAAGATAAAACAGGAATCCAAACAAAATAAACATTAGTATAGCGCCAATAATAAACACAGCACACAACCATTTTCCATGTTCCTTAAGCGTGTCTTTAGCGAAACCCCAGTATTTCTTAAAACTTGTATGCTCTTCCTCCCCTCCCTTGTTTTTCACAAGAAAGCCTACCATCAAAATGGATACAGCACAAAATACTGGAATTGAATAAAACGGCAAAAACCAAATAAATGCTGCCAGGACAGCACCTAATATCGGACTTAACACCTTGCCGACTGTGTTAGATGTTTCTATAATGCCAAGTGTCGTACTTGCTTCTTTATCATCGCGGAACATATCACCTACAAGTGGAAGTACAATTGGGGCTGCACCTGATGCGCCTATTCCTTGGAGAATTCTTCCGACTATAATCATTAGATATGGATCATCCATAACATTGGAAGCCCATCCTGCAACTAATCCTCCCAATCCAGTAAGAATGAGTGAAGGAATAATTACCTTCTTCCTGCCAAAACGGTCTGATAAGAAGCCTGCTAATGGGATAAAAAAGATAGCTACAATTGAATACATCGTAATAATATAACTTGATTGCAATTTGGAAATATCGAGCTCCTTTTCCATTAAAGGTAATATTGGAATAAGCATCGAATTTCCCAAAGTCATAATTAGTGGGATCGATGCCAATGATATAACTGCCCAGCGCTTGTCATGAGCCTCATTCTGGTTTGCCATATTACATTCACAGTCCTTCTTTTATAAAATAATCACTAGAATTACTATTCTCTTACGCAAGATATTTATTCTGATTAAGGTGATAGTCATTCTTTAGCAGTTACTTTCTTACTGCACAAGTGCAGCTAAGGCTTTTCTATTAAGGATTTGCGGTAAGCCAAGTTTACTAACCTAACGAAACTTACTTTAGAACTAACAAAACATATAACCGCATCCTTTAGTTTTTCTCTAGACTTATCGGACAATGCTTTGGTAGACTGTTATAGCTGACACAATCGGTAGTATGACATGATAAAATGAAATCGACTTAACTGCAAAAAGTTGCAATGAATTTATGGGAGGCCACTTCATGGGGCATACTGATAATCTGAAAAAGGGCGAAAAGGGGGCATGGATAAGTATTTTTGCTTACGTCATCCTTTCAGTTTCTAAATTAATAATTGCCTATATCGGCAGTTCTACGGCATTGCGTGCAGATGGATTAAACAACACCACTGATGTAATAGCCTCAATTGCCGTATTAATTGGATTGAAAATATCAAGGAAGCCCCCTGACGAAGACCATCATTACGGGCATTATCGAGCAGAAACTATTGCATCCCTGTTCGCGGCTTTTATTATGATGACAGTTGGGATACAGGTAATAATTGATACATTCAGCAAATTATTTACGAGCGAAACAACGCAACCTGATATGCTGACTGCCTGGACTGCATTAGGTGCTGCTGTCATTATGTTCATGGTTTACCGCTATAACCTTTCATTATCCAAAAAGGTAGAAAGCAGCTCATTGTATGCCGCAGCACAGGACAACCGTTCAGATGCCTTTGTAAGTGTTGGAGCTTTTGTGGGAATTATCGGTGCGCAACTCGGACTTTTTTGGCTTGATCCGTTAGCTGGATTAGTTGTTGGTATTATCATCTGTAAAACCGCATGGGATATTTTTAAAGATTCAACACATACATTAACAGATGGGTTTGACGAAAAGCAGATTATGAAAATAAAATCAAGCATTGCAGAAGTTTCTGAGGTAAAAGAAGTAGTAGATATTAAAGGAAGGGTACATGGCAATCAATCTTTTATTGATATTACCATTCTTGTGGACCCCCAATTGAATGTAAAAGAAAGCCATGCTATTACAGAGAAAATCGAAACACTACTTGATCAAGAGCATAATATTCCATATGCTCACATTCATATCGAGCCACATCAATAGAAGAGGCCGGGACGAAATGTTTTAGACAAAAGTAAAATCCGAACTATGATTCAAAATTCTTAAAATAGAATTCGAATTAGTTCGGATTTTTTTTGCTGATTAGATATAGAATGGTAAGTAACATGGAAAAATTGCTGAGTGCTTGACACCGCTCCGGAAAAACACTTCGCGCACCTAGGGTGGCTGTTGAGCCTCCTTGCTCCTACGTCGCTGCATAGTCTAATCTAGGCCTCAGCTCCCACAGGAGTCTACGTGTATTTCCTACGCTGGATTTTGCTCACTTTATGTTGTAAATTAATCAATTCTTATTGTGACATTACTTCTTAGCCAAAGGGAATACTTTAGGCTCTAATCAAGAAGCCTCTATCAGTGAAGGCAGAATACGTAGACTCCTATTGGAACAGCACGTTCCGAAGACCCCGGAAGAAGCAACTAAATGAAGACCGACTAAAACCGTCCTTTGCGGACAACGTCGGCATACCCCTTGCCGGGGCAAGGAGGCTGAGGTCGTGCCCATGGAAAGCGAAGTATTCTGCCGGAACGAATCGAAGCACTCTACCTTCATTTTAGAAAAGGGAAAGTAGCATTAAAAAAAGTTTTTCACTATGTCGCTTTTTATATTAAATACGTATTATATCCAATCATTGAAAATGAACGTTCTAAACATCCTATCCTGTTATTATTCGCCTTTAAAGTGGAAAACTTTTGTTACGCCCAGCCTCTTTTTTTATATAACGTGACTATTTTGGGAAAATATTAATCACCATGCTTTCTCAATTTTTCTTTCACCTCATTAATACTTTTCATTTGCGGTAGATCTTTATTAACTTTCCAGCCATCGTCTGTTTTAATCATACGCAACTGCCCATAATTTGTGATGGTTGGCTGTTCACCTGTCTGCCCAACACGTTTAAATTGAATTTCAATATGATAATTAAGACTTACCTCGGTCTCAGTCTGTGTATGGCCAACTTCAAAAGTAATATCCTTTACAGACAAATTACTTTTTGTTTGTTGAGATAATTGACCAACATAAAGAACTACTCCAGGCGTTAATCGGAGTTGGTCTTTTGTAACATAGTCAGCAACTTTTACTTCAATTTCTTCAGTACTGGCAAACCGTTCCTTATCCGGGTCATAGTTAACATTAAATAGTTCTTGCTTGAAATTAGTAGCTACATCAATAGCCTTTTCAACAGCCAAATCTGTATTTAATTCTTGAATTTTTTGCTTCAATTGGTCATTTTCTTTTTCAAGTTTATCATTCTTTTGTATCAAATTTTCCGCTTCTGAAACCTTTTCCTTGTATTGTTTGTCACTTTCGTTTTTAAAATAGAACGATACAACAATAATAAAAAGAAGAAAAATTATAATACTTAGATATTTTTTATTAGTCATTATCTTAGTCCTGCCTCCTTAGCAATGTTTGTAAGGTGCTTAAACTTAAGATAGACTTTCCAGCAGCTTATCAATATCTTCCCAGCCATATGCTGTTTCCTGATAGGTTCCCTCACCAATGGTTGTTTCTTCTTCTCCAACAGGCTCAGCTTGGAATCGTTCATAAAAGCGACTTGAAGGATTCTGTTTAAGAACCCAGACGAGGAGCGATTTGTACCCCAATTCCTGCATTTCTTCGCTGAAAGCCTTTAGAAGTCTTCCACCCAAACCCTTCCTTTGAAATTCATCCAACAGATAAATCGTATAAATTTCACTATCATAGTCAAACCGTTTCGTCCGCTCCGGTCCACCAGATACAAAACCAACAATCCTGTCATCGTTATGGATGACAAGTGTGCATTGTTCTTCTTTTTGGATACGTAAAATAGTCTCCCATAATGCCTTGCGATTTTCATATGTCATATTGGATATATCCTGCTCATCAAGTAGATCAGCATACGTACTTTTCCAGCTGCTTACATGAATATCTGCAATTGCTGCAGCGTCATCGTAAACAGCCTTACGAATTGAAAACATGTGATAACCCCCTGTTATCGTTAAAAAACATTCTACCAAGCTATCTTTTTTTACATGGTAAAGAGAAAGACTGTCACAATAGCTCCTAATACTGCTACAATGACATTCAAGCCTAAATAAGCCAATACAACAGCGACTGCCCCGCCAAGCAAGCCAATGTATGGCTGATCTGGTTTAACGTTTAAAATACCTGGAAAAATAAGAGCCCCTAATGCTGCGAAGGGTATTGCATTAAGCCAACGATTCACCCATTCCTTAAACTGCAGTTTATCTACAATAAAAGCGGGTATAACTCTTGGAATCATTGTTACGAGTGCCATGCCAATTATAATAGCAAATATCATGATTGGTCCTCCTTCAGCAAAAAGACGCCACTTAATCCACCAAGTACCGTACCAAACACAATTGCCCAGCCTTCACTCATGAACTGACTGAAAATCGTATTTATCAGCATCGCAATAATAGCTATAAGCCCAATTCGTAATTCCTTTTTAACCGATGGAATCAAAAGACCTATAAACATAGCATATAATGCAATCCCCATGCTTTGGCTCAATTGCTCCGGAATAACTTCACCAAGAACTCCTCCTAAAAATGACCCCATAACCCATGAAAAATATGCAGTTAAAATGAGTGCTGTATAAAAAAGAACTCCTTTTTCCATTTTAGCTTCTTTCGTATGTAAGGATGACACTGCAAACGTTTCATCCGTCAAACCTAATGATAAAGGAACTTTCCAATTCCGTCCAACGCCCCGTAAACGATTCATAAACGATAAACTCATTACGAAATGACGGAAATTGAGGACAAATGTAGCCACAATAATCTCTACAGCCCCCGCACCAACCGCAATCATATTGGCACCCATAAACTGACTTGCACCAGCAAAAACCATGATACTCATTGATGTTAATTCAGTCAGTGACATTCCAGCCTGCTTCGCCAATACCCCATATGTTAACGAAATTGGCAAGTATCCCAGCATGATTGGAAATCCCACTGCTATACCTCTTTTGATCATATATGCCGATGATGATATATTACTTTTATGTATAGCTTTAGTAGTCATAGTCCTCCTCCACCCTCAACTTGAAAATTGAAACTATTATAACGCATATTCTTAATTTTACAAAGAAATTAAATTGGGGAAATAAAGTATTGACAATTGATAATCTTAACATGTATAGTCAGATTAATATTTTAAGCAGAATAACTTATTCGGGAATGCAAAGTAGAATTTTTCCAGGCAGCAACTAGAGACAGGGCATCAGGTGAAAGCTTTGGCAGGAAATAATTTGAATTACACATTCGGTTTAGCGGATTTTTCATGAGAGGATGAGAGCATATTAGTGCACTCATCAATCAGGGTGGTAACGCGGAGATAAAAGCTTCGTCCCTATTAAGGGATGAGGCTTTTTTTAGTTTAACAGATAAGAAGGCATTCCTTTATTACAGTTTAAGTGCTGCTAGTGATTATCTATATTAAGAGTTGGCGATAAGCCAGGTTTTCCATAAAAAAGGAGGATTATTATGTTTCCAATAAATCCAAAGCACAACCCCTCACTTAGCGAGTCCATTTTATTTTTTATTTTTACAATAGGTCTAATCAGTTATTTTCTTATTGGGCTTGGTACAAAACCACATATCCCTATCATGATTGCAATCTTCATACTGGTTTTATATGGCTTATTGAAACATATAGCGTTTAAAGATTTGGAAGAAGGCATGACTGCTGGTGCTAAGTCCGGCATGGGTGCTATTTTTCTGTTTTTACTTATCGGTGTTTTAATTAGCAGCTGGATGATAAGTGGTACCATTCCTGTTTTAATGAGTACCGGATTTTCATTAATTGGCGGAACCTGGTTTTATGCTGTTGTATTTGCAATTACAGCAGTTGTAGGCGTTTCGCTTGGCAGCTCACTAACAACAACCGCAACAATTGGTGTAGCATTCATCGGTATGGGAAGCGCAATGGGTGCTTCCATGGCAATCACAGCAGGAGCAATTGTTTCCGGGGCTTTTTTCGGTGATAAGATGTCACCATTGTCTGATACGACTAACTTAGCTTCAACAATCGTTCAAGTGGATTTATTTGAACATATAAGGCACATGAGTTTAACAACCATACCTGCATTTATAATTTCATTTATATTATTTGTATTCTTATCCCCCAATGAAGCAATAACCATGGAAAACCTTGAGGCATACAAATCAAGTTTAGCTGCAACTGGGTTAATTCATTGGACATCGTGGATACCACTGGGTATTCTGGTATTGGCTACTATTCTTAAAATGCCAGCATTTATTTCCATTGGGGTAAGCAGTGTAGTGGCAACCATACTCGCAAGTATAACAAGTGGACTTGCCTGGTCAGATATATGGTCAATCTGGTTTAATGGCTATACTGCAAATACTGATTTTGAACCTGTTAATAGTTTATTAACCAAGGGTGGCATTAACAGCATGCTCTTCACCATATCACTTGTTATTCTTGCACTTGGATTTGGTGGATTATTATTTGTCACGGGCATTGTTCCATCGATACTTCAATCGTTCCAAGAAAAATTGAAAAAAGTGAGAACAATCATTCTTTCAACTGCTGCTACGGCCATTGGTGTAAATGTTCTGATTGGGGAACAATATCTTTCCATAATGCTTACCGGTGAAACATATAAAGGTGTTTATCATGAGGCAGGATTATCAAATAAAGCCCTTTCAAGAACACTGGAGGATGCAGGTACTGTGATTAACCCGCTAGTACCGTGGAGTGTTTGTGGTGTCTTTATTGCTGATGTTCTTGGCGTTCCTGTACTAACCTATTTACCTTTTGCGTTCTTCTGTCTTATAAGCCCAATAATAACAATACTATTTAACGGGAAAGCATTAAGGTGAAAACGCAATTGCTGGATAGCAAAATATAATTCTGCATTAACGGAATGAGGATCCGCCAAACGAAGTGGATCCTCGTTCCGTTATTAGCAGAAAATCAGCCAAATTTGAGTCTGAAATGACAAATAGCGGAACGAGGATCCGAACCCAAGCTTAAAACGAGGGTTTCTTAGAAAACTTGGCTTATCGCCGAGCCCTTAATGGCGAAAGCCTTAGTTGCACTTATGCAGTAAGAAAGTAGTTATACTTTCTTATCTGCCAAGGAAATAATGGAATGAGGATCCGCCAAATCAATAAATCGGATCCTCATTCCGTTAAAAAATGGTTTCTTCAACAATAGGGCGAAATACATGCTAATTATTGTGTGATTTCTAATGTTAGTCGTATTTTTCTCTCCCAAAACTGAACCCGTTACTCAATTAAGGGGAGCTCTCTAGTATAGATACTAACTTTCGTAATCCTTCCAGCAATCTTGGGGACGGTCTGCAGTAAAGCGATTCCTCTAATACATGAATCTTTTCTTGCTGAATTGCTTTCATTTCATGCCAGCCGGGGCGCTTCATCACAAGTTCGGGTTTCATCTTTGATTCTTTTACACCTACCCAAACCATGCAAATATGGTCAGGATCACGTTGATAAACGTCCTTCCAATCTGTTTTAACACTCGCTACATCTTCCGTGTCAAAGATATTCCTTGCTCCAGCAAGATTGCTAATCTCGGTAAGCCAATTAACACTGCCAGGGGTAAAAACTGGTTTTGGCCACCATTCCCAATATAATGACGGCTTATTTTCCCGCATATCTGCCTGTTGACGGTAGCCAGTTAATTCATCACGAAAGCTTTTCGCTTTATCCAACCCAAGCTGTTTATCACCTAATACCTCACCAACCTTTTCAATATCATCTGCTATTTCAGCTAAAGAATTAGGATTTAAAATAATGTAAGGCAAACCTTTCTCATCAAGTGCTTCTATATTTTTTTCCATTCCAGGAACACTTAACGAAGCAAGGACTATATCAGGATTTAATGCTTCAACTTTATCCATATTAATCGAAAGATCCGGACCAACCTTAGGAAGATCAAGAACTTCAACTGGCCAGTCTGAAAAATTATCCCTGCCAACCAATTCATCAGTTTTTCCAAGGTATTCTACGATTTCCGTATTACTCGGACAAATAGATACGACTCGCAACATCTTCTCCCCCTCATCTAACTAACATTATCTGTCTTGGTCAGTAGTAAGTAATGGTCCATCTTTGGTTACCACTACGGTATGTTCGTATTGAGCAGAACGCCCTTCATCAATCGTACGCGCTGTCCAGTTATTTGAGTCCATCTTACTTTGCCAGCTTCCTTCATTAATCATTGGTTCAATAGTAATTACCATTCCTTCTTTTAAACGCAACCCTTTATTCGGCAAGCCGAAGTGCGGTATATGTGGTTCTTCATGTATTGTTGGCCCAATCCCATGACCAGTGAAGTCTCTTACAACAGAAAACCCTTCTCCCTCTGCATAGGTTTGTATTGCGTGACCAATATCACCAATTCGACTACCCACTTGCACCTGTTCCAGCCCTTTGTATAAAGAAACTTTTGATACGTCTAATAACTTTTGACCTGCTTCATCGATATTTCCAACTGGATATGTCCATGCCGAATCGGCGAGTCCACCATTTAAGTTAACAACCATATCAATTGTTACAATATCACCATCAACAAGCTTTTCATCCCGTGGAAATCCATGACAGATCTCATCATTTACGGATGCACAAATAGCATAAGGATAACCGCTGTATCCTTTTTGTTCAGGTGTGGCACCGTGCTTAGCCAGAAATTTTTCAACGAATGTATCAATTTCCATTGTTGTAATACCCGGCTTTATCATGTTGGCAATTTCCTTATGACATTTGACGAGCAAATCGCCCGCTATCTGCATTTTCTCGATTTCCCGTTTACTTTTTCGCGTAATCATATTTCTTCTTCCCTTCAACGTTTGTAATTAAAATATATAGTATGACTCAGTATTTTAAAACATCACAGCTATTTCTGCCACCATAAATTGTATCATATAAATAGTAACTTTTGAGCATTATCACTCCAAATTGACTATAACGCAGAAAATGCAGAGGAGCAAATACCCCTCTGCACTTCATTTTAATTAATAGCCGCCAAAGCCGCCGTAGCCGCCACCATATCCGTAACCGCCACCATCTGTATATGCGGTACCGATAATGATTAACAATATAAATAAAACGACTAACAGCGCAAAGCCTGAGCCGTAGCCACCACTCATAGAATTCCCTCCTCATATATTCAAGATCACTATAATTTATGCACTTGATATGGGTTTGGGAAGGGCGACTGCTTGTATATCTGTTTAGAGATAGTCTTTCACACTATATATTTTTCCATTCTCAACACTTGATTCATCCGTCAATATATTAACAAGTACTCCTCCAACTGCATCAGTTTCATTTAACAGGTTGTTATCTTTATAGCTCCTAAAGGTATCAACTTCAATAAATTCATCTTTATTACTCTCCCTGATTTTCGTTTGCATTTGGGTATCCATTACTCCAGGACTGAACGCAATAACTTTATTTTGTGTTTTTAGTTCATCCTGTTCCAATGCAACTGTTTTCGTATACATATTAATGCTTGCCTTCGTACTGCAATACGCACTCCATCCATATACTGGCCTATCTGCAGCTCCCGAAGATATTGTGGTACCAATCAACTGTACATCTTGATCAATGGCTTTTTTTAGAAATAAATTCATCAGTACCATTGGAGCTACTGTATTCACCTGTACATGATATGCCAGATCAGAACTCTTTACATTCATGGATTTATCGATTGGTTCAAGAACCCCTGCATTATTAACTAAGTACACAATTGATGGCTCTTGTGAAAATATATCCTCACTTATTTGATTAAACGTTCTTTCTATACTCTCAAGGTTCCCTAAATCACAGGTAAAGTGCTGATAGGTTACATTATTCTGGGATGCACACGCTTGTAGCGAATCATTTTTACTGCGGGAAATACCAACTACATTAACGCCAGATTCCATCATTATTTTAGCAATTGATTCGCCTAAGCCTCTTGATACTCCAGTAACTACTGCAAACCTCATCAAAAACCCTCCTTTTAATATTCTCTCCGTCTGGAAAAAAATTTATTATTTCGTATTTATTTCTGACCAGTAATGAACTAATGTTTCCATTCCTTTATCAAAACTATCGAGTGGGAAACTTTCATTTGGTGAATGTAAGCGATCATCTGGTGTACCGAAACCTAAAAGCACGATCGGCATTTTGTAAATATCCTCAATCCATTCAACAACCGGGATGGATCCTCCCATGCGAACATACACCGTTTCCTTACCAAAGGCTTTTGTATAACTTTTTGCAGCCTTTTCAATAAGCGGATTATTCGGTTCCACTTTATATGCTTTTGCAGAAAGCTTTTCCTTAACAACTTCTACTTTTACACCGGATGGAGCAGCATTATAAACATGATTCTCCAGTAATTGCTGAACATGATTAGGATCTTGCCCAGGAACCAAACGGCAGGTAATTTTAGCTGTAGCTGATGAAGGAATTATTGTCTTGGTTCCTTCCCCCTGATAGCCACCATACATTCCATTAATTTCAAAAGTTGGACGAGCCATCGTATGCTCTTTTGCAGTGTACCCTTTTTCTGAGGCTGTTTCACTAACTCCAGCTGTTGAACGGTAATCTTCACCTTGGACTTGTTTAATTAAATCGCGTTCCTTTTCGGTTAATGGTTCAACTTCATCATAAAATCCATCTACTGTAACAACTTCATCCTCATTTTTCATCGAAGTTAGTATATGGTTAAGCGCCATAATTGGATTTCGAATTGCCCCGCCATACATTCCTGAATGCATGTCATGATCAGGTCCTGTTACATTTACTTCAATTCCAGTAAACCCTTTTAAACCGTATAAGATGGTAGGCTGATTTTCAGCAATCATCCCTGAATCCGAAATAACAGCAAAATCCGCGTTAAACTGTTCCTGCTTGTCATGAAGGATGCGATAAAGATTCTCACTGCCAATTTCTTCTTCCCCTTCAATACAAACTTTCACATTTAAAGGTAATTTCCCCTCTGTTTTCATATATGCTTCAAAAACAGCAAGATGCATAAATACTTGCCCTTTGTCATCACTTGATCCACGAGCATACAATCTTCCATCACGTACTTCCGGCTTAAATGGGTCACTTTTCCACTGATCAATGGGATCAACAGGCTGAACATCATAATGACCGTAAAATAAAACCGTTGGTGCATCGGGTCCAGCTTGATTGTACTCCGCATAAACCAGTGGATGTCCACCAGTTTCCTGCTGTTCCACTTTGTCAAACCCAACATCATTTAAATAAGTCTCAAGAAAACTTGCTGCTTCATTAATATCGTTTTTATGTACACTATCAGTACTTACACTTGGAATCGATAGAAAATCATTTAATTTTGATAACAACTGTTCACGATTTTCAGTTAAATAGCTCAATGCTTGTTCGCTCATCGTCACATTCCTCCAGTTCTTTTTTCTATTTTAGCATATTCTAAGCACGTAAAACGAATATTGCAGATTGACTTAAATTGATTATTACTTGCTCCCTGTTGATGTTCCTGCTGGATCTGTTGATGTATCTGCTGTTATGTTGATGTTCGCGCCTCATCTGCCCATTCCGCCCTCGAGTAAGCTGAATAATCTACAGAACCTCATACCTTCCTGAAAACTGAATTAAATGGTGTGAAGACTGAATCGTCGTCACCTCTTTTGAAGCCTCGGATACACTACAGTAAAAAAAGACAGTCCCTCAGACTGTCCTTTGCAAAAAATTCTATTTCAATGCTTGTGCTAAATCTTCAATAAGATCATTAGCATCTTCAATTCCAACTGATAAGCGTACTAATCCATCCGTAATACCCAATTCTGCTCGTCTGTCTGCTGGAATCGATGCATGTGTCATTTTCGCTGGAACCGATATAAGGCTTTCCACCGCTCCCAGACTTTCAGCAAGTGTATAATACTGGACACGGCTAAGTACCTTTTCTGCTTCGTCTCCATTTCCTACATCAAATGATATCATGCCTCCAAAACCGGTCGTTTGCTGTTTTGCTGTTTCATGGCCTTTGTGCGTCTCGAGACCTGGATAATAGATGGAGCTCACTTTTTCATGCTGTTGCAGAAATTCTATAAGCATTCCAGTATTTCGTTCAATTGCTTCCATTCGAATAGCTAGTGTTTTAATACCTCGCATTAGTAACCAGGAATCCTGTGGTCCAAGAACTCCACCAGCTGAATTTTGGATAAAGTGGATTTCCTCAGCTAACTTATCCGAATTGACCGCTAATAGACCTGCCACAACATCACTATGGCCACCAATATACTTGGATGCACTATGCAATACAATATCCGCCTCCAAATCAAGTGGCTGCTGCCAATATGGGGTTGCGAAAGTATTGTCCACGATTAAAAGCAAATCATGTTTTCTAGCGATCTCTGCCATCTTTTTAATATCTGTAATTTTTAGCAAGGGGTTTGTAGGTGTTTCAATAAATAAAGCTTTCGTATTCTCTTTAATCGATGCTTCCACTTTTTCCGGAAAACTTGTGTCTATATAAGTGTGGTCCAGACTAAATCGGTTCAGAACACTTGTCATCAATCGATATGTCCCACCATACACATCATCCGTCATCACGACATGATCACCCGAGTCAAACAGCATCATAACCGAGGTGATTGCAGCCATCCCAGATCCAAAAGCGAATCCTGATTGGCCATTCTCCAGTTCTGCGATGACCGTTTCAAGCGCATGCCTTGTTGGATTTCCAGTCCGTGAATATTCATATCCGCGGTGGTTACCAACCGATTCCTGTTTATAAGTGCTTACTTGATATATCGGAACCGATACGGCTCCCGTCTTTTCATCACCAGTTATTCCTCCGTGGATCATTTTGGTCTTTGCACGCATGTGTAGTTCTCCCTTCTCTCTTATTTTGGATAAATATCTTTACTTAAATAACGGTCACTGCCATCAGGAAAAATGGTAACAATCGTCGTTCCAGGTTTAGCATTCTCAGCCTCTTGTAATGCTGCATACATGGCTGAACCTGAAGAACTCCCTACAAGCAACCCCTCCTGTGCAGCAAGCCTTTTCACCAAATCAAAAGCATTATTATCAGAAACAGTATGCACAGCATCGACAAGTGACTGATCAAAAAAATCCGGCAAAAACTCCATACCAATACCTTCTGTCTTATGTGGTCCAGGCTCTCCCCCAGCAATGATTGATCCCTCTGGTTCTACGATCAGCGCCCTTATTTTTGGATTCTTCTCCTTTAAATAACGGGAAGTTCCCATAAATGTTCCACTGGAACCTGCGCCTGCAACAAAAACGTCAATCTCTCCATTTAAATCGTTCCATATTTCAGGTGCAAGTGTTTTATAATACGTCTTAGGGTTAGCGGCGCTAGAAAATTGCTGTGGGGAAAAGCTGTTTGGTATTTCCTCCAATAATTGCTTTGTCTTCTCGATTGCACCACGCATTCCTTCACTGCTTGGAGTATGCACAATCTTTGCTCCAAGTGACTTCATTAGCTGCTGTTTCTCAAGACTGAATTGTTCAGGGACACAGAAGATAATCGACAAATCCCTGTCAAGGGCTGCAATTGCCAACCCAATCCCAGTGTTTCCGGCGGTTGGTTCAATCAGCGTCCCACCCTGTTTTAATTTTCCACGAGAGAAAGCATCATTGATGAGTTCTATACCTAGACGATCCTTAACACTGCTGCCCGGATTATAAAATTCCAATTTCGCATATAAACGAACCCCCTCTGGAAGGGGGAACTTCGTTATTTCCAATAGTGGTGTTTTTCCGATTAACTGATCAATTGAATGGTATATTGCCATAAGCTTCGCCTCTTACTCTGCAAAAACATGGTCCCAATCTTTTTTTTCTACCAACATATCTTTGGAAATTTCTTTTGCGCCTTCCAAGCTATGATTAGCTGCCCAGCCACATTGTACCTCATTACATGCAGGCACTTCTTCTGCTTCTAATACATCTTGTAGTGTTTTTTCCAGCGCATCAAGTACCTGGTCATAATTATCATTATTTAAAATAGCTAGATAAAAGCCAGTTTGACACCCCATCGGGCCAATATCCAGAACATTGTCCATGTGATTCCGAATATTTTCCGCCATTAAATGTTCAATTGAATGCAGACCAGGCATATCCATATGTTCCTTGTTCGGTTGTTTGAATCGTATATCATATTTATAAACTTTGTCACCATTAGAACCTGAGGTTACACCAACCAAACGTACGTATGGTGCTTTTACTTTTGTATGATCGAGGTTGAAACTTTCTACATTCATTTTCTGTGCCATGATAAATCTCTCCTTTTTATTTTTTTACAGCTATAATTAACCAAACGAAATCATTCATTTGTTCAAACTTAACATGAAAGCCATTTGCTGTAAAAATACGTTGTAGCTCACCTACTGTTGTATAATATTCTCGTTGCAGATCTTCAGCCAGGTCCGTAAAGCCCTGTTCATAAGCCCTCTTTATCATAACTTCCTTGTGCTCGTTTGATTCAAAAGCTGTATCCGCAAATACAATCTTTCCCGCGGAAGAAAAAAGCCTAGCAAAGTGCTGAACAGCAGCATATTTTTCTTTATTCGTTAGGTGATGAAAGGCATAGGTACTTACAATAGTGTGAATCGGCTTTGAGAATTCAGGGAAGTTAATAAAATCACCTTCATATAAAGGCAAATCGGGCAACTTCTCAGTAGCCTTTTTCAGCATCGATTGCGAAGGTTCTATACCAGTAACACGATAACCTGATTCCATTAACTTCTTTGATAAATTACCTGTCCCGACACCAAATTCCAGAACATTACCGAAAGCACATTTGCTTACTTCACTCAAAATTACATCATAATTTGCAAAAACTGCCTTATATTGTGGGTCAACACCAGCTACACTCTCATCATATGAGTCTGCCCATTCATCAAATACACCTAAAAACTCACGACCCATTTAATCCAACTCCATTATATATCAATTCATAGTAAACAACTATGTTTAATATGGATTATATGTTTAAGATTATCATATGTTGACACGAATATCAAAACTAAAGACGAGTGCTCACATTAAGTGGCACTCGTCTTATAAAAGTTAGCTATAGGTTGTTAATTTTGGTTTTGCGGGAAAATACGTTCAATCATATTACCCATTTGGTCAAACAAACCTTCAACTGGATCACCATTACCTGCATCATCTGCATAGTTATTTGCCAAATCGAAGAAATCAGGGTTTGTTGATACATATACATTGTCAACATCTTTATCGACTGACTTAACTATTTTTGAAACTTCTTGCTTAACTTCGTCAGTTAACTGATCTCCTCCATCATTGTCGTTTCCATTATTCGTAAGTCCATTATTTTCAACATTCATGTTACCACCATTTCCATTATTACCGTTCGTGTTGTCATTCATGTTTCCAGTGTTATTCCCATTGCCGTTATTCATTCCACCAGTGTTACCATTATCTGTATTACCATTGTTGCCATTATCCAATTCTGCAGCTACATATGCATTATTGTCAGTCTTCAGCACATATGCATTATCGATACCTTTAACTTGATTAGAAATTTTATCGGCAGCTTTTTCAGCCAGTTCGTACTGATTTTCTCCATTTCCTTGTTGCCCATTACCATTGTTGTTTCCATTATTTCCACCATTGTTCATATTGTCTGTAGCGTTATAACGAGTCTGTTCCACATTGTTTCCATCACCATTTTGACCTTGCTCATTTCCATTCCCGTTATCTCCCTGACATGCTACAAGTGCTATCGATATTACCGCTAAAAGGCATAAAAGTTTCCATTTCATATAGCTTATCCTCCTTACTGTTTTGCCTTTAGTATGTAGCAGTAAGGTTATTTTATTCGCTTAACACAAATTGGCAAGCACACCAGTTTTGTCATAGACAATAAAAGAGTCATTCGGGAAACCTATAAATAACCCTTACAATTAAAGGAGGGCAAATAATGCAAATACCTGATTATGATAAAGCCTTGTATTATACGTTGTGGGGCCAATGGGATGACTTACTTGTTTTAATGGTTCGCACTAACGATGATATGTTATCAAAGAAAATCCAAATCTTCCTGCACGCTTATCATTACTCACTTGACCAAACTAAAGTAGTCGAATCACATGATACCCTTCTATATTATATTGACCACGCTATGAAGTACACACCAGCAGCAGTAATGGAAGTATAAAGAAAATGCACCAAGTCTGGTGCATTTTCGTTTTTATTTTTATTAAATTTTTTAATGTTAGTCTCCGTTATTACCTTTATTGCCGTAATTTCCGTTTCCATTGTTCCCTTTATTTCCTCTGTTCTCGTTGTTTTTATTATTTTTATGTTTATTGTTTTTATGTTTGTTTAAATTATCTTTATCGTGTTTATGTTTCTGATACTCTTTAGCTTTACCTTTGTTCTCTTTGGCAATATCATTTTTCACATTACCTTTTCGTTCCTCATTCCCTTTATTTTTACCATTAGAGTTAATCTCACCATTATTTCCTTTTAGCTCGCTTGAATGTTTAGCTTGATCTTTTTTTTCATGGTCTTTTTTTTCAGCCGATTGGGCAGTTTCATCACCATTGCTCTTTTTCGAGGACGCGGATTCTGAATGGTTTTGGTTTTTATTATAAAAAGAATTTATTATTGCTTCTTCCTTCTCATTCACCGGTTCTTTACGATCCGTATCATCCACCTCAGAAACATCATCAGTTTCCTGTGATTCAGCAAGGGATGTTGCCATTAGTTCATTCATCGTCTGTTTATTTTCCTTAGCTTGTTTCCGTATTTCTGTAGGTACTTTAAATGTAGCAATTTTCCAATCTGTTTTGTGATCTGAAAAGTACTTATCAACTGTATCAACAACCGATATTTTCTTGGAATCCAGCATGTAACTGACCCCGACAAGCATATTCTTTCCATTTTTCAGCAAGCCGGCTTTTTCACTTGTATTCATAATGTTATCGATGACGTTTTCTAATTCTTTTCCTTTATATTTGGAAAGCTGATTGATAAGTACTTTAGCATCATCATTCAATGGATTTATTGATTGTACTTTCAGTTTTTCATTAACTTCCAATTCAACACTCGGATTAATATCTATGTTGACATATGCGTATGTTTCATTTGAATTCATGACAAAGAAAAAAGGCATCACTAAAACAAATAACATAATTGTCATAGCAATTAAACGAACAGGAACTTGTTTGTTTCTGCTAGAAAATTGATTAAACAGTAAATTCATTTTTGTTTCCTTCAGCTGAAAGTAAACTTCAGCACCAATATCAGCATCATCAATTGGCAGTGCTTTTTGGAATGCACCATCTTTCTGCATAACAATTGTATAGCAGCGATGCTTTTCCATAACGATTCCTTTATTCACTAACCCACCCCCTTAAGGTACTCCTTAAGATACATATAATCCTCATCTAAAACAACGAATATCGCCAAAATAAATTTCCTGTTTCGCTCCAGCGTTTTTTTACTTACATCCACTTTTCTTACTAAATCCTTAATCGGCAGCTTCTTCTTCCTGTAAACATACTCTCGAAGATCAGTATCATCATAAAGTTGTTTTGCTACTCTTATAGCCGATTCACGAGCATCTTTATGTTTTGGTGAACCCTCTGTAAGCTCAACCAGCGAGAGTTTGTAAACACGTAGCTTCTCCTTAAAATCGATGATTTCTTCTTTACGATGCCATGCTTCTTGTTCCTGTTGATATATTTCTTTAACTGCAACAATCTCGGTAGGATTTTCCATCTGTTCTTCATCAAAGTTTTCGTCCAATGACGTTGCAACGGGTGTCCTTTGAACATACCGTATGTAATCAATCACTTTCCTCTTCACAACTAACTTTGAAAAGGATAGGAATGAACTGCCTTTGTCAGGAGAATAGGATAAAATCGCTTCATTAAATGCAGCTAGACCGATACTAAATTCGTCATCTTTCTGTGGATCAATATAACGTTTGCAAACTTCTGAAACACTCTTGGCAATAAACGGCTGGTAAGACTTTAAGAGATAATTCTGTAACGATTCGTCTCCTTGCTGGACCGAGGCAATCATTTCTTCAAGAGGCATTTCTTCTACAGGCTGACTCACCATTAGACTGTAGCACCCCCGGTCACTATAAATTTCGTTTTATTGTTGCGCTTTTTGGGTGTAGTTAGTAAGGATTTATTATTTATCATTTCATTTTTTTTAGTTAATATATTATATTTCATGATGTAACCACCATCTTTGTCTATATATTTTTTCATAGTATTTCGTAGATTAAGCTTAACCTACTAGTCCATTTGTTGCTATCACAAAATAATTACAGTTTGTTTAAATATTCATTACTTATATAGTATAACAACCATTGGATAAAAAGTGGTAAACGAAAAAAGATGCCTAATAAAAGACATCCTTTCTTATCGCACTGTATTATAATTCAGCTATGATCTCTTCCTTTGTATTGTAGCTTTTCTGTCCCTTTAACACTTCAAGGTCTGTGTCAACGTAAATATCGCCTTCAAACCACTCGACTGATTGAATAGTATCAGGATTTATTATGAAGAATTTATCCCTAGCAGGAAATTCATCCATGTCAACGACAAGAAAGCGTACTTTCCAGTATTCATCATCAAAAACCATGTCCACAACTTCGCCAATTCTGCCATTGTTTGCATGGACTCTGTTTTTTATAGTTTCATTGACACTTCGTAAATCATGTTCATCTTTATATTCATTCATTTGAAGCTGATCCCACAAATTATCTTCAGCTACAATGTCATCATGAATATGTGAAATAGGATGATCCTGTGCACCCCATAGCATACCACCTAACCAATATCTGCTCCATCCATAATAACCGGTTAACGAAGTCTCCAGATCTTTAGATATAGATACCTTTGCTGGTACTGATGGACTATTTCGTACTGTATCTTTATCATATTCAACCTCGACTCGCTCTTCCTGTTCGTTCATATTCACGAAAGCTGTTGGCGATAGCAGCACATTTCCTGATGGCAGCCATTTTCGAGTATCTACAACCGCATAACGTATTGCCCATTTTTTGTCATCAAAGTATAAATCGTGGATCTTTCCCATTTCACCATCAGTAGCATCAATATTATATTTTATTAATTTAGAAGTTAAGTACATCATTATAACCCCTCCTTGCGTTTATATTTCAAATACCCTTCAGGAATTCAAATAAAACAGAGGGGTTATTCATTATGCTGGTAATAGTAATCTATAGGTATAAACAGCCCTACACGCCCATGGGTATCATGAAACAATGTTGCAAACACAACCCCAAGAACTTTGCCATCCTCGTTAATAACTGGACTTCCACTACTCCCGCGATATACTGGGGCATCTATCATTAATACTGGCTCTTCCCAATCGCTTAATGACGTATAATCAATTATCGTTCCCTTATTAGCTATTCCATTAAAATTCAACGGGTTACCGATAAAATAAATCTGTTCATTCTGCTCAAAAGTAGTCTTATCAGCTAACTGCAAGTGTGGCAGATTTTCACCATCTACATCCAGGACTGCGAGATCAACTGAAGGAAATGTATCAACAACATCCGCTGAATATAACCCTTCATCAGGAAAAGCAACTGTAACAGAATCCTCCCCTTCTACAACATGATGATTGGTTAAGATTGTACCATCAGCCGTAATCGCAAACCCTGTTCCTCTACTGTCGCCTGTCTCAATTGCAACAACAGCTTCCTTATAGGTTTGGATTTGATCCTGTGTTGACAATTTTGCTGATGTTATTAAAAAGTCAATTGCAGGGACTGAAAATGTTTTAGGAAGGAGTGCGACCACATTAAACAGCATGACAAGTGCAATTAGCCAAAACGCCCACTTTGGAAATGGACGGTTTGGCTTAGGGTTTTGTTCCTGTTGAGCTTTAGCTAATGCCTTTTGACGCTCAATTTCAACAAGTTCTTTTAATTCTTCTTCATTAAACTCTTCGTATAGATCTTCATCAATAACATCATGGTCTTTTTTTTCGTCTGTCATAGCACACCCCGCAGAGCTGGATAATTACACTGCTCGTTTCGATTTCCCTTGTTGCATCTGGTACATATGATAATACAAGCCTTTTTCGCTGATAAGTTGAAAATGGTTACCTTGTTCTTTTATTGTACCATTTTCTAATACAAAAATTGAGTCTGCTTGCTGAATTGTCGATAATCGATGTGCAATGACAAGGGTTGTTCTCCCTTGTTTTAAAACTTCCAAGGCATTTTGAATGATACTTTCTGTCTCCGTATCGATATTGGCCGTTGCTTCATCCAGAATAAGGATTGCCGGATTAAAAGCAAGTGCGCGTGCAAAAGATATTAATTGGCGCTCACCAAGCGAGTAAGTCGTTCCTCCTTCAGACACCTTTTCATCGTAGCCATCAGGTAACTTTTCAATAAACCGATCCGCACCTACTGCTTCTAGTGCACTGATTGCGCTTGCTCGGGAAATGTTTGGATCACTCATCGTCACATTTGAAAGAATCGTTCCAGAAAATAAAAATGGATCCTGAAGGACGATTCCCATATGTCCTCTAACCTGTTGCCTGGACCACTCCTGCGTACAATTCCCATCAATTGTTATAGTACCTTTCTGCGGATCATAAAAACGGAAAAGTAAATTCATGATCGAACTTTTACCAGACCCCGTATGGCCAACAAATGCTGCTGTTTCTCCGGATTTTATAGTAAAAGAAATATCGTTTAGGACATAATCTACGTCATTATACGCAAACGACACATGGTCAAAATTAATTTCACCGCGGTATCGGTCAACCTTATCATTGATAACCTTTTCTCCATCATGGTCCAATAATTCAAACACCCTGTTTCCAGCAACACGCGCCTGTTCAATTAATGGAAGCTGATTCACAATATCCTCCATTGGTTCAAACAGTCTTGTTAAATAATCGACAAATGCATAAAGCACCCCAATGGAAATAATACTTCCCGGTTCCAGTGAAAAGGAACCAAAGTACCAGATAAAGCCCACAAATGCCAAGTTACGAAAAACAGTTACAAGATTGTATGACGTTAACGCACTTAACTTTACCAGTTTTCGTTGATACGTATAGTGCCGATCATTTAATACTTCAAAATCATCCTTTGTTTTCTTTTCCCTGCTGAATGCTTGAATAATTGGCATGCCTTGTATCGCTTCGTTGATATTACCATTTATTTCACTGATCGTCGCACGAACAACCCTGTTATATTTCGTGCCAAAATGTTTATATAATTTCATCCACCCAATAATTAATGGAACTACAACTAAACACAATGCAGCGAGCTTCACGTCCAGAATAAATAATGCGACGAAAATCCCAGCCATATAGATAACACTTGTTACAACGATTGATAAGACCCTTTCATACAAATCACGAATTGCTTCCGTATCATTTGTGACACGAGCGACAATTTTCCCAGCAGATTGCTCCACATAGTAGTTAATTGGGATTCGTTGTGTATGCGCAAAAATATCATTACGCATTTTTTGCACAATCTGATTGGACGATTTCTGTAATAGGAATGTCTGATAAAATTGAAAGAACCCTGCGATAACAAGCAAAACCATATATAAAACCAATAGAAATATAATTGGTCCTTGTTCAGGCTTGAAAAACGGGTAAATTTCTGACATGGAAAGTTTCTCACCTTCATATGTCAGCGTTTCATCTGCCGTTGTGATGGTGATCTTTTCACCCTCTGCACTACGCTTACCTTGTAGCGGAACAGTTTCATTTACAAAATAATAATCGCGGCTTACTTGAAAAACAGTAGCACTGCCTAATTCATGATCCGAATCTTCTATACGATCAGCTCTTTTATACAATTCACCATTGTAGGAAACCGTATATTTATCATCGTTATTTTCTACCTGCTGCCATTTACCCTCTACACCCAAGATATGTTCATCAATTACTGTCTTCGCAATTAAAGGCCCAGCAAGTTCGAGTGCAACAGCAACAACCAGACAAGCTAATCCAATTAAAATACCTTTTTTAAAATGTAACGCATATTGAAATAACCGCTTCTCAGTTGATCCTTTCATTAGGAGGACACCTCCCCATCTTCTAATTGTTGCTGCTGGTATTGTTCTTTGTACCAGCCATTCAACTTCATTAATTCCTCATGTGTTCCCTCTTCTGTAATTTTTCCATCTTCAAGCACAATAATATGGTCTGCATGTGTTACGGCTGACATACGATGTGCAGCAATAAATGTTGTTTTATTTTTCCGTTCATTACGTAAATGCTCAATAATTTTCGCCTCTGTTTTACCATCAACAGCAGACATCGAGTCATCCAAAATTAAAATTTCCGGATTTTTTATAAAAGCACGTGCTAATGCGACTCGTTGCTTCTGTCCACCAGATAAAGTTACACCACTTTCCCCAACCTGTGTATTTAAACCATTAGGAAGCTGCTTCATATCCTCAAGAAAATGTGCGAGCTCCATGACTCGGTAAATTTCCTTATCCGTTGCATCTGCTTTACCAAATTGAATATTTTCACGAATGGACTTGGAAAACATCATCTGATCTTGTGGTACATAACCAATCCACGCCCGAATTTGCTCCAGACTTATCGATTCTAAGTCAACACCGGACATTTTTATGGCACCAACTAATCCAGGATACTGCCTGAGCATTAATTTAAATAAGGTTGTTTTACCAGCTCCTGTTTTACCAACAACACCAATCGTCTGCCCTTTTTTCACAGTCAGCGAAATATCGGTTAACTGATTAATGTTTGTTGCCGGATAGGAAAAAGATACAGCATCAAAATCAATCGTATTTACTTCCCGAACAGTTTGAGGGTATTCTGGGTCTGCAATATCCGCCTGATAGTCCAGCGTATTGTTAACTCTGTCCAGCGAAGCATTTCCTCGCTGTAATATATTAATCAGCTCTCCAACGGCGAACATTGGCCAAATTAACATCCCAAGATAAACATTAAACGTGACCAAATCACCCAATGTTATCCTGTTTTCAAATACGAGTAATGCTCCATATCCTAACCCAATCGTATAGGATAAGCCGACAAGAATTTTCATAGTCGGTTCAAATAAAGCATCAATTTTTGCAACTTCTATGTTTTTTTCGTAAACATCAGTGGTCCTGGAGTAGAAACGCTTCTCATCCTGTTCCTCCTGTACAAATGCACGAATAACACGGACACCCCGAATAGATTCAAGCACTTCATTATTCATTTCACTAAATGCTTCCTGTGCCTTCGTGAAGCGCGCATGGATGGCAGCACCATATTTGTTCATAACAATCGCCATGATTGGTAACGGAATTAAAGCAGCCACTGTTAAACTCCAGTTGATCGTAAAGCCCATCATCGCTACAATCATCAACATAAATATGCTGGAATCCACAAGTGTCAGGACACCAAACCCTGCAGTAAGGTTAATTGTTTTAAGATCATTTGTACTTCGCGCCATTAAGTCGCCCGTACGATACTTGCCATAAAAGGTTGGCGTCATTTTCAAAAAGTGGTCCATCATCTTGCTACGTGTCCACCTCTCTAAAATGACCGCTCCACCAAACAACGTATAATCCCATAAAAATGAAATTGCGTAGTGGACAATTGTTAAAATTAAATAGCCTGCAACAACCATTAACAGTAATTGCATTGTTAACGTTTCAAATTGTATTTTATCGATTACATACCCTACCAATTTTGGCGGAATCAATCCAATTGCACTCGAAATAATTAAGGCTATGATTGCAAACGTATACCTTTTCCAATAATGCTTAAAAAACCAATCCAATTTCTTAAAAACCTGAAACATAATAATCACCTACTTCTCTCTCTAACAGTAGCCTTCTGAGCAGATAAAAAAAGCACACGCCTATGGCATGTGCTTTGAGAGTATAAATCATACCCCTCATATATTACAAAAAGGCCACAGACATGCGTGACCCTATAACTATAAAATAAAATATTATAGCTAGTTATTTTACCGCCCAGAAGGTCACACCAAATATAAAATTTTGTTTTGCAAGAACCATTTTACTTTCCATCGATATGACCTCCTCTCTTTTTTAAGATACTCAATAATTATAGTATTAAGAAAATTTAAAGTCAATTACTTTTTTAAAAATTTTTATTTTTTCTTCAAACAACACTTCGAAAAGTCGATATAAAAGCATAGGCTGTTTTCTAAAAGGTTCTTGGGATTTCGATAAACTGCAAACTTCTACAAAAAATAACAGAATGCTACGACTCGGTTATCCTTAGTATTTGTCGCAGTTAGGACAAAAGTAATAATCTTTTAGAAAACAGCTAATATAAGCAGCAGGGGGAATTGCATTGTTAGTCAAAACAAAAAAGCGTAATAATCTTGAAGAACAATTGTACACAGCAAATCAAAAAATACAGAAATTGGAGCAGGAAAAAGCACAAATCAAGAAGGATAGTTCACTTTTTTTAAACCAATTTGAAGAAGATTTAATACATACAATCAACCAGCACGACCATGTAAATGGACAGCACTATGACCTGGAAAATTTAGTCATTCGAATTAAACAGCGATTTGAGGAAGTTCAATCGCTTGGAGAACAATCAAGTAAACACTCCAAACATTTAGTTGAAGAGGGAATTGGACTTGTCGAGTCATCTGACACTCTCTCGAAGCAGTCAGAGGAGTACCAAGAAATTATGGAACAGAATCAAAAACTAATGAACCGCTTAGAAGTTCAGATGACAAAAACTGCTGGAAGTATGCAAGAGTTGGGGGAACATTCCAATACGATTAAGGAAGTCGTTAAAGTAATAAGTGAAATAGCAAATCAGACAAACCTATTAGCCTTGAATGCTTCTATTGAAGCTGCACGTGCCGGTGAACACGGGAAGGGTTTTGCAGTTGTAGCTTCAGAGGTTAGAAAGCTTGCTGAAAACACTGCAGAAAGCACCCATCATATTGATGAAGTGACAACGACAATTCAGCATAAAATCCAAGAAGCAGAACAGGACACATATGAGAATCAAAAAACACTGCGGTCATCAACAGAGATTAGTAACAAGACAGTGGACATGCTAGAACAAATGGCTTCAATCGTGAAAACTGTTAAATCAAATACACAAGATGTATTGCAAAATATAAATAATCAAAATGAACTTACAGGAGAAATGGTAAGATATATTGAGGAAACAAACGATTCCTTTGATACGATTAAACAAGTTATCACACAGCATATAGAAGATGCAAAAGTTGTAGATAAACAGCTAGCATCAGGAGTTGAGGGTATTAAAGGAATCTCATCGTTTTAAGGCAATACAAGTAGAGAATGACCCTAAGTCATTCTCTACTTGTTTATATTAAAATAAAGTATAAAGTTTATTTTTTTGCTGTGCCCCTTCCCTTCTAACTCCAAGGTCGACCATTCGTTCTACCTTTTCTACAGGTACATTGGTTGCTAGCGAAATCTCTTCAACTGATACATGTGGCTTCTTGACTATAAGACTCCTTATCCGATCACTTTCCACCAAACATGTCGTACACATCATAAACGGGCCAGATTCCATTTGCTTCTTACATAAACGGCAATTTCGAATAAACTCTCCCATTTACTCACCCCTTACGACTAATTAGGACTATTCTACACCAATCGACAAGAACAAACAATATAATTATAAGAATTTTTAAAAAACAATACTAAAGTCACATTGTATGCTAAAAGTCCTGATAATTTAAAAGGTATAAATCAGATCATTGTTGATAAGACAACAATCAGCCTTTCCCTTTTTCAAATATCTTTATAGCCATAATAATTTTCCCGACATTTTCACATACTAATATTCAGCAATTGTTTTCATCAGGAGGTACAAATGAGAAAAAACCGTCGCCGCAAAACTCAGACTAAATCTATCTTCCCTATAAAAATTGAAAAACTTGAGAAGCTTCTTAAAGATAAGTTTGAAAACAACCCGGATTTAATTTTTTCTACATTTGACATAGGAGAAAAGAAGGTTTG
The DNA here is from genome assembly GCF_052246775.1 of Virgibacillus sp. L01. Taxonomy (NCBI): domain Bacteria; kingdom Bacillati; phylum Bacillota; class Bacilli; order Caryophanales; family Bacillaceae; genus Virgibacillus; species Virgibacillus sp. L01. The sequence goes on along the minus strand of NZ_JBQQCP010000002.1, from coordinate 110,082 downwards.
TGTTTTTTATATATCCTATCAGGTTCAAACGGAAAGACTTGATAATTTCCTATTAAAACCATTACTGAATATTAGCGAGTTAAGCACATCGAACATCCTCAACGAGGTCCCTATAGGGGGTGGATCAACTACAGATACACTGAAGGATATGCTTGAAGGTCTATTGATTGGTAAAGTTTATGTGTATGTAGAAGATGAAGATAAAGCTGCTTACTATTTAATCATTAGAAAGGAATCAAGACAACTTGCAAAGTCCGAAAATGAGTCTGTTGTATTAGGTCCCCAAGTAGCTTTCAGTGAATCACTCATTACAAATTTAAATGTTATACGCTGGAGTATAAGGTCTACAGATCTTGTACTGGAAAAAGTAATGATTGGAAAAAGATTTAAAACGGAAGTTCGAATAATTTATATGAAGTCCATTGCAAATGATACACACGTTAATACTATGCGGCAAAGACTACAGGATCTGGACATTGATAAAGTTGAAGACAGCAATGTACTTGCCCAGCTAATTGAGGATTCTTCGTCCACTATTTTTCCTCAGTATTACTTAACCGAGCTAGCAGATCGCCTAAGTTATACTGTATCCCAAGGCCGGATAGGTGTGTTGGTCGAGAATAACCCACAGGCAATTATAGCTCCTTCCACTATATTTAGTTTCCTTGAATCAACTGAGGATATGTATATGCGCTGGAATGCCGGATCCTTTTTACGGATTCTGCGGTTTATAGCTATGTTTATTTCAATAATACTTACACCTCTTTACGTTGCGGCCGTCACCTATCACTATGAGCTTATCCCACCACGGGAACTAATAACGATTGGGCAATCCAGAGCTATCGTGCCATTTCCACCGATAATTGAAGCGCTATTTCTGGAATTTTTAATTGAATTATTACGGGAAGCAGGTGCGAGACTGCCAACTAAGGTTGGTCAGACAATTGGTATTGTTGGTGGTGTAATTATTGGGCAGGCTGTGGTACAGGCTGGATTAACCAGTAGCATTCTCATTATCGTGATTGCTTTAAGTGCTCTCGCTTCTTTTACTGCTCCCAATTATGAAATGGGAACTACAGTGCGGGTTATTCGGTTTCCTATGATTATATTGGCAGGCATGTTTGGTCTCATCGGTATCGTGTATGGCCTGTCCTTTTTAGCAATTCATGTGTTAAAACTCAAATCATTGGGAGAGCCCTATCTGTCCCCAGTGTACCCATTTCGTTGGGATGACTTGAATAAAGCACTATACAGAGCACCCCATGCCTATCTGCATAAACGGTTTCTCTCATTAAGACCTAAAGATCTGCTTCGTTTTAAAAAGGCTGAGGCAGTTAAAAAACAAGATATAGATGAGTAGGTGGTTCTATGGAAATAAACGTTAAAATTAAAGAGAACGTTCGTATCCGTGCATTCTACTTGTTTTTTATCATTACATCCATTCAAATAGGCGTTGGGATAATGGGTGCTCCAATGTATATTTTCAAAGAATCTGAGCAAGATTCCTGGCTATCTATAATTATTGCGTTTGTCTACTTACTGCTTGTGTTATTCGTTATGTTTCGCATATTGGAGCAATATAAAAGTGCTGATATTTTTGGAATCCAAGTGGATATCTTCGGTAAATGGCTGGGAAAATTACTAGGGACAATTTATATTATTTATTTCACTGCTGCATTGCTATCCGTAATACTCACGTATATCGATGTTGTTCGAGTCTTTATCTTCCCGGAAATAAGTTCACTTATCCTTGCTGTTTTACTTGTTTCCCTAATAATTTACTGTATTTATGGCGGAATCCGCGTAATTATAGGTGTAGTGTTTATATTCTTTTTTTCTGCACACTGGCTTCTATTTCTTTTATATGAGCCACTCATTAGAATGGACATGACTCATTTCCAGCCGTTTTTCCAAGCTTCTTTTACCGAGTTATTAAAGGGAGCAAGAGCAACAGCGTTCTCTTTTGCGGGATTTGAAATACTCTTTTTGATCTATCCATTTATTCAAAACAAAGAAAGAGCTAAATTTCCTGCCTATTTTGGTGCTTTTTGGTCTTTTGGTCTTCTCTTCATTGCTACCACTATTTCAATTGGCTACTTTAGCGCAATACAATTGAAGGAGCTGGAGTGGTCTGTATTATCCCTATTCAAGATAGTTTCCCTTCCATTTGTTGAGCGTTTTGATTATATCGTTGTTGCAGAATGGATGATGGTTGCTTTGCCCAATATGATTTTACTAATGTGGGCTATTACGTATGGCATGAAACGTATGTACAAAGTTCAACAAAAAAAGACGTTATTTATAACATCATTTATCCTATTAATACTGATTGTCTTTATGTCTAATCATAGTGTAATCATTAAACTAACCGACCTTGTGGCTAAAATTGGTTTCTGGATTGTCTATGTCTATCCATTCCTGCTTTTACCGGTTGTATTATTTAAGAAAAGACAGGATAGGAAAAAGGGAAGTGAATTTGGATGAGGAACAGTTTAAGATTAATTGTTTTATTTGTGCTATTAGTTGCTTCTCTTACTGGCTGTGTGCAACCTAAATCGATTGAAGACCTTGGTATTATTAATACCCGTGGTGTCGATTTATTGGCAGATAACAAAATAGAAACAACTTTAGTAATTTATAAATTTGACTCCCAAAACCAGGAACTATCAGCAATTGTTTCAGGGGAAGGTAATACAATTAAGGGTGCACGCAAAAATGCGAATTACAAAACAAGCTTCCAGCTGACACCCGGACAAATACGTGTTGAAATGTTTGGGAAAGAAGTTGCTGAGAAAGGATTGTTAAGTTTTGTAGACACACAAATACGTGATGCCAGGGTCTCGGACACCATGTTTCTGGCAGTAAGCGATACTACAGCAAAAGATGTAATTACACAGGGTAAAGAAGGGGCCTCCGTTCACATAGGTAAATATTTATATGAACTGATTGAGCAAAGTATTCAGGATAACATTATTCCGCGAGTTACATTGCAGGATTTCCTGCACATTTATTATGACAAAGGTAAGGACCCGTATTTGCCTATACTGTCCACTAAAACAGAATCACCTACATTGTCAGCTATTGCACTATTTCAAGATGATAAATATGTTGGTCAAGTTCCTTTAAGAAATGCATTATTATTGAATGTTTTTACGAAAACCATTGAAAATGCAACCTTGGAAGCGCAATTGCCAATGGAGCCTTTTAAACAATATATGAAGAAAAGCAAGCAAGATGAAAGTGATGATGAAAAATTTTATATATTGATGAAGGTATTAAAAGGTAACAGTAAAACAAAAATGACGAGTCAGCAGAATTTGAAGTTTAAAACGGAAATCACTTTCAATGTAATGGCACAAGAGATATCAGAAGAAATAGATCTCAAAAATCCAAAGGTTAAAAAACGTTTTGAAAAAGAAATGGAAAAGGACTTCAAACAACAATTTGAACAACTTTTAAAACAATTACAGGAGTTAAACTCGGATCCTCTTGGATATGGTACTATTTATCGGGTTAATAAGCCTGGTGGTAAACTAACGGATGAAGAATGGCATAACAAATTTCCAGATATAAGTGTGGATTTTAAAATAGACTTCACCCTCAATCGTCATGGGACAACCCCATAATTAGATAACTTGGCTTATCGTTAAAAGGGATTCTTGTAAGCTTCGTTTGCTTTTCTTGGAATCCCTTATGTACAAGCTTAAATGGCAAAACCGAAGTCATCTAAAAAAATGTTGTTGGCGATGAAATGTAAAAAAATACTTGAGCGGGTTCTTATTATCTTGATAAGTGACCATTTCATGCGGTTCGAACGGGATTCGGGGTCTCATAAGCCTGATGAGTTACCCGTAAACCTTTACTACGTCGCATTCTTATTAATTCTACGGAGATTTCTCAACAACTGAAAGAGGCTGTGACAAAAGTATTTTAGTCAAAGAAAAATCCGAACTAAGATTCAAATTCTAGAATTCAAATAGTTTGGATTTTTGCAGTTAAAAAGGTATAATTAATTTCTTACTGTTATATGTGCAACTATGGTGGCATTCACCAAAAGGCTTGGTGAATCCCTAGTTTTTTAATGTTGCGGATTAGATGTAAAATGCGAAATAAATGCAGGAATAAAATCTATAAATTCTCGTCCCTCCGTCTGGGTTCTCTACGGGCGGATGTTTTCCGCGGGCACGGCCTTAGCCTCCTCGAGCAAACCACTCTGCGGGGTCTTCATACACGTGCTGTTCCCGCTGGAGTCCCCGTCCTCCGGTCAGCCGGACTAGCATAGTGCTGTCACACATTTATTTTTTCGCAATTCCTACTCAAGTCAACAGCGAAGGAAATACACGTACTCCTGTGGGATCTGAGGCGAGGCAACTGAAAAACCGACCTTACAGAAAGGTCGGTTTCAGATCACCCATGATATTCGTCGCTCTCACTCACGTCATCAGATACCAATCCGGATAACACGTGTACACGCAAAATATATCCGACTAGCTTCTCTTCTTCATTTACAACGGCAAGTGGAAAACTTGATTCCAACGCTTTTGGAATAATATCATTTATATATTCATCTTTAGGAACTACCGTAACATCATCACGCAAAACATCTTCAAGTGATTTCTTTTCTTTTATTCCTGAAATAGCATCATCAATCGTCACTATTCCTTTCAAATGACGTTGGCGATCTACAACAAACACACTGGAGATACCATTCTCTTCCATTTCTTTTCTGGCAACATTTAAACCATCCTTCATAGAAACAAGTGCATTCGGTTTAATCATGACATGTTCAGCCTGAAATACTTTTGAGCGGTCAATATCCTTTATGAAATCAGATATATAGTCATTGGCAGGATTTTCAATAATCGCTTCAGGGGTATCCACCTGATTGACCTTACCATCTTTCATTACCGCAACTCGATCACCCAATTTAAACGCCTCATTAACATCATGCGTAATAAAAATGATCGTTTTTTGTAAACGGTCCTGGATATCAAGCAATTCAAGCTGCATCTCACGGCGAATTAACGGATCCAGCGCACTGAATGGTTCATCCATTAAGAGAATATCCGGGTCATTTGCAAGTGCACGTGCCAAACCAACACGCTGCTGCATACCACCAGACAGTTCATCCGGATATTTGTCCTCGTATCCATTCAACCCGACAATATCAATATTCTTCTGTGCAACTTCCCGCCGTTCTTCTTTAGAAATATTACGTATTTCCAGGCCGTATTCTACATTTGCCATGATAGTCCTATGGTTGAAAAGACCAAAATGCTGGAAGACCATAGCAACCTTTTCTTGTCGAACCTTTTTAAGCTGTGAACCGTTGAATTTAACGATATCTTCCCCATCAATAAATATCGCTCCATCAGTAGGTTTGTTCAATAGATTAAAACAGCGAATTAAAGTTGACTTCCCACTTCCTGAAAGTCCCATGATAACAAAAATTTCACCTTGTTTTATATCCATAGAAGCATCATAAACACCAACAGTATGGCCAGTTTCCGCTAATATTTGATCTTTTTCCATGCCGGCTTTTATTTTAGGTATAATAGATTTTGGTTTTGAACCAAAAATCTTTGAAACATGCTCAAGTTTAATTTTAGTAGACATTAGCTTGCCCTCCTATGCTTCTGGAGCTTGTCGGCTACCCCACCAGTAATACGGTCAATAATAATTGCTAAAAATACAATACTTATTCCTGCCTCAAACCCTAAGGCCATATCAATTTGATTTATTGATACAAGAACCTGTTCACCAAGCCCCTGGGCACCAACCATTGATGCAATTACAACCATTGCCAGTGCCATCATCGTTGTCTGGTTCACCCCAGCCATAATTGTCGGAAGCGCTTGTGGTAACTGAATTTTAAGAAGCATTTGCCATTTTGATGAACCAAACGATTCAGCTGACTCAATAACTTCTTTATTAACTCCACGGATTGCTAGTTCTGTCAGTCTGATTACTGGCGGAACTGCATAAATTAATGTAGCAAAAATTGCCGCGACATTCCCGAGATTAAAGAAGAATATCGCCGGGATTAAATAGACAAAACTAGGCATTGTCTGCATTGCATCCAAAATCGGACGCATAACAGTTGAAAATCCTTTACTGAAGGCCATCCAAACACCTAAAGGAATACCAATTGCCAAGGAAATGATAACCGCTGTCATCACAATCGCTATTGTAGTCATCAAATCTTCCCATAAACCGAATGTACCTATTAAAAATAAAAATACTCCATATAAAATACCTGATGAGATTGATTTAAAATACCAGCCTAGTAAAGCGACTAATAATATAAGTAACCACCATGGCATCCATACTAAAAAGCCTTCAATACCGTTTATGATCTGTGTAGAAAATAAATAAATAAAATTAAATAAGCCTTCGAATGATTCATCTAAAAAATCTACAAAACGTGCAACATAATCACCCAGATTAGTTGATATATCTGGAAAAACTCCCATTAACGACACCTCACTTATTTTAAATTAGAAAAGCAGCTAACCAATAGCGGCCAGCTGCTTGTGAATTACTACATAGAGTCCTTGACTTTTTTGGCCACGTCTTCAGGAACCCAACTTGTCCAAACATCTTCATGTTCGTTCATCCACCACATTGCTGCGTCTTCTGCAGAAACATCTTCATTTGAATCCATATAATTTAGTGCATCCTCAGTTAGTGCACTGCTTGTTTCATAATTACTTAGAAAGTCCACAACCTCTGGTGCTGCATCAGGTATATCCTTATGAACAGCTACAACTACATCATTCGGTGGCGCTGCAGTTCCTTTAGTTTCATCATAAATTTCCTTATCATATTCTGGTTCCTGTAATAATGTTAAATCATACTTAGCTGTCACAGCTGTTGGAGACCAATAATAACCTACCCATGCTTCTCCCGCTTCATATGCATCAGCTAGTGATGCAACGATAGCTGCGTCAGAACCAGGCTTAAAGTTTACGAACGTATCGTTTAATCCATATGCTTCCATTTTTTGTGTTATAGCCTTTTCAATAGCCCAACCACTTGGAGCATTAATTAATCGACCTTTATCAGGCTCTGCCGGATCTGCAAATAATTCAGGATACTTTTTCAAATCCTCAACTGTTTTTAAGTCTGGTGCCATTGGTTCAATTCCGCGTTCTTCATCACCTTCAATAACATACGTTGGAACATACAATCCTTGTTCATTATCATCAAAGTTAACGGAAAGTTTCTTAATGTCACCTTCATCTAGTGCTTCGTTATAAACTTTCTTAATGTTATCTGTCCATATTTCCATATAAACATCGATATTACCCTCTCTTAAACCTTGAACAGTTGCAGCCGTCGAACCAGGCGTAACTTCTGTTTCAATACCGTAACCTTCTTCAATAATCTTTTGTGCAATACTATTATGGACTTTAATACTGTTCCAGCCGGCATCAGCAAAAACAAGTTTATCAACTTTTCCTTCTGAATCTGAACTTGAATCAGTTCCTCCGCAAGCAGAGAGAACTGCTATTAAAATAATAGTAGAAAACAATAATAATAGTTTCTTCAAAATAACTACCCCTTTTTAATTTTGTATGTTGAAAATAAGTATTTTCGTCACCAAGACGAGATTAAAGTATGTGTATATGATGTAACTGCTGAAGGACACATATATAGAAGTGTTCGCTTGAAGATGAATGTTGATAACAACACTCATTATGATAGTTAATTGCAAATTTTTAATCAAACTTTATTTAACGCGTTAATCTCTTATAAACATTGATTAGTGGATGTCAGTGGCTTTTAACTGCTACTATTTGCTTTTTCATCAAGAATACTACAGTATTCGACATAATTATTTTTTCACAACTCAGACTATTTTATGGTGAGTACCTAATTTACCTTATCAAATCGGAGGTATATATACTTTTTCTGATTGCTAAAATGTCCCCAAAACGCGGATGCGCCTGAGGACATTTTTTAGTTTATTGTTTTTTACCCGAGTTTTTAATGATTTCAATTACTCGGTCTCGAGCTTTCTCACTCTGATAATTCTTCATATTATCCATAATAATTGGAGCATGCTCTTTTAGCTGCGAAAGTTCATGGACTAGTGAATCTTCAGTTAGCGCTTCTTCTTCCATTACACGAGCATACCTTTTTTCAACAAACGATTTTGCATTTATAATCTGATCCCCTCTACTCGCTTCTTTTGATAACGGAATTAGCAGCATTGGTTTTCTAAGTGCAAGAAACTCAAAAATTGCATTTGATCCTGCTCGTGAAAGGACAAAATCAGTTGCCGCAAAAAGATCCTTCAATGTTTCATTAACATATTCAAATTGCGTATAGCCATCGCGATTTATCGATGTGTCTGTCTTACCTTGCCCGCAAATATGCGCAATTTGAAACGAAGGTAATAGCTCGTCAAGACTTGCGCGCACCGTATTATTTATTCTTTCCGAACCACCACTTCCACCCATAATGAGTAAAACTGGTTTTGCTTTGGTAAACCCGCACATTTCTAATCCTTTTTTCTTATCCCCCTGAAATAGTTCATCACGGATGACAGCACCTACATATTCGGCTTTATTCTCTGGAAGGTACTTCATCGTTTCCGGGAATGTTGCCAGGACTTTGCTGGAAAACGGAATGGCAAGTTTGTTTGCGAGTCCAGGTGTAAAGTCTGACTCATGAATAACTGCTGGTACACCACGCATTTTTGCGGCCATAATTACTGGCACAGAAACAAATCCGCCTTTTGAAAAAATAATGGAAGGCTTTCGTTTACCGATAATTCGCCAGGCCTGCATCGTACCTTTCATTACTTTGAATGGATCTTTAAAATTTTCCTTTGACATATATCGACGTAACTTCCCTGTTGAAATTGGATAGTATGTAATACCGTCAAGCTGTTCAATTAGTTTGCGTTCTATTCCACTTTTGGAGCCAATATAATCAATTTCCCATCCTTCTTTTTGGAATATCGGGATGAGTGCAAGATTAACGATTACATGACCTGCCGATCCCCCACCCGTAAAAAGAATTCGATTTTTATTCACAGAAATAACTCCTTTCTTTTCATAATACTAACTACTTCTATAATTCCTTTTATAATTTTTAATTTCACTTTCTCTATCCTAATCGAAAAACAGGTAAAAAGGAAGAGACTTATTATTGAGACAGACGAATTATAATATTCGATTAAGCTCGGTGTTGCTATTGTGTCCAGACTCTGGTTAACGGGAATTCTTTATAAACTTGGCCTATCAATAATAGGATTCTTAGTATGCGTAATTTACTTTCTAAAAACCTGTAAACTTTAGAGTTGGGTTTATGCAGTAATTTTCCACAGAGAATTACGTGCTGATTCTGGTTCCACTAAAAGAATGCTAAAAACGCTCAGAATCCATTTACGGGTTCACTTGCGGAGTGCAAAACAATAAATCACAAGATAAATATCACCTATAATCACATAATTTTCACTGTTAAATTCACATTAAAAAACAGCTTGGAGAAATATCCAAGCCATTTTTATTTCTAATATCTATTGTTAAACTAAAGCCCGTTAGCTGAAAAAGAATAAAGGTACTTATTAAACAATCGGACCCGATTGATTAAGACGTTTGACTAACGTCCTTTATTGAAAGAAGGAAAATATTAAAAGGCTTTAGTAATCGTAGGTTTACTATCAGTTTGAAAAAGTGAATTTATTATTTTTATATAACCTACATCTGAAATCTCCATCAATCCCCATTTTAAAAAGGAATAGGCATTCTCGACTCCCATCACCATAGAAGAAAACTCTGCTATATTCATTCTTAATTCAACATCAATTGGTCCATCTTCTATTATGTCTACAATTCTTCCTCCTTTAATGTCCAGTATAAAGGGCAAAGAATTTTTGGGGAAGAAGTCATCTTCAATCGCAAGTTTAACTGAAACTGTAATACCAGGGTTAAAAAGGTGATTGCTTTCTTTAAGTTCCTCAAAGAAGTCAGAGCAATTAATTATCCTATACATTATCCCGGTTCCCACATTTGCGATGTGTTTATAGTCAGGGGTGGAAGTAAAATCAACCATAGTTGTTTCTCCACTTTCTGGAGAGTCTACAAAATGTAAAATTTCGTCAAAATTTGAGTTAATTATTACTCGCTTTATTTGGTCTGATTGACTATTGAGGAAAGTTGAAAATTCTCTTATCACTTCTGGAGACTCAAAGAAAAGTTCGTGAATATGTAAATCTTTTTCCTTAATACTATACACAAAATAACCCTTAATTTCTCCCTCGATTACATAACCAATTACCCTTCCAAACCAAAAAGGTCTATCTAATTCCCTCTCAAAAGGAAACCTCTTCGTCATACCGTGTGTTCTGGAATAAGCCCTATTGTAGCAATCCAAAATTTGTCCTCTTTCATCAACAGTTAACTCCTCCAAGTGGCTCTTTTCTTTATAGTTAGGAAACTCATTTGGATTTAAGTAGAATTGATAGTTCTTTGTTCCGATACCAAATCCCATTTTTTTATAGAAACTAACTTTAAATGGGTTTAACATAACAAGATTGACTTTTGCCTCTGAATTTAACTTTAAAAAATACTGCAATAATTGATAAGCATTTTTTTCTTTTTTATGTAGCATATCAACGGCTAACATCCCAACTCCACCAACACGAACGGGAGTTGAGGAATAATTCATTTCAAAGTCAAAAGTCCTCATACCCGCTAATAATTTCTCTTCTTTAAACATGCCATATAAATTTTCTTTAGTGGTTTCTTCAATGTGGTTTTCGAGCCATTTATCAGAATTTAACCCTTCGAATGCCGAATTTGCTATTTTACAAAATTCCCCATAATAACTTCCGGTTATCTTTCTAATTTGTTTTTCCATCGAATTCTCCTAAAATATTTTTCATTCATCTTTACTCTCTGCTAGCTTAAGACCTTATTCCATAAAATGCCCCTATTATTGAACAAAAAATAAACACCACTCTTCAAAAATCTTGCTACTTTAGCTAAACAACACAACAATATTTTAACATTAAATTCCACCTATTTAATTGGAAAGTGGCAAGTTCTGCCGATAATGTAACGGTCAAAGCATCAACTGCTCCTTTCGTTGTTGCATATGCTAATTCACCAGGCATAGGTCCTTTAAACTGACCTGAAGTAATATTAACAATTCTTCCTCCAGATTCCTTCTTAAAGTTCTGAGCAAATTTACTACTTAATAGTGTAGTTGCACGAACATTCACCATATAGTGCTTATCTAATTCATCAGCAGTAAGATTGGAAAAATCGTTATTTGTTGAGTATGCTGCGTTGTTAATTAATATATCAGGATAACCAAGTTGTTCATTCACTCTATTTATAAGAAGTTAGGTGCATCATTTTTAGTTAAATCCAATTCCATCCGAGAAACCTTAACACCTTTTTTTACTAATTCTGCTTCTAATTTCATTGGTTCATCTAAATTTATTGCCCAAGACATCCCTGCATCCCTTTATCATAATCCGTCCAATAAGTGAAAAAGATATGGTAACCAGTTTCAGCTAACTCCTTGCAAATAGCTGCTCCAATACCATTAATGCGGCTAGCACCCGTAACAATTGCAATTTTTTCCTTAAATTGATTAATCATAATTTCCCTCCAAACACAACACATCAAATAAACTCTCAAATGAGAGTAATAATAGGCTATTGAGTTTTACAACTTGAGCTAACCTGCTGGTTTTGTACAATAAACCAATCTATTATTAAACAATCGCACCATTTAGTTGAATAGTGAAATACTTTCAATTCTAATGTTCTTTATCTTGTAATACTAAAAACTCTTCTAAATTTGGAGATTGGTTATATTTAATTGCAGCTTGACTATCCTTTTTAATGATGGCTTTTGTTAAATCAATGTGATTTATGCTGGCAATTGCCATTGCGTAATGTATGACATCAACTAACTCTTTTTCTAAAGAAGTATCCCCTGAAATTTCCTTTCGACCTTCTAACTGGTTTAGCACCTCTGCTACCTCGCCAATTTCTTCTACAAGTTTCATAAATAAAGCAGATGAAGAGCGTCCTTCTTTATATTTTAATGCTAGGTAGTTCTGGAACTCTTGGAATGTTAATTGTTTCATAAGAATCCTCACTTTTAATATTATTTTTCTCATTAAAAATTCAACACAAAGTAGCATATTACCTTTTCTTTTTATATAGTGAGATTGACATTACCTTAAAATACAGCATTTATAATGCTATAATTTCACTATTCTTCCCCATTAGTTAATCAAAGTGCAAATTTCCTTGTTCAACAATTGCACCCGTTAGTTAAACACCTATTTCGATACAGCCTTCGAAGGAATAAAAATGAGAAATTAGAAAGTAGTAAACGGTTTTTTACATTGGTTATTGCTATCATAGAAGCGAATGTTACAACCAATGCTATAGCTATATAAGGAACTCCGAAATAGAGAATGCAGTAGCGAATTCACCAAATCTTGATGTTTTTCTTCTAATAAAATAATAAATAAAAGAAGGAATAGAGATTAACACATAAAATTGAACTGCCGCATTTAAACCAGCAAGTAAACCTAGAAAATAACCCTCCTCTTTCATATCAAGTATAAAATAAATCATAAAACAAAGAAAAACTAACGATGCAATGTATAAGGGAAGCATAGTTTTATAAAACTTAAAAAACTTATTGTTTTTATCTATCTCTTTAGATTCAACAAAAATGTTTTTCATATTTTCCCTCCTTTGAAAAAGAAAATAACTTAAATAAGACTCTAGGTGAGCAATTTCCTTATTGTATTAAAGCCTGCCCGTTTGTTTAATAATACTTTATTTTGTTTTAGCGTTAAAATGATATTCATCGACAGTTTTAGGAACTTCTGGGTTATCTACATCTCCCCAATTTGTCTCCATGAACGCATCGTTTTTGGCATGTATTTCTGCAACAACTTCACTCGTTTCTCTTATGATAAAATGAATATTTACCTCTTTAATTAAATCCATGTCTTCTCTTGGATAACTCTTCACAGCTTCCAATAATATTATTGTCTCTAAATTCACATCCATTTGACCATCTTTATTCCATGTTCCAGCTTGGTCAATCATTGGAACTTCAATATTAAGTACGCCATCTTCAAAAACAGCTGAAATATCATAAGAGGTGTTATCATCTAAGTATTTTTGTATTTCATCTTCTTCACTTTGGGAACAAGCCGATAGAATTAAACAAAGGAACATTAACAGAAAAAACTTTTTCATTGGTAACTCCCCCTCACCTCTACTAATTAAATACAATAGACCTTGTTGCACTAAATTGCTTCGTTAATTGAAGAACAACATAATATAACACTATCATAAAATTCAGTTATTTTATTTTCCAAAGAAATAGAGGAACGTCACCTTAAATCTGACGTTCCTCTTGTTGTGTTAAAGCACCCTATAGTTGAAGGAGAAACATATTTAAGCGAGTTATCCTTTTCTTTTTAAATAGCGAGTTATTGCCAGAACAATTGCTGAAATAATCAGTAGCGTCGAAATTAGTAGAACGTTTGCAGTACCAATAGGTGTAAAAAAACCTAAAAGTAGCATAATTAACCCAAAAATAATTAACCCTAAAATCATTCCAATTCCCCCTATTTTTCTGTACACCCTTGTAAGTCCTTATTAAACAATCGCACCCTATAGTTGAACAAGACTATTAAGAAAGATTTGTGAGTTTAAAGAAATCAGGCTCTGGTTTCATCAATTTTGTACCTTTTTCTGATTGAAAATAAATTTCTTTTTCGTTTTCATAAAGAACCTTTATATCCATATCCCCGAAATCAATTACACTTGATTTTTTACGTGGCAATGCTTCTTCTTTCCAATCAATAGCTTCATTTATAAAACCAACAATTTGCTGTATTTTAATCTTATCTTTTATCTCAGAACATTTTTCATCATTTAAACTTTGATAAATGCAAATACTTTCTGGGACATTACTAATCCAAGTTGTTGAGTTATATATTGGGGTTTTGTCAAAGCTGACCTCTGTTTGTTCTTTATATTGATTATAGTGAGATGAAATGCTTAATTCACCGTCGAACCCCTCTTTTCTCCACCTTGAATGAAATCCGCTCCAATCATTTTCTGGGTCATTATCATTAAGTGCTGAACCTTCGTATTCTATATTCCAACCAAGTTTAGGAAGTTCTTTTAAGTAAAACTCATATATATCAGCCCAACGATTTCCATTTAGAACATATTCGTGTTCAGTCGGTTCCAATCCCTCGAATAAAGGGATATCTTCGTGTTTTTCAGGGATAATGGACATCCCCTGATAAGTATCATCAGTAATTTTTTGAAATACAAACCAGCCCACAACAATCAAAACTAATATAACACTAAAAATAAACCAATTTACTTTTTTCATTTCATCCTCCCCTCAAGTGTTTCATTTTTATATATGTTTATTTATAGTTTAACATTTTCATTTATTAACCTGCCTCAATAGTGAAAAAGGGTTCCTACCGCAGTTGTAGAAACGCACCCGTTAGCTTAAATAGAAATCTCAAAGCACGTGACTAATAAATCATTTGTCTTTCTTTGAAAACCAAAAAAATATAAAACCGAACAAAACAAAACCTATAATAATAGATAAAGCAGATTTACTAATAAATGAATAAAAGTCCGCAGTTATAATTTGTAATGGTTCATAATCAAATATTTGTGTAAACAAAAATAACAAAATCAATATTATAAAAACACTTCTCATTGGTGTTAAACACCCCTATATACTGTTTAATCCGTTTGCTCACCCTAAGTAACGTTCTTCTTATTCAAGATAAGCACCTTTTAGCTTAAGAAAGATAGTTACTTAACCCTCTTCACTTAATTTTTCTGCATTATCTCGAAAAGCTTTTACTTGAGGGAATAATTCCCCGTCAATTATTTTTTTGAATTTTTCTTGGTCTATCTCCTCCCCGTTATAAGAGGTAATGGTTTGAAAAATACTATCCAAATCATCTCTTATTTTGCTGTAATTTGAAGTATCAGCATCAAGTAAATATTTCAGTCCTTGTTCATAAGCATCTACTGTTATTCGAGTAAATCCAACATTATCAAGGTACTGTGAGTGAAAGGTTTCGAAGGTTGAAATTCTTAATAAAGTATCATCCAAGAGAGCCTTATCCCTAGCATCCACAGCTCTAACAGTACCCGTAATATGATTTTTAAAAATAAGTAGTTCCTTTTTTAATACTTCACTTTTAACTTCCTCGTTCTTTTGATACAGGCTAAACGAAAGTACACTTAATACTATTATAATAAGTGACATTATGATTAAAACACTGCGTTTTGATTTCACCTAATCCCTCCTTCAGCCAATCTTTTCTTATACTAAACTGCTATAGTTGAACAAGATATGACTTCTCCTTATTGAAGTAAAGCCCCGTTACTTAAAGAATAATCTGAGCTACTTATATTCACTTTTTTTCTTCATTTCTTTTATATCTATACGGAATTCGTCTAAGGATGTTTTGGAATAACTTATTTCTTTCAGGACGAATTCTTCTTTGTTTGGTTTGTGTCTAAGTTCATAGTTTAAATCGTATAATGTTTCTTTTTGTAGAAGATTCCACACATTTTTATTGAAAGTAAATGTGAGTTCTTCAGGTAGGTGGTCTGTATTAAACGTTATAAATCTAGCCGTATACTTCACCTCTTCTGGAGATACCTCAACCTTCTCTTTCTCAATCAGTTCTCCAGGTGGACTAGTCATCTCTGTTACAGGGTAACTATCTTCTTTAATAATTAGAAAGTAACCTGCAATTACAATACCAAGGATGGATATTAAAGCAATTATTTTTTTCAAATCGTCCCCCCCCCTTGCAGTATGATATAATTCATCTTCTCATTTATGAACTTCTTCGAGCCTAACCGTTATTACCGCTATAATTGCTTTAGCTTTATTAAACAAACCTGCACCGTTAGCATTCCTGTAGAACGTTAAATTTGAAGTTTGAAAAAAATAGAGCCCCTCGATAAGATGATTATAGGCCAAAAACAAATCAAATCTTAAGGAGGAAACTCTACATGAAGTATAAAATGCAAGACAAACAAAATCAACTTATAGAAAGAATCTCAGACCAACATCTCGTCGTTGGAGTGGATATTGCACAACAATTCCATGTAGCTCGCGCTGTAAATTACAGAGGTATTGTGATTGGTGATCCACTCACTTTTGAAAATGATGAGATTGGCTTTGCTGGATTACAAGAATGGATGAACGAATTAAAGGATTTAAAAGGTTGTCGTACCGAATTTGTTGGAATGGAACCTACACTGGACATTATTGGTTAAATTTATCTCAATGGCTCTATGATCAGAGTATTGATGTCGTGACGGTTAACCCTCTCCACGTTAAAAACACTACAATAAATATTTCACTCTCGCGAATTTACTTGTGAATTATTCTGTGAATAGACATTAAAAACTCTTTCCAACCTTGATATAACAACAAGAAAACACACGATATTCTCCTTGTGAAAATCCGTGTGTTTTATGATGTGTTTTTAATGTTTGCACCTCTGAAGTGAACCCGTTAAGAATCCATCTGAGCGCTTTTATTTGGTACTATTATTTTAGAGGGCTTACTATAAGAATATTCCTGCCACTGTAGCAGATAAAATTGATGCGAGTGTAGCACCAATTAATAGCTTCATTCCAAAGCCAGAAACCTTAACTGCCTTTTCGCTGTCAATAGCCTGCACTGTACCCGCGATAATTCCAATGGATGAAAAGTTGGCAAAGCTTGTTAGAAACACAGATACGATTCCGATTGTTTTCTCGGACATGCTTCCTAGCATTTTTTCAAACTCCAGCATAGCCACAAATTCATTGGTAACAATCTTGGTACCCATTATTCCGCCAGCTTCAATAACCTCACCAGGTGCAATGCCCATTAAAATACCTATCGGAGCTATTATATATCCTAGAATTTGCTGTAAGGTAACTCCAGCAAACACTGATTGTATAATCCAATTTACTAATTCTAATGAAGCGATAAACGCAACAAGCATTGCTGCAACGATTAAGGCAATTTTACCACCATCGAGTGCACCATTACCCATCGCCTCAAAAATACTTTTATCATTTGATACATCTTTCACATCAACATGATCTTCCTCTGGCGCTACATTAACCGGTGAAATAACGGATGAAATCATCAGCGCACTAAACATGTTAAGCGGTAACGCAACAAGTACATATTCAGGTGGCAAGATCTGAATATATGCCCCAACAATTGAAGCCGAAACAGATCCCATCGCTGATGCACTCACAATATACAGCCGGTTTTTATCCAAGTGGTGAAACTGTGATTTAATCGCTAGTAATGCTTCAGATTGACCGAAGAAAATACTATTTACTGCATTAAACGACTCCACCTTTGGTAAACCAGTAATTTTTGACAAGAACCCGCCAAAATATTTAATAATCGGTGGTAAGATTCTCAGATAGGTCAGCACGGACAGAATGGTTGAGAAAAAGATAATTAGCAGTAAGACATCAAAGAAGAAAATGCTTCCACCTTCTGTACGTGCAACCCCACCAAGTATAAAGTTAATACCTTCCATGCCAAATTCAATTAATTTATTAAACCCAGCCGAAATACCGTTTATGATTGTCTGTCCAATTTCAGTAGCAAACATAAACCACGTTATTAAAAATTGCGATGCTAACATAACGATGATGCCTTTATAATTTATATTTTTCTTATCATTGGACATCAAAAATGCTAGTCCGAGGACGATGATGATTGCTAGAAAACCGAGAAGAATATCCACGGATGCAGCCTCCCTTATAGTTGATTAAATGTTGTTGTAACTGCTTACAATAACGCTTTCCATAAATGATTCTAGCAGGTTGTCAGACGTCATGCAAGTTAAATTTTTTCCAATTTGTGCACTGTGTTAGTAATACCCTACATTGAATCTTTTAACAGCTTTAATTTGACTGCTCATGGGACACTCATAATAATGTAAGCAGCGGATTTGTATCCGTGGGTTGCACTACCTTCTGGGGATTCACCACCTTCTTCTGCCGATTCACCACCTTCTTCTGCCGATTCACCACCTTCTTCTGCCGATTCACCACCTTCTTCTGCCGATTCACCACCTTCTTCTGCCGATTCAGCATCTTCTTCTGGGGATTCAGCACTCTCTTCTGTTGATTTAGCTCCTCCTTCTGCTGATTCAGCACACTCATTCCGTATCTCCTTCTGCTAAAAGCGAATACCAGTAAAAAAAGACCCTAGCTACGATTCGCTAGAGTCCCATGTATATTTATTTTATTAATGTGCCGGGAAAAAGATCATTTGCAAGACGAACACTATTCCAAAGAAATATAAAATCCAGTGGACATCTTTTCCTTTACCGGTGGCTAATTTTAATAATGGATATGTTATAAATCCAATCGATATCCCTGTTGCAATACTGGATGTCAGTGGCATTGTTAAAATAATTGCAAACGCTGGAAATGCCTCATCAAATGTTTTCCAGTCAATTCGTGCCAGTCCTTCCATCATAAAACATCCTACAATAATTAATACAGGAGCTGTAATTGCAGGTAAGCCAGCTATCGCACCTACAACCGGTGTGAAGAAAATGGAAATTGTAAATAATCCAGCGATAACTAATGCCGTTAAGCCTGTGCGCCCACCTGCCGCAACCCCAGAAGAAGATTCGACATATGCTGAAGAAGGACTTGTACCAAACATTGAACCTACTGTCGTTGCCGTAGCGTCAGCTAATAATGCTGATTTTGCCCGTGGCATTTTTCCATCTTTAATAAATCCTGCTTGTTCTGCAACACCAATCATAGTTCCAGTTGTATCAAAAATCGTTACCAATAAAAATGCGAAAACAACTGTATAAAGTCCGTTAGCAAAAACTCCACCAATATCGATATCAAAGAACACTGGCATCGGAGGTATCGATGTGAATCCTTCTGTAAATTCCAGCTGACCGGTAAAATAAGCGATGATACCTGTAGCCAGCATACCTAGAAATAAGGCTCCTTTAATATTTCGAGCCATTAAAATTAATGTTATAAATAACCCAGCCAACGTTAATAGAGTCATAGGTTGGTGAAGGTCACCAAATCCAACCATATTTGCCTCATTTGGCACGACAATACCAGACATCTTCAAACCTAGAAATGCTATGAATAAACCAATTCCCGAAGTAATTCCAAATTTTAGTGAAGGTGGTATTGCCCATATCAATGTTTCACGTAACTTTGTAAGACTTAATAAAACAAAGAGAATACCTGCCAGAAACACCGCTCCGAATACTACCTGATAGGATAACCCCTGAGATGCAACAACACTGGCAAAATAAGCATTCAACCCCATGCCTGGCGCAATTGCGATTGGGTAGTTGGCTCCCAATGCCATGAACACCGTTCCAACAACTGCGGCTATGACCGTAGCCATAAATACTTGATCAAATGGTACCCCTGCCGAAGAAAGGATTGCCGGGTTTACCACAACAATATAGACCATCGTTAAGAATGTAGTTATTCCTGCAACAAACTCTGTTTGGATTGTTGTATTGTTTTGCTTTAGTTTAAATAGTTTTTCCAATGGAGTTCACCTTACTTCCGAATAATTATAATCACAAGTAATATAATATTCGTTTTTAGAATAGAATGCAATACCTATAAACGATTTCTATCGCAAATTCTGAGCTTAATCATTATTTTAGGTTATGTAACAATATGTGCAGTTAATCCAGATACTCGTTCTGTTGATTCACCATCCTCTTCTGTCGATTCAGCACTCTCTTCCACTGATTCAGCACCCTCTTCCCCCATTCGCACCCACCGAAAAAATTGCAACATACAAAAAACCCCGCTTTGACATTCATCAAAGCGAGGTTCAGGTTCACATATAGTTTCTATCTAGTTAATTATCCTTCTAACAAGAGATCATATGGATCTTCAAGCAATTCTTTAATTCTAACTAAGAACTGCACCGCATCTTTTCCGTCAACAATACGGTGATCATATGATACTGCAAGGTACATCATTGGGCGTACTTCAATGGTATCATCCGGCATTACCATTGGACGTTTTTGGATATTGTGCATGCCAAGGATTCCTACTTGTGGTGCATTTAAGATAGGTGTTGACATCATTGATCCAAACGTTCCCCCATTTGTAATGGTAAATGTACCACCTTGTAGGTCATTCAATCCTAATTCTTTATTAATAGCTTTCTTGCCTAAGTTGCCAATTTCACGTTCAACCCCAGCAAAGTCAAGACGATCAGCATCTCGAACAACTGGCACTACAAGGCCTTCTTCAGTTGAAACAGCAATTCCGATGTCATAGAATTTTTTCATTACAATCTCGTTACCTTGAATCTCCGCATTCAATAATGGGAATTCTTTCAATGCACCGATTACTGCTTTAGTAAAGAATGACATAAAGCCAAGTTTAACATCATGTTTCTTAATAAAGTTTTCTTTGCGTTCACTGCGAAGCTTCATAACATTTGTCATGTCCACTTCGTTAAAAGTTGTCAGCATCGCTGCTTCTTGCTGAACTTCAACAAGACGGTTAGCAATCGTTTGACGACGACGGCTCATTTTCACGCGTTCAACAGGCTTGTCAAACTCTGTTTTCTCGGATTTCTTAGGTTCTTCTTTTTTAGCTGGCTTGGATTCTTTCTTATCACTGCCACCTTTTGCTGCAGAATCAACATCTTCAGGGCGGATACGACCTAATGGATCACGTGCCTGAACACTGCTTAAGTCAATACCTAACTCGCGTGCACGCTTACGAGCAGCAGGTGAGGCAATAACATCTTGCTTATTATCAGAAGCGTCTTCTTTCACTGGCTCTTTTGCTTCTTCTTTCTTTTCTTCTTTAGGCTCTTCGCTAGCTTTCTCTTTTGGTTCTTCGGCTGAGGTATCCGCGCCAGCTTCACCATTTTCATCTATTTTAGCAATTACGTCGCCTACTTCAACATCTTCGCCTTCTTCACTGACAATTTCAGTAATTACACCGGCAAAGTCGGAGTTAACTTCTACATTCACTTTATCTGTTTCCAGTTCTACAACTGGATCACCTTTTTCAATTTTGTCGCCTTTTTTCACTAACCACTCGGCAATTGTACCTTCTGTAATGGACTCTGCAAGCTCTGGAATTTTAATTTCGTTCACTGGAATTTCCTCCTTTTGACGGATTAATCGCTTCTCGTACTATTCGGTTCTGTTCTGTTTTGTGAATGTTCGGCTCACCAACCGCTGGTGAGGAACGGTCTGGACGGCCTATATAACGTAGCGATTGACCCTCGTTCAACAAGTCTCTTAAGTAATCATCCACGAAATCCCAGCTGCCCATGTTTTTTGGCTCTTCCTGTACCCAGACAACTTCCTCAAGATTTGGAAGTTCTTTTACTGCTTTTTCCAACTCGTTTTCCGGGAATGGATAAATTTGCTCTAATCGAAATGCACGAAGCCAATCATAATTTTCTTCTGAATTGTCAATTGCATCTTCAATATCAACCATTACTTTACCACTACCGATTAATAAACGCTTTGCATTTTTCTTACTTACTTTCAAGTTTGGCTGCTGTCTCAACGGTTCGAATTTTCCTTCTGTAAACTCTTTCGCTTCAGAGGCAACGCGCTGATTCCGTAATAGGCTCTTCGGGGTCATTAACACTAATGGTCGTGCTGCCTCTTTATCACGTAGTGCTGCCTGACGACGAATTAAATGGAAGAATTGTGCAGATGATGTTACATTTGCTACTATCCAGTTTTTCTCGGCAGCCATTTGTAGAAAGCGTTCCAACCGTGCACTAGAATGCTCCGGACCCTGACCTTCATAACCATGCGGTAAAAGCATTACCATATTGGACTTTTCGCCCCATTTCGCTCGGCTTGCTGCTATAAATTGATCAAAAATAACCTGACCGGCATTCGCAAAATCACCAAACTGTGCTTCCCAAATAACCAGCGTATTCTTTGACTGTACACTATACCCGTATTCGAACCCTAATACACCTGCTTCTGAAAGCGGACTATTTCGAATATCGAACGATGCTTTAGCTTGATCTAATCCATGCAATGGTGAATAGGTTTCAGCTGTTTTAACATCATGTAAAACCATATGTCTGTGTGCAAATGTTCCCCGCTCCGTATCCTGACCTGTTAATCGGATAGGAATTCCATCATTTAAAATAGATGCATATGTTAAAGCCTCGCCCGCACCCCAGTCCGCTTTGTTTCCTTCTTCCAAAACATTTTCGCGACGCTTTAGAATCTTTTCAAGTTTTTTAAATCCGGTAAATCCTTCTGGGCGCTTCAATAAACCAGCATTTAAAGCTTTCAAATCCTCAAGTGGAATTGCTGTTTCAAAACCACCAAGGCCATTTGATAATGCTTTTGGCATATTCTTTGCTTCAGCCTCACCTGTCTTGTTTTCTTTCATACTGTCATAAATGCCCCGAAGACCGGATTCAACTTGGTCCTTAATTTTTTCAAATTCATCATTATCAACAACACCTTCAACCTTCAGTCTATCGGCAAAAACATTTGCTGCTGTTAAATGATCATCAATATCCTGATATAGATCTGGTTGTGTTGTTCGTGGTTCATCCATTTCATTATGTCCATAGCGGCGATAGCCTACAAGATCAATAAGAAAGTCTTTATTGAATTTTTGTCGATATTCATAAGCAATTTTAATTGCAGAAACACATGCAATTGGATCATCAGCATTAACATGAATAATCGGTATTTCAAATCCCTTTGCCAAATCACTGGCATATCGGGTTGACCGCCCATCTTCCTGACTTGTTGTGTAACCAACAAGGTTATTTGCAATTATATGAAGTGTTCCACCAGTCTTGTAACCAGGCAAGCCACTTAAATTCAATGTTTCCGCAACGACACCCTCACCGATAAATGCTGCATCACCATGAATTAAAACACCTATTGCTTTTTTAATATCCTGTTCCGGATAACCGCTTCCTGACCGATCATCCTGAGCTGCACGTGCAAACCCTTCAACGACCGGGTTTACAAATTCGAGGTGTGACGGATTATGTGCTAGTGTGATTCGAGTTTCGGTTTCATCACCATCTTTTACTTCTTTTGTTGCACCAAAGTGATACTTCACGTCACCAGTCCATCCATAATTAATCCCTGTAGATCCCTCAGATGGAATTAGTTCTTTGTCTGGTGAATGGTGGAATTCAGAAAATATTCTATCATAAGGTTTTCCTAAAACGTGTGCCAACACGCTTAAACGTCCACGATGGGCCATTCCCATCATTATATGTTCAACTTTTTCCTCAGTCGCATACTTAACAATGCGATCGAGCATTGGAACCATTGCTTCCAAACCTTCAATCGAAAAGCGCTTCTGTCCAACAAAAGTTTTCTGAAGAAACCCTTCAAACCCTTCTACATGAGCAAGACGTTCAAGTAACTGCCTTTGTTCTTCATTGGAAAGTTTTAAATGAAATTCTCCGGATTCAATTCGTTCCAGAAGCCATGTCCGTTCATCATCGTTATTGACATGATCATATTCGAATGTAATCGTTCCAGAATACAGCTTTTTCAACTTTTGTATAACGTCAAATCCGTCTTCTACACCACTTGGTGATCGCTCCCATAACCAAGATGCAGGCATACTTCGTAAATCCTGTTCTGACAATCCATAGGTTTTTGGATTAACTAATTCTGTATCACGCTCTTTACTCCCTACCGGATAGATGTCCGCTTCCAAATGCCCGAAACGACGAATAGCCTCAACAAGTTTCATTGCTGAGGTTAGCTTTTTAACATTATCTATAGACGGCGCTGATTCAGATGTTGCCTGCATGGTTCCTTTTGATTGGTTCAGCCATTCAGGAGCTCCATGCTCATCAAAGATTTCTCTCAGTGATGGATCAACAGCTTCATGATTTTCTTTGTACAAATCATATTGTTCTTCAATATACCCCATATTCGGACCATGAAAAGTACCCCAGAATCTTTCGTTAGATTCTTCATTCTGTGCCACGTCTTATACCCCCATTAGAAGTTAACTTTACCCCGTTGCAAAACGGTCTTTTACACTCATGTTTTATTATAGAACTCTACTATGATTACATCAACTAATATACCCTATTTTGTTAAGAGAAACAACAAACAATCAGCCATTAATAATTATTTCATAAACATGACATATCTTCTGGTTCACATTAGGTTAATTATTCGGTATAATAAGGACATAATTATATTAATGCGTACTTTACATATAGAATAAAAGGAGGAAAACGTCATGAAATTAGCATTATTAATGGGCGTTATTGTAACATTTATCGTATCTTGCTTCACTTCAGGTTACGATGCAAAACCTGGAGTTCCTAAAAAGGACCAGTAATAACGAATAACAAGAGCCGCCATGTACACATACATGACGGCCTTTTTAGCATCTAAGGTTTTCACCATTAAGCTAAGACCTCCTAAGATACAGGCTATTCCAGCCCTGAAAAACCACGCTGTCTTAATGCTTCATAAATAATTATCGCTGATGTGTTGGACAAATTTAACGACCGTACTTTATCACTCATGTGAATTCGCAAGCACCTGTCTTCTTTTCCCTCTAGAAGGCTTTTCGGAATTCCGTCCGTCTCGCGGCCAAATACAAAGAACAGATCTTCATCACTATTACTGTAATCATATTCCGTATAATACTTTGTACCAAAGTTTTCAATATAATAAAACGTTCCTTCTGGATATGTAGCATATAAGTCCTGAATTGAATCGTATTCTAGAATATCGACGTTTTTCCAATAATCTAGTCCAGCTCGTTTCACCATTCTATCATCAGTAGAAAACCCAAGAGGATGGATCAAATGCAGCGTTGCATCTGTTGCTAGACAAGTTCTTGCGATATTGCCCGTATTTGCAGGGATCTCTGGTTGATATAATACAATATTTATACTCACTGTTCATTCTCCTTATTCGATTAATACCTACATCATTATACACTACTCACCAATTCGAAAAAACTTATACTGAATATCAGAGGTCCATGCTGTTGAATCCTCATACGACCAATAACGGTTTCGACTATTATCAGTATGTGCATTAACCAGTGGCATTCCGTTTGCGTCTTTGGCCACGACAATTGTATTATGATCCCATTTACCATTTCCTTGAAAATCATAGCAAATGACATCTCCAGGTATTAGGTCCTGAGCTGACTCCTTTTCTTTGCCTTTTAACCCTGCTGTTGATCCACTTAAATACCAGCGTAAGGAATGTGCAACCGCCCAACTGTAACTCCAATTATCCGCCTGATACCACCAGCCATTCCCTCGATTAGGCATACCACGCATGGGAGCACCTCCAGCACGTAAGCACTGTGAGATATAATTTGTACAGTCTACATCGAACTTACGATAAGCAGGATTATAACTGTTCCACCAGTGTTCAGCATATTGAACTGCTGCACGTCGATCATAGGTGAAACGTTCGTCAGCCAAATTACGGATCTCAGTTACTTCCATTGATGGTGTATCAACCTTCACATCCTTTTGTTCCACCATCTTATGATCTGTTATGTCCCCTTTTTCTATCCGAAACTGATAGGGGATAACTTGTTCCTCCCTGATGAATTGCCCTTCCTGCTTCATTAAAAACGATAAATGGAGTAAATATTGATAGGTTATTTTATTAGAATAACGAAGTCCTTCGAAAAATTGTCCCCTGCCACTGATTCGAACAATCTCCACATTCCTGTCACGACTAACTGCTTTTTTCCGTTTCCACCAATCCTCATTAACCTCTTGACCTTGAAAAAAATTCAACCACATATTTTTAATCTTTTCCATAAAAAAATCCCCTCCACTTTAAGTATATGGAGGGAACCTCTAATTAATTGCAATTGTACGGGCCATTATTTCGCTTCATGAGCTAATAAGTATTCTTTCTTATCAAGTCCACCATTGTAGCCAACCATTTTACCGTTTGCTCCAATCACACGATGGCATGGTACAACAATCGAAAAAGGGTTTTTGTTTACTGCACCACCTACTGCACGTATTGCTTTTGGATTACCGATTGTGTCTGCAATATCTTTGTACGTTTTTGTTTCTCCATATGATATGGTGTCGTATAAAGCTTGCCATACCTTATGCTGAAAGGGGGTACCATGGAATGTAAAGTCAAATGAGAAGTCACTGCGTTTGCCCTTGAAATAGTCTTGGAGTTCCGTTTTGACATGATCAACGGTCCCAGGATTATGGGTGAATACCGGATTATTAAAATAACGTGCACTCCACTTTTGCATTTTCACTTCCATTTGATTAAATGATCCATATTCTATTCGAACAATGTGCTCACCATCACTAATAATTGTCAACGGACCAACTGGTGATTCCGTCTCATCATAGTATAGTTCCATAACCAAATCCTCTTTCCGTATATTTTTTAGGATGTTTTCTAAAAGTTGGTTGCTATTGATCTAAATTGGTTATCCTTAGTCAGTATCGCGATTTATATCAATTACTTGTTAAGATAAATTGCTTGAAAAAAAGCAACAAACTCTTAGAGTACAGCTAAGCATATTAAGTGGTGGAAAACTCCTGTTGAAAATTCAA
The DNA here is from genome assembly GCF_052246775.1 of Virgibacillus sp. L01. Taxonomy (NCBI): domain Bacteria; kingdom Bacillati; phylum Bacillota; class Bacilli; order Caryophanales; family Bacillaceae; genus Virgibacillus; species Virgibacillus sp. L01. The sequence goes on along the minus strand of NZ_JBQQCP010000002.1, from coordinate 83,449 downwards.
TCCTTTTTCCATTTCAAATAAAACCTGTTCATCTGTTTCTTTTTCCATTGCTTCCATAATTGCTTCAAACGCCTCATCGGTACCAATTTTGCCAAGTGACCATGCAGCAGTACCTCGAATTACCGGACGAACATCGTTTTTCATTACCTCAATCATTTCATCAACAGCCGTAATGTCCTTGAAGTGACCGAGTGTAATCAAAGCATTTCGCTGTAACGGTTTCTTCCCTCGCCAGGAACCCGCTATATGACCAAACGTTTCCTTAAATTCACGGTTGGAAATCCGAAGCATTGGTTTTAATTTTGGTTTTGCAACATCTGGTTCTGGTTCAAGCTCTGGATGATTATGAAAGTCTACCTTCTGGTTATACGGACAAACAACCTGACACGTGTCAAACCCATAAATAAAATTTCCGGTTTGTGAACGGAATTCATCTGGCATAAAGTCTTTTGTCTGCGTTAGGAAAGCAAGACAGCGCTGTGCATTTAACTGTCCACCTTGAACAAGAGCTCCAGTTGGGCAAGCATCCAGACATTTTGTACAGGAACCGCATCCATCTGCAAGCGGCGAATCAGGGACAAATGGTATATTTGTAATCAGTTCACCAAGATAAACGTATGATCCGAATTCAGGTGTAATAATAGAAGTGTTTTTACCACTGAAGCCAATACCAGCACGTTCTGCCACCGCACGATCTGATAATTCACCCGTGTCGACCATCACCTTATTTACTGCATCAGGGAATTTTTCCTCAATGAAGGCAGAAAGCTTCTCAAGCTTCTCCCGTAAAACAACATGGTAGTCCACACCCCATGAAGCCCGGCAAAATATCCCGCGGCGTTCATCTTTCGTACTTTTTGGTGCATCCTTAATTCGTGAAGGGTAGGCGATTGCTATCGAAAGGATTGACTTTGCCTCTGGTAGTAACCGCTCTGGCTCCGTTCTCTCATCCACAGACCCTTTTTCGAAGCCTGATTGATAGCCAAGCGACTGCTGGTGCCGTAATCGTTCCTTCAATTCACCAAACACATCAGCAGATGCAAATCCTATCTTATCGATGCCTATTTCTTTGCTGTAGTCAATAATCTCCTGCTTCAATTGGTCTGTATTCAACGGTAACCCTCCTTCTATTGTTGCGTAACCTTAGCTGTACGAATTCGATTTAACACTGCAGCAATTTCATACCGGCGTGGTCGTGCGATATCACCTGGATGCTGATTTTTAAACGTCGTAAATGACGCTAATCCACTTTTATCCATCTGTTCTTCAAGATCATCCAGTAGTTTATTTAACGATTTAGCACCAAGCCCATTAGTTCGATCCAAATATTGAATAATCTCTGCAATCATGCGTGTTTGCGAGGAATCCACAAGTTGCTCGGTATCATCAAATGATATATCCGTCCGCCCCATGATAATTTTGGTTAAGCCTTTCGCCTGTGTTTTCGAACGACTTCCTTTATTAGTCTGCAGCGAATTCTGCTGAAAGTTACGCTCAGCAATTTCACCAAAAGCTTCGTCCAATAATGTATCACGGTATAATGGGTATTTTTCCATTATTTCCTTTGCATCATTCGTTACATTATAAGGGACATATGCTTCCATCATAATAATCGAATCGGCCACAGCAAAATAATCACCGGATCCTCCCATTACAAGAATTGTTGATACATCAAGCTGATCACGCATTTGTCTTATTTTATCAATAAACGGGGTAATTGGCTCTTTATCTTTTTTTACAAGCTGTTGCATTCGATGATCACGAATCATAAAGTTCGTCGCACTGGTATCTTCATCGATTAGTAATGTGGCAGCTCCTGCTTCTAATGCTTCCATTACATTTGCGGCCTGTGACGTACTTCCGCTGGCATTCTCAGTCGAGAAGAAATGTGTATCCTGTTTGTGAGGCAAATTATTAATAAATGGTGAAATATTAACACCAGTAACTTGTCGTCCATCCTCTGCACGAATCTTCACAGCATCTGAATCAGTAAGTACGTACTCACGTCCATCACCTTTAGTATGTGAATATACTCCTCGTTCTATTGCCTGTAAAATCGTACTCTTACCATGATAGCCACCGCCAACAATTAGTGAAATACCTTTTTTAATTGCCATTCCTTTAATCGGTTCAGATTGATGCGGCAGCTGAATTTCCACTTCATCTGCAGCAGGACTTTTAAATGGAATCGCGTCTTTCAATGGCCGGTTGCTAATACCACTTTCCCTTGGCAAAACAGAACCGTTAGCAATAAAAGAAATCCAATTATTCTGGCGCATTTCGCTACGAATAGCTTCCTGCTGATCAGCAAGCTCAATGACTTGATTAATTTCATCATCCGCAATGGCGAAAATGGAATTTTTAATTATCGTTGGAATGGCATGTGAAAATAACTTTTCCGCCTCTCTTCCATTAATTTTTCGCCCATTCGCAGGCAATCCCACAGAAATACATACCGTTATAGATGCTGAATCAATTTGAACAGCGCTGCGCTCCAGAACTTCCTGTCCAGGCTTATCAAAAAGAATCTCTCCACTCTTTCCAGATCCCTTGATAAATTGCCCACCCTTTGCAACAGCTACACCAACTTTGCGGGCAAGCACATTCTCGGCAGCAACCTTGCGCGCCTGAGATTCGAGCCACTCACTTTTGACCTGGCGTTTTTGAACTGGAATGACAACACGTATCTTGGATGGTGTGGCGAATGGATCACCCTGCACATAATCTATATATAAATCAAAATCATCAAATGTGTAGTGACCTTGAACACTTTTATATGCTTTATAGCCCTTACCATCAATCTGTTTTAAGTTTTGCATTAATTTTTTCATATATAAATCCCTCAAATTATCGTAGTTATCTTAAGAATACAACTTTCATTGATTTAAGTTCAAGTTTTATAATGAAAAAACGCAATGCTTCGTAGGATATGTTACGAAACACTGCGTTATGACTTATGTATGGAGCGGGTGATGGGAATCGAACCCACGATATCAGCTTGGAAGGCTGAAGTTTTACCACTAAACTACACCCGCACTTCACCCGTATCTTATGTACGATGAATGCTCCTTTTTTCAAGAACACTATTTATTATACCAACTCTATCAAATCGAATCAATAGTTTTTTATTATTATTTTATAAAATACTGGCATATCAACAATCGAACATGAATAAAAAAATATTTTTATAATTAATGCCACTTTTCTTCATCCACATTCGATTGTCATTATAAGAGATAGCAGGTTTAACTAAATAGCACAATTCTGAACACCACATTGTTCACAAACAAGTATTCTTCTGAAATAATTCATATCTTTAAGTATAAAGTGTTTATTCAGATTGTCTATAATTCCTTGTTCTTTCCATTTATTCACAATACGACTAACTGTTTCTCTTGATATACCAATATGTTTGCTAATATCCTGAATCATAATTGGATCTGTTAGCTGTATACCTTCAGGAGTTACGATACCACATGTGTTGGAATACCGGACAAACACAGATGCGACTGCACCTTCTGAGCCAAATGCGATATAATCACGCATTTTTGCCTTACTAGCTTCCAAGTTCTCAGCAACCCAGCGCGTAAAATGAAGACCTAACTTTCCATTTTGTGCCATGCTCTCTTCAATTTCATGACGTGTAACCGAATACAGTGCACTATCCTGAACAGCTTGTGCAGAATTGGAGTAATTAGCTCCACTAAAAATACCGATTTCACCGAATCCATCATTTTTGCTACGTGTAAAAATAGTAATATCTTTATTTGCACCGAGGTTTTTAAAGACTCTTATCTCACCTTGTTGTATAAAATACAAGTGATCAGCAGGACTTCCCTCTTCAAAAATGGACTCACCTTTTTTTACACTTATTTGTTTTGCATTCGCCATGAGAATACTGTATTCATGCTTAGTAAGTCGTTCCAATATTGGTTCCAATTATCGTCACGCCCCCTTTTACTAACTTCTATCCCCATTATAAAGGGGGGATAAAACAAATTCCGTGATATTTATCACTATTCAACAAAACATTTACATAAAGTGAAAGAAGATATAAAATAGTCATAAGTTTCAAGGAGGGGAATAGTATGTCTGTCTATCCAGTAATCATATCACAAACAAATTTTGTAAATCGTGAGGATCTTAAATATCCATATGAAGAGCGTGGATTACAGTTTGGTGATGGTGTATATGAAGTAATCCGCATCTATAATGGTACGTATTATCTGCTTGAGGAGCATGTAAATAGGCTGTTTCGATCTGCGGAAGCAATTAAAATTGAGTTACCATTCACCAAAGAGGAAATAACAAATTTGCTGCAGGAATTATTAGACAAAAATTCTATGACAACAGATGGAAAGCTATATTTACAGGCATCACGCGGTTCTGCACCACGTGAACACACTTTTCCAGCCGATGTTCCAGCAAATGTTTATGCATATATGGAGGACTTTCCTCGCAATCTGAAAAATTTATCCGATGGCGTTTCTACCATTACACAGCGTGACGTCCGCTGGGAAAATTGCTATATAAAGAGCTTAAATCTATTGCCTAATGTTATCGCAAAACAGGAGGCAAAAGAGAATGGCAGCTATGAAGCTATCCTTCATAAAGACGGAGTCGTAACTGAGTGCAGTTCCTCCAATGTTTATCTAGTAAAAGATGGTAAAATTTATACGCATCCTGCCACAAATAATATTCTGCATGGTTGTGTACGTATGCGTATTGAAAAATTCACGCGCGATTATAATATACCACTAATAGAAGAGGCTTTTTCTATCAGTGATATATCAGCAGCTGATGAATTGTTTTTATCCAGCAGCACTTCAGAAGTCTTGCCAATTGTTAAGGTGGACAGTGACCTTATAGGCAATGGCCGTCCAGGAAAAATTACAGCGAGACTACAGGAAGCATACGAACTGGATGCCAACTTAGCTAAACATAAAGTCTAGTCTTTTGTTAATCAAAAGGCTTTTCTTTTTTAATAGTATATATTTTCGAAGGAGGACATTTCTTGAATACAACGAAACGTGCATTAGCAGCAGAAGATTTGTTTAATATTGATGTGTACAGTGACCCCCAGTTCACACTAAAGGGAGACGCCTATACATTTGTTTCCACAACAGCCAACGACGACAATGAATATACATCACAGTTATTTCTTCAAAAATTAAATGAGGCTAAACCAAGCCAGTGGACCTTTGGTGAAGCAAAAAATAACAATCCCTCCTTCTCACCTGATGGAAAGAAAGTTATATTCCAGTCGACTAGAAGTGGACTTCCTCAGCTATGGATGATACATACAGATGGCGGCGAAGCAAAACAGATCACAACATTTAAGAATGGTGCCACAAATCCTTCCTGGTCAAGGGATGGCAAGTATATTGTTTTCAGTGCATCATTGGAAAAAGATGATGATGTAACAGCCCAACAAGAACAATCAAAAGAGGAACGCCAAAAATTAAAGGAAGAAAAAAATGAACAGCCAATTGTAATCAACCGCTTGGATTACAAATCGGACGCACAAGGATTTTATGATAATAAGCGAACACAGCTTATTTTATTCGACGTTGAGAAAGAAATTTTCCAACAGTTAACAACAGCAGATGCGAACCATAACCTTGAGGATATAACACCCGATGGAAAGCAGATTCTGTTCAGTGCCAACTTGAATGACGATGCTGATTATGAGCTCACGAACGACCTTTATCTTCTGAACCTTTCAACAAAAGAAACGAGAAAATTAACGACCGGACATGGTGCATACGGGAGTGCACAGTTTTCACCAAGTGGAACAAAAATTGCCAGTTTTGGCCATGAATATGCATACCAAGGTGCAACACTAAATGACCTGTATGTGTTTGAAACAGAATCGGCTCAAAGGACATGCTTAAGCAAAGAATGGGATATCCAATTAGGTGATGCGCTGATTGGTGATACCAGACTCGGTCAATCAACAACAGGACCAATATGGGACGAAGCAGAAGAACATTTATTTTTCCTGGGAACTGATTTCGGTGCAACCGGGCTATATCGAGTGAACCTGAATGGTGACCTCGAAGTACTGTATAAAGACGACAACCATGTTTTTGGGTTTTCCTACAGTGCTGGCACCTTCATCCTTGGTATTAGCACTCCAACAAACCCATGCAATTTCTATCAATTAAATAGCGATGGGAAGCTAACACGCTTAACCAACGCGAATCAGGAGTTTCTAAGCAATGTATCATTAAGTGAACCAGAAACACTGACCTATACTGCAGAAGATGGCTGGGAAATTCAGGGCTGGCTATTACATCCATATGGCTTTGTAGAGGGCAAAAAATACCCATTCGTACTGGAAATTCATGGCGGTCCACATGCGATGTACGGCCAGACATACTTCCATGAGCTACAATTACTTGCTGCAAGAGGCTATATTGTTTTGTATACGAATCCCCGTGGCAGTCATGGATACGGGCAGTCATTCGTTGATGCCTGTCGTGAAGACTACGGCGGAAAGGATTACACCGATTTGATGAGTGCTGTTGACTATGCCTTAAAAGAATTTGACTTCATCGATAAAAACCGGCTTGGCGTAACTGGCGGCAGTTATGGCGGGTTTATGACAAACTGGATCGTTGGTCACACAAATCGATTTAAAGCAGCCGTTACCCAGCGCTGCATTAGCAATTGGCTAAGTTTTTATGGAGTAAGCGATATTGGCTATTTCTTTACAAAATGGGAACTCGGCAAAAATCTAATGGATAACCCCACTAAACTATGGGATTTCTCTCCATTGAAGTATGCTAAAAACGTGGAAACACCACTGCTTATTGTTCATGGCGAGCAGGATTTGCGCTGCCCAATTGAACAAAGTGAACAAATGTACACCACATTGAAGCATTTACGTAAAGAAGTTGAATTTGTCCGTTTCCCAGGAGCTAACCACGAATTAAGCCGGAGCGGAAAACCAAAAATGCGAATCGCCCGCCTAAACCACATAACAGGCTGGTTTGAAAAATATTTGTGATGCGCTGATGTTGCAGGTTGATCGTATCGGTGGGCGATATACCTTGGTTCGAGTTGATATACCGCTGTCCCGGTCGATATATCATGGTTCGGGTTGATATACCGCATTCCAGGTTGATATCCTCGATTTCGAGTTGATATCCCGCTTTCCAGGTCGATATCCTCGATTCCCGACCGATATCCCGCTTTCCAGGTCGATATCGCCATATCTCAAGTTTATATAACTGCAAAATAGAAAGGTTTTCCGCCGACCAGGTGGAAAACCTTTTTATTATTATTCTTCCATATACTGTTCCAAGAACGAATTCAACTTAGTAATATATTTCTCTTTCTTCGTTGCGAATGCTTCCCCATGACCTGCTCCGTCTACTGTCATAATCTCCGCTTCACTTTTCGTATTTTCATATAATTTAAATGCCATTTTGGTTGGCACAAAGCTATCAGCATTACCATGAATATACAATATCGGCACGTCAGCTTTCTTAACTTGCTCCAATGAAGATGCTTCTGTAAAGGAATAGCCTGCTTTCGCTTTGGATACTAGACTTGTGCTCGGTAGAACAGGGAATGCCGGTATGTTATACATTCGATTCATCTGATAGGAAAACATATCCTCTACACTTGTATAGGGACTATCAGCCACAATTGCCTTGACGTTATCAGGAAGCTCCTCGCCACTTGCCATTAGCATTGTTGCTGCCCCCATTGAAACACCATGAAGGACAATTTCTGTATCCTGACCATATTTATTTAAAATCCGATTGATCCAATCAACATAATCCTTACGATCATGCCAGCCAAATCCAATGTACTCACCTTCACTTGCACCATGACCCCTGGCGTCTGCCATAAAAATATTATAGCCAAGCTTTTCATAATAATATTGGCCGTATAATCCCATATCCATCGCGTCACCCAGGTAGCCGTGTGCCATAACAACAACTTTATTAGTTGGTTGTTTTGCCTCTAAAAAGTAACCCTGCAGCTTCAACCCGTCATACGAAGACATCGTCCATTCATCAAAATTTTGCTCGCCGACCCAATCACGCCAGTCACCTTCAAGGAAGACATCCATTGCTTCAGCGGAAACTTCCAAGTCTTTATTTCCTTGTAAGAAATCTTTTTCATTACGATCGATTGCTAAATTATAAAAATAGAAGCTCGCAATAATATCTATAATAAGTAGAACACTTAAAATTCCTACAATAATTTTCAGCCATTTCTTCTTTTTCACAAGAGCTCTCCTTTCTACAATACTCTAACTCTATTATACTAAAAATTAAAAACAATTTCGCCCTATATAGTCTGGTACTTCTTTACAATAGAAAAACGAGCAACAATATGTCGCTCGCCTCATCCTCACAGCCCTAAATCTATTTTCACTTCTTTCACCTGTTCCGTGTGCCGCTTTTCATGATACCCCACGAATGGTATCCACTGTTTCAAACTCATTTGACCGAAAACCGGATGCTCAAATCCTTTCTCCGCCAAGAATTTTTCATCCGATGTCCCAGCCAATTCCGACAATTCGCTATGTGTCGTTTCTAGCTTCTGTTTCAATTCCTCAAGCGAAGCAAACGATTCACTGGGTTGGGCAAATTCTGGAGCATCTACTTTCCTGTTCCGATCAACAGACAATTTGATTGGCTTATCAGCTGCATTAACTACTTCACCATGAGCCAGCTGACTTCGAATTTTTTTTGTGATTGCTCCCTCCATTAGATACAAGTGCTCGAGTATCTGCTTTATTGACCAGCTGTTTGCTGAAGGTTTTCTATTTAAATTTTCATCTGAGATTCCGTTTACTTCTGTTAAAAGTTCTTCACGTGCCTGATTATTAATTTCCAATCCATCACCCCTCACATACTTTTATTCTATCAGTGATATATTTCTTTTGAAAATAACAGGTCACACGTACCTCTTTTCCATTAAATGAATGCCAATTCCAGTCATCATGACACCCATCAGCAATAATATACTGATTGGAAATAATAAATCTTCCACCGGATAACCATAAATGGCTACACCATTTAACACTTCCATGCCATACGTAATAGGAACGATTTTCGACAAAAATAACATAAACTGGGATTGAACAATTTCAATCGGCCAGTAAGCCCCGCCAATCATTGCCATACTCACAGCCACAATTGGAATCACTGCGTTAAATTGCTGAACTGTTTTAACCAAGCCTGTTATCAAAATGGATAGAGCAACAATTGCAAAAACATATGGAATAATCACAAGCAGCGACTCAATAAACCTTCCTTGAAAATTTACACCAATCCAATAACGAAATACCAGAAATACAATTACCACCTGCAGATATCCTGTGATAAACGTATAAACGAAATTTGCTGTATACATTTCCCACTTCCGAACTGGTGACAATATAACCCTATCCCAAATGCCATCCTTCTTTTCTGTCAATATATAAAATACATTATAGGCAATCGTATAGATTACAAAAAACAATGTAAATCCGAATAACGTATGGAATGTGTTATCAATAATAACCGCATTTGATCCCCGGAAATTGCTTGACTGTATACCAAATACCGGTTCATCTAAAGCTGCTTCCAAGTCATCCAGAACCTGTTCTTTTTTACTCAGTGTTGTTGCATCTGTCTCGGTAAGAATTTGGCTATATTGTTCTTTTTTCGTGTAAGCTTCCTTTATTGTTTGCTGAACCATCTTGGTATTTTGCGATGACATTCCAACAATCACATTAAAATCATCCTCCTGGAGCTCAACACCAACCTCAGCTTTTCCACTTGAGATTTGCCCCATCATCTCTTCTTCAGAAAGCCATTTAAAAGAATATGCATCAGATTCATCTAACATTTCACCTACCATCGACTCACGGACAGATTCATCAGCTGCATAAAGGGGAACACTGATTGATGTAAAGTTTCCGGACCCTCCTAAAATAAGAGCAAACCCAACCGACATGACAATCATAATCAAAAACGTCCATGGATTTCGCATAAACATTTTTATTTTTGCTAAGAAAATACCTTTCATGCCGTTTGCCCCCTCTTCGGAAAACTAAGTGCCGCAATTACAACAATCGTAACTGAAAACAGGCAAAGGAAAATAACATGCTCCCAGATTGAAGAAATAGGCTCGCCTCTAAGCACACTAAGATAAGCTGTCATCCCAGCACCATTAGGCGTTAAGTTACCAATAAATTGAATCGTCTTAGAAGTATCACCAATTGGAAAAAAGCTGCCCCCTAAAAAGGCAATAATCGTAATGACAATCGATTGAAAAAAGTTCGTTACTAATTCCGAATTAATCCGATAACTAATAGCAGTAAGCAAAACGGACAACCCTCCAACCGCTATTGCCAGACCAAATGTAACAATCAAGAACGCTAGAATATTTGGCCACGCTACCCCAAAGAGAATCCATGATACACCAAACACAATTAATAGATGAAGAAAGCCAAATACAGTACCAGCAATTAATACACCCGAAAAATAAACCCACCTTGACACGTTGGCCAAAATAATACGGTTAAAAACGTGGAGTCTTTTTTCAAGAAAGGCATAGGAACCTATTGTAGATGCAAGAAAAAGAACGTTCATGACAGCCATTCCAATTGCATAATAATTCTTAGCTGTCACAGGCTGCGTCTGGTCAATCGTCGTTATCTCACCAGAAATTGCTTCTGTATCAACCTGGATCGCTTCCATCGAAATACCCTTCTCACCGACAAAGCTTGTTAGCGATAATTGTTCCTGAAACTGCTGTAAAACCTCCAAAATAATCGTAGACCCCAGCTGTTTCCCTTCGTTACGGGATACGTTTAATGAAGTCTCGCCATCCCCCATTCCAAAGAAATTTTGAAGCGTGTGATATGTGAAATTTTCTGGAACTTCAATAACCGCTGTATAGGAATCATCATTCAGTATTATTTCCCGTTCAGAAGGCTTAGCGCTTTCCAATTGTACTAATTCCTTTAATCCCTCACTCCCAAAAACGGATTCTTTCAATAGTTTAATAGGGGCTAACTCTCCAGTTGCTGCTTGAATCGCTTCTACTCTTTCAAGAGGCACTCCACTGTTTTTGATATCATTTGCAAATCGGTTAACCTGTTCCACTTCATCTCCATGCTCAATAATGGCAACCTTGGCATCTATCGTAACTTCTTCACCATTCATTACATTCCCAAGCGCTGCACCTAAAATTGCAATTAGAATAATCGGAAGGCCGAGTAGCAGAAGCAGCTGCTGAGGATTACGCACCAATGTTAACCCTATTTTTTTCACAATCTGCCAGATCATAAAACCCTCTCCTCCCTAGTCCCGTAGCGCTCTTCCGGTAAGATGCAGGAACACACCCTCTAATGTTGCCTCCTGAACATCAACTGAATTCAATTCAATTTCAGCTTCCTCCGCATACTTCAAAATTGTACCGAACGCTTTTGTTTCTTTTGGCACAATTATTGTTACAGCTTTCTCACCTTCTGTAACACTATTTATCGTTGTGTCATTTCGAAGTAGTTGGACAAAAGTTTCATTTATCCGGTCAGACTTGATTTCAATCGTTTTTTCAGCTGAAAGAATTCGTTTAATTTCCTCATTCGTTCCAGACGCAATAAGGTTACCCTGGTCCATAATATAAATACGGTCACAAAGGAATTCCACTTCTTCCATATAGTGACTTGTGTACAATACAGTCATCTCTTTCTCACGGTTAAGCCGTTTCACCGTCTCCAGGATATAGTTTCTCGACTGTGGATCAATCCCAACTGTTGGTTCATCCATAATGATTAACTCTGGATTGTGCAGTAGCGCAACACCGATATTCAGACGCCGCTTCATGCCTCCTGAAAACTTTTTAACTACATTCTTACGCCGATCTGATAAGCCAATCAGATCCAGCACCTCATCAATTTTCTGTTTCAGTTCCACACCTGACATCCGGTAAATTCTGCCAAAGAACTGCAAATTCTCTTCTGCAGTCAAATCATCATATAATGCAATCTCCTGTGGCACCATACCAATCACATTCCGAATTGGACCGGGACTTTTAATAATACTGGAATTCTTAAATCGAACATCACCTGTTGTCGGTTCAATTAATGACGACAGTATGGAAATTGCTGTTGATTTCCCAGCACCATTTGGCCCCAGCAAACCTACAATTTCACCTTTCTCGATAAACATATTCAAATTTTTCACAGCGTAAAATTGTTTAAATTTCTTGGATAAATCAACTAACTCAAGCATCGTTACTTCCTCCTCTTAATTTATTATACGATGTCTTGTTAACGTCGCATACTGCCTCAAGTCACTAATAGTCATAAAAAGAGGATGACCTGCGTCACTTTTATCCTGGGATTGAAGTTGTCACATATCCGGTCGAAGTTCCCGATATCTGGTTGGAACCTCCTCTACACCCGCATTAAAAAAACTCCCCACTCACGCAGGAAGTCTAGCCTATATCATGTTTTACCGCAAAGATAGCCAGTTGTGTGCGGTCACGAAGCCCTGTTTTTTGCAGAATTTGAGTGATGTTATTTTTAACGGTACCGATTGATAAATACAGCTCTTCTGAGATTTCCTTGTTCGTTTTTCCTTCGCCAATCAAACGTGTTATTGTTAATTCCCTTGAAGTCAGATCAACATTAACTGCAGCATTGTTCGATGAACGTCCCAATAAACGTGGCATCACTTTTGCCGCTACTTCTTCATGAATTGTTAAACCTCCGCTCATAGAACTGTAAACAGCAGCAATTAATTTAGTCGATTCCGATGTTTTTAATAAAAATCCATTTGCCCCTTCTTTTAACGCTTGAAGTGCATATTCATCGTCATTAAACGTTGTCAAAATCAAGATTTTAACTTCTGGCCATCGCTTCTTTATCTTTCTTGTCGCTTCAATTCCATTGACCACAGGCATCCGCACATCCATCATGATAAAATCTACCATATGTTTTTCCAGAATATCCAAAGCATGCTGACCATTTTCCGCTTCATGGGTTACTGTAATATTTTCGTCCTGTTCCAATATTACCTTCAGCCCCTGCCTAACAATTGCCTGATCTTCAACTAGCAGCACACGAATCATTACTCTTCCCCCTCATTCACAGGAATCGTCCCTAATACAACAAATTTTTCTTCTGTTTGATAAACGTATAGTGTTCCATTAACTTCTTGCACTCGGTCTTTCATATTCGATAGTCCGAATCCAAATTCGAACGGAACTGCATCATAGATTTGATTCAAAACTTCGAATGAAATAGCTCCTGTGGCTGACCGGCCTAAATTAATATGTACTTCCTTTGATTGTGCATGGCGCATCGCATTGGTTAATGCTTCCTGAATGACCCGATATAAAACAACACTTCTATCATTGGAAAGTGGAACTGACAGCACCCCTTGCTTAATGGTGAACTGAACTTGAATGTTACTCTCTGCTTCAAGTTTACGAATCAAGTGAACAACCGTAGCCAGACCTTCATGTTCCTCACTTTGCAAAGTTTTTACAGCTTGCCTTGTCTGATCAAGACTACCCTGTGCCATTTCCTTTAATTCACTATATTCCGCTGCATTTTTTTGAATAGACAGCATTTCCAGTTTCATAATCAAAGCTGTTAATCGATGTCCTACCGAATCATGGATATCCCGGGCAATTTTCGTACGCTCTTCAAGACGGGCATCCCTTTCTGCCACCAGGTTCATCCTTTTTAATTTACGATACTCACCTGACATCTGTTCATACATCTCATGTTGCTCATTTTTTTCCAAATACAATCGGTTAACCGCAGTTACCATAAAGTAGAAGAAACTGGATAGAATAATTAATTCAACAACACTATCATTAAAATAAACAACCATCATTATGGATAATGCCAAATTAAAGATTAAATAGATGGTCAAATGCTTTTGCTTATGGCGATACACGGCAATAATTGCTAGAAAAAATAATAATAAAATTGAGTATGTAACTTCATCTATCAACATAATTCCATGAATAAAGATGATTACAGACAGACTAATGTAAAGAAAAAGCAATTCTTTCCGAATAGATAGAAAGAAAAATATTCCTAACGCAAGTGCTGCAATCAACAAACTTACAGATTGATTTTCACTGTGCCTGAAGATCAGCAAGGTCCAAAGTCCACAAAATATTCCAAACCGTACCCAAAAAATGCTCACTCAATTATCACCCGCCCCGTAGAAAAAGACTAGCAGAATTCTATTAATTTGGAAATATCTTCTTTAATGGTCTATCTTATACTATAATAATAGTAATTAAAATAAAAGGAGCGATTATATGAAACAGCATACATATTTTCTTACAGGCTACCCTGGTTTCCTTGCATCAAACTTAATTAAGCAACTTCTCCATGATCATCAGCAAGACATCAAACAAATCTACTTACTAGTATTACCCTCCCTCCAGGACAAAGCCACCAAAGAGATTATCAATCTGGCAAAAACCACCGGACATGATCCGAGTATATTTTCCGTTGTAACCGGCGATATCACAGAGCCAACCCTGGCACTTGAACACGATATAAATCGTGAAATACAGGAATCCGTTACCCATGTCTTTCACCTTGCAGCCGTTTATGATCTGGCAGTACCCAAAAACATTGCGTATAAAGTAAATGTCGATGGAACAGAAAACATATGTAATTGGGTAAAAACATTAGGAAATCTCGAGCGTTATACTTATTTTAGTACGGCATATGTAGCGGGAATGCGCGAAGGGAAGATTTATGAAAATGAATTAGCTGCGGGGCAGTCATTTAAGAATCATTATGAAGAAACAAAATATCATGCAGAAGTTTTAGTTGAGGAGCTTAAACAATCTGTTCCGACTACTATTATCAGGCCTGGTATTGTGAAAGGTCACTCAAGTTCTGGGGAAACCATCAAGTTTGACGGTTTATATTTTATGCTGAATTTGCTTGATCATATAAGTTTCCTTCCATTCCTCCCATATATGGGCGATGGTAAGCCAGAAGGAAACTTTGTACCATCTGATTATGTATTACGTGCAACAAGTTACCTTGCAATCGCACCTGTTGGCAAAGGGAAAACATATCATTTGACTGATCCAAATCCATACACAATGCATGAGTTGCAGAAAATACTCGCTGAGGCTTATTTAGGAAAGACACCAAAAGGTACGGTTCCTGTATCTTGGGTAAAAAGTTCCCTTTCAGCGGGGCCAGTGCGGAAGTGGCTTCAAGTCGAACTGGAAGCAATGGATTATTTCACAATTGATGCATCATTTGACTGTTCATCAGCAGTAGCGGATTTAAAAGGATCTGGGATTGTTTGTCCTGATTTGAAGGACACTATTGGACCAATGGTTGAGTTTTATCGAAAATACAAGCATGATCGCAGCAAGCACATACAAATTAACTAAACTGTTAAATTTACAGACTTATGAGAATATTGTACCATTTCCTAAAAATTACCACATTTTTGATTCCTTTTATAGTATAATATTTGGGACAGGTTATGCAGGGTGGCTTCAATTATGAAGTGGTGGAAGAGTTTTCTCTTATTACTTGGCGGCTTCAAATCCCCGATGAAAGGGGTTGAGCGAGTGATACCAGTTGACAGTGCTCTTGAGCTGATGTTAATGTTTGCCACACTCGTATTACTGATCGTCAACAGTAGCCACGGAAAAAAGTAATCACCCTGTCGTCTACGTAAACGTGGGATAATTACTTTTTTCGTCCCTAAACGGAGTCGCCGTACCTTGCGGATAACTGTCAGAGCCGCAAGTTGCAGCTTGCGGCTCACTAAATCCCCCGAAAAAAACAACCAATTTAATAATATTGCATTCCAATTAATTTTATTCACTTTTTTTTAAATTACCCAAAAAATTTTTTAATAGGTCATTAGTTGCTATTTCGAATACAGGGAATATAGTTTAATACTTTAGGCTTAATTAAATAGTATCACACCAGACTTTCTAAGTCATCACAAATAATCCAAAATTTCCCCCCACTCTTCTACCTTCCCATTAAAGTTCTTCGTATAACGTCCAGGAATTGGGCTGGTCGAAGGCAATTTTATAACATCAACTTTACTTGTATTAAAATTTTTCCTGAATGTTTCATATGATCTTCCACCATTACAAGCTATCAGGCGAATGCCTGGATAGTCGTTCAGCAATCCAATAATATCATTCGGTTCCTCATCTACAATATTAGCGTCAAGACTCCCTTCCCGATAACAAAGACCTATTATATCCCATAAAGCAAGCTGTTTACGTTTTACAAATGCGATCTTTTCATCATATTCAGTTATTGGCTCATGATCAAAAAGTTTAAAAAGAATATCCCAAAAATGATTGCGGGGATTTCCATAATACTCTTCTTTTTCCAATGAAATACCGCCTGGCATAGAACCCAGAATAAGAACTTTAGGGTTTGCAGGAAGCACTGGTTCAAATGATATTAATTTTTCAGCCACAATACGGATTCTCCTTTTTAGTTTATATTATCTTTATTAAATAACTCTAATCATCTTATGATTTATATTAAATCAAACGGGGAACAAATAACATATACAGCTACTCTTAGAAAGAAGGTATAAAATGAAAGCAATTGTCATAAATGAATACGGATCAGCTAACCAGTTGGTTGAGGAAGAAGTTCCAAAGCCAGTTATAGCCGATGATCAGGTATTAGTAGAACTTCATGCGACATCAATAAATCCAATCGATTGGAAACTGCGTGAAGGTTACTTAAAAGAAAAATTCCCGTTTGATTTCCCCATTATCTTAGGCTGGGATGCTGCCGGAGTTGTTAGTGAAGTTGGCCATAGTGTATCAAACTTCTCCGTTGGCGATCGTGTTTTTGCACGTCCTGCAACAACAAAAGATGGAACGTACGCTGAATACACCGCTGTTGATAAAAATCTGCTAGCAAAGATACCAGAGGAAATATCATTTGAAGAGGCTGCTGCAGTTCCACTTACCGGACTTACTGCATGGCAATGTCTGGTGGATATTTGCGACGTTAAATCTGACGACAAGGTATTAATTCACGCTGGATCAGGAGGTGTTGGAAGCTTTGCCATCCAGATTGCCAAAAGCTTCGACGCACATGTTGCCTCAACTGCCAGTGGGAAAAATGAAGGATTTCTCAAAGAATTAGGAGTTGATCAATTCATTAATTATCAAACGGAAAACTTTGAGGAAGAAATAACAGACTTCGACATTGTCCTCGATACAATGGGTGGCGGTATTCAACAGAAAAGCTATGATGTCTTAAAAGAAGGTGGAAAATTAGTATCCATTGCAGAACCTCCAGACGAAAACCTCGCTGAATCGAAAGGAATTAAAGCAAGCTTTCATTGGCTAGAACCTGATGGCAAGCAGCTGGCCAAGCTTGGTGAGTTGATGGAAAAATGGGAAATGAAAGCACATATTGGCCAAACATTCCCGCTTTCCGAAGAAGAGATGCGCGAAGCCCATAAACTAAGTGAAACACACCATGCAAAGGGAAAAATCGTTATAAAAATAAAATAGGGATATCTGAAGAGAACTTGTGAAGATTTCACAGGTTCTTTTAATAGGAAAGCAGACAAAGATCCAGGTGCGTTACCCAGTTCTTTTGCAAAATCTGTATCTTTCTTTTCAAATAGGATTAATTTGCCTAGAGAATCTTTGCTGCATCATGCATAGAATAGTATATTCCATATAGTTTTTCCTACGTAAAGAAGCTTTTGGGAGCATAAAAACTGGCTTTCCCTACATTAAGGGAGAGCCAGCTTTTTATTATGTTCAATAACCTAAAATCGTTAATCTAAAATATTTCATGACAATAGTTCTAACTTTTGGAAATTTAGGATACCCAATATTAATCGATTTATTCACCGATTAAACCACATTTAAAAAATTAGGCTATGATGGCAACAATCACACTACTAGACTATCCCCTAGAAGAAACTGAAAAAGGGGCTAATCTATCAGACGATTTGTCCTTTACGTTTTTTGGAGTCCTCCATATGCTGTAGTGATAGATGCAAAGGAGGTGAAATTATATGGGATGTGGTAGTAACAGTAACAATGATGTTGGTTTTGAGACAGATAACTGTGTATGTGAAGCATTACGTGAAATTTTAGCTGCTCAAGAGGAAAACAATAACAATGGATGTCCTACAAGTTGTGCAGGATTCGCATTAAATCCTGTCAGCAATGGTCCATCTACTATTCCTTTTGTTCTAACAACTAAAGCGAACACTTTATTTTATTCATTTGGTAATATTGCTGAGACTGACTGCTTCGTTAGCGTGTATTTCAAAGTAAGAGCGGTGGATGACAATTGCTGTGCAGTACTGGAAATATTGGAACCTAATGAGGGTAGAGAAATTTCTGGAAATGATTGTTGTGTACCTTTGAACCAAGTTTGTGCCGGTGGCGCTTTAGAATTAATGACAACAGGCCAATGTGTTACAGTTGATCTTAACTGTATTTGTGCAGTTCAATGTTTCGATCCAACAGTTGTAGCTAATGGTTAATTAATCAAGGTGAAAATGTGGTCCAATAAACGATACTTTCAAGCTCAGGTTCTCCCCCTGAGCTTTTTTTCACAGATAAGATAATATAAAAACTTTCATACTTTATTAGTCCAACTAAGGATTTCACCATTACAGTTTGCACATCAAATTGTAAGAAAATCTAGGGTATGCACAAAATCCAGGTATTCCTACTATATGAATGAATAATCTAAGTTTATCATTTTATCTACTTTGATATCCAAGGCATTTAGGCTGACATTTTTAATATGCAGGTTGCTTCCCTGTCACCCCTTTCATGAAAGGTCCTGAAAAAGGCTAATCTATCAGACGATTTGTCCTTAACGTTTTTTGAAGACCTCCATATGCTGTAGAGATAGATGCAAAGGAGGTGAAATTATATGGGATGTGGTAGTAACAGTAACAATGATGTTGGCTTTGAGACAGATAACTGTGTATGTGAAGCATTGCGTGAAGTTTTAGCTGCCCAAGAAGAAAACAATAACAATAACAATGGCTGTACTACAAGTTGTGCAGGATTCGCATTAAATCCTGCCAGCAATGGACCAACTACAATTCCTTTTGTTCTAACAACTAAAGCAAACACTTTATTTTATTCATTTGGTAATATTGCTGATACAGACTGCTTCGTTAGCGTGTATTTTAAAGTAAGAGCTATCGATGAAAATTGTTGTGCGGTACTGGAAATATTGGAACCTAATGAGGGTAGAGAAATTTCTGGAAATGATTGTTGTGTACCTTTGAACCAAGTTTGTGCCGGTGGCGCTTTAGAATTAATGACAACAGGCCAATGTGTTACAGTTGATCTTAACTGTATTTGTGCAGTTCAATGTTTCGATCCATCAGTTGTAGCTAATGGCTAACTAATCAACATGATGATTAATCCAATAAAAGCTCAGGCTCCCCCCTGGGCTTTTTTAGCGGTTAAGCCAAAATACGATTTCATTATTTAAGCTAAAAAATAATAATAGTTATGATCATTAATATTATATTGTAAGAATAGTCGGTTTGTTCCAAATCATTAAAAGTTATTCTACTCCTTATTTCCTTACCGCACATTTTATTCGTTATCTTCGTAAAATTCCTCATCCCCGAGTCTGTCTGTCTTTAATTGCCAGATAAAAAGCTCAAGTGATCTGGCGTTAATCCAGTTTGTCCCCCAAACATCGTCATTCTGCAGCATTGTGCCTAACAGCCAAATTCTTCTCGTAGTTATGAACAGTGGCAAACTTTTTAAGTCATCTCCTCCTAAGTTCCGCTTCGCTAAGTAACCCTGTAAAAATGCCTCCCAGCATTCAGCTTCAAGGTTTTTGTAATTATTTTCCAAATTCCACCATGAAACGGCAACATCATATGCCCGGTATCCAATGGCACAACAATCGAAGTCGAATACTTCAATTGCTCCATCATGAATATGCATGTTGTGATTATGAAAGTCACCATGGCAAAATCCTATTTCCAGATTAAGCCCAGCTAAATCTGCTTTGAGATTTTCAACAACTATTTGCAGTGTTTCCTCTTCCTCACTTCCGAGGTATTTTTTCAAAATTGGTGAAATGACAGCTGCCGGCTCATCCAGCAAATGTTCCGTATCCAACGCAAAACCTCGCTCATAATTCGAGGTAAGCTTGTCCGATTTCTCATGAAGCTTACCAAGTGTTTCACCAATTACTTTTGAACTTTCAACGTTAATCTGTGGACGTTCTCCTTTTGAATAGGAAAATAACACCCCATAACGTAACCCCTCAGGTGCTTTTAACTCTGTCAAATAGTTGCCATCTCTCTTTTTAATCGGAAAAGAAACCCTACAACCCTCCAAACAGTTAATCGCATCCAGCTCAAACAAAATAGCTTCTTTATTCCGCCAGCCACCGCGATAAACCCTGTATATATAGGTCTCTTCTTCAGTCATAATGAGATATGTGTCATTTAGTCCACGTGCTAAAAAATCACACTGAACTGCTTCAATATCATAATCATTAAAAATTTGTTTGATTGTATCTGTGTTAATTAGTGAATGTCTTACCTGGATATCCAAAATCCTATTCCTCCAAAAAATAAGTGCTACTCTATAATTCTGAAAAAATCACGAAGATTCCTTCTTATTGAAAAAATAATACCATATGCTCTTCATCATAGAAAGTGTCTCCCAGTTTCACAGCGCGTTTATGGGTGCCAAACGGGACAAATCCCAAAGCATAATAAAGGCTTTTGGCTGAGTCACTCTTGGTCACAACAGATATGCAAACCTGTTCAACCCCATCAAGTGAATTCGCATGATCAATTGCTGTCTGCAATAACTGCTTGCTCACACCCCTGCCACGTTTATACGGCGTAACATACACGGCATAAATACTTGTTCGATGACCTATTTTTACCTTTGTTTCCCTTACCAAAGTTGCGACTCCAATCAATTCATTGCCCTCAAACGCGCCAAAATTATATGCGTTATCGGATTGAAACCTAACCTTGTACACATCCACCGAATTATTTTTTACTTCTTCGTAACTTGAAATAAAAGCTTCCGGACTATTAAGCAACGCTTCTAATCTCAGCTTTCGATACGCTTCAGCATCCTCTGGCTCCAATATACGTATATCCATTTATCCAACTCCCCCTATAGTTTTATAGATTATGCTCTAGTTTATTAAACAAAAACGTCTCCCCCCATAAGGACACGTTCTTCCATACCATTTTTATTCATAACAAACAGCAAATAACTTTATCAACTCATCCCCCATGACATAACCCCTCTCCAAATATAACAGTCGCTATTAATATATGTATCGTATCCTAGTATTCATGATATAAAATCGAAAAAAGAGTCTTATCTTTCGTCAGTTTCTGATATGATTATATTTAAAGACATTTGATTACGGGGTGCCATGATGAAAGCAATTTTAATTGGAATTTTTTCTGCTATATTCTTTTCCGTGACATTTATTTTAAACCGTTCGATGGAGTTAGAGGGAGGTAGCTGGGTTTGGAGCGCATCCCTCCGATTTATGTTTATGCTCCCCATGCTGCTAGTCATTGTCGGCTATAAACGGAACGTAAAACCAGTTATTCAGCATTTAAAAAAGCAACCGGTCCCATGGCTAGTTTGGAGTACAATTGGATTCGGCTTGTTTTATGCACCTATTACTTTTGCAACAATATTTGGACCCGGATGGCTCGTTGCGGCAACTTTTCAGATAACAATTATTGCGGGTTCACTATTAGTTCCCTTTTTAAACAAAAAGGCAAAACAAAGAATACCTGTTCAGAGCATATTTATTTCGCTGATTATCCTTTCCGGCGTGTTTGTGATGCAACTTGAACATGCGTCATCTGTCTCGTTAACCAGTGTTTTACTATGTGTCGTCCCATTGATCATATCTGCATTTGCCTACCCACTTGGAAATCGAAAAATGATGCAGCTTGTGAATGGCAATTTAAATACATTCCAGCGAATCCTCGGAATGACAATTGCATCGATGCCATTCTGGATTATTTTATCTATTTATGGAATTATAGCGCACAGCACACCAAACACAAGCCAATTACTGCAGACATTTATTGTCGCTGTTTCATCCGGTATCATTGCTACTGTATTATTTTTCTATGCAACCGAACTGGTCAATCACGACAACCGTAAACTCGCTGCCGTGGAGGCAACACAATCAGGCGAAGTTGTCTTCGCTTTATTTGGTGAACTGTTCCTGTTAAGCGCACCATTACCAAGCTTTATTTCATTTATCGGTATGGCACTTGTTATTGTTGGATTGATTTTACACAGTGTCATCTCTGCACTGGGAAATAGAAAAAATAAAAAAACGCTATACCACATGGCATAGCAGTTTTTTATTTTTCATTTTCTTCAGCAAGTTCCATTGCAGCACGGTCTTCAGCTGGTGTCGATCGTTTGATAAAGAATGCCAGTACCAGCCCTCCCAATGACAACCCTGTCGCAACGTAGAAGGCCACATTAACACCATGGATCATTTCACTTGGGTCAGCATCCGCACTCATATCCACTGCAGCAGCTGTCATCACTGTAACGAGAATGGCGGTACCAATCGATGCTGCAACCTGTCGCATTGTATTATTCATCGCCGTACCATGCGGTATTAATCGGGTTGGTAATTGGTTAAGACCAGCAGTAGTAACGGGCATCATCACCATGGAAATACCAAACATGCGAATCGCAAACACGACAGTGAGATAAGTCAATGACGTCTCCGTCGATAGATTCGTAAACATGAATGTGGTGATTGTAAGAATAGATAATCCAATAATCACCAGCCATCTGGCACCCACTCTGTCAAAAATCCGACCCGTTATCGGGGACATAAAACCCATCACTAATGCACCAGGCATTATCATCATTCCGGATTCAAGCGGCGTAAACCCAGCCATATTTTGCATATAAATCGGCAGGATTGTTTCAGCACCAATCAGTGCCATAAATACGATCATACCTATGGCGGTTGCAATTGTGAACCTCGGATATTTCAATACACGAAATTCCAGAATAGGTTGAACAAGTTTAAACTGCCGCAGAATAAATCCTGTCAGCGTAACCGCTCCAATAGCAAGGGATGTAAGTACGACCTGATCAGACCAACCATAATTACCAGCACTGCTGAATCCATACAACAACCCGCCAAATCCGAGCGTTGATAAAATGATGGAAAGAATATCAACCTTTGGATATGTCTGTGTGGTCACATTTTTCATAACAAAATAAGCAACAATAATATCAATAAGCGCTAATGGTAAAATAATGAAAAACATCACACGCCAAGGGTAATTCTCTACAACCCATCCGGAAAGCGTTGGACCGATAGCTGGGGCAAACGATATTACCAAACCGACCGTCCCCATAGCAGTACCTCGTTTTTCGATTGGAAAAATTAATAGAAATATAGTCATCATTAATGGCAGCATTATCCCTGCGCCAGACGCCTGAACAACCCTTCCGACCATTAAAACAAAGAAATTTGGTGCAATACCACAAATCAGCGTTCCCACCGCAAAAGTAGACATTGCCGTAAGTAATAATTTTCTGGCCGTAAATGTCTCTATTAAAAAAGCTGTGATAGGAATCATAATCCCATTCACCAGCATAAAAATAGTCGTTAACCACTGTGCAGTGCTTTCAGTTAAATTAAAATCGGCCATAATCGGCGGAATAGCCGTAGCCAGTAACGTTTGATTTAAAATCGCCAAAAAAGCACCTGATAGCAGTACAGCAACAATCGGAAACTTATTTAACTGTTGTACATTTTCTTGCTCATTATTTCCCATACAACACCTCTCCTTCTCAGCTGCTGTTTTTGTACACGTATTGAATTATATGGAAAATAACAAGCAAGGTCAATAATGTTGTATAATGTAAATAAAAAATTCTAAGTGGAAGTATGATGATAATGAAAAGTACAGAGGATATTATCCAGGCTATCCAAGCTGACAAATGGATGATGGATATCGTAAAGGCAACGCAAGAATTACAGCTGCCGGATTGGTGGATCTGTGCAGGATTTGTACGATCAAAAATTTGGGATGCCCTGCATGGATTCGATGAACGCACTGTTGTCCCTGATATTGATGTCGTGTACTTTGATGAGGGCACTATTGATGAGACAGAGGAAAAACGATTAGAAGAAGTATTGCACGAGCTATTACCTGACGTCCCTTGGTCCGTTAAGAACGAAGCACGTATGCATGTGCGTAATAACATGGATCCTTATAGCAGTACAGAAGATGCCATAGCAAAGTTCCCAGAAACAGCAACCGCTTTGGGAGTGAAACTAAATCAGGATGGTGATCTGATTTTGACAGCACCCCATGGCGTAGATGATGTGCTCAACATGGTAGTTCGCCCGACACCATATTTTGCGGAATCTGCTGAACTTCTTAAAATTTATAAGCATCGAGTTATGAAGAAAAATTGGTCGATGAGATGGGATATGGTTAAGGTGGAAATTTAGGTGCTGTTGTCGCGCGAGTTTCCGATTTGTCGCGCGAGTTGCGGCTGCTGTCGATCGAGTTTCCGGGTTGTCTCTCGAGTTGAGGCTTCTGTCGCGCGAGTTCCCGGGTTGTCGCTCGAGTTGAGACTGCTGTCGCGCGAGTTACAGCTGTTGTCGATCGAGTTGCGGTCCCTGTCGCTCGAGTTTCCGGGTTGTCGCGCGAGTTGAGGCCCCTGTCTCTCGAGTTTCCGGGTTGTCGCGCGAGTTGAGGCCTCTGTCGCTCGAGTTTCCGGGTTGTCGCTCGAGTTGAGACCTCTGTCGCTCGAGTTCCCGGGTTGTCGCGTTACATATATAGAATAATACAAAATAAAAAAGAAGCACCCAATTAATTCAGGTACTTCCCGTAAAATTTATTCATGCTCATAGGTGCCATATTCTTCACCATAATACCGGTTATACCGTTGCTTAAATTTAGTATACAAATACTGAACGATTACTTTCAATATTGCATAGCCCGGAATACCAAGAATCACACCAACGACTCCAAACAGGTTCCCTGCAACTAATAACACGATAATAATTGTGAGTGGATGAACACTCATTGTTTTTCCCATAACATTAGGTGATATGAAATTCCCTTCCAGAAATTGAACTGCGGCCCAAACAATAGCTAATTTAAAAAACATAAATGGCGAAGCAACCAGCGCAATGATGATTGCCGGCGATATAGCTATCATCGGCCCAAGATATGGGACTACACTCGTTATTCCTGCAATAACCGCAAGCGTTATCGCATAATCCAGCCCAATGATCAAGTAACCAATATATAAAAGAATACCGATACATGAAGCTACAATGATCTGACCTTGAATGTAAGATCCCACCTGAACGTCCATATTTTTAAGGATTTGATTTGCGTCGTCTCTATATCTTGGCGGCAAAATTTTTACACAGAACTCCTTAAATCGGTCCCCATCCTTTAACAGGAAAAATAGGATGAAAGGAAATGTAATAATAGAAACAACTACACTAGTAAGCGTACTAGCAACATTCTGGACACTTTCTAGAGCGCCGCCAATATACTCTCCAATTCTGCTAGTCAGATTACTGAGGTTGGATGTAAGCCAGTTGTATCCCTGATCATAATAAGGTGCCAAAAATGAATTTTGAACCCATGACTTAATTCCTTCTCCCATTTGCTGTAAGTATTTTGGAAAATTAGTAGCCAAATCTTTAACCTGAGTTTCAATAGCCGGTGCCGTAAGTAAAATCACACCAGTAAGGAACCCACTAATACCAAGAATAATAATGACAATTCCCCAAATTCGCTTAATATGTAAACGCTGCAGGAGATTTACAATTGGATTTAACAAATAGTAAGCTATAAAGGCTAATATAACTGGCGGTAAAACAGTTGAGAAAACGATAAGTATTGGATTAAAAATGAATGAAACTTTGGTATAAATTAATATTGCAATACCTATCAGAATCAGCAGAATTAATCCGAAAAAAAGATCCCGTCCACCAATAAAATTCATAAATCGACTTTCTGACTTCATAGCACCCCTCCTTGATATACAAATTATAGATTATATTGTAGAAAAATTCCATATTGAGGGGCTATTAAACTTGCGACAACATATTTTTGAAACTTTTTTTAACGCTAATTGCTCTAACGTGTGAAAGGAGGTTACAACTTGGAAAACTTGGACCTTGTTGACAAAGCAATAAATGGGGACGGACAAGCATTTGAAACCCTAGTAAAAAATGAAAGTGAGAAATTGTACAAAACGGCTTTTCTTTATGTACGAAACAAAGAAGATGCATTAGATGTTCTGCAAGAGACGATTTATAAAGCTTTTGTATCTATAAAACAGGTAAAACAACCCCAGTATTTTCACACATGGCTAACTAAAATATTAATTCGTACAGCATACGACATAATAAGAAAGCGAAAAAAAGTTGTATTAGATGAAAATATTATTGATAATATGCCGGCCGAACCCAGTACAAATATTGAGGACAAACTGGACACATTAAACGCAGTAACCAGATTGAATAAGGACTATCAAACAGTAATCATCCTATTTTATTATCATGATCTCAATATATATCAAATATCGGAAATACTGGAAAAACCAGAAAACACCATTAAGACTTATCTGCGCCGGGCAAAGATTGAATTAAAAAAGATAATTGGGGGAGTGGATAACAATGTTCAAAGAGCAATTCAATAAAGAAATTAATGAAATAAATGTTGAAAAGAGTGAAATATTCGATGCAATTGACAAAGGAATAGAAAAGGGACGAAATGAAAAAACGCCAAAAAGAAAGTCAAAGGCTAAAATTTTCGGAACTATTGCATCAGTTGCTGCCAGTACATTCTTAGCATCCGGTTTGGTTTTTGCACCAATTACAAATGTATTAGCATCTGTACCTTTACTAGGCTCTATCTATGAGAACTTCAGCATGCAGATTGGATCGCAATTATCAAAAAGCGGTTTAGTCACAGAACTACACCAAGATGCAACAAGTAATAATGTAGATATTACAATCACAAGTGCTTACTATGATGGAAATGTTATTGGCATTACATTTAAGGCTCAAGGTGATCGTTTATCTTTAGATAATGTTGGTGGAGATAAAGGACCTGAAACTGGATATGGTTTCCACCTGTTTGGTGGCGATGAACAGGAACAATGGTCCTCATCTATGACTGGATTGGAAGAAACTGAAGATGGTTACGTTGCTGCTATGGAGTTTGAAAGTCCTGATGCTAAGTTACCTGAAGATTATAATCTCCCATTAACATTCACCTCCATAGCAGGAGTAAAGGGAAATTGGACATTCAATATACCGGTTCAGCAAATTCCTTCAGAAACAATTTATACTCAAGTAGAAAGTACATTTAAAGACTATTCGATTAAAATGGAGTCAGTTGAAAAAGGGAAAGCAACAACAATGTTGAATTATAAGGCCTCATTTCCTTTAGCTGGTAAAAATGACGATATAAGATTGACGGTTGTGGATAACGAGAAAAATGAATTATCAACTAGGCATGCAGCAGTCTTAGAAACCGAACAGAATGGTGAATTAGTTGAGAAAGAAACACGAGAGTTATTTGACAGCAAGATTAGTGACAAAGCAGAATACCTAACTGTTTACCCTGAAATAGTACAAAACGAAGAAGACACCGTTACATCAGTCGATCAGACTACCCCATTTATGGTGGAAAGTGAGAGATTTGATTATAGTATCAGAGTTAATAAAGTAGAACTAAACAAGGATAAACTTATATTGGATTACAATGTACAAAACATAGACACGGATACTATTAGAAAGGATATTGTTCAAGGCTTTGCTAATTTTATTATGTTAATTAAGTCCGACAATATCTATAGAGATGAAAATGGTGATCTGGAGATGGTAAAGATGCTCGAAAACAGGATTAGGAGTAAAACGGCGAAAATAATAGCCGAGAAAAAATTACATTTTAAATCAACTTATACAATAGAGAATCCTGATGAATTTAATATCAGAGACTTCTCAATAATGGTTCCATTTGGTACGCTAAGCGCAAATGATGAACCTATTAAAATGGACCCAATAAAAATCGACTTAAAGAAATAATAATTGTTCGTTCAGCAAAAGGCTTTGGGGATATTTTCCTCAAAGCCCTCTTAAGTCTATTTAAGCTAGTCCTCCCACTCCAGAAACTCCAGCCTATTTCCAAATGGATCAAACACATAAAAACGGTTTGCTCCAGGAAGCCGTTCATCTGTTTTAAATGCAACATCCTTCTCATCCAAATACTGTTTCATTGCTCCTATATTTTTTACTTGAAAAGCTGGGTGCGCTTTTTTAGCTGGAACAAATGGTTCTTCAATTCCAATATGTATATGAACATTCCCTGCCTGGAACCAAACACCACCATTCTTCTTTAATAGTGCTGGCTTTTCAACCTCTTCAAAGCCTAATTTATTCTGATAAAATTCACGCGCCTGATTTTCGCCGTCCCTAGGAGCTGCTAATTGGATATGATCAATTTTTTCATATATAAAAGACATGTAATCCCTCCTTACTAGTATTATACCGTCCCTCCTTTATTAAAGATAATACAATTTAGATATCACCCTTATAAAGTTTTACTTATCGTATAGAATCGTTAGGAAAAATGGTAATCGCCAAGCCCTAATGACGATTACCTTCGTTGCACTGATTTCAGTAAGAAATTATCTATACTTTTGTATGAAAATAACTCTGGTAAATAATTTTCACGATAGATGGTGGCTGCGCATTTGGCAGCCATGGTGGTTTCTTAACTGCCAAAAAAGGACCAGCTCCAATAGTAACTGATCCCACATTGTTACTCTATTAACTTTTCATCAAACGCCAACTCAACTGCATCATAGGCATTTACATAACCTGCTCCAACTTCCCAAGCTTTGTAGTCTGATATCGGTGTTGCTGACTGTTGGATGATATCTTTCACCTCTTCAGGCGTCAATTGCTGATTAGCATCAAGCATTAAAGCAACTATTCCAGCAACGTGTGGTGTAGCCATCGATGTTCCGCTCATTGTTGTGTAATATGGTAGATATTCCGTCTCAATATATTGGAGATCTTTATCCAATGCTAATGATGATACCGGTGCGATAACTCTTGAAGAAATAATATCAACTCCCGGTGCGGTAATCGATGGTTGGTCTTTCCATGTCCATGTTTCGCCATCAATCTCAATTGTTCCGCCTCCATCAGTAGTCCCACGCGACGAAAAGTCTGCTAGTTGACCGTCTTTTGTACCCGCTGCAACAGAAATGACCCATGGTGCTTTTGCATATGGGTTATGTGTATCTTCAGCGGGTCCTTCATTTCCAGCTGCGAATAATACCGTAATGCCACTATCATACGCTTCCTTACTAGCGATATTTATTGGATCATTCGGATCGAAATCTCCTGTTGATCCCCAGGAATTTGTAATTACACGAACTCCATATTCTTCCTGATGTTCGATTGCATAATCGAACCCACCAAGAGCATCTAAGATAGATAATGCCGCACCTGACCCATAGCCAATCAGATCGGCACCTGGAGCAACGCCTTCATGTTTTCCATCAGACATTTCCCCAGTACCGCCGACGGTTCCAGCTACGTGAGTTCCATGACCTGAGTTACTATCGGTATTTGGTACATTTTCCAGATAAGTGGCAGGCAATAACCCTGGTGCCAAATTACTTAAGTTTAAACTTCCCATAACGTTTTGTACTAAATTTTCACCAAACAGTAAATCCTGATGTGTTCCATCAACTCCACTATCATTAACAACAACACCTACCCCTTCACCGGTGACAGGTATTCCGCCATTCTGTACTGTCATTTGTTCATCAGAATGAACTTGATCAACACCCGTTAATTCCGTAGAGTCAGCATTGAAATATTCTAGATTTTGATTTAAATAAACAGAACGAACATCTTCCTTATTTTTCAAGTCCTCTACTTGATCTGCAGTAGCAATTGCAGCTATCATTGGCAGAGACTTAAGAGAAATTCCATCTGTAATTCCTATTCTTTCTAATAGATTCAAATTGGATGATGTAGGTTCTTTACCACCATCGAAGGTAACAATAACCTGAAAACTCCCTATACCGTCTGCAATTTCCTCTTCCAAAATTGGTCCAATCGCAACTGAATTCGTTGCAGCATCTGCTTTAGATTGCCCAATAATCAGTAGTGGGAAAAGTAAAAATGATAATAATGTAAAATAAATAAACTTTTTCATGAGCTTCTCTCCCTATTTTAATAGAATTTTCTTCCAATTATATTATCTATTAAAAGAGAATTGCTTACATCGTACAAATGGCATGAAAAAATTGGGAAAGTACAAGTTGATTCACACAAAAGTCCTGCGTCATAATCTGTAATCGTGTACATACTACTATTAATGTGAAAAAACCAGCCCCCTCTAAGAAAGCTGGTCTTAGTGACTCATATAATTGTAGATAGTAAAACTTAAATACACCTTCAATTATTTTGCTTAGTTAAAAAAAGCATTATAATAACGAGTCATTGCTACCGCAAAATCACCCCGTAATACATCTTGGTTTGGTGAGAAGCTGGCAGTTATAGTTGGTTCATGGTCATATGAACCCTGAACAACTGAGAAGTCTGCATTAATAATATTTAAATCCAGCGCCAATTGAACATAACCTTTTAATTCATCAGGTATATCTTCCGCATCTTCAATGGCAATGCGTTCATCCTTATACTGTACAGTCACATCTCCCGAAAATTCCTTAGCCTTCTCTTGAAGACCTAAACTTTGCACAAGTGAGTAAGCAAGATTGGCTCTAGTTACACTATTTTTTGCTTGAAAATCACCGTTAGTAGCTAACATTACACCATTCTGTATTTGTTGCTTATCCTTTAAGGTAGCCCCTTTTTGAAGAACAGCAGAAACAAAAGGAGATAAATCTGTTGCAGAACTAGATTGTCGGATTCCAGCACCCATCACTAAATATTGTGCTAGCTCATCTCTTGTTAAAGCATTATCCGGCTTGAACTTATCACTGGTATACCCGTCAAGTAACCTTTCTTTAACACCCATTTGGATAGCTGCTCCAGCGGGATGGCCATTAATATCATTTAATCCCGAAAAGCCGCTCACCTCCGTAAAGGCTAACGTTCCTTGTACAGTTTCAGGTAAAGCAGTTCCAACGGAATTCTCTTCAACACCACGAAGCCCACGAATTTCCGCCTTCCATGTTCCAGACATAGGAGCATTTACAGATACGGTTCTGTCCCAATATAAGGTAAATAAAACACTGATTCCTGAACTATACTCTGTACCATCTGGGGCAATGAGGACCAAATTAATTGGGTTCCCGGTTTCTTCCATTAACCCCTTACCGTTCACTTGTGCCACTAGGCTTCCTACTCCTTCTTCCACTTCAAAAGAATATTGATTGTCAGAAACAGCAGTTACCGGATTATAGTCCACTTCAAATTCTTTTCTGGTAGTAGTTGATTCCACATTGCTATTAAATGTTTGGTTCATATTTACGGTACTTCCATATTCCTTAGTTACATCAAAAGCTAAATCAACTGCCGCAAAAGCATTTACATACCCTGCTCCGACTTCCCATGCTTCATAACCTGGCATATTTGTAGCTGTCTGTTGTAAATAATTTTTTACTTCTGTCGGTGACAATTCCGGATTTGCTTCTAGCATTAATGCCACAATTCCCGCTACGTGCGGAGTCGCCATAGAAGTTCCACTCATCGTTGTATAATATGGCAAATAAGCAGGCTCTATTAACTCTGCATCCTTGTCTGCCGCTAACGAAGAAACAGGTGCAATTACCCGTGTTGAAATAATATCAACACCCGGTGCAGTAATAGTAGGCTCATCTTTCCATGTCCATGATTCCCCATCAACTTCAAATGTGCTGCCTGCACCTTTAGTTCCGCGAGATGAGAAATCTGCTAAAGTGCCGTCTTTTTCCCCTGCCGCGACAGAAATGACCCAAGGAGCTTTAGCATAAGGATTATGCGTATTTTCTCCAGGACCTGAATTCCCAGCAGCAAATAATACTGTTATTCCACGATCAAAAGCTTTCTTACTTGCTATATTAACTGGGTCATTTGGATCAAAATCACCCGAAGAACCCCATGAATTTGTAATGACTCGTATGTCATATTCAGTTTGATGTGTAATCGCATAGTCAAATCCACCTATAGCATCTAGTATAAATAATCCAGCACCAGATCCGTAACCAATCAAGTCTGCACCTGGGGCAACTCCTTCATGCTTTCCGCTAGACATTTCACCAGTACCTCCGACGGTCCCTGCCACATGTGTTCCATGACCTGAGTTTGTGTCTGTATTAATCACACCTTCTGCATAAGTAATTGGTAGTAGTTCTGGTGCCAAACTATTTAAATTGGCATTTGCCATTACATTTTGTACTAAATGATCTCCAAACTCGATATCCTGGTGGGTGCCATCCACACCACTATCGTTGACAACAACACCAATTCCATCACCAGTAACAGGAAACCCACCATTCTGTTTCCTCATTTGATCATCTGTACGCACTTTATTGACGCCTGTTAAGGCAGTAGAGTCTGCGTTAAAATACTCAAGTTTACGATTTAGATAAACTGAACGAACAGTGTCTTCCTTCTTTAATGCATCAATTTGTCCTTTAGTAGTAACTGTAGCTACCATTGGCAAAGATTTTAATGATAGTCCTTTGTTAATGCCAATATGTTCTAGTAGGTTTAGATTGTCTGAGGTAGGTTTTTTATCACCATAAAAAGTAATAATAACTTCAAATTCACTCTCACCTGAAGCAATTGCATTTTCAAGCTGTGGGCCAATTGCAACTTTTTTTGTAGCATCTACTGTAGTCAAACCCAAAAACAAAAGTGAAAGTAATAGCCCGGACACTAACGTTAAAGCAGTCAATTTCTTCATTTAATCTCCTCCTAATTTTTAAAAGAATTTTCATTCAATTCAATTATGAATTAGAGAAGACTTTATTTCTATCAAACATAGGTAATAAAACCAACTATAGACGAACTATTTACAGCTAGTACAAAAGTAGTATCCGTTTAATACTTTATATGTGGTGTTTAATAATTCTTATTCTTCTCCTTTACGAATGTGTGATATAGGTACAAGTTGATTTTGGACTGCATGAATAATAACTTGGGATCTACTCTTAACGTTAAATTTCTTAAATATTTTACTTACGTGTATTTTAACAGTTTTATCACTTATAAAAAGTTTTGTAGCAATCTCTTTATTACTTAATCCCTCAAGTAAACACATTAAAACTTCTTTTTCGCGTTCACTAAGTTCATTTGATTTATCGGGTTCTGCCTCGTTTTTTTGTTGGTGAAAAGATAGCAATTTTTTCGTCATAGAAGGCTGAATTACAGATTCACCGTTTGCAATTGTTTTTATCGCTTGAATTACTTGTTCAGATGGGGAATCCTTCAATAAATAACCGTCCGCACCTTCACGAATAGCTGCCATAAAGTACTCATCGTGACTATACATCGTTAAGATACAAACTTTTATAGATGGATAATTCTTTTTTATAATTCTAGTTACTTCAATCCCACTATGGCCTGGCAAATTAATATCCATTAAAACAATATCCGGATCTATTTGTTCAATTTTGTGTAGCGCATCTTCTTCAGAAATTGCCTCACCAACTACTTTTATATCACTTTCCAAGTCAATTATATTTTTTAATCCGTCACGCAAAACCGCATGGTCATCAACTAACATTATTTTTATCACACTGTTCTTCCCCCTTCTAAGTCCATTTTAGGTATTATAATCGATATTTCAGTTCCAGTTCCTTTTTTACTATTAATTTGCAATGATCCATTAATCTTTTCTATGGACTCATTCATATTTAAAATACCAAAATGAGAAGTGTTTTCAGCTTTAATCATTTCATCAAATAATGAGAATCCAACACCAAAGTCCTTAATACGCAACAATATTTGCTGCGACTGATAACTCAGTAAAACATCGATTTTTTCTGTTTTACTATGCTTTATACAATTTGTAATAGATTCTCGTAAAACATCAAACAGTACCTTTTCAGTCATAGAACTCAACCGTTCTTCTACACCCCTGACTTCAAAATTTATATCCATCTTGTATTCACTGCTAACCTCTTCTACCTTCTTTGTTATAGCTGACATTAAGCCTATTTTTTCTGTTGGGTATGGCCGTAACGCATAAATGGATTCTCGGACTTCTTTTAAGCTATTGCGTAACTTTAAAATACTGCCCGATATCATTGATAACGTCTCCTGTGGCTTGTTTGTGAACTTTCGCTCTGCTGTTTCCAAATTCATAATGGCTCCAGCAAGTGATTGAGCAACCCCATCATGGATTTCTCTAGCAATACGATTTCTTTCTTCAAGAAGTAACCGCTTTTCCTGCTCTTTAATAAGTGTTCTTGTTTTCATAACAATGGCCAATTGATTGGCAAAAGATGTTATCGAGCTTATATCATCTTCCACAAAGCTTTTTGTTCTGCTCCTAGCAACAATAAGAATACCAAAGACTTCCCTTTCAATTATAAGTGGAGCGTAGACAAATGACTTAAGGTTTTGATCAAAACAAGTAGATGCAATTCCAATATCATGTTTTCGGTTGTCATAAAGAACCGGTTTTTCCATATTCGCCATTATCCGGAAGTCCTCTTTGTTAAGGTCAATATTGCCTTTCACCGCCCCTTGCTCAAACCTTTTGCACCAACCATCACCTTCCTTAAACCATAATACACTTGCATCTACATCGATGAAGGCCTTAAAACTTGCCTTTAGTCCATCAAGCCAGTCTTCTGTTGGAACCATCGTATTTAACTCTGAAGTAATTGAAAATAATGCTTTCAACCTGCTTTTTTCCGTTCTTAAGCGAAAGATGACAGCACTTAATAGTGATAGTCCAACAAGGGGTGAAAAAAAGAAGAAGAATGAAAAGAAGTCAATTTCGCCTCTATTTTGGCTGCCAAGTAAAAACAACATAAAGCCATAGCCTAATGAAATAATAAAACTGGTACCCTCTGATAACGTTTTTTGTTTCCAGGAATTCAATGAATAGGTTTGTGGGCGTAACCACAACACAATATCAACTAATATATTATTTATTAGATGAAATAGAAGTAAAATCAATCCGTATTTAATAAATTCATCAATAAAGGAAGAATTAAGAAAAATAATATCATCAAAAAACTCAGTTAACTTCACAGCGATGTAAAAGCTTAAAATTAGTTGTGCGGGGTTAAAAAAAACAATACGAATTGGACGGCGACTAATCAGATTCACCAAAAGTACAACACTCGCTAAAACAATAACTGTATAACCTAGACCAAAAACCAGGTAAAGTGTAAACATGATTGGGAAATTGATTGCTGTATTTCCTTTCCAAACAGGTATAGGGTAATATTCACAAATCGCTAGAAACACTGCAAATAAAAGTAGAATGATTGGTTCTTTTGGGGATCCTTGCAACTGAAATATATGTATTAAAGCTAGTCCAAATCCTAAAACTGATATTCCAATCATAAATATTTTTGCATTTGCTTCCTTATTTTGTAATAGTTGCCGGAATTTCATTTTAGCCCCCCTCACGTACCAAAGTTTATTCAATTTTATACGATGTTACTACTTATGCCAAACTTAAAAATAATTAAAAAAGTCCAGACTAGTCTAATGAGTAACTCACTAACCAATCTAGACCCAAACCGCATTGGTTTGTATTGCTATTCTCCCAAATACTCAAATAAATTCCAATTCACTAAACGAAGTATTTAACTAATATTAAAGAACAATATTTTATTGAAGAAAAGTTAGAAAACTTGGCTAATCGTTAAAGGGACTCTTAGAAAACGTTTTTTGCTATCATAGAGTTCCTTATACTTTGGAGTGCAAGCCTTAGTTGCACTTATACAGTAAGCAAGTAATTATCCTTTCTAATATATCAAAAAGGCCAGCTCTCCATCTAGGAAACTGGCCTGTCATTTAAAAAGTTATCAGCCACAATTGCCGTATTTTCATAAAAAGTTTAAACCACCACTTCGCAAAGTGGGTGTTTGCAGAAACCTTCCTGTCTTCCACACGATCGAGGCACGACATTAGAGTTTCAATGTAAAACTCCCTATTCATATGTTAGAGGTTAAACTAAAATTAATACGCACATTGCAGCTTATAAATATATATTACACGATTACCCACCCAGATTCAATGGGAATTTTAACCTATTTTGAAAACGGTTTCAAAACAATAACTCATATACTTCTGTTAATTCCTTTACGCGAATATCGTTTTCTACATTCCTGGCATAGGCTAATTCCCTTTCCAATACGGAATCCAGATAGGCCATTTCTTCTTCATCCAGGTTTCTGACAAACTCTCCTTCATTCTTATAACCTTCCGTTTCAAGCTTTTTATCAATCTTTTGACACATATCATTTTCACTATAATTCGCTAATGACTCACGCAGATAATTCAATGTATTATCGATAACCCTCACCCTTTATTTCGTGTTCTTTTTCTTGGCACGTTGTTCGAGCTGCGATTTTGGCCGCTGATCAGCAGCATCTTCGGTTAACCCCTGTTGATTAACACTTGAATTCACTCTGCGCTTGCTTCTGTTATCCTCTTTTTCACTCATAACATAAACACCTCCACTTAATAGTGTTTCAAATTGTAGGGCTTTTATGCTTAAATAAGGTGCCCTGAAACCAGGACACATTTAGACTTTATCGTTTATTTATCAATACCGCATCGAACTTTATCGATTCGACAGTTTTGTCCGGCTAATCCTCCCTAAAGTCAGGCCATCCCAAGCACTACTTTTCCCCAAGCTTTTCATATTTATCACGTAATGACCGTTTCAGTACCTTTCCACTTGGGTTCTTTGGCAATTCGTCAGCGAAATCTACATACTTTGGAACCTTGAATTTTGAAAGTCTCTCCCTGCAAAATTCAGCAACACCTTCTTTTGTAAGATGAGCACCCTCTTTTGCCACAATTATTGCCGCTACAGCTTCAATCCAATAGGCATCAGGGATTCCAACTATAGCAACTTCGGAAACACCGTCCATTTGATAAATAGTCTCCTCCACTTCCCGGCTCGAGACGTTGACACCGCCTGTATTAATCATATCTTTCTTGCGATCAACAATCGTAATGTAGCCTTCCTCGTCCATTACACCTAAATCTCCACTGTGAAACCAGCCACCCCGAAATGCCTCGGCTGTTTTTTCCGGATCATGTAAATATCCCTTCATCGTATGTGGTGTCCGGTGAACAATCTCGCCTGTTTCACCGCGAGCAACTTCCTTGTCATTATCATCAACGATTTTTGTTTGTACATTTAAGGTTGCCACACCAGCTGATCCTAATTTCCGCAATTGATCTTCTGGCTGCAATGCTGTTGCAAGTGGCGCCACCTCAGTTTGTCCGTAAAAGTTCCAAAACTTCGCATTCGGTAAACGCTCGGCAAGCTCTTTTAAAATTTCCCGTGGCATAATTGCTGCACCATAGTAGCATTTTTCCAGCGTCGATAAATCACGTTTATCAAAATCCGGATGCCGCAGTAATGCAATCCAGACGGTTGGTGGCGCAAATAGCTGTGTTGCACCTTCCTCTTCAATTGTTTGTAAAATAACCTCAGGACTTGCCGCACCAAGGATTATTCCACTTGATCCAACATAAACACTCGGTCCTAAAAATACATGTAACTGTGCACTATGATATAACGGTAATGCATGAATCGCCACATCTTCAGCTGCCATTTTCCCATCTACAATGGAGCTTACATACTCACTAATTAAGCTCTTATGGGAAAGCATAACTCCTTTAGGCCGTGATTCCGTCCCACTTGTATACAATACATGAGCGAGATCATCATCATCAATATCAACATCTACAATATCATTAGGACGACCATCACGTGCATCGGACAACGATACCCAAGAGGAGAGTTCTCCTTCATATGTTCCTAAGGTATCCATCAAATAGCGCTGCCTGATATCCAGCCTTCCAGCAGATTTATTCAAAACCGGTGCATATTCCTCTGAGGCAATAAATGCACTAACCTCCGCATGTTCCAAAATATATGCCACATCTTCAGTTGAAAGCATATAGTTAATCGGAATCATAACTGCCCCAATTCTGGCTAAAGCAAAGTTTGCTATCACAAAGTCCAAACTATTTTTGGACATTACCGTCACCATATCACCTTTTTTCATTCCGTCAGCCAAAAAGGCATGCGCCGTTTGGTTCACTAAGTTATCCAGTTCCGCATAATTCAACCGTTGTCCCTCGTACGTAATTGCTAACTTCTCGGGCATTCGGTCACGCGTCCGAGCTAACAAATCTCCAAGCGTATTTCGTCTTGCCCGCTGCAACATCTTGCCAAGATCACCATGTACATTTGTTTCTGTGTTCATATTCCCACTCCTCAAATGATTTTTTCGATGACTTATGTGCTGAATATTCTTTGTTTTAGTTTAATTCAGATAAATATAAAGTGCAATAGGAAACTGTAGTTGCAACGCTCAGTAAGCTTATAACTTTACAATTGATCACCATTACGCAAAACAAAAAATCCACCTCTACATGAAGATGGATTTTTTCAGACGATTTAATTTCCTGCTTGCCAGGGTCTTGATGCGGTTGGTCTTCTATTCATGCTTTTAGGCAGACTATTTTTATTTACTATTCTAGGTTCCATTCCATTCTCAATCCGTCTCTTTATTAGGCCATCCATTTTAAAAGTTATCGGAGGTTTAAAAACCCGTTTTGCAATCCCACCGCATACAGGACATTCCGCCTGCTGTTTGTTCCCCTCCATGTGCTGATTCCACAATGTAAAATGACCACATGTTTCGCAACTAAATGAATAACTCGGCATGCCAGCTCCCCTCCGTTTAATTCGGCAAAATATTCTTATTGAAAATATCCTTTGGCAATGCAAGTGTACAGCATGTATTTGGAATATCTACTACCCCTGCCAAATTTCCTTGTACAGGTGCTGTACCAAGTAACATATAGGCTTGTTCACCTGTGAAACCATGTGTCTTTAAAAACTCAATTGCGTTCAAGCATGCGTTACGGTAAGCAACATTTGCATCTAAATACGTTTGCTTTCCGGTAAATTCATTAACAGATACGCCTTCAAATACTAGATATTCATTGTAATGCGGCATAACAGGACCTGGGCGAAATGCTGGATTCCTCTTAATTTGATATTTTTCCATACCACCTTTAATAACATCAACATGTAAATCAATCCAGCCTGGTATTTCGATTCCTCCACAAAATGTGATTTCGCCATCCCCCTGTGAAAAGTGCAAATCACCAACAGATAGTTTTGCACCATCAACGAACACTGGGAAGTATACTTTTGAACCTTTTGATAGGTTTTTAATATCACAGTTCCCACCATTTTCCCTTGGTGGCACCGTGCGCGCACCTTCTTTCGCAACCTTATCAAACTCTTCACCAGTCAACCCACCAAGTACAGCGCTATCTTTTGTTGGAAGATTTGCTAATGGAGGAACACGATTCGGATTCTTATCTACCAATTCTTTCTCCCGTTTATTCCATTCGCCAAGCATTTCTTCTGATGGAGCAACACCGATCAAACCAGGATGAATAATTCCTGCAAATTTAACATTCGGTACATGTCTTGAAGTTGCATATATCCCTTCAAAGTCCCAAATCGATTTTGCAGCTTCTGGATAGTGTTCGGTTAAAAAGCTCCCCCCATTTTCTTTTGCAAAAATACCATTAAAACCCCATTCATGTGCACTAAATGTACCAATATCCAGAATATCAACAACGAGTAAATCACCGGGCTCAACACCGTTGACATACACAGGTCCACTTAGTACGTGAACTCGATTCAAGTTGACGTCGCGTATATCAGAAGAATCATCATTATTACTTACTTGCCCATCTGTCCAGTCTAAACATTCCATTCTGAACGTCTCCCCAGAATCGACTGAAAATGCTGCTGGAATTTCCGGATGCCAGCGGTTGTGACCAGGAACATCCTGCTCATCCATTTTCTTGTTCAAATCTACCTTAAACAACTTTTTCGGCACAGCCTCATCCCCCTTTTTTAAAATAAATTGGACATGTCTTTATAATATATTTGTTTAAAAGAAGGCTTATGATAGTTCTTTAGAAAACTTCAAGTAATAGCTGATCCTTTAATTCCGAAATCCTTGGCTGAGGCAGTAAGAAAACATTTATACTTTCTGACTGCAAAAAAAATCAGGCCACCCAGCGATGACCTGATTCCTCCAAAATTTATTCTGCTGTTACCAATTGTAATTCTACTGGAATAAACTCATCCACTGATTCACCTGAAGCTACTTTTCCTGCAGCATCAATGGCTTTTTGTCCGATTAATTCTGGCTGTTGAGCAACTGTTGCATCCATACGGCCTTCTTTTACTGCTGCACGGGCATCATCGGTTGCGTCGAAGCCTACAACGACAACATCTTCCAACATGCCGTTTGATTCAAGTGCCTGTACTGCACCTAGTGCCATTTCGTCATTGTGAGCAAATACAGCATCAATCTGATCACTGCTTTGAATAATGTTTTCCATTACCGTTAAGCCTTCTGCACGGTCAAAGTTTGCTGATTGATTTGCAATAACCTCCAAGCCATCAATACCATCTACAATATTATGGAAGCCTTCACCACGCTCACGTGTAGCTGATGCACCCGGGATACCTTCAAGTTCTACAAGTTTACCGCTTTCACCTAACTGCTCAGCAATAAACTTACCAGCCATTTCACCACCTGCTACGTTATCAGAAGCAATATGTGTGACAACTTCACCACCATCAGCACTACGGTCAACGGTTATAACCGGAACACCTGAGTCATTGGCTGATTCAATAGCTGAAACAACTGCCTCTGAATCGGTTGGGTTTACTAAAAGAACATCAATATCCTGCTGCAATAAATCTTCAATATCACTTAACTGTGTTGATGCATCATTCTGCGCATCCGCTGTTACGATTTCATACCCAGCTTCTTCTGCAGCAGCTTCAGCACCATCACGTAATGATACGAAGAAAGGGTTGTTCAATGTTGAAACAGATAGTCCAATTTTAATGGAATCATCTGATCTGCCTTCTGAAGAATCACCTTCATTTTCATCTGATGAACCAGGTTTTTCAGTAGAACATGCACTAATTACAACCAACAATAATGTTAATAGTCCTAATCTTTTAATCCATTTACTCATTTTAATTCCTCCCAAAATTTTTTAATTATTTAGACCTTCTATCAAGTAATACGGCGAGTAATATAACACCACCTTTAACTATTTGCTGATAGAATGATGAAACATTCAATAAGTTCAAGCCGTTATCGATAACACCAATAATTAATGCACCAACCAATGTTCCAAAAATACGGCCGCGTCCACCCATAAGGCTTGTACCACCGATAACAACTGCAGCAATTGCATCCAGTTCAAACATCGAACCTGCTGTTGGCTGTGCTGAATTTAATCGGCTTGTTAAAATAATTCCAGCTAATACCGATAACATCCCAGTTAACGCGTAAACCCAAATCTTCACGCGATCCGCTTTAATTCCTGATAATGTAGAGGCTTCTTCATTTCCGCCCACAGCATATACTTGCCGGCCAAAAACTGTTTTACGAAGCACAAAGTATAAGATAAGGAATACGCCAAGCATCAGAATAACTGGAAATGGAATACCAAATACATACCCTCGACCAATCATCTCAAATGTGAAACTGTCAGAAAGCCCTGTAACTGGTTTACCGTCTGTATAAACGAGCGTTGCACCACGGAAAATGGTCATGGTTGCAAGTGTTGCAATAAACGGAGCCACTTTGCCTTTCGTAATAATAAGCCCATTCATTGCACCCAATGCCAACCCGATTAATAAACCAACCAATACAGCTAGTAACGGATCCATTCCGGTTGTTAACATCCCGGCTGTCAATACACTGCCTAATGCAAGCATCGACCCTACAGATAAGTCAATACCAGCAGTCAGGATAACAAATGTCATCCCAAACGCG
This sequence comes from Virgibacillus sp. L01, assembly GCF_052246775.1. Classification (NCBI taxonomy): domain Bacteria; kingdom Bacillati; phylum Bacillota; class Bacilli; order Caryophanales; family Bacillaceae; genus Virgibacillus; species Virgibacillus sp. L01. Next base: position 41,356 of record NZ_JBQQCP010000002.1, on the reverse strand, counting down.
ATTAGCGCATTCACGGAAATTTGGCGAAGCAGATTAAGAATGTTATCTAATGTGAAGAAATTTTCACTCATAATCCCAAGTATTATCATTATTAGAATAAGCCCAATCAATGGACCAATCTTTGCAAAATTAGTAACTAATAATTTTTTCATCATGACTCCCCTCCTGTAGCTGCCGTCATTATTTTTTCCTGATCGGCTTCATGCCTGTCCATGGTTTGTGTGATCTTACCTTCGTGAATAACCATAATACGATCGCTTACACCTAAAATTTCCGGCAGTTCAGACGAAATCATGATAATTGCAACACCATTTTTGGTAAGTTCATTCATAATGTTATAGATTTCTTTTTTCGCTCCTACGTCCACACCGCGTGTTGGTTCATCCAAGATAAGCAGCTTCGGATTGATTCCAAGCCATTTCGCGATAACAATCTTTTGCTGATTACCGCCACTTAATGACTTGACTTCCTGTTCTCCACCAGTCGTTTTCACATGCAGGCGTTTTATTAAATCCGTCACAAGATCGCGTTCTTTTTTGGCTGAAACAATTCCATTTTTTGATACTGCTTTCATGTTGGGAAGGGAAATATTTTCGCGAATTGATGTATTAATCACCAACCCTTTCACTTTACGATCCTCTGATATAAAACCAATTCCAGCCCTCACAGCATCACGTGGGTGTTTTATTGCCAGCTTCTTTCCATCCAGAAAGACAGTCCCATTATTTTTCTTTTCGTAGCCAAATATAGCTTCCATAATTTCGGTTCTGCCTGCTCCCATTAATCCTGACACACCAAGAATTTCACCCTTATTTACATGAAAGCTAATATCGCTAAATAACCCTTTTCGCTCAAGATTCTTTACTTCAAAAATAACATCACCAACCGCGTTTGGACGTTCCGGAAAACGCTCACCAAGCTCACGTCCTACCATCATTTTTACAATTGCTTCAAAACTGGTATCCGAAATATTCTCCGTTCCGATATACGTCCCATCACGCAATATAGTGACCCTGTCACAAATCTTAAAAATTTCCTCCATCCGGTGTGAAATATAAATGATTGCAACGCCACGATTTTGCAGTGATTCGACAACTCGAAATAGATTATCAATCTCACGTTCAGTCAAAGCAGCGGTCGGCTCATCCATCACAATCAGCTCTGCATTAGTTGATAATGCCCGTGCAATCTCCACCATCTGCTGTTTACCAACTGACAAATCACCTGCTGTATCATCCGGATGAATGTTTGTTACACCCAATGCTTGTAAACTTGCTTCGGTTTGTTTTTTCATTTCTTTTGTATTTAAAATACCTGTCTTCGGATAAGTGATGTCTTTACCAAGAAACATGTTTTCTGTAACGGTAAGGTGTGGGATAATGTTAAGCTCCTGGTGGATAACAAGGATCCCTTCCTTCTCTGCCTGTTTCGGGTTTGAGAAATCCACTTCTTTACCATTCACTTTAATAACACCATTATCACGTTTATGAATTCCCGTTAACACTTTTATCAGCGTAGACTTTCCTGCACCATTCTCTCCCATTAATGCGTGAACTTCACCCTTCTGGACGTTAAAGTTGACTCCATTCAACACTTGGTTACCAGAGAAAGATTTATCGATTCCATTCATTTCCACTAAAGGTGTTTTTACCATGATTTTCACCTCCTTCGATTAAAAAATGACGCCTGACTTCAATATTACATTTGCAAAAGGGGTAGCTTCTCCTGTACGGATAATCACCCGTGTATTGCCAGTTTCCTTCTTTAAATTCTCATGCGTTATATAGTTCTTAGGGATGTCTTTATATTCCTCAGAAATTTCATCATGTAAAGCTTTATTATTATCTATTATTTCATTTGCGAACGTCATTTCCTCAATCATCATATCTGCTGACACAGCTTTAAATACTGTTGTGAATTTCGGTGTGCCAATCTCTAGCGATAAATCGATACATGGGACTTCGTTTGGAATTGGTAGCCCACAATCTCCGATAACGATTGTATCGGTGTGCCCTAACTTCGCAAGTACGGTTGCAATATCTCGATTTAAAATGCCTGCCTTTTTCATTCAGAACTCTTCCTTTCTAGCAAAAACTTTTCAACCTCATCTTTTGCTGGCATACCTCCTTGTGCACCAACTTTAGTAACAGATAATGCAGCAGCTGCATTCGCCAGCTGAATAGCTTTGCCGACAGCTGAGCCTCGTGCAAGCTCTGTTGCAAGCACACCATTAAATGTATCTCCGGCACCAGTTGTATCCTGAACATCAACAGAGTAGCTCTGCATATGCTTTTTCACACTATTTTCGAAAAATTGAACGCCCTGGTTGCCTTGTGTAACGATCACTTTTTCCTGAATCTTTTCAAATAAAGGATCTTTTTTCATCGATTCAACTTCCAATTCATTCGGTGTTAAATAGGATGCCTTCTCCAGCAGTGCATCTGGCAATGGCTGATATGGAGCGGGATTCACGATTACCGGAATGTTATACGTACTTGCTGCTTCCAGCGTATAGAGAACCGTTTCCATAGGGACTTCCAATTGAAGCAGAACCATGTCACTTTGTTTTATTTGATTAAGATTTCGCTCTACTAACTCCGGTGTAACAAGCAGATTTGCTCCAGAAGCCACAATAATTCGGTTATCATTTTCGGATAAAATTATGTTTGCAATGCCTGTTGCTGCACTATAAACGGTTGCAACACCATCTACGTTAATGCTTTCATTTTCAAGATGCTCTAATAGTGTTTTACCAAATGGGTCATCCCCAACTGCGCCTACAAAATTAACATTTGATCCAATTCTTGCCGCAGCAACTGCCTGATTTGCACCTTTTCCACCAGGATAGGTGAAGAAATTATCACCTAGTACGGTCTCGCCCTGCATCGGCATCGTTTTTGTCGTCACGGTTAGATCCATGTTAATACTTCCAACAACACAAACACTCGGTTGTTTAGCCATCTCATTACCTCCTTGCTCTTGTTGATTGTCTTTCTTTTAATACAACTTTAAATTCCTCTGATTTTATTATGGATTGGTTGTCGGTAATTTGTTGAATGAGCATTTCCGCAGCTTTCGATCCAATCTCATAAATAGGCTGCGCCATCGTTGTAAGTGCTGGTGTTGTTGTCTCACCTATAGCAATTCCATCAAATCCAATAATCGACAAATCTGCTGGAACATTGATTCCAAGATTAGCCGCTGCACTCAATGCCCCAGCACCCATCAAGTCATTCCCGGCAAATATCGCATCTATTTCAGGATGATCAGTAAGTAATTTAATCGTGGATTGTTTGGCGATTTCAAAGTTATATTCGCCGGGTACAATGTAGCTGGATAAAAACCATTTATCGTTCTTAACTTCATCAAGATAACCCTGCAAGCGTGTTTTCGTATTACCTGCATGATCTGGTCCACAAATATGAGCGATTCGCTTAGCTCCAGTTGACTTTAAATACTGTACAGCCTGTCTTGCACCCTCACGATTATTCACTGTTACCGAAGAAAGTTTAGAGCTCAAAATACGGTCCAATGCTACAATTGGAGCATTAATCTTATTTATGTGCTCTTCAGAAATTGTACTCGACACAATAATAAAGCCATCCACCGATTTTTGCTGTAAAGCGTTCAAATAGGTTAATTCTTTTTCAATGTCATCATCTGTATTACAAAGAACAAATGTATATTCATGATGATTCGTTACATCCTCAACAGCTCGTGCCAGCTCCGGAAAGTAAGGGTTCATAATATCCGGCACAAATAAGGCAATCATTTTCGAGCGTCCTTTAAAAAGGCTTCGCGCCACATCATTCGGTAAATAATTCAGTTGCTCAATCGCCTGCTTTACCCGCTCTTTTGTGGTTGGATTCACGTATCCATTACTATTCAGAACACGTGATACAGTAGCGGTCGACACATCCGCAAGCTTAGCAACATCCTTGATAGTTGTCATACACAATAACCACTCTCGTAATTTAGATTTTTTATACTTTTGTTGATACTGGTGTAGCTTCTGTCGATTCCGGCGTCTCTTCTGGTGATTCCGGCACTTCTTCTGGTCACATGCCTCACATGTAACCCGTTACATAAACGCAAAAATAAAAAACAGCTTTCATGTAACCCGTTACATATTATATTAAAACGTTTTCATTTACATGTCAATGCCAAATTATAAAAATCCTTCAATAACCCTTGCTGTTAGAAAACTTGTCTTATGAAAGCATATTATGAATTATTAGAGGCCCTTATACTCTGGAGCACAAGCCTTAATACACTCATCCAGTAAATACCAAAACAAACGAGCAGTGCACCCGGCACTGCTCGCATCCATCCTATTATTTTTTTCGAAGCTTTCTTATTTCATCTGCAACAAATTGTACTTGTGTCCCAACAACTACCTGTATATTATGCTTGCCGACAATATTGATGCCCGGCACTCCTGTTGCTTTAATTTTATCCTGATCGACTTTATCCATATCATTTACTTCAAGTCTTAAGCGGGATACGCAGTTATCAACCGTTGTAACGTTCTCATCTCCACCTAAACCTTCATAAATCTTTTCAGCCATTTCAGCTGTTTCGTCTTTCTTAGCTCCTTCTTGTCCATTAACATTTTCCATATCGTCCGCTTCATCACCTTGTACGTCATCATCGTCTTCACGACCTGGCGTTTTCAAGTCTAACTTAACGATTAGGAAACGGAATAGGAAGTAATAAATTACGGCAAAGACAAGACCTTGCACTATCAGCATAAGTGGCTGACTGGCAATTGGTACACCTAAACTCAGCGTATAGTCAACAAGACCAGCACTGAAACTGAATCCGGCTGTCCATTCAAACATTGCCGCAATAGCTAGCGATAGACCTGTTAATGCTGCGTGAACAACATATAGCAACGGTGCTAAGAACATGAATGAGAATTCAAGTGGCTCGGTAACACCGGTAAAGAATGAAGCAAACCCAGCAGCCATCATTAGTGATGCTGTCTGTTTTTTACGTTTCGTTTTTGCTGTATGATACATAGCTAATGCTGCTGCAGGCAGTCCGAACATCATGATTGGGAAAAATCCTCCAAGGTAGCGTCCGGTAACGCCTTTTTCACCTTCACTTGCCCAGAAATTAGCGATATCATTAATCCCAGCAACATCAAACCAGAAAACCGAGTTCAGCGCGTGATGTAATCCGGTTGGAATAAGTAATCTGTTAAAGAACCCGTATAAACCAGCACCAAATGCTCCCAATTCACTTATACCTGTACCGAATGAAACAAGTCCTGAATACACAACTGGCCATACGAAAAAGAGAATAGCTGATACAACCATCATAGCAGCCGCACTCATGATTGGAACAAGCCGCTTACCACTGAAGAAGGCAAGTGCGTCCGGTAGCCGAACCTCGCTAAATCGGTTATACATAACAGAGGCAACAATACCGGATAAAATACCAATAAACACATTCTCAATATTTCCAAAAGCTGCATTGACAGACCCTTCCTCAATACCCTGAAGGCCAGCAACACCGCTTACATTTAAAAGGTTTGTTACAACCAAATAAGCTACAAGGCCACTCAATCCGGCGGCACCATCTTGTTCTTTCGACATCCCTATTGCGACACCTACTGCAAACAAAATACCAAGACTGCCGATAATAGCTATACCGCCATTGGTAAGATATGTGGCAACAACACTACCTTCAGCGAAGTTTAAAATCCAATTTCCAATACCAATCAGAATCGCCGCAGCCGGTAATACCGCAACCGGAAGCATTAATGAGCGACCAAGATTCTGTAAATACTTCATCATGATAAATTCCTCCTTACATAGATTAATATTTCATAAATGTGAATTCTGATACATCTGCTTAAAATATGAATTCGTTTTCAAAGAATGAGTTCAGTTTCTTTCAATAAGCTGTTCAATTAATGTGTTCGTAACCGTTCAATATGGAGCGTGATGTATCCCAATTCTTCTTCAGGAAGCTCAATTTGATAGGTAGTATATAAATCCTGAGCAACTTTTTGTGCACATTGAAATGAATAACTGTACTTTTTCTTGATCATTTCAAACATCTCTTCGTCCATCACATGACTCTCATACCATTTCGCTCTGCTTAACGCAAACTGCAAATGTGTCACTAACCGTTCATAGGATATGTCAGCTTCATGAATCTCAATATTTAAATACTTTTTAATTGTCTGCACCATATCCTGAATTATAGTCGTTTGCTTAACCGTTTCGTGAATATCACCCCCTTGAAGTTTCATCGTATGAATATAGAGCGCAATAAACGCTGCTTCATCGGCAGGCATCTCTATGTGAAACTTTTCCTTAATGCGCTCAATTGCCCATAAACCGATTTCAAATTCTTCCCTGTACAAAATCTTAATTTCCTGCAACAACTTGTTTTTTAAATTGATGCCAGTCTGTTCCCGTTCAATTGCAAATGAAATATGGTCTGCCAGTTGCACACGGATATGCTCGCTTAACTCTATTCCCAAGCGCTTTTCCGTATAGTTAATTATTTCCTCTGATATGGTGAAATGCTCTTCTGGTATCCTAAGTAAGAGCTGCTGCAGCTTTTCATTCTCCTTTAGGACAAACAACTTCTCTACCTTGTTAGGAATTACAATGTCATTTTTTTGCTTACCAAAAGCCACACCAGCTCCAATAGCAATCTTTTCTTCTTGCTCATCGATAACAATTGCCGCATTGTTATTTAAGATTTTTCTTATTTTCACCTGAGTCCACATCCTTCATAGCAAGTTTTTCATTCAAAGATTACTGCTCAGAAGTTGTGATTATTACCGTTTCTCCAGCCGTACTTTCTTTTTCTTCAGTCATACTGAATGATTTACCAGTATCCTTTCCATTTGTAATCACAATTGGAGATATATCACTTGAAGCATTATTCCGAACATATTCCAGATCAAATTCCATCAGCGAATCACCAACTGACACTTTATCGCCAGTACTGACATTAATGGTGAAACCTTTCCCTTCCAGCGAGACTGTCTCTAGCCCTATATGAATAAGAATTTCGATTCCGTCCCCTGTCCGCAGTCCAATTGCATGCTTTGTTTCGGGTATCTGAACGACTTCACCTTCAACCGGAGAATAAACCTGTCCTTTATTTGGCTTAATCGCAATTCCTTCTCCCATCATCTTCTGACTGAAAACCGGATCTGGAACTTCCTCTAAAGATACAATTTCGCCGTTAATTGGTGCATATATTTTCGTGTTTGAACTTTCCTTCTTAAACAGATTTTTAAACATAACAACATTCCTCCTTTTAAGTTAAGTATGTGCAAAAGTCGCCTAAATTAAAAAGACATGGCGGTTTAGAGAGAGACCTATGTCCCTCTCAAAATACCACCATGCCTAATCAAGTCAGTAACATGTGATTCCTAATTATTTTTTCTAAGTCTATCGTATCATCATTCAAAAGGAAAAATCAATCATTCACTTTTAAAAATTATTTCGTCCTCCTTATCAATTGGTTCTCTATTTCTAAATAAAAAGAACTGAATTGGCATCGTAATCATAAATGTAACAATTACTAATACAAGTTGAAGCGTTTCATTTTTAGAATATCTTTTAATGATAAAGTAAAACCCATAAACTAATAGAATGTTTGAGGCAAGACCAACAAACGGTATAAACCAGGACAGGAAAAATGCACATGCCATCGTTACGCCATAAACCAATGTAAATTTACCACGCAGCGATTCATGTACATCATTCTCAACAAGCTGCGTAATTAAAAAGGTATTAACAATCGGTATCCATGCCATCCATGCCAGATCACTTTTGCCTTCCCGTTTAGCCATTTTAAATAGTCCAATCGCCATTAAAATATGAAATACAATTGCTACTACTAATAAAAAAAGAATCAAAAGCAAAAATCCGGCAAGGAACATTAATAAACCTTCATCACTATTCATATAAACCCTCCATTTTTAGTAAACTTGGCTTATCGCAAGCCTTATCTTCCTAAAAGTCCAGGCACTATCGCACCCGGACTTATTATTACTTATCAAACACAACCCGCGTATTGCCAATCATGTCATGTATTCCCTGTTTTTCCTGAGTAAAAGCAACGACAACATATAATACACCCGTAAGTAAAAATACACGATGAATAAACCTGCCGACAACTTCTCTAAACAGAAGATCCTTCCACATTAGCGACTGTGAATCTTCCCGAATAACGCGCAGGCCAAATATCATTTTGCCTAACGTCTGACCAAAATATTTCGTCATCAAAAGAAAGTACAAATACAGTACAATACCACTAGCGATACCAGCCATTGTCCAAAAACCTACGTCAATACCAGCCCCATCATTGATAAATTTAAACGGAGTAAGTAGGATGCCGTTAATGCTAAATACAATAATTAAATCAGCTAGATATGCCCAGAACCGCATCCAGAATCCAGCATATCTGTAATCAACACTCTCAGTATATTCCACTTCATTTTCACTCATGACGGCACCCCCTTATTTAGAATATAAGTACATAGCGCGTGGCCCATTGGATTCACGCAACAATTCCTTAATACCGAATAATTCTGTTTGTCCTTTAAACATTCCTTGTAATGTTCCACCTAAAAATTCGTTGATTTCAAGGCCTTTTTTATATTCAATCACTTTTGCATTACCCCAGCCATTATCTTCTTTCATCATGGCAATCGTATCGGTAAGCGATCCTAGCGCATCAACAAGGCCATTATTCTTAGCCTGTTCACCGGTATACACACGTCCATCACCCAATTTACGCACTTTTGATTCTGACATATCACGGCCATCCACAATCACTTCCACGAAATCACCGTATAAATTATCAATCATCGTCTGTAAAATTTTTCGTTCCTCATCAGTCATTTTACGTGACTGTGACATTATGTCTTTAAACTCACCGCTTTTGATCGTATTAAATTTAATACCATGTTTATCAGCAAATTCGGCAAAATTAAAGCTCTCCATAATAACACCAATCGAACCTGTTAATGTTGCAGAATGCGCAACGATTTTATCGGCAGGAGCAGAGACATAATAGCCGCCTGATGCCGCTGTATTCCCCATTGATACATAAACAGGCTTATCATGTTCTTCTTTTATCTGAACAATTTTGTCATGTATCTCATCGCTTTCTACAACACCCCCGCCAGGTGTATTCACACGTAGAATAATACCGTCAACAGTTGAGTCTTCTCCAGCTGCTTCAAGCATCTCCAGGAATCGCTCATGATTATATCCACCTGTATTAAGCAAGGAAGCTGTAGATGTATTTTGGATTACTCCATCCAATTCAAGTACTGCAATCTTGTTGCCTGTTCCTTCCTCAATTACCTCTTCCTGAAATTTCTGCGAATAATCTGGTAAGTTAAACATTTTTTCAAAATCAGCCGTAACTACACTTGTTACAGCCTGAAAACCTAGTGAAACGACAAATAAAACAACCGCTACACCAAGCGCAATCCAACGTTTTGTATTCAATTTCATGTCCTCCAATTCGTTCCTATTTTATGTATTACCGCTATTTTACATTATTGTTAACATTTATGCAGAAAACTTGTACGTTTGTTACGCAAATTAGCGAGTCCAAAACAAGAAGATTGCTTTGGACCCAGTGCCATACACAATATTGCGTGAAATCAATCGAGTTCAGATAATGCAGCTTTCAATTTGTATAATTCGTCTTCCGTCAATGTAACCCCTTTTCCCATTTTCTCTTTGTCTGGTGACCAATCCCTCAGGTCATACTTGGGATCACGCCCATTCCAGCTTACTAAGTTAAGCTCTTTTGTCCATCCTTTTGGCGACTCTGATAGAACAGCTACTGTTTCGATTACCTCATATTTAAGATCTGCCACATTGATTCCTCCTAATAGACTTCATAATTATTACCGGTTTGCATACCATCAACACTTTTAACAAATGCACGAGCCACACGACCTGCAGGAACTGGATCAAACCCTGCAAAGAATTTACCAAGCTTTTCCCATGATTCCTGCACAATATTAGGACTTACACTATTTATGCGAATTTCTCTAGGCATTTCAATTGATGATGCTTTAACGAACGCCTTGACACCACCATTTGCCATTGCTGCAGACGCACCCAGTGGAATCGGATCATCCATCATCACACCTGTTGTTAGCGTAAAACTGCCACCGTCATTCACATATTCCATACCTAGCAGGACAAGATTTATTTGCCCTTTAAGTTTACTTTCAATTCCTTTTTCATTTAATTCCGGTGTTAATTCAGAAACAGCTGTAAAATTTGCACCACCAGATGCATTGACTACAGCATCCACTTTACCAATCTGTTTATACATTTCTCTGATGCTATCCTCGGAAGTAATATCAACAGAAACATCTGCCCCATTTCGTCCAGCACGAATTATTGAGTGATTCTCTCCTAGTTCTCTTACAATCTCTTTGCCAATTGTCCCAGCTGCACCTACAACAAGTATCTTCATATGCAATCCAACTCCCCTTGATATATTTTAGAAATAAAGCTTTCTACTCTTTTTCGTCCGCTTCACTTTCGGCGGAAAGTAACCCCGTTCATAAATTCTCCCTTTCGAAATACTGCACCTCTTAAGAAATATATCCATTTCATCTGTCTCGTATGTCTCAAAAGCCTTCATTAAAATTTTGGCAGCAACTCTAGCATCCTCAAGTGCATGGTGATGCTCAAAAGTAATGCCGTGATAACCAGCTACCGTATTTAACTTATGATTCTTTAACTCGGGCCAAATTCTTTTTGAAATATTCACCGTACAAAGATAATCCATTTCAGGATATGTAAGGTTAAAGTAATCCAATGTATTTCGAATGACACTCATATCAAAACTGGCGTTATGCGCAATAACTATGTTATGAGATAAATAATCACTGAGCGTCGGCCACAATTCTGCGAACGTCGGCGCATCTGCCACATCTTCCTCTCGTATCCCATGAATACGCGTATTAAACGAACTAAAATGCATCATTGGATTTATTAAACTATAAAATTCATCAACAATTCCATTTTCATTGGCGACAACAACACCGATCGCACAGGGACTGTTTCTTTTTTCATTCGCCGTCTCAAAGTCAATGGATACGACATTCATGGATTGGCCTCCTCTACAACAACTCTCTAACGCAATTTTAACATATACCACGTTCAAACAACCCTGAAAAAGGATTTAAATTTTGATGGTGTTTATTTTCGCTGATCCTGAGGCGAATTCTACTGATTTCGAGCTCTCATCTAGTCCAATCCAATTCCGATCCTATTATGTTGATTATTAGAGAGGTAGTGGCAGAAATGAGAAGAAAGGTTATCGGAATGTGAATCTCAAAGTAATGAAGCGGATCGTGGTTCCGTTAAATGGGTGAAAAACCGTCCTGTTAGGCTTGAAGCGGATCCTCGTTCCGTTATTTACCCAATATCAGTTAAAAATATGGCTAAAAAGGGTAAATAGCGGAATGAGGATCCGGCAAATCCGTGGGCACAATTGTGTTTAGTGTTATACATTTAAACGACCGGAAGCTTTAGTTAGAGAAGTTGAAAATATATAAGCTTGGACAAATGTGTTTTATCAAAAGGAAAATCGCTCATTCAAAGTACTTTTATCATTGATTGAAACGGAGGGCGGCAACTCCTGCGGGAATAGCAAATGTATTTGCGATTGAACCAAGCGGAATGAGCATGAGCCTTGAGACCCCGCAGTGCGACTAAATGAAAAACCGTCCTTTGCGGACGACGCCGGCATACCTCTTGCCGGGGCAAGGAGGCTCAAGCCATGCCCATGGAAAGCGTCCGCCTGCAGTGGAAATCAACAGGGATAGCAAATTACAAATAGTTTGGATTTACTGTTTTATTATTGAATGATGAAATTAATTCAAATGCTAAAAATATTCTTGACATTCATTTGCAAGAGTTGTATTGTATTCAATAATACAAAATTGAATAATTTTCTTATCCAGAGAGGTGGAGGGACTGGCCCGTTGAAACCTCAGCAACAGATTTTAAATACTGTGCTAATTCCAGAAGCTGAAATGCTTAAAGCTTGAAGATAAGGAGAGTGATACTTAACGGTAACAAACCCTCTTCTATTTTCAGAAGTGGGCTTTTTTATTTTATTTAAGAGGAGGAAAACGATTGAAGCGTAATTTAGAAGAACGTTTAAAAGATGGAACTGTTATTGTTGGAGAAGGGTATTTATTTGAATTAGAACGTAGAGGGTATTTGCAAGCAGGATCATTTGTTCCAGAGGTTGCACTTGATAACCCAGAAGCGCTTAAACAGGCATATAGAGATTATATGTACGCAGGCTCAGACGTTGTATTAGCCTTTACGTATAATGCACACAGGGAAAAAATGCGTATTATTGGCAAAGAAGATCTACTAGAGCCATTAAACCGAAATGCTGTCCGCTTAGCAAAAGAGGTTGCTAAAGAACATCCCAGCGAAGAAGCGTTGGTGGCTGGAAATATCTCAAATACCAATATTTTCGATCCCGAAGACCCTGAATCCAAGACTAAAGTCAGAGGTATTTTTGCCGAAATGATAAAATGGTGCAAGGAAGAGGGCGTCGATTTCATTAATGGGGAAACATTCTATTACCATGAAGAGGCACAAATAGCCCTGGAAGAAATTTTGAAACAGGACCTACCAGCAGTCATCACGTTCGGACTAATGGGAGAAAATGTATTAAGGGATGGCTACACTGTAGAAGAATCATGTAAAATTCTTTCTGAAAATGGCGCACTGGTTGTGGGCATGAATTGTTTCCGGGGTCCTGAAACAATGCAGCCTTACCTTGCTGACATACGTAACAATGTAGATGGCTATGTGGGTGGACTTCCTATCCCATACCGCACTACTGATGAAAACCCGACATTCTTTAATTTACCGGATGGAGGATGCAGCTGCCATCTGCCTTTAGAAACAACTTTTCCGACTGCACTTGACCCGCTTTACCATAACCGATACGAACTGGCAGCCTGGGCAAAAGAGGCAAACGACATCGGGATAAATTATATTGGCCTTTGTTGCGGTGCCTCACCAGCAATGCTGCGTTCAGTAGCTGAAGCTGTAGGAGTTAAAACAGTAAACTCGAAATATTCCCCAGACATGGAAAAGCATTTCTTGTTCGGGACAGATAAAACACTCCAAGAACATAATCAGAACTACCGGTTAAAAGCGTAAAGATTTTAACTAATACAAATTAATTTTTAAAATCAGAAAGAAGGAATTTGCATGTCAGTATCATTAACAAAAGCACCACCATTCAGAGCAGAGCACGTCGGAAGCTTACTACGCCCGGATAATTTACACAAAGCAAGACTAGAATACAAGGAAGGCAAACTTACAGCAGAACAATTACGAGAGGTCGAGACAAAAGAAATCAAGCGTGTTGTTGATAAGCAAATTGAACTTGGCTTAGAAGTTGTTACAGACGGGGAGTTTCGCCGTACATGGTTTCACTTGGACTTTCTAGAGCATCTAAACGGAATTGAAGGATATGTACCTGAGCAAGGATACCAATTCGAGGGATTGGAAACAGAGAAATATGACGTACGGAATACTGGTAAGGTTTCATTTAATCCGGACCACCCATTCCTAAAAGATTTCACTGATTTAAACGAAATTGTTGATGGACGGGCACTCGTAAAGCAAGCTATTCCTAGTCCTAACCAGCTCTTTAACGCTCGCATTCATAATACAGATATCTATCCAAACATCGAAGACTATGCAAGTGATATTATTAAAACCTACCAGGATGCGATCAAAGCATTTTACGATGCCGGTGTACGATACCTGCAATTAGATGATGTATACATCGCTGGACTATCCGCTCCAGATATCCCATTTAATGAGGGGAAATATTCAAGAGAAGATTTAATTGACCTGGCGTTACGAGTAGTTAATGGCGCTTTAGAGAATAAGCCTGAGGACTTAATTGTCACAACACACTTATGCCGAGGAAACTACCAATCTACCTGGGCATTTGAAGGAAGTTATTCCCTAATCGCTCCTACATTATTGGCAAAAGAAAAAGTAGACGGCTTCTTCCTGGAATATGATGACGATCGCTCAGGTGACTTCAAACCACTAGAACATATTCCAAACGGCGGTGCGCAAGTCGTATTAGGTCTTGTAACATCAAAGAACGGAGAACTTGAAGACAAAGAAACAATTAAAGCACGAATCAAGGAAGCATCACAATATGTACCACTCGAGCAACTATCTTTAAGCCCACAATGCGGCTTTGCTTCAACACATCACGGCAATAAGTTAACGGAAGAGCAGCAATGGAATAAACTGAAATATATTGTTAATCTGAGTGAAGAAGTCTGGGGAACTTATAACAAGTAATAAATAAAGAAGCTTGCAGAGAATCGATTTCTCTGCAAGCTTCTTTTGATCTAATGACAATTTTTTGCTGGACTTTTCTCCGTATACTTAAATGTATAGGTGAACAGACTAACCAAAAATAGTAATTCAACTACCCTAGTTAATAGACTAATCGTAATCTGCACATCCCTACCTAACAATACTAATGATTGGTTCGTATTTAAATCAAATAAAATATGACAAAAACAATAAATGCCAGTAATCCAAATAATTGTAATTAACGTATTTTTCATCACTCTGTCCCCCCACTTTTGATTGCGTCATTCCACTTAGCATATACTAACAGAAAAAGTCATAAAAAGGGAGACTTTTATATAAAATTTTTTTGCGCTATTCATTTACTTCCATTACATACGATGTTAACTCCTTTACTTTTGGATCTTTGAACCTATTAAGCCGATAAATATCACAAAAGGCATATAGCTTAAGACTGCCAGATTCATCAATAACTCTTACTGTGCCTTCCACAGCAGCAGTAATCCCATGTGTAATAATATTGCTTATTTTTAACTCCTGTGTTCCACCTGGTTACATCATCTCAAAAGCCTTCGTGAAATCACTTTTCCCCTGTATTGGTGACTCTCCTACAATAGTCCATTGAATATCATCTGTAATATTCGCAACAACATAATCCATATTGCCATTTAAGAATGCTTCATTGAATTCTTCCAGAAACTTTCCTTTTTTTGTGGATATTATAAAATCTCCTCTTATTTAGATATATTTAAATGTTGGTTACCATGAAAATTTTTGAGAATATCATCTCCAGCTGGAACATTCAACTTTTCATATCCAAGTAAAAATTCCTTGTTATCATAGGATACTTCAATAAAAGAAACATTAATTTGACCAAATTCCCCAACCTGCAATTTAGCATATGGTGCAAGGGGTTTAGGGGTACAACCTAATGAACTCGGGTTAAGGTAAAGTCTTTCTTTAGACTTAAAATGATGAACTGTATGATGGTGTCCAAAACAAATAACATCCGCATCAGTTAATTCATAAATATCATCAAGTCTTTTTGAAGTTGGCTGATTATCAATTGGCAAAAATTCATCTTGTGCATTCAAGTGATAATGTATAAACAAAAAGTTCTCTCCGTTTATTCTTGCATTTTGTCTCATTGGAATACTTTTGAGCCTAGAGATAAGTTTCTCATCCAGCCCTGAGGCAATCCATTTATGATGCTCCCTCTCATCTCCAACACTCCCTGGCTCATTTCCATCAAGTATTTTTAAAACTGCTTCATCATGATTTCCCATCACAAAAGATATATCGTTACGGGAAAATAACAACTCAAGAACTTCATTTGTTTCATGACCAATACCGATTAAATCCCCAAGACAATAAATGTGTTTAATTTGTTCATCTTTATCAATATCATCCAAAACAGCCTTCAAAGCCGCACTATTTCCATGAATATCCGCAACGATTGCTACTTTCTCTCCTGCATTCATTATATCCCCCGCTTAATCTGGTTAATTTCAAGAAGAAGTACTTTAAATAAAGGAACCTGGATGAACCATTTCTTTCCCCTCATTAGTAAAAGAAATGGCTGATGAATTCCCTATTACTTTTATACCTTCATCACTAACAGCGACACCAGTTCCATCTCTTAATGCAATAACAGACTTCTTATAATCTTTGATAAAGCTCGATATCAAACTTTCATTTCCAGCTTCATAGTGACACCAAATGGAATAGTCACTTATAAGATTAAGCCCATTAATGCTTTGTAAATCTGTGTTGTTTGGATCCATATGAGCACAGGTCATAATGTTTGAACCCAATATTATCGCTCCAGCACTCCCTCCATAGACAATACCCTCAGTCACTATGTATTCCTTTAAAAGGATATCAAATTGAGATATCCTAAACTCCCTTAATAAGTTAAACGTATTTCCGCCACCGATATAAATTGCCGAGAACTGTTTAAGATCATCAAAAGATTTATTATCTACATTGGTCCACATAGTGATATCTATTCCTAGTGGGTTAAAAACACTATACGCCCATTTGAAACATTCTTCATAAGGGATAACACCATTCATTGCGATAGGAATATATAACATTGGTTTTTTCGGATTAATGTGTTTTATAAAATACAAATCAATTTCCTTCGATTGCTCCTTATCTCCACCACCAGAAAGAATTAAATGTCCCATTAAATCCCACCCCTACAATTAAATTAACTCAAGTGCCTTTCTAACATCCAAATCCACGTCTATATGTTCAGGTGTCCAGGGAATATAAATATCAGGTTGGATTCCAACGCCTCTCATACCCTTTCCTTTATCAACGGTGGATAATTTTGACGTAGGATACGATAGTTTGAATTTGTTCTCCCAACTCATAATGGCAAGATTAGAATAATCATTTAAACCTAATGTTGGTCTTCCAATTACAGTGACCTTTGAAGAATTTTTGCAAAGCTCAACAAATGAATCGCCTGAACTTCCGCAATAGACATCAGTCAAAAGAATAACTTGTTCTGGACCAGATTTGGTTTTAATTGAAAAACTACCATCCATTTCTCCAAAATCAAGTTCAACAAAGCCCTTATCCTTGTTCTCCTCTAATTGTTTAATGAAAGCATTTATTTGATTTCGTGTTACCTCGTCTTCAATAGAAGAAAAAGCACTTTTAAGCAAATGTGTTCTCAGTTCTACATTTCGACTTGTACAGTTGGTTAACATAGAACCCTCATCAAATCCATTTAAATCTATTTCTTTTCCTTCTCCTTCAAAAAGAAAAGGAAGTAAATCAAAATAAGCTAAGTCACTTCCACCTCTGTTTACACGAACATCAATGATCAGGTTTTTACGAGAAGTTAAAAGTGAACGATTTTCATCGATTAACTTTGAGATAGCATTATGATTCATAAAGTCTGTTAATGTTAAAAATAATGTATCCTCCGAGATTTCTTTTATTGAATACTCTGGCTGGAAGCTTTCTTTTGGAGACTTCTTGAGTTCAAAAGTAAAAGATTTCCCTGATTCACTTATAACCTCAGCATTTTTGTATTGCGGAAGAATCGCACTCCAATTTTCCCGTTCTGCCTCCGTTTCCATCAATCTTCTTTTATGAATATTTACTAATTCTGGAACTGTTGAGCCATCTAACGCTGTTATAGCATAACCTTTTTTCACTCTATCTTCCTTTGCACTAGACACAACATAAAGTAAATCGTCATACCTTCTAACGGCAAACCTAACTTCATCTTCCATTTCAGTTGATTGTGCGGTATATTTAAACGCCATATGTAAATCTTTAAAATCCAGTAAATAATCTTGAACAATTCCCTCAAACTTTTCATCATTCATATTGCCTGATCCCCGTATTTTGTCACGGTAAAAATCTGGATTATCCCAACCCCTCTTATCCAAACAACCCGCATAATCGTTTTGTAAAATACTAATAATGTCCTCAAATATTTTTAAGTACATTTTGACCTCCCTTTTCCTACTAAGAATTCGTTAGACGTCTATAATAAACATCTTCAGGTTGCTAAATATGACTGATCCCGAACAACAACAGTTTCAGGTGTGAAACGAATCAAGACGTTACTTTTATTTAAATTTTTAAAACGTGGATCCCAATTGTTTTCATCCTGCCCCAAATAACGTGAAAGCAGCCGATTTGCAATTATATTATCAAACGGCATAACTGCTGCAGTTCCTCTAAACCCAGCATGTAAAACCAATCCCGTTTCAGGGTCAAAGTCGACAATCCCTATCGCGCATTTTGGATTATTCTTTATCCGCTTTGGGAAGGTATCTGAAGGTGTACCAATTATCCAAAGCTGCTGTTTCTCCCAGTGAAACCAAACTGGTGTATCTCTCGGGGCATCCTTATCGACCGTGGCTAAATGAGCAAATAGAGGTTTAGCGAGTAACTTTTCTAAATCAAAACTTCTATCTCCATTAGTAATAATCTTCATAATACGACCTCCATTTTATTGTTCACCATTACAAAGATGCTGTTATTTTTTAATATCTTTTAGTAGAGAAATAACCTCTTCATTCTGTTCAATTATCGTCTGATTTTGCTTTCTTAGTTTCGTGAAATCAAATAAATATATTAACAAGATTGCAACTATCAAAAAACTCATATGTACTTTTCCCTCTATTTTAAATAACTTCGATGGACAGCCTATCCTTTATAATATCTATAATATTGGAGACCTCAACATTCTCAGTATCGATGTACTCCTCAAAATTGTTTTCCTTAAAAGATTTTAAACATTGATCAGTTTGCCGGAAACACCAATTCCCATCTTCCTCTCCCCAATCCCGTAGCCTTTCAAAAATAGTACCCTTACTTGCTGTCAAACAAAAATGGTACGTTTGTTGATCGATACCTTTAAATCCATTTATAATGTAATCCAAGTATTCTGGTTTTTGAATCGTCATAGGCACTATAAGGTTAACTTTACATTTGGTTATTAATGATTCTGCTACATTAACAGTTAACTCCTTCCATAAAAGCAAGTCTTGAAAATCACCTGTCTTAGCCTCAAGTTGCTTTACATCCTCGGGGATGACATTTCGTAACATAAACCCAACCTCTTCAGGGTCAAAAATCATACTACCTTCGACATCTTTAACAAGTTCATTAGAGATAGTGGTTTTCCCTACACCAAATGCTCCGTTTATCATTATAATCAATAGAATTTATTCCCCATTTCCAATCTTTGAAGCAAAAATTAATTTAAAGGTATATCTACATACTTTATATATTTATTTGGTTCAATTTCTTGATAAACCCTTACAAATCTAACCTCAAAGGTTGGAAATGGACTAAGTTCAGTTTCTGCCGTGCTTTTCATATTTCTAAGTTCCATTTGTGATAAACCATGATTCGTTTTACCTAAGGTCATATGTGGTACAAAGTCCTTAAGTTCAAAGTATTTCTTTATTAAATCACTGGAAGGTGAAATCACTCGAACTATACTGTTATGTAATTTATATAACTCACAGGAAGCAGCACTTAAGTAAAGAATTTCATCACCAAAAAACATTGGTTTATCAATTGTTATTTCAAAAGGGTGAAAGTTATAACATACTTCTTTAACCTTCTGTAACCACTTTTCATCTGAGGTTAATCCACCTTGTGCCTTCAGAGTTATATGTGGTTCAACAACATCAGGTAGCCGATTATTTTTCCATTTATGCTGAAAATCTATTAATTTCATTTTGTATTCATCTGAAGGTACAATTCCAATAAAAAATTGCAATTAATAACCCCCACCCGTCTATTTAATATTAATTATTAATAAAAGACTAATCTTTCTAAGAATTAGCCCTTTCCACCTAAACTTTAGCCTTCCTGATTTCTCTTCATATGCTGACGAATTAGCCTGATTTGTCCGCGATGATTCAGTTCATCCTCAAATACATGAAACCAGCGGAAATAGTTATTAGCTACATTATTAGGGCCGAAGGGTGATACTTCATCTAACCAACTGTCCTCTTTTTCCCTGAACCTTTCTAACGTGTGTTCCCGGACGCGGTTTAACTGCTCTCTGTAGAATTCAATTTCTTTATTATGAATTATTTGATGGGCCTTATCACCAAGATTCAAGCCTACCTCAAGCTTTTGTAATTCCTTTTCAGTAGGATCCCTTTCCTCAAATGTGATAATTTGATAAACTTCTTCTACACATGCCATATGGTATAAAAGACAACCTATTGAATTTCCTTTCACATCTATACGATAATCAAGCTCTTTAGCTGTTAAATTATTTACTGCTTCTAGCGTAGTCATTCGTGTGTAATCCATCATGGATAATAATCTTCCTATTATTGAGTTATAGCCTGATTTTTCCTCAATGATAAATCTTTTGTCTTCTGTTGTTTTCATTTTTAATCTCCCTTTTACCCAGCTAATCCAATTAATTCAAATTAACTGGAAAATTATCAATTACTATTTCAAATAATTGCTTCAATAAAGGCGTCTTGTTTAACCAAGTACCTGTTAGTTCAATAAATTTATTACCTTTTCTATCACCTTAAGTTGTTTACTAATTAAATTATGAAAATTAAGTAGAAGTAAACCACTAACTCCACAACGCTGTCACTGATAATGGATAAGGTTTCTAACATACTCATTCTCCCAACATTTATCAATTCATTTTGACTTCTATTTAAGCTAAATAGTTACTTCTAAAAATAAGAGAATCATGTAACAGCTACTTAAAGTTCTTCTTGTACCTGCTAATTTAGTAAGATTTCTTAAATAAACTGGGCAGATTGGCTAATCGCACCAATAGATAACTAATCAAATAAGCAATGCTTGTGATTCCAAACAAGGCAAAAATTCCAGGTGAAAAGACTACGTATAAACTTACTGGTAATGACCACAAAAATCCGATTAACATTAGGATATTCTTTGACGTTAAAGAAGCAACTATCGCTAAACAAGCAGGAAGCAACAACATGAAGAATGTGTTTACTACAGGAGCTAATTCAGTTGGATTCGAATAAGGGTTGTAAAAGTTTAGGACAAACCATAGGACAATACTGGAGATACCGGCTGTTATTCCCAAAACTACCGAAACTTTTCTGATGTTCATCACTCCTCAATTTTCTTATCTGTTCTTCTCTAAACGATTAACTTTTTTAAATAAAATTATAATTGATATGATGACCGCAATTGGTAACCCCCATGTAATAACTATACCTAATACCATTGCAAAAATTGCTGACAAACTCATGGAACCACCCCCATTATTTCTATTAAATAGCCTGTATTAGCTTCACCCTTTAACCACAATATGTTTCGGGTTCATTGGGATATCTTTTATTTCTTCCTTTAAGAATTCGGGTTGTAAAGAGAGTTCATCAAGGTCATCTATCGGAAACCATTTATATACTAAATGACCAACCTCTATTCCGTAGAATTCTTCCGTACTAAGTTTATAATCATCCTTAAATGACACCTGATAGTAAAATCCTATTTCATGAAAGTCATTTCCATTAAATTTAAAAAAATTCTCAACTGACCAAAGCAACCTTTCTACTTTAACATCAATCCCCAGTTCCTCTTGGAATTCCCTATTTAGACCTTTCTGAGATTCTTCTGTGATTTCCACTCTCCCACCAGGAAGAGCCCAATGATTATCAGTTACACTTTTGTGTAAAAGAACATGACCATCCTGGATCCAAACACCAGCTACACGATAATTAAATACTGCCTTGTCCGTTTCAAATACTGCATCCATATACAAATTACCCCCAACCATATTTTATTTCATATTCTGTTCCGTTATTGAAGAGGACAGTAATAACTGATTATATCCATAAGCTGTTCCGATTCTTCTGAAGACACGTTTTCAGATAATCTTGCTCCGGCAATAATTGGAGCCCACTGGAAAATTTCTTCTTTTGACAAATCGCTTTTCTCACAATACAGTCGCAAATACATTTCCGCTAACTCCATTGAAAACTGTGAGTACAAAAGATACGTACGATATATGTCCGCACGAATGTCTCCTGCACTGGAATCAACCCAGTCTATAATTGCCACTTTATTATCTAACATAATCAAATTAAAAAGATGGAAGTCTCCATGACAAAGCCTCTTCTCATATGCCATTGAATCCAATTTGTGTATTAATGTAGACTTATGTCTTTCGTCTAATTCTGGAGCCAAATCAATTTGACGCCTTAATTTTCCAGCCATCGGCTCAAGTGGACCATCAGCAGTAATTATATGAATTTTTTGTTGTATTTCAATGGATAGTTTCATGTAATACTCTGCTTCCTGCCTATTCTTAAATAGGATATCACCTATTGTACTCCCTTTAATATATTCCATAATGATGGCTTGCTTCCCATCAATTTGTGTGACATCGAATATTTCAGGCACAAACAGTCCGCACGAATAAGCAAATTTCTGCTTATTTGCTTCATAAAGAGATTCTGATTTCGGTAAATAGTCGTTAAATATTTTGATAATCTTATTTTCCCAAAGGTATATAATTGCTGTATTCCCTTTTGCTATTGGTTTACCTAAATCCAATTGTAATCTCTCCCTGATCTGCTTCTGACTAAATATCAACTAATTTCACTTATCTCAAGATCCAGCATAATATTCCAATTATTGATGGAGAAAATCGGTTAGCCACACCCCAATATGGCTTTACTGCTTTTCTGAAATAAATTCTACTGCTTCAATAAGTTGATTAGTTAAGTCATCAGGCAAACTATGTCCCATACCTTTTTTAACAATTAACTTACAAGGAACCCCATTTTCTCTTAAGATATCCACTGTTTTTAGAGTCTTATCATAAAACGGATCTTTATCTCCTGTGATAACACAACCTCTTACATTTATTTCACTATTTAATTGCAGGATTTCTTCTATTTCTTCTGAATTTTCAAATGAAGGAACTATTGCTATAAATCCTTTAAATTTTGCTATATTATTCTTAAAACTTAGCTCAATTGCTGTCTTACCTCCCTGCGATGCTCCTGCTATTATATTCTCTTTTGCTGCAAGGTCGTATTTTCTCTTAAATTGATTGAATGTATCAGTAACATCTTTTTCTGCAACATCTTGATTATCCCAGGAATAACACTCATAACTAAACAACTGAGAAGATTGGGGAAATCCCAATAAATATTTTGATAAAATGGCTGATTCACTCCACTGTTCAGTGAAATCTTTGGCGTTTGAACCTTTCCAGTGTAATGCAAAAATAGAAGTGTTAGCTTGAGGGTTACCCACCACTTGCAATGAAGCTTTGGCATTTTTCTTTTCTGCTTCATATTTCTCGTTGCACAGTTCTAAAACTTTTTGAAATTCTACCTTTTCTTTGAGTGGTTGTAACTCAGCGTCATTCGTTAGCAGTTCTGGATTCCACCAAAATCCTTGATCTAATACTTCGCATAGTTCTGATATTGCTTTATCGTTGTTTCCTTGCAACATACAAATACCAGCTTTCCAATGCCCTAATCGATCTAGTTTCTCTGGAAATTGTTCCTTAGCCTTTTCTAAAAGCATAGCCGCTTCTGTAAAACTTTCCTCTTGCACCAGGTTAACTGCCTTTTGTTGAATTTTTGTAAATTCATTATTTGGTTTTGTGACTCCCATAAAAAATCTCTCCCTATCCAATAAGCCTTAATAAAGCGTACAAAATAAATCCTATACCAATAAATATAATGATAAATCTAATGATAAATCTAATTAACCAATACAGTTTAGAACGAATGAAAAAATCAATAATACCAACGGCTAAGAACACAACCCCTATAATAAAAATGATTGAAATTTCCAACAAACTTACTTCCCTGCATAAAATCATATATTTATTTACGATTACTGATCTTTCTACATTTGAATTATCCTCCAGTTAGCAAGTAAGTATAACCGTTCACAATATCTGTATTTATTTTAACACAAATATTCAGAATACCTCGTAAAATCAAGTAAAAACTAAAACAACTCACAAGCTTATTAGTAAATTTATGTATATGAATTTGTAGGACGGAATGTAGATTTGCACTAGCCATTGTTACTAACAATTTGGTGTACAAGTCACACTATAATTTCAATGGGTCTTATACTGAAACTCCAAATTACCAATAAAAAATAACCATCAATCAGTATACAAATTGATGGTCACTTCACATTACATTATTAATATTAGCGATAGGTAACGGAACCCGTAAATCTTCTTCGCACTTTCACCTAGTACTTTCCCAGATGCTCTTATCTAAATAAATCGAATAACCGGTCCCAGAATCCTTTTTTCTCTTCTTTCTGTTCTTGTGTTTCTTGCTTGTCACCATCTTTTTTTATACTTTCTGTTTTAATGACAAATTGTACGGAATTGACCTTTTTATTTTTCGATGAAACAAATGAAACGGGATTAAAATCGGATTTATCGTATTCATTAATCATTTGATCGATTTCAGTTTGCATTTGATCAGGTAAATCGTTTGTTGATTCAGCTAACTCAGTTGTACCTTCATGAAGGTCATTCACGCCATTTTCCAATTCACTTGTTCCATCTGTCAGGTCTGTGATGCCTCCATGCAGATCGCCGTATGATTTTGATACTTCGGATACGCCACCAGTATAGTCAACCAACCCAGAATGGAACGATTGATAATTGGATGATAGCTTGCTTAAACCTTGCTGTAATTTTTTCATCGATTCATCGACATTCATATTTTCTAAGCTCTTGCCCAAATTATCTGCCATCGTTTCAACTTTTGTTTTCATTGTTTGCAGTGATCCTATCACTCCATCTAATGTTGGGTTCACGGCTTTGAAGGCTTTTTTGACACTGAAATAGGTACTTTTCGCTGTACCCGCTGCTTTATGAGTTTTAATCAGTTTTTCAATAACCTGAGGATCTGCATTGCTAGCCTTTAATTTCTTTATTTCCTCATCAGAAATATCACTCGCAGGAATCGCTGCCATCGATTTATCCAGGGCATCATAAGCTTTAGCATATTGTTCCTTTAAATCAGACAAACCTTTCTTCGTTTCCCCTAAGCCATTTGCAATTTCAGTGAGCCCTTTTTGTAATTTCTTTAATTCACTTACATTCGACTTATTAGAACCGCTTCCTACTGACTGACTCATTTCTTCCAAGGCCTTATCAATTTCCTTAGAACCTTTAATAAGTTCAGAGGATCGATTAGCGAGTTTATTAATTCCATTTTTATACGATGCAGAACCTTCCTGTAAGCTTGCGGCGCCATTATTTAATTCGGCTATCCCTTCATTCAGTTCACCAACGCCTGCATTTATTTCTTCTGTTGCATCTGACAGGGACTTCATATCTTTGGTCATGTCTCCAGCGTCTGGCGATTCAATGGACATAGATGATGTTACTGCCGAAATTTCAATACTTTCCATTTCTAAATCTTTTACATCAGCCTTTACCACAAAGCTTTCTTCTTTTTCCGGCATAACAGTAAAGGTGACCTGTTTATTTTTCCCTGCATTGGCAATCGTGCCATTTTCAGCTTTGATATTTTGATAGATTTCCGAATTTAAAGGGAGTGATATCTGTAACATATAATTCTCGAAAAAATTGGAATTGGCCTTTTGATTTGCCTTTGTATCAATATGAATTTCAAACTGGCCATCTTTGCCTAACAGTTCATCAGGTGACACAGTTTCACCGTTCAATTTATAGGAAACATTGATATCCCATGGTAAGGCTTTGTTCTTAATATTTCCCTGATAATAAAACTCATCTTCTGTTGCTTTAAACGATACTTGATTATCGTTTAGTTTCATATTTGTTAAATTAGTTAAATTTTCAACACTGTTATATGGTCCAAAGTCAACCATTTTTCCAGGCTTATCAACCGTAAAGCTGTTGACGACGTACATCTCTTTCTGATCACCATTGGCATTTAGTGTGGCATATACGACTTCACTCTTCTCTGAATACGATCCATCTGCGGAAGATTCATTTGTCGCAGCTGATACCAAATGAGTTGGGATCATAAGAAGACATACCGTAAATATAGCGGTTATCCGTTTAAATCTCATTATCATTTCCCTTTCCCTTTATAGAAGTTTGCTCTTAGTGTTGTTTTTTCAATTATTCGATCGAAAATAACCAGCATAGCCGGCAGGACAAATACGACCATAACAAATGCGAGTAACGCACCTCTGCCTAGTAATAAACCGATCGAAGACACAATTGGGTTTGAAGACGTTAATGATAAAATAAATCCAACACTCGATAAGATCGAAGCGGAAATAAATATCGCAAAAATCTTATCATCGATCGTTTTCTTAATTGCCTCCATTGCTGGCATTTCTTTACGAAGGTTTTGGTATGTCTCCGTAAATAAGATGCCGTAATCCACTGTCGCGGCAAGTTGCACCGTACTGATAATTAAATAACCAACATACACCAACGACGAATCCATAAAGTATGGAACCGACAAGTTAAACCAAACTGCAGATTGAATCGTCAATAATAAAACAGCAGGTATGGAGATTGATCGGAATGTAATTAAAAGCACGATAGCAATTGCAATAACCGTTAGCAAATTCACGACTGTGTTATCTTCTTCAACGATTCTTTTCATATCATACAACGTTACACTCTCACCGAGTAGATGGGTGTCATCATAATAGGTTTCAGCAGTATCTCGAACATTCTCAATTAGCGAAAAAGCTGCTTCCCCTTCCGAACCTGTATCAGTGTTCAGTGTGATTCGCGTGTAGTTCTCTGAATAAAATTGTTCCGTCGTCGATTCCTCTAAATAGTCAGGGGGAATGGCCGAACTGACGACATTCACATAAGAAATTACACTCGACACATTAGGCAGGTTCTCTAACTGTTGAACGAGCTCTTCTTCCTGAGCCATATCACCATTAGGAACAAGTAAGGCCATTGGCGTGTTTTCCCCAAATTCTTCCTGTATAGCTGCTGCATCTGCACCAGCACGTGTTGTCTCCGGCTGTTCTCCTGTACCATATATAAAGGATGTTTCGCATTGTGCTAGAAATGCCGGCACGATTAATAGTAAAACTAATAATAAACTTGGAATCCTAAATTTCATTACGTGCTTCCCGATATTCTTAATACTCGGGACAAGTGGTCTGTGTTGTGTACGATCAATCCACTTGTAAAACATCAGTGTTAAAGCAGGTAAGAAGACGATGACACTAATAAAGCTCAGAACAATTCCTTTCACAAGGTTAAGACCTAGGTCTGCTCCAATGCCAAAGTCCATAAATGTGAGTGCCATAAAACCGAAAAACGTTGTTGATGCACTCGCTGCAATAGCTGGAAATGATCGTTTAATAGCTAGTTGCATCGCTTCTTTCGGATCTAAAACTTGCTTTCGATAATCGGAGAAACTATGCAGTAAAAAGATGGCATAATCCAGCGATACTGCCAGCTGCAGTATCGGTGCCACCGATTGAGTAACATACGATATTTCGCCGATAAAAATATTTGTACCTAAATTAATGATTACAGAAACCCCTATAGCCGTTAAAAAGAATAACGGTTCCATCCAGGAGCTAGTGGATAGAATTAAAATGATGATAATGATTGGAACCAATAATAAGGCTGCATTTAAAGACTCTTTACCAGCCATTTTTTGTGATGTCGCCGTGTCTACTGCCTCACCTGAAATGGCATTTCCCTCACCAATCAAATTATAAATTTTTTCAGTAGCTTCGACTTCTTCACCTTCACGAATATTTATGGAAAATAAGGCTGATTTATCCTGATAATAAGATTCTACAGTATCCGGATTAGCCATTTCGACTGGCGTTTTTATATCCATAACATCATCTAACCAAGTCACTGAAGTTACACCATCGATTGCTGCTAATTTATCTTTGAATGCTGAGGCTTCGGTAATCGAGACATCCCTAACCATCACCCTCGCATTCGCAATCGGCTCATCGAATTCTTTTTCCATTAAATCCATAGCCACTATTGATGGTGCATCATCTGGCAGATAATCAACCATATTGTAATTGACTGAAACAGCAAATTGCGCAATTGTACTAACTAGCGCAATGATGATAAATGTGATCACAATGGGTTTTTTATGTTTGATAATTCTTGCTGATTGGTCAATAGGACTTCATCCTTTCTTGCAATAGTACCTTAACACACTTTATCATTGTAATAGACACTGTGTTGGATAATCAACAAACAGTTTTATAAATACCGTCAGCTATTCAACACATTATTAAATTGTGTTGGATTTCCATTAGAAAAACATACGAAAGTAGTTATACTTTTAAGGAGGAGATTCATATTGAGTCAGAAATTAGACCGGCGTAAAAAATACACCCGCAAAATATTAAAGGAAAGTCTTATTGCATTACTGGCCGAAAAACCTATATCTGCCATAACCGTAAAGGAAATTTGTGAAATGGCAGATATAAATCGTTCAACTTTTTACACACACTATGCAGATCACTACGATTTACTGGATAAAATAGAAGCGGAAATTTCGGAGGATATGATTAAGTATCTAAGCAGTTACAGCTTTACAATTGAAGAAGAGTCACAAAAGATGACTCAAAAATTATTAGAATACATTACAAATAATAAATTTATGTTCCAAACATTATTAATGAAAAATGGTGACCCCACTTTTGAGCAGCGGCTGATGAACATCGCTCAACGGTTTATGATGAAGAATTGGATGACTGTCAATCATATAGATGTGGTAAAATCAAGGTACCTAAGTACATTCGTTGTAAGTGGAGCCATAAATGTTATTAAGGATTGGATTGAAAATGAAATGGACCAGTCCCCGAAAGAAATGGCGGTTATAATTAATAATTTTGCAAACTACGGGATGTCTTATTTAGATTGATTATCGATGTCTCAATAGAACGTCTGTTAGTATATAAAAAATATAGGAAATTATAAACAAACAGAATTGAATCAGGAATAGATCAAAGTCGAACGTGTTATGCTCTGAAATCATAACATCATCCACTTCAGGTATTTGGAAAAGTAATGACCTCAAGAGGTACATGCTTATCAGAAAGAATATAGTTCCTATGATTAGAAAACTTGGCATTCGTTAAAGGGATTCTTATGAAAGCGTATTTTGCTTTCTTAGAACCCCTTATACTCTGGAGTGCAAGCCTTTGGGCGAATTGCCTTAGTTGCACTTATGCAGTAAGAAAGTAGTTATACTTTCTTATCTGCCAAGAAAAGCATTTCTTTTCGCCTTCCTAAGTCCAATGAAAGAAATAATGAACAAAGCCAATCCCAGTGGAAAAACAGTATAAGAAATAATCTCACTTTCGAATGGCATTAAAATCACCCTTTCTGTTCTGCAATGAACGGAGACAGACTTGAAATCACCTTATTTAACCAACCCCAAAACCAGGATCTGATATAACAAACGCAATGTTATTCGCAATCTCTGGAGTTATTTTACCACAAATATTCTGAATTCACTAAATCAGTTTTTACGAAATACCATTAAAAAGACCATCAAATCAGCTTAAGATTTGATGGTCTTTATTAATATAACGCACTTCACTTTATTAAATTAATCTACAACTCCGGGTCGTGAATTTTTGATAAAGAATGATAAGCCAAAACCTACGATAGAAATAAATCCAGCAACAATAAATGACACATTTACACCATGAATAAGGCCTGGGATACCTTCATCAGGAATAGTATTATTGGTCATAACTGAAATAAGCAAGGCTGTTCCAACTGCACCTGCTATTTGTCGCATTGTATTATTCATTGCCGTACCATGCGGTATGACGTCTGTTGGGATCTGATTTAAACCAGCAGTTGTTACTGGCATCATGACCATTGCAACACCAAACATTCGCACAGCATTTACTACAGCCAGGTAGGTGAATGTGGTTTCGGTTGTTAAATTGGTGAACATGAACGTCGTAACTGTAAGAATGAACAATCCTATAATCGCCAGCCATCTAGCACCAAACTTATCAAACAACCGCCCGGTAATCGGGTTCATTAATCCCATTAAAACAGCACCCGGCAACAGCATTAACCCTGACTCAAATGCTGTATAGCCCAGCATGTCCTGCATTAGTAATGGTAAAACTACTGCCGATCCAATCATTGCCATAAACACAATCATGCCAAGCCCCGTTGTTAAGGTGAACATTTTGTGTTTAAATATCCGGAACTCAAGTATTGGCTGTTCCAGTTTGAATTGTCTAAGAATAAACAGTGTAAGGGCAATAGCACCAACAACCATTGAGATAATTACCTCATTACTGGTCCAGCCTCCACTGCCGGCTGTACTAAATCCAAATAGCAATCCGCCAAATCCTAATGTTGAAAGGACTATTGATACGATATCAACCTTTGGAAATGTCTGCTTCGTCACATTTTTAAGAATGAAATAAGCAACAATAATATCGATAATGATTATTGGTAAAATTACATAGAATAAGCTTCTCCATGGAAAGTTTTCCACTAGATAACCCGATAGAGTCGGGCCTATCGCTGGTGCAAATGCTATCACTAATCCAAACATCCCCATCGCTGTCCCCCGTTTTTCAACAGGAAAAATAAGAAATAGGATCGTCTGCATAAGTGGCATTATAATACCAGCACCACCTGCCTGGGCAATTCGCCCAACCATTAATACTGCAAAGTTCGGTGCTATAGCACAAATTATTGTACCTACACCAAATATCCCCATTGCTGTTAAAAACAGTCCTCTTGTCGTATAGCGTTGAATTAGAAAAGCTGTAATTGGTATCATGATGCCATTAACTAGCATAAAAATGGACTGCAACCACTGGGCAGTATTATAGTCCAGTTGCAGATCCTTCATTATATGAGGTAATGCTGTAGCTAATAGAGTTTGGTTTAGAATGGCAGCAAAAGCCCCTGATATTAATACTAGCATGAGTGGTACTTTATTAATTTTTTCTCCTGATTGTGATGATCCCTGACTTTCTGCCATTATCTTTCTTCCTTCTTTCTTTATATTAAACTTTGTTGCCCCTAAAATTAATTTTTATTTCAAGATCATTATTTACGAACAACATTATACTCTAACACAACTAATAAAAGACTGAAAGGAATATACAATACTCATCCAATTTCCCTACTTATAGCATAATGAATATAGGTCAATCTAATCGTTTTAGATTATTAAAAAGAGGTATATATATTGAATAAGACAAGGAGGGAATAAACGATGGGAAAAATTCACTTGATTCCTTATCAGATCGAGGAAATTAACGACACGGCGACCGATATCCCAGAAGGTGTTTCCATGATACAAGCGCCTGATGCCTGGGAGGAAGCTGAGAAAGGCCACGGAAATGTTGTCGCAATTATCGATACAGGCTGCCAAGTAGACCACCCGAACCTGAAAGAACGAATAATTGATGGAAGGAACTTCACTTCCGATTACAGCGGGGATAAAGATAATTACAATGACAATAACGGGCACGGCACACATGTAGCAGGAACAATTGCCGCCTCATCTGCTCGAGAAGAAGGAATTTCTGGTGTCGCTCCAAATGCCAAGCTTTTGATTATAAAAGTTTTAAGTGGAGAAGGCAGTGGGGATTATCAATGGATTATCGACGGGATAAATTATGCCGTGAATTGGGAAGGATCTAATGGTGAAAAAGTAAGAGTTATATCCATGTCACTCGGGGGACCAAAGGATGTACCCGAACTTTATGAATCTGTTAAACAAGCAGTTGATTCCGGCATCCCAGTAGTATGCGCCGCCGGTAATGCAGGTGATGGCAGACCAGCGACTGATGAGTTCGCATACCCCGGGGCTTACAACGAAGTAACACAAGTTGGAGCCATTAACTTTAACAGAGAAATTGCACCATTCAGCAATACCAATGATGAAATCGACCTTGTCGCTCCAGGAGTCAAAATATTATCTACTTATACTGATAGCAAGTATGCCCGGTTATCAGGCACATCCATGGCTACACCACATATATCTGGCGCGCTTGCCTTAGTTATCAACATTGCAGAAAAGCAATTTGACAGACGTTTATCCGAAACAGAAATTTATGCCCAGCTTGTTAGACGTACTGTACCTCTGGGCTATCCAAAATCTGCAGAAGGAAACGGACTCATAGCACTAGCAATCCTAGACCAATTCGAACAGCTTTTCCAAACCTTCAATAGACATTATACTAGTAACTAGTTGATTGGGGGCATCGGGGCGGTGGCTCGGGATGGAGGGCATTATGCTGGTAGTCTAAGGTCAGCGGCTCGAGTCAGCTATTCTCCATCTTTGGCGATAACGGAATATGGATCCGCCCAGTTCTGGTAAGTAATCGTGGCGGATCCTTATTCCGTTATATGTTACAAAAGCTGCTCAAAAGATACTGAAGTGAATCCTCATTCCGTTATTAGTCCAAAAAGATGGGTAAATGATGGCTGAAAGGACGAATAGCGGAACGAGGATCCGGATCACATGCTAAAAGTCATTATTTGAGGTGAATAGCGGAATGAGGATCCGCCCAGTTCTGGTAAGTAATCGTGGCGGATCCTTATTCCGTTATATGTTACAAAAGCTGCTCAAAAGATACTGAAGTGAATCCTCATTCCGTTATTAGCCCAAAAAGATGGGTGAATGATGGTGAAAAGGGCAAATAGCGGAACGAGGATCCGGATCACATGCTAAAAGTCATTATTTGAGGTGAATAGCGGAATGAGGATCCGCATGGTAGTCCTGTCTCAGAACCAAGTCACTGCAACTACAACTAGTCACATAATTATCGTCTTATTTTATAGGTTCGGGCGCGTTCTTTGCCACTTGCAACAATTAATATCTGCTGTTCTACTAGTCTATGTAAAATTTTTCGAGCATGGCGATCGCTGATGTGAAGATGGTGAGCAAGTTCAACTGGAGTAAAATACCTTAGCAACCGTCGTGCATAACGCACAACCTCCGCCTCGAGCCAAGATAATTCAGTTGAAACTTCAGTGGAGGTGAATTTGCCAATAAATGCAAGAACAAGCTGTTGGCAGCGTTGAGGTTCGTCCTGAATCGATAAATATGCGATTGGTAAGAGGGTCCATCCATCGAGGGCTAATAATGAGTGTCGCCAGCATAAATCCTTAAATCGCCTAACATCGAGGTCTCTCGCATGAGGGCCATACCCTTGAATTTCAATACATCCCTTCGCATCATGTCCTGGTCTGTAAGCGAGGTCAAGATAACGGAAACCATTGTTGAAATCCCGCACTTCCCATTCAGGGTATAAATGATTAAAATTTCCCACAGTCGGAAACCAAATTGAACGAAGAAATTGAACCGTACCGTGACCTAAACCCTTTTTCAGAAGTTCACGTCTCCTATGGTTCTTCTCCTCGGTAATTTGTACTTGAATCCATTCCTCATACTTTTGTTCGAATCCTGGCATCGTTCACTTTCCTTTCCGGTATTATATTTTTATTTGAGTAGACAAGGTGATTTTTTCTATGATTGGGTTGGTTAAAGACTTACTTCCGGGGCAAATAAAAGGTTTTCTTACAACAGGGCTTTACGTAGAAATTATGGGTGTTTAATAGGACTTCTTAATTATACTGTATTTTTAGATTATAGGAAACTATTCTTTTGTTGCCCCCGCATTAGAAAACTCCGCTACGCTTATGAGCGACGTCCTCTCCCTCAATCTTATTCTTATGAATTCAACGTTTTAAATGGTACATTATTTATAAACCGAAACAATAAGGAGTCTTCTCAAAATGTCAAAGGATAAATGGGATAGCAGGTTTTCAGAAGAAGGTTATGTGTACGGGACAACCGAAAATGAATTCATTAGAGAGATGAGTAAAGAGATTCTGGCCCAATCAAATGTTGGTTGCTTTGCAGAAGGTGAGGGCCGTAATGCTGTTTATTTAGCAAGTCTTGGACATCATGTAACAATGTACGACCAGTCAACAGCTGGCATTGAAAAAGCGCAGAAACTGGCAGAACAGCATCATGTATCCATCAAAACTGCTGCTATGGATCTAACAAAAGAAAAAGTGGATTCCAGCCAATACGATGCTGCTATTATGGTATTTGGCCATATGCCAAAGCCAGATCAGCAATTTTTTATCGAAAATATAATTCAATCCGTTAAAACTGGCGGGCAGATTATGTTTGAAGTGTACTCAGAAAATCAAATTAATTATAAATCCGGTGGTCCTCCTACTGTAGAACATCTTTATAATCCGTCAGATATCCTCAGCTGGATCAAACCATACAAGTGCATCCATTTTTATTATGGGGAAGCAACACGTTACGAAGGAAGCCGCCATACCGGATTGGGGCATGTCGTTCAGGTGGTTATTCAAAAGTAAATTAGATAGTTATTGTTTTACGTTTATAGTTAATCCGTTAACTAATTCAGGGTTCTTCTTTATAGCCTTATTTAATGTTGAATCAATGGCCTTCTTTACTTTATACCGCTCATCGTGTAAAAGTATTTTTATTATACTTTCTGCTTCACATATATATTTCATACCCTCGGCTGATGAAAAAATCTTTGCTATATTCCACCGTGCATTTTCATCACTTATCTCAATCCATTTATCTAACCTTCTCAAAACTTTTGATGGATAATACCTTAGCAGACCATCCCCGATTGCAAATTGCCCTAAATTTTTCTTTACATACGTACTACTATCAGTTAACAATAACTCCACAATATCAAGCAATGGCTCTCCATATTCCTCTTTACGTTTTTTACCTGCATACATCGCAGCTATAGAAGCAGCGCGTCTGACATTCTCTGAGTTGTCACGAGTCCAACTTTTTATATCTTCATAGAATAATTCAAAATGATTCGTAAGTATTTCTCCGCAAGCACCAGCAACCCACTCTCTGACTTCCCAATTTTCATCATTAGCAAGTGACCTTAAAACATTTGGAACCTGACGAGGATATTCATCATAAACAGACGTAAGTAAATGGGCAGCGATTTCCTTTGCGGTAGCATCATCAACTTCAGAAAGTTTAATAGCCATGTCCTTTAATCGTGATTTATCTTGAACAGTAGAAATAACGTACTTTATTGCTTTATTTTTCACAGGTGATTTTGGTGTATTACGCGCCCCAGTTCCAAGCTTCTTTAGAGTTTCAATGGACCCTCTGAAATTATCATCTCCAAGCTGATAAACAAATGATTCTAAAATTTTCTTTGTTTCGACCATTTCTAATCCCCCCAAGATGTATCAGAACAAGTTATTTTGCTAGACTAGTTGAAACTTTATCTCCAGATAAAAATACCTTTGCCATAAAATAAGCATTTGCTGTGAACAGCTGTGTTTTTATCTGATTTGTTGTAATTAGATGTCCCATTTCCTCAAAATCAATCAATTTAGTATTTATCTCTTCGGTATCATCTAAATCTTTCTCGAATTCTTTAACGGCATCCATTATTAGATACGTTACCACCTTATTGTTTTGTGTAGCAGGATTAACCATAAACTCTCCTAATTTAATAGGTTTCTTCTTTGAAGTAAATCCTGTTTCTTCTCTAATCTCTCTGAGTAATCCTTCCTCGTATGACTCGTTTTCTTCTATTTTACCGGCAGGAACCTCCAAATAGAAATCCTCTACAGCATGTCTGTATTGTTCAACAAGTACAATTTGATTTTCTTTCGTAATCACAATAGCATTAACCCAATCAGCGTATTCATTAACATAATAATCATCTATCACCATTCCATTTGGCAGCTTACATTTATCTTTTCTTATATTTCCAAATGGTGACTTTAATAAATACACTGAATCTAACGTTTTCCACTTTTTCATATGTAATCCTCCGTTCATTCTTCAAACGTTTTCCTGAAACCATAGAAAGCCCGATAACCTTGCTCTTCATAATAAGTACGGGATGTACTCGTGGCAAGCATCTCTATTCTTGTTTTGGGATATAGGCTATGTACATATTTAAGTAACCCTTGTCCAACTCCTAACCCGCGATAGTCGTTACTAACCACTAATTCAGAAATAAATAGAGTTATAAACTTATCTGTAATTCCTCGAATATACCCTACAAATTCCCCTTTATCGATTACAACAAATGCAATATTCGAATGGTCCCACGCTTGCTTTGTATCATCTTTTTTCTCTACAAGATTTGTCCAGCCTTCGTTTTTATTTAACCTTTGAATATTTATAAAATCACTTTCCGTGTATTCCCGAACATTAACTGTTTTTCCGTTCCTTAATAGTAGTTCCATACATATCCCCTTTTCCACGCAAAATATCAGCAGTAATAAACCATTTTCAAAAATTCAAAGCTGCTGCAATTTGTATCCTGCATAAATGTTTCGACATCTTTAAACCCAATTTTTCGATAGACTTTTATCGCTCTTTGATTAAATGTTGCTACTGATAGTGTTATTTTATCAGGTGAATAGGTTGATTTAGCAAACTCCATACCTGCCTTGATAAATTCCGACCCACTTCCGCCGCCAGTTAAATCTGGCCTCATTCCCAGTCCAATATCTATGGTGTTGTTTTCAGTTCTATTAAAACTAAAAAAGCCGACAACTTCACTGTCTTTAGTAACAACATATGTATAATTTCGTTTATTTGCGTCTAAAAATGCAGCAAGATCCTCCTCATCAGCCTCCATATCATAAAAAGAATATATCCCATCATAATGCCAGTTATATGCAATATCTTCTGCCTGTTCCTGCGTCATAATTTCAAACGCATAATCCATAAAAATTCCCCCTCTAATAGTGACACTCCAATTCATTTATACTTAAACTTATCTTCGTCGCTATGTTTCTTTTTAACTATATGACTAAATATTTTGCTAATTAATTTAAAAGCAATATGCAATTGAATCCCCCTTGATGCAGCTATTCTATACGTTGACGTGCTATTATTCTACCACTTTTTTAAAATTCATCCAGTTTTGAAGTTTAATATCATGGGTATAGATTAGAAAACGTGGCTTATCTCCAAGCCTTTATATAGATAAGCCTTAGTTGCACTTATGCAGTAAGAAAGGATTTATACTTTCTTAACTGCCAAAGAAGAATTATATTTTCTAATAGGAGGCTTTGGTAATGGCTAATGAAATTTTTGGACCATTTCACTCAAAGGAGGATGCTATCAAGAAGGTGTCGGTATTGGAACTGAAAGGTCTTAAAGCAGAAAATATTACCGTCTTTACAAATAAGGAAAATACAGATGAACTGGAAGAACGTACGGATGTCTACGTGGAAAACAATGCAACAGAAGATGATAGGAACGATTCTTTTACAGATAAAATAAAGAAAGTAATCCTTAATTCTCAAGATTCAGGCCTTAATATACATGAAAAATTAGTGCAACTCGGTGTATCTGACAAACAAGCATCAATATATGTGGATGCTATTGAATCCGGTGAGATTTTGGTGATAGCTGATGATGAAT
Organism: Virgibacillus sp. L01; assembly: GCF_052246775.1. Classification (NCBI taxonomy): domain Bacteria; kingdom Bacillati; phylum Bacillota; class Bacilli; order Caryophanales; family Bacillaceae; genus Virgibacillus; species Virgibacillus sp. L01. The sequence goes on along the minus strand of NZ_JBQQCP010000002.1, from coordinate 4,071 downwards.
TAAAAATGGGAAATGACCCAACCAGCGACACCGTCACCTTAAAGGAAGAGGTCATTCATCGTAATAGTTAACAGCGGTTAAGCGAACAGTACCTAGTGCTGTTCGCTTAAACTTTTTTTATTGCTAAACATCCTTTTTTACGTATAATGAATAAAAAAGGAGCGATTCTGCGATGTGCTTAATCAATTTTCAATTTCATGAGCATCCAAACTATAAATTAATAGTTGCGGCAAATAGGGATGAGTTTTACGGTAGACCAACGGCGCAAGCTCGCTTTTGGGATGATGAACCGAACATTCTGGCTGGACGTGATTTAGTCCAGAAGGGGACATGGCTTGGCATCACAAAACAAGGAAGATTTGCAGCATTAACGAATTACCGCGACCCTGAACAACCAGCTACTGGTGAGCAATCACGTGGTGACATAGTCAGGAGCTATTTAGCGGAAGATACAACGCCACAAAATTTTCTGGAGTCATTAAAGGTAAATAAGCATAATTATGCAGGATTTAATATAATTATTGGAGACACAGAGCAAATTTTATATTACAATAACATACAAGATGAAGTTAAAGAAATCAATCCAGGTACACATGGACTTAGCAATCATTATTTAAATACACCATGGCCGAAAGTCACAAAAGGAAAGACTAATTTACATAAATATACAATGAGTCAAGAAACAGTCCAAACAGATAAGTTGTTTGAGATCATTTCTGATGCTGAAGAAGCACAGGATAAACACTTACCGGAAACAGGTGTAGGATTAGACCTCGAACGAAAACTCTCACCATTATTCATTAAGACACCTGAATATGGCACCCGCTCCTCCACTGCTTTGCTAGTAGACAATAATAATGAAGTGACCTTTGTTGAACGTACATACGATAAAGGAGAGTTTGCAAAAGAAAATCACTATAATTTCCAGCTACAGGAAGGAGAAAATTGATGTTAACAGATCAGCAATTATTAAGAATTCCCGGACCAACTCCAATCCCCCCAAGCGTACAGCGTGCCATGAGCCAGCCAATGATTGGACATCGGGGCCAGGAAACCAAGGAATTACTCAAAAAGATTAAACCAAAACTAAAACCCATCTTTGGAACCGAACAAGATGTTGCGATTATCACCGGAAGCGGAACAGCAGGTTTAGAAGCAGCAGTTGTCAATACGGTTAGCACCGGGGATGAAGTGCTAGTCATCGCAACCGGCGCTTTTGGTGAACGTTTCGTCAAAATTACTGATGCTTATCAAATAAAAACGCATCATTACGATGTTGAATGGGGTGAAGCCGTTACACCTGGCGCTATTAAGGAATACCTTACAAAATATCCAGCGATAAAAGCTGTGTTTGCCACATTTTGCGAGACATCCACAGGTGTCCTTAATCCAGTACAAGAACTTGCCCAAGTAGTACATTCACATTCAGATGCATTATTCATTGTAGATGGAGTGTCCTGCATTGGCGGCGTTGAATGCAAAATGGATGAATGGGGAATCGACCTATTGGTAACAGGCTCTCAAAAAGCAATGATGCTTCCTGCTGGTCTAACATTTATAGCTGCAAGTGATCGCGCATGGAAAACAATCGAGCAGAATGAGCAGCCAAGCTTCTACTTAGACCTGAAAAAATACCGTGACAACCTGGAGAAGGATTCAACACCATTCACCCCTGCCTTATCACTTTTATTAGGGCTTGAACAGGTTTTAACGCTCATGAATGAAGAAGGCCTGGAACAAATTCACGAACGACACCGGTTAATGATGGAAATGACCAGAGCCGCATTCCGTGCCCTGGATATCCCTCTTTTAACGAGTGATGACGCAGCTTCCCCTACCGTAACAGCGGTTAAACCCGCTGATTTTGAAACGGAGGCATTGCGAAATGTTCTTAAAGAAGAATTCAGCTTAGCTGTTGCAGGTGGCCAGCAGCATATGAAAAATGAAATCTTCCGGATTGGCCATATGGGCTACTGCTCTCCAGCAGACGTTCTGCAAACAATTAGTCTAGTAGAAATCAGCTTACGAAAAATAGGTAAAGACATTGAACTAGGTAAAGGAACACAAGCTGCACAAGAAATATACTTAGGTTAGGGGTTTTAACATGTCATTTAATATATTAATTGCAGATCCACTAAGCGAGGAAGGTTTACAGCCTCTCCGTGAAGCGGAAAATATCAATCTTGTAATTGAAACAAATCTATCACCAGAAGAATTAGAGAGTAAAATTGGTGATTTCGATGCCTTGCTAGTAAGAAGTCAAACACAAGTAACACGCAATATCATCCAGAAGGCTAAGAACCTGAAAATTATCGGTCGTGCAGGTGTCGGCGTTGATAATATTGACCTTGATGCAGCAACGGAAAATGGTGTTATCGTTGTCAACGCTCCGAATGGGAATACCAATTCTGCTGCCGAGCATACGATGGCTATGATAATGTCGTTATCCAGAAAAATCCCGCAAGCCTATTATGCACTTAAAAATCATCAATGGGACCGGAAAAAGTATGTCGGTGTCGAGCTAAAGAATAAAACACTAGGGGTCGTCGGGCTTGGCAGGATTGGTACAGAAGTTGCTTCCAGAGCCAAAGGTCAACGGATGGACGTTATGGCATATGATCCATTTTTAACTGAGGAAAAAGCAGATAAAATGGGAATTCGCTACGGGTCAATTGAAGATGTTTTAAAAGAAGCAGACTTCATCACCGTACATACACCTTTGTTAAAGGAGACAAAGCATTTAATTAATGCTGAAGCGTTCCAGCAAATGAAGCCTGGAGTGCAAATTGTTAACTGTGCCCGTGGTGGAATTATTGACGAAGAAGCTTTATATGACGCTATTGTTAATAAAAAAGTAGCTGGTGCCGCACTGGACGTTTTTGAAGAAGAACCGTTCCATGATAATAAGCTCTTAGAGTTACCCGAAGTATTTGCTACACCACACCTTGGGGCTAGCACAGTCGAAGCACAGGAAAATGTTGCTATCGATGTCTGCCAGGATGTTATCGGCTTTTTAACGGGAGATTTAGTCAGAAATCCAGTTAACCTGCCATCCGTTCCAAATGAAATTATGAGCAAAATCGAGCCTTACTTCAACTTAGCAGAAAAACTCGGTTCATTCCTCATTCACTTAACTGACGAGGTTGTTGAAGAAGTAAACATCTATTATGCTGGCGATTTATCTGAAGTGGAAGTTGCACCATTAACACGAAATACAGTAAAAGGGCTGCTGACTCGCCATCTTGGCGACCATGTTAACGATGTGAATGCTATCTACCTTGCAAAAAGAAAAGGAATTAACATTAACGAAAACAAAACATCCCGTACCAGAGGCTTTACAAACCTGCTGACAGTAGAAGTAAAGACAGCAACAGAAACAAGAAGCGTAGCAGGAACTCTATTAAATGGCTTAGGACCAAGAATCGTCAAAGTGGATAAATACAGTGTCGATGTGACACCAGAGGATCACATTGTTGTCATTTATCACCAGGACCAACCAGGTGTTATCGGCAGAATGGGAAGTATCCTTGCCGAGCATCAAATCAATATTGCAACAATGCAAGTGGACCGGGTGGACATCGGCGGAGAAGCAATTATGATGCTTAAAGTTGACAGACATATGGAACAAGCTGAATTAGACGAGTTAAAATCCCTGGAGGAGATTCAAGAGGTTACAGCAATAGATTTATAGAATTACAATTAGAAAAAATTTAACAGGGTTCGTTACCTACTTCAATTGCACCGTAATTTTACGGTGCTTTTTGTTTGTATAAATCAACCTGACCTTGAATAGTCTGCTTCAAGTAAGTACGGTACATATACTTCTTAATGAGTAATGTGCAAATATCCCGGATTTCCAGTATTAGCGGAATGAAGATCCGTTTACTGATTGATATGAATCCTCATTCCGCTATTCGCCCCAAACTCCCCTGTTTGAGCTTGGTTTCGGATCCTCGTTCCGCTGATATGAACAAAACTGTCAAGTCCCAAGCTGTTTTTCCCTTTTTTGGGCATACTTAATACAAGAAGCCGTTTTTACTTCTTTTTATGGGTTAACCGTTTTGGTTAGAC